>ABYL01000117.1 GCA_000173575.1 Burkholderia sp. H160 | reverse complement strand
CCAGCCAGAAACCCCACCCTTCGCGGTGGGGTTTTTGCGTTTACGCACTCTCAATCCACGCCTGAAAAATCCGGAACTCACCGACTGTTTCTCGCAACGGAAAATCAGTCGGTGACACATGCTCGTTGCCAGCGGCAGACTCGAATAGCTGCCGACGGTTTTTCTCCTATCCAGATCCCTGCTTCGCACAATCACCCTCGTGCGCCTAGGCTACCGGATCAATTCGAAGTCGTGGGTCCTCGCCACGGAAACGCGGCGAGCACCTGACCGATCGCCATGTCGAACGGCGTGCGTCGACCAATTCCGAACTCCTCCAGACGGGTCGACGCCAGATGACAGTTGTGCGGGCGCGGAGTCGAGTCGGTGGGTGAACGCTGCGGCGTCAGATGGGCATTGAGTTGTAGCGCTGCCGCAAGGCGCACGGCGATCTCGTACTTGCTCATCGGTTCGTCGCCGGACCATTGCACGATGCCCGAGATCGTTTCGCCGCGCGCGTGCCGCTCGAGCATCTGTCGGATTACGACCGCGACATCGGGCGTGAACGTGGGATAGCGGATCGCCCAGGCGTCCATCGTGGCGGTCTGGCCGTCCGACGCGGCCGACGCCGCGATCGCCGGCACGAGGCTCGTCACGGCCGACTCCGGCCAACTGACGATCGGCCCATACAGCAGAGGCAGACGCAGCACGCATCCGCGGTCAGCCGTTTCGATCAGCGCTCGCTCGCCTTCGAGCTTACTTTGTCCGTAAGCGTTGAGCGGCGCGGGCGTGCTGTCGTGTCGATAGGGCGGGTGTGTGCCGTCGAACACGTAGTCGGTCGAGATCGATAGCGTCCACGCGCCGTGTCGGTTCGCCGCCCGGGCGATCGTCCGCACGGCATCGACGTTCAGCGCGCGTGCAAGCGCCGGATCGCGCTCGCATACATCAGGGCGGCGCTCTGCCGCGGCAATCACGACGGCATCAGGCTTCACGTGCTCAATGAAACGCTCGACCGCAAGGCTATCGCGAACATCCAACGCGACCATCTGCCGCGATGGCCGGCTAAAGGCGGTGGTAACGATCTGCCAGCCGTCGTGCCGGGCGAGTTCATCATTGAGAGCTCGGCCCAGCAGCCCGGAACCACCAATCACGACAACCTTGAACATGATCGGCGCCCTCAGCGGACAGACGTGACCGTATATCCGGCTTCGTCGATTGCGCCCTTCAGCGCATCGACCGTTTGTGCCGAGTCCACGACAACGCGGCCGGTCGCGAGATCCACCTGAACCTGCGCGGCGGCGTCGTGCTCGCGAATGGCGTTCGTGACGGCGTTGACACAGTGCTGGCAGTTCATGCCTTCTACATGGAGTTCGATCGTCATTGGGGGGACCTCAGCGGAATCAGGTTGCGGATAGTCGAATTATGCCTGCCGAACCGCATTTGCTAGGCTGACCTTCCCCCGATGGGAAGGTGTAGGATCGACTCGAGTTCGGCGGAAACCTTGAGGGAAACAGTCATGAACATTGGTGAAGCGGCCCGCGCTTCAGGCGTTACGGCGAAGATGATCCGCTACTACGAAAGCGTCGGCCTGTTGACGGCGAAGGCCCGTACGAGCGCCGGTTATCGCGTGTATGGCCCGCAGGAAGTGCACTCGCTGCGCTTTATTCGCCAGGCGCGCCGGCTCGGATTTCTAGTCGAGGATATCCGGCGACTGCTTGCGCTATGGCATGACCGCTCGCGTGCAAGCGCGGAGGTAAAGCGGATCGCGCTCGAACATGTCGCCGAACTCGATCGCCGCATCGCCGAGCTGACCGACATGCGTGACACCCTCGCGCACCTGGCCGATCATTGCCACGGTGACGACCGGCCCGATTGTCCGATCATCGAGCGCTTGGCGGATACCGATCTGGTTTCGGGACAAGGTTGCCATCCGCTCTAACGGATCGTTGAGCAAGAGGTGCAACCCAAATTCAATATTCATTGCGCTCCTGTGCAATTGCACCTTAATTGTGCGTAAAAATCAGGGGAGCAATGATGGTCACGGGAAATCTCCGAGGGAACCAATAGAATCAGGGGTCTTTATGCACAGGAATGGTGCATTATTCCAAAACGGAATGCCCATCATGCGGGCATTTCACTGGTCGGGTTGCACCTTCGGGCTATAATGCGGGTTAACCCTTTTGCGGGAAATCCCTGATGTCCGATCACCGGGGATTCGATCTGATCCTTGGAGAACATCATGTTTGCATACCTTCTTGAAAAGCTGAGCACCTGGTTCGAAACCGCGGAACGTACCCGCCGCGAAGCGTATCTGGCATCGTCGTCGGATATCGTGCAGCTCGAGCAGCGCATCCGTTCGCTCGAAACCAACGGCTATTCGCTGTAAGTTTACGCTTCGAGTTTGACCCGGCGGCGCCTGCTGTTGCGCGGCCATCGCAGTACCAATGTCGAGCCCCGTCAAAGCGGGGCTTTGTCATATCTGAACATCGGAAATCGCGCTGTTTCAGGCATTTTTCGGGTGGGCGGCACCAGAACACGGGTCATGGCGAATATCGACTAGCTTCGCAACGCAGGCCGCGGTAAGGTAGGGCGTTTTTCGCGCAAGACGGTATTCATAACCCATCGGGCCGCCCATGTCCTCCGTCCGTTCGCTCCAAACTCTCCGATCTGCGATGGCCACGGCCGCCGTGGCGACGCTCGCGATCCTCTGCGTCGCGTCGGACGCATTCGCGGTCTCCGATAACGACCGCCGGCCTGTGATTCTCGACACGCTTGGCGGCGTTAATAATGGCCAGAGCGGCACCGTACTGCTGAGCTCACCGGCCCAGCCGCAGCCGATCGTCGCCGCGCCACCGATCCCGGCACCGGTCGAGCTGCCGCAGGAATCGTCGCCGCCGTTCGTGGTCGCGCCGTATATCCAGTTGCCAGCGGGTGGGGGCGTGCCGCCGCGGCCGGTCCCGCTTCCCCAATGAGGTAGCAACGGCGCGAAAGATCGTCGGCGACGCTTCTACCCGAGCCTATTTCTTTCCCGTCTTGTGGTTGCGATCGACGGCAGCCCTTCACGGACGCCGCCGCACCTCCCGCGCCCTCACGACTTTCACGCGTACGTCGCGCTCCCCGGGTAGTTATCCTGTTTCTTGCGCATGCGCCATGCTCGCCTCGCGCCCACCATCTGATTCGGGTTTGGGCGCATGGCGCCCGCGAAACCATCCGACGACAATCGTTGCGCGCGTGGTCGCCGCCAGCTTCGACCACGGCGTGCGCGCGCGTGTCACCGCGTCGACGGGAAACACAACGAGGAGACGTCTACATGCCGATTCACTGGATGCAACGTGCGACGCGCGCCTGCGTGATGCTGCTCGCGCTTGCCGCGCTGCCCGGCGCCGCGTTCGCAAAGGACACGCCAGAAATGCCGACGCTGACGATGGCCGTCGGTGGCTTGCCCGGCCTTTACTATCTGCCGGTCCTTGCCGCACAGCAGCTTGGCTACTTCAAGGCCGAAGGCCTGAACGTCACGCTCGAGGATTTCGCGGGCGGGTCGAAGGCGCTCGAAGCGGTGGTGGGTGGTAGCGCCGACGTCGGCGCCGGCGCATTCGAGCACACTCTGTTCATGCAGGCGAAGGGGCAGCACTATCGCGCGTTCGCGCTGATGGGCCGGGCACCGCAGATCGTGATCGGCGTGGTCAAATCGAAGGCCGATCAGATCAAGTCGCTCGCGGACTTCAAAGGCGCGAAGGTCGGTGTGAGCGCGCCGGGTTCGTCGACGGATCTCGTGCTCACCGTAGCGTTGCGCCAGGTCGGCGTGCAGCGCAGCGACATCTCGGTGATCGGCGTCGGCAGCGGCGCGACGGTGCTGGCCGCGGTGGGAAGTGGGCAGATCGACGCGTTGTCGAATGTCGACCCGATGATGACCAAGCTCACGCGCAGTGGCGCGATCAAGGTGCTGGTCGATACACGCACGGTGAAGGGCACACAGGACGTGTTCGGCGGCATGATGCCCGCGGCCACGCTTTATGCGCCCGAGAGCTTCATCCAGAAAAATCCGAAGACGACGCAGGCGCTGACCAACGCGATCGTGCGCGCGAATCATTGGTTGCAGACCGCGAGCGACGCCGATCTGCTGAAGATGGTGCCGCAAGCCTATCTGCTAGGCGACCCGACGCTTTATCTCGAGGCCTTTCACAACGTACGCGACGCGTATTCGCCGGATGGGCTGATGCCCGCGGATGGACCGGCGACGTCGCTGCGCGCGTTGTCGTCGTTCGATAGCCGGCTCGATCCGAAGAAGATCGATCTGAGTGCGACCTATACGAACGAGTTCGCGAGCAAGGCGGCCGCACAGTTCAAGTGAGCGCAAGCCGCTCACGCGCCGCTCAGCGCGGTCAATTGCCGCGATACTCTACCTTGAACGTCGCGGCCTTGTCCTCACCAAGCGTCTTGACGAGCCAAGGCATCTGGTCCTTCAGCATCTTGGCGAGCGTGTACGGCGGATTCAGGATGAACATGCCGCTGCCGAACAGTCCATAGCCGTCCTCGGGAGGATTGCTGACGGTCAGACTGACGTGCAGCCAGTTGTCCTTCTGCAGCTGCTTCAGCTGATCAGGGAAGCGCTGCGACTCGGGGCGCTTTACCTGCGGATACCAGACGGCGTACGTGCCGGTCGGGAAGCGCTTGAGGCTTTCCTCGACACAGCGCAGCGTGCGTCCGTAATCGCGCTTGTCTTCATACGACGGATCGAGCAGGATCAGCGCGCGACGCGGCGCCGGCGGCAGCAGCGCGAGAATGCCGTCGAAGCCGTCGCCCGCGTACAGCATTGCGCGACGGCCCGCGTCGCGGAAATTGTGGCGCAGCACGTCGATTTCGGTGCTGTGCAGCTCGAACAGTCGCATGCGATCCTGCGCGCGCAACTGTCGCCAAGCGAGATACGGCGAGCCCGGATAGAAATGTAGCTGGCCATCGGCATTGAGCGCGCTGACTTCGTCGACGTATTCGGCGAAGAGCGGCGGCAGATCGTTGCGGCCCCACAGTTTCGCGATGCCCGTCTCGAACTCGCCGGTCTTCGTCGCGTAGCCTTCCTTCAGCGAGTAGACGCCGGCCCCCGCGTGCGTGTCGATATACCAGTAGGCCTTGTCCTTCTGGCCAAGGTAGCGCAGGAGCTGCAACACGACGGCGTGTTTCAGAACGTCGGCGTGATTGCCGGCATGAAAGGCGTGGCGGTAGCTGAGCATGATGAGAAGACACTGAAAGAGCGCAGGCTGGCCCGAAGGAGCCGGTGGCGCGCGGTCGCGTATTGTACGCGACCGCGGGTGCCCGCTTGTCCGTTCAGTGCCTCGCGCAGCGCGCGATTACTCGTGCGCGTCGCCGATGATCTCTTCGATCCGCTGTTTGATCTCCGGCGTGATGCGCTCGGCCACTTCGGCGGACTGCATGTTTTCGCCGATCTGTTCGACCCGCGACGCGCCCGTGATCACCGTGCTGACATTCGGATTCTTCAGAATCCACGCGATCGCAAGCTGACCGACCGTGCAGCCCAGCTCATCGGCGAGCGCACCGAGCCGGCCGACCACGTTGTTCTTCGTCGGATCGGTGAGCTGCTGACGCAGCCAGTCATAGCCCTGCAACTGGGCGCGACTGTCGGCGGGCACGCCGTCGCGATATTTGCCGGTGAGCAGACCCGACGCGAGCGGACTCCACGTCGTCAAGCCGAGGCCGACGTCTTCGTAAAGCCGCTTGTATTCCTGTTCGACGCGCTTGCGATGAAACAGGTTGTATTGCGGCTGCTCCATGACCGGCTTGTGCAGATGATGCCGCTCGGCGATTTCATAAGCGGCGCGAATCTCGTCGGCGCTCCATTCCGAGGTACCCCAGTACAGCGCCTTGCCACGCGCGATCATGTCGCTCATCGCCCAGACCGTTTCCTCGATCGGCGTGTGCGGGTCGGGGCGATGACAGAACACGAGATCGACATATTCGAGTTGCAGGCGCTTCAGCGATCCGTCGATCGCGTTCATCAGGTACTTACGGTTCAACGTGTGGTACTGGTTCGGTGCTTCGTTGAGTCCCCAGAAAAATTTCGTCGACACGACGTAGCTCACGCGCGGCCAGGCGAGCTCCTTCAACGCATGGCCCATGATTTCCTCGGATTTCCCGCCCGCGTAGACCTCGGCGTTGTCGAAGAAATTGACGCCCGCGTCGCGCGCCGCGGCAAGCGATTCGCGCGCGGCGCGGTGATCCACCTGATTGCCGTACGTGACCCATGAGCCGATGGACAACTCGCTCACTTGCAGGCCGGAGCGGCCCAGACGTCGATAATTCATGCATGTCTCCTGGTTGGTAATGCCACGGGAACGGAGCCCGAATTCAGCGCGAAAGGGTTCAGTTTAAAGAGATACGGATCGATGTGCGTTTTACCTATGTCGTTCACAGGGTTCATGCACAATAGCAAAGTCGGCCGCCGCGCTGCATCCGCCGAACGGTCTATGCCGTTTGGCCGACTTCAAGCCGCGTTCGGTCCTGTGGTCTCATTGCTCATCAACTGCATGGAGGTTCTGGATGTCGTCTCTGAACACGAATCTGAACGGCAAGGTCGCCGTCGTCACGGGCGCCGCGAGCGGCATCGGCAAGCAGATCGCGTTGACCCTTTCGGCCGCGGGCGCGGCGGTTGCGATCGCCGATCTGAACCAGGACGGTGCGAACGCCGTGGCTGAAGAAATCAGAAAGGGCGGCGGCAAGGCAATCGGCGTGGCAATGGACGTGACAAGCGAAGACGCCGTCAACCAGGGTATCGACAAGGTCGCCGAGGAGTTCGGCTCGATCGACATCCTCGTTTCCAACGCCGGCATCCAGATCGTCAATCCGATCGAAAACTACTCGTTCTCGGACTGGAAGAAGATGCAGGCCATTCACGTGGACGGCGCGTTCCTGACCACCAAGGCCGCGCTCAAGCACATGTACAAGGACAATCGCGGCGGCGTCGTGATCTACATGGGATCGGTCCATTCGCACGTCGCCTCGCCGCTGAAGTCCGCATACGTGACAGCGAAGCATGCGCTGCTGGGCCTGTCGCGCGTGCTCGCCAAGGAGGGCGCCGCGCACAACGTGCGTTCGCACGTCGTGTGTCCGGGCTTCGTGCGCACGCCACTCGTCGACAAGCAGATCCCCGAGCAGGCGAAGGAACTCGGCATCAGCGAAGAGGAAGTGATCAAGCGCGTGATGCTGGGCGGCACCGTCGACGGCATCTTCACGACGGTCGAAGACGTCGCGCAGACCGTGCTGTTCCTGTCGACCTTCCCGACGGCGGCTCTGACCGGCCAGTCGTTCGTAGTGAGCCACGGCTGGTACATGCACTAAGGAGAGGCCCATGGCGCAACGCAATCTGAAGCGGGCGCGCGTGGGCGGGTCCGGCGACGGGGAGGGCGCCGGTCCAGCGGCCGCCGCCCGCCCGCATCGGCATCTCCGGTTGCCCAACTACGAAACTGTCGCGCTGATGCTGCAAGGCGGTGGCGCGCTGGGTGCCTATCAGGCCGGCGTTTTTCAGGGACTTTACGAAGCCGGCATTGAACCGAACTGGATCGCGGGCATTTCGATCGGCGCGCTGAATACGGCGATCATTGCGGGCAATCCACTGGAAAAACGCGTCGAGCGTCTGCTGCAATTCTGGGAGACGATCTGTCAGCCGGCGTTCGGACCGCCCTTGCCGGCTTCGATCGAGCACGTGCTGTTCAATTCGAGCGATGCGGTGCGTAAGGCGTTTACGGCAGCGCAGGCGATGAGCGCGATCGTCGAAGGCCAAAAGGGCTTTTTCGTACCGCGTTTCCCGCCGCCATTGCCCACGGTATCAGGTTCGCCACAACTGGCGAGCTACTACGACGCCACGCCGCTGAAGGCCACGCTCGAGTCGCTGTGTGACTTCGACCGGATCAATTCGGGAGAAATACGCGTGTCGGTGGGTGCGGTGAATTGCGGCACGGGCAATTTCGCGTACTTCGACAATACGCACACCACGCTCAGGCCCGAGCATTTCCTCGCGTCAGGCGCGTTGCCGCCGGGCTTCGCCGCTGTCGAGATCGACGGCCAGTTCTACTGGGACGGCGGCCTGATGTCGAATACGCCGCTCTACGAGGTGCTCCAGTCCACGCCGCGCCGCGACACGCTCGCATTTCAGGTCGATCTATGGAGCGCGATCGGGCCCGTGCCGGACAACATCACCGACGTGCAGGGGCGCATGAAAGACATCCAGTATTCGAGCCGCACGCGTCTCGTGACCGACATGCTGCAGCGCTCGCAGCGTTTCCGCCACGTACTGCGCGAAGTGCTGGATCGCGTGCCCGTCGAGCAGCGCGACGATCCGTGGTGCAAGCTGGCTGAGGATCTGTCGTGTTCGAAGCGCTACAACGTGATCCACCTGATCTACCGGCACAAGGAATACGAAGGACAATACAAGGACTTTCAGTTCGGTCTGTCGACGATGCGCGAGCATTGGCGAAGCGGTCTCGAAGATATTTGCCGTTCGCTCGAGCACCCCGACTGGCTCGAGATGCCGGAGAACGATGCCGGATTCGTCACCCACGATATTCATCGGGAATCGCGCTGATGTCCCGCTGACAGAGCCGACGTTGCGCCGGCAAGGTCGAACTGTCCTGAGATAAAAAAAACGGCGCCCTTTTCTGAACAGGGCGCCGTTTCTGCAGGTGGCATTGGCGCGGCAAACCTCCGCGCCGTGAATCGCCTTACTTCAGCACGTGAGCAATCGCGTTCGCGACGACGTCGAGGTTGCGCGTATTGAGCGCAGCCACGCAGATTCGACCGGTGCTGACTGCATAGATGCCGAACTCTTCACGCAGGCGGTCCACTTGCGGTGCCGTCAGACCCGAGTACGAGAACATGCCGCGCTGTGCGTTCACGAAGCTGAAGTCGCGATCGACGCCGCTAGCCTTCAGACGCTTGACGAGACCATTGCGCATCGCGCGGATACGGTCGCGCATTTCACCCAGTTCGCTTTCCCACGTCGCGCGCAGTTCGGGCGACGCGAGCACCGCCGCGACCACCGAGCCGCCGTGCGTCGGCGGGTTGGAATAGTTCGTGCGGATCACGCGCTTCAATTGCGACAGCACGCGCGCGGCTTCGTCCTTGCTCGCAGTGATGATCGACAGTGCGCCGACGCGCTCGCCGTACAGCGAGAACGACTTCGAGAACGACGACGACACGAACACGTTCAGTTCCTGCGCCGCGAACAGACGCACTGCCGCCGCGTCTGCTTCGATGTTGTCGCCGAAGCCCTGGTAGGCGATATCGAGGAACGGCACGAGGTTGCGAGCCTTGACGACCTCGACGATCTGCTTCCACTGCTCGACGCTCAGATCGACGCCGGTCGGATTGTGGCAGCAAGCGTGCAGCACGACGATCGTGCCTTCCGCGTAGCTGTTCAGCGCGCTCAGCATGCCGTCGAAGTTCACGCCGTGCGTCTGCGCGTCATAGTACGGATACGATTCAACGACGAAGCCCGCGCCTTCGAACAGCGCGCGGTGGTTTTCCCAGCTCGGATCGCTGATCGCGACCTTGCTGTTCGGATTCACGCGCTTCAGGAAGTCCGCGCCGATCTTCAGCGCGCCCGTTCCGCCCAGCGCCTGCGCCGTGACGACGCGGCCGGCCGCGATCAGGGGCGAGTCGTTGCCCAGCAGCAGCTTTTGCACGGCGGCATCGTAAGCGGCGATGCCTTCGATCGGCAGATAGCCGCGCGGCAGTGCGGCATCGACGCGGGCCTTTTCGGCCTCGCGCACGGCGCGCAGCAGTGGAATCTTGCCTTCTTCATTGAAGTACACGCCAACGCCGAGGTTGACCTTGGTGGCGCGCGCATCGGCGTTGAAGGCTTCGTTCAGGCCCAGAATCGGGTCGCGGGGAGCAAGTTCGACGGCGGAGAACAGAGACATGATGGGTGGGCAGCAGTAGTGAAAAGAGGGCGGCTTCGCGCGCGGGCGGCCCGGCCTGCGGGCAGCGGCGAGCGAGCGCGACTCCGCATTGTAACGAATCCGGGCGCGTTTTTCGGACCACGAGACGGCCACGGGGCAATTATTTGCTTGAAAAACAGGCACTGTGAGGGCATGTCGCAATGAGGGATTCGAGCGTGCGTGGCTATTGCGCAGGCGCGAACCGGACGAGGTGTTTGCTGCATTGATGCCCATTGCGCCACGATGACGCGGCGCGCATGCCTCGCAAAGGGCCATAACACGTCGTGGCCCCGGCGGCCGGCGACGCCTTACGAGATCGCGCTCGATCTTCGCTTTCCGCAACCCGTTAGAATGATTCTTTGCCCAAGGCCCGGTGCCGCCCCTCATGTCCGAACACCATCTGACTGAAGCCGACGATACGCTCGACGAATCCAAGTTCGTTATGTTCGAAGGCTCGCCGTTCAAGCTCTATCAGCCGTATCCGCCTGCTGGCGACCAGCCCACGGCCATCGAGACGCTCGTCGAAGGCGTCGGGGACGGGCTCGCGTTTCAGACGCTGCTCGGCGTGACCGGGTCCGGCAAGACCTTCACGATGGCCAACACGATCGCGCGGCTCGGCCGCCCAGCGATCGTGTTCGCGCCGAACAAGACGCTCGCCGCGCAGCTGTATTCGGAGTTCCGCGAGTTCTTCCCGCGCAACGCGGTCGAGTACTTCGTCTCGTACTACGACTACTACCAGCCCGAAGCGTACGTGCCGCAGCGCGACCTGTTCATCGAGAAGGACTCGTCGATCAACGAGCATATCGAGCAGATGCGACTCTCGGCGACCAAGAGCCTGATGGAGCGGCGCGACGTGGTGATCGTCGCGACGGTGTCGGCGATCTACGGTATCGGCAACCCGTCCGAATACCACCAGATGATCCTGACGCTGCGCACCGGCGACCGGCTCGGCCAGCGTGACGTCATCACGCGGCTGATCGCGATGCAGTACAGCCGTAACGAAGCCGACTTCCAGCGTGGCTCGTTCCGCGTGCGCGGCGACACGATCGATATTTTCCCGGCCGAGCACGCCGAGATGGCAGTGCGCGTCGAGCTGTTCGACGACGAGGTCGAAGCGCTACAGCTGTTCGACCCGCTCACCGGCCGCGTGCGGCAGAAAATTCCGCGCTTTACCGTGTATCCGTCGTCGCACTACGTGACCCCGCGCGACACCGTGCTGCGCGCGGTCGAAACCATCAAGGCCGAACTGCGCGACCGGCTCGAGTTCTTCTATAGCGACGGCAAGCTCGTCGAGGCGCAGCGGCTCGAGCAGCGCACCCGCTTCGACCTCGAAATGCTGCAGGAGCTCGGTTTCTGCAAGGGCATCGAGAACTATTCGCGGCACTTCTCGGGCGCGGCGCCTGGCGAGCCGCCGCCGACGCTCGTCGATTACCTGCCGCCCGACGCGATCATGATGCTCGACGAATCGCACGTGCTGATCGGCCAGCTGAACGGCATGTACAACGGCGACCGCGCACGCAAGGAGAACCTCGTCGACTACGGCTTCCGGCTGCCGTCGGCGCTCGACAACCGGCCGCTCAAATTCAACGAGTTCGAGCGAAAGATGCGCCAGGTCGTGTTCGTGTCGGCGACGCCCGCCGATTACGAGAAGAAGACGTCGGGGCAGGTCGCCGAACAGCTGGTGCGCCCGACCGGCCTCGTGGACCCCGAAATCGAGGTGCGGCCGGCGCGCAGCCAGGTCGATGACGTGCTCGGCGAGATCAACGAGCGCATCAAGGCCGGCGACCGCGTGCTGGTCACGACGCTCACCAAGCGGATGGCCGAGCAGCTCACCGAGTTTCTGGCCGACCACGGCATCAAGGTGCGCTATTTGCACAGCGACATCGACACGGTGGAGCGTGTCGAGATCATCCGCGATCTGCGTCTCGGCGCGTTCGACGTGCTGGTCGGGATCAACCTGCTGCGTGAGGGGCTCGATATTCCGGAGGTGTCGCTCGTCGCGATTCTCGACGCGGACAAGGAAGGCTTCCTGCGCGCCGAGCGTTCGCTGATCCAGACCATCGGCCGGGCGGCGCGTAACGTTAACGGCAAGGCGATCCTGTACGGGGACAACATCACGGACTCGATGCGTCGCGCGATCGACGAAACCGAACGGCGCCGCGCGAAGCAGATCGCGTTCAACGCCGCGCACGGCATCACGCCGCGCGGGGTGGTCAAGCGGATTCGCGACATCATCGACGGCGTGTACAACGTCGACGAAGCGCGCGCCGAGTTGAAGGAGCAGCAGGTCCGCGCGAAGTTCGAGGACATGTCCGAGAAGCAGCTGGCCAAAGAGATCAAGCGCCTCGAAAAGCAGATGATGGAGCACGCGAAGAATCTCGAATTCGAGAAGGCCGCGCAGACCCGCGACCAGCTGGCGCTGCTGCGTCAGCGCGTGTTCGGTGCCAACGTGGGCGACCACGTGTCGGGCATCGAATAACGAACGCGTTGATGTCCCGTTTTTGTCCGCCATCAAAGGACGCGGCCATTCGCCGCGCCTGCTCACCGCTGCCGGCGTTAAGCTCCCGCTCGAAGCGTCGGCGCGGCCACCATGGGCGCGATTCAATCCGTCCCTGTTTCGCCCGCCGCACACCGGTTTTCTTAACTGAGCCTTAAGACCCTGATGACACAAGGCTGGGCATGCTGGCAGGTTTGTTCTCGTCAGCGATCGATGATAAACTCATCCAATATTGAGAATGGTTCGCATTTAAATTCGCATGTAGCCTGTGAGCGCTCTGTTCCAATGAAATCGATTCCAGTCTGATAAAAACAAGGAGTTTCAATGCGGATGTCTTCCTTTGTGCGGGGCGGTGCGGCAGCGGTAGCCGCTGTCGCGGCGCTGTCGGCCTCGGCCGCCGAATATCCGATCGGCAAGCAGCAGATCCAGGGCGGCATGGAAATCGGCGCGGTCTATCTGCAGCCGATCACGATGGAACCCGAAGGCATGATGCGCAAGGCGTCGGAGTCGGACATCCACCTCGAGTCCGACATCCACGCAGTCAAGAACAATCCGACCGGTTTCGCCGAAGGCGACTGGATGCCGTATCTGCAGGTGCGCTACGAGCTGACGAAGGCCGGCTCGAACCAGCCGATCAAGGGTGATCTGATGCCGATGGTCGCGAACGACGGTCCGCACTATGGCGACAACGTCAAGCTGCAAGGTCCGGGCAAGTACCACCTGAAGCTGATCGTCGAACCGCCGATGCAGATGGGCCACATGGCGTTCGGCCGCCACGTCGACAAGGAAACCGGCGTGGGTCCGTGGTTCAAGCCGATTACGCTCGACTATGACTTCACCTTCGCCGGCATCGGCAAGAAGGGCGGTTACTGATCGGCGCGCGGTGCCAACGCGCTCGATCAACGTATCAGTTAATGCAGCAGACGGCGCGCGGACGCTCGGTGTCACATCCGATGTCGGCGCGTCGCGTTTTCCGGAAAGGCCAATGGGAATCAACCGAAAGATCGCGATGCTTGCCGCCACGTTTTGCCTGGCGGCCACGGCTCATGCAGCCGACCTGCCGACCTTCAAGCTCGAAATGAACGACGGCAAGCTGAACCCTGCCCGCATCGAAGTGCCGGCGGGGCAGCGTATCAAGATCGAAGTGCGAAACACTGGCAAGGGCGCGGCAGAATTCGAAAGCGTGCAGTTGCGCAAAGAAAAGGTATTGGCGCCGGGCGCCGATTCGTTCGTCGTGATCGCTCCGCTCGAGCCGGGCGAATACAAGTTTTTCGACGATTTCCACCAGCAGGCGCAAGGCGTGATCGTCGCGAAGTAAGCAGTGGTCCCGGTCGAACGCGAGCGCAGTCATTCGCGCGAGACAACGGATGCGGGCATTAGAAGGATCGAAGGGAGAGCTTGAATGGGTCAGATTCTGTTCATCGTGTGGCGGGAAAGTGTCGAGGCGCTGCTGGTGGTCGGCATCCTGTACGCGTGGTTGAAAAACGGCGATGACGACGCGCGCCGCGGCTTGCCATACCTGTGGGGCGGCGTGGCGGCCGGCGTGATCGCGGCGGTGGCGCTCGGCGCGGCGCTGGTCGGGTTCACCGAGGTGCTCTCCGGTGACGCGCAGGATTACTTCCAGACCGCGATGGTGCTCGTCGCCTGTGTGCTGATCGTGCAGATGGTGCTGTGGATGAAGCAGCACGGCCGCACGCTGAAGCGCGACATGGAACAGTCGCTGCAGAAGAGCCATCGCGATTCGAACTGGTGGGGTGTCGCGGTGCTGGTCGCACTGGCGATCGCGCGCGAAGGCAGCGAAACGGTGATCTTCCTGTACGGCCTGGGCCTCGGCCAGTCGGGTCATGTCGACGGCAGCCAGATGCTGGCGGTGGCGATCGGTCTCGCGCTCGCGTTGCTGACCTTCTACGTGTTGCAGCTGGGCGGCAAGATCATCTCGTGGCGGCTCTTTTTCCGCGTCACCGAAATCATGCTGCTGTTCCTCGGTGCAGGCTTGTTCCAGACCGGCGTCGACAAGCTGATCGACAAGGAAATCCTGCCTACGCTCGTCGACCAGCTGTGGAATTCGTCGGCGATTCTCGATGATTCGAGCACCTTCGGTTCGCTCGTCGCAACGCTGACCGGCTATCGCGCGCATCCGGCGCTGATGAATCTGATTGCTTACGGCGTCTACTGGGCGGTCGTTTATCTGCTCGTGCGCCGCGCCAATCGCAGGCCCGCGCAGCAGGCGGCAGGGCGCGCCGCATGAGCACTGTGATGGCTTCACGGCCGGGTCGCCTCGCGGCGGCCGGCCAGTGGATGCAGCGCCACGGCGCGGTGATCCGCGGCATTCAGTGGACCGTGGTCGCGGTGTACGCATTCCTGATCATCGTGCCCGCGCTAATGCCGCTGCCGGACGACACCGCGCATCTGTGGAACAACCTGACGCTCGCGGCGCAGTTCGTGTTCTGGGGCATCTGGTGGCCGTTCGTACTGCTGTCGATGGTGATGCTCGGGCGCGTCTGGTGCGGCGTGCTGTGCCCGGAAGGCGCGCTTGCTGAATTCGCGAGCAAATTCGGCCGTGGCCGCGCGATTCCTCACTGGATGCGCTGGGGCGGCTGGCCGTTCGTCGCGTTCGGCATCACGACGATCTACGGGCAGATGGTGAGCGTCTACCAGTATCCGAAAGCGGTGCTGCTGGTGCTGGGCGGTTCGACCTGCGCGGCGATCGTGATCGGTCTGCTATACGGACGCGAGAAGCGCGTCTGGTGCAAATACCTGTGCCCCGTCAACGGGGTTTTTTCGCTGCTGTCCCGGCTCGCGCCGTTTCACTACAAGGTCGACGAAGACGCCTGGCGCCGCTCGTACAAGAACGGCGAGCATGGGCATCGCGTGATTCCGATCAACTGCGCGCCGCTCGTGCCGTTGCGCAACATGAAGGGCGCGGCGGATTGCCATATGTGCGGCCGCTGCAGCGGACACCGCGACGCAATCGCTCTGACGTGGCGCAAGCCGTCGACGGAAGTCGTGCAGTTGGGCGACATGAAGGCGAACCCGTGGGATACGGCGCTGATCCTGTACGGCCTGCTCGGCATCGCGATCGGCGCGTTCCACTGGACCGCGTCACGCTGGTTCATCGACCTGAAAATGTTCGCCGCGACGTGGCTCGTCGATCACGACATCACGTGGCCGCTCGACACCAACGCGCCGTGGTTCCTGTTCACGCATTACCCCGACCAGAACGACGTGTTCTCGTGGCTCGACGGCTCGCTGCTGATCGGCTATATCCTCGCGACGGCGCTCGTCTACGGCACCGCGCTGCTGCTGCTGCTGGCAGGCGCGACGCGCATGCTCGGGCATTTCAACGCAACACGACTGCATCATCTGACGCAAGGGCTGATTCCGATCGCGGGCGCAGGCGTGTTCCTCGGTTTGTCGGCGACGACGCTGTCGCTGCTGCGCGCCGAGCACGTGTCGCTGTGGTGGGCGTCGGATCTGCGCATCGCGATTCTCGTGATTGCGAGCACGTGGAGCGCATGGCTCGCGTGGCTCGTCACGCGCCGCTATAGCGAGCGCTTCGTGCAGCGCGCGCTGGCCATGTTGTGGTTCGTCGCGGCGCTGGCGGTCGTCAATAGCGCGTGGTGGCTGATGTTCTGGGGCTGGGCTTCGAAGTAATGCTTTAGCCCGGGTTCTCTGCGAACGCAGGCGCATGCACAAGGAAAAAGCCGTGGGATGGTGCCATCCCACGGCTTTTTCGCTTTCAACGAGTGAGAACCAAAAAAGCGGCCTGGCTGGCTGCGACGGCTGGCTTGGTGTCTGCACGAAGGGGTCTAGTTCTCGCGTGCAAGCCGTCGTGGCTGGCTAATGCCTAACACCTCTCTGGGAGGTGGTCCCCACAATACCCGGTACTGACTACGTGTTGCGTTGCTTACTTCGTCAGGATCAGCTTGCCGAGGCGCGTCGCACGCAACTGGTACGTCTCGCCGTTGTGCACGATGCTGATGTGACTATGGCCTCGCAGCAGTGCATCGCTGCGCACGACCCGTTCCGACGTCTCGCCCGGACCGGTGGAGCGCTCCGCAGCGGGCTTCGCGGCGGGCGCAGCCGTCGTCGACGATTTCGGGCGGCTGGTCAGCGCGGCCGCCGGGCGGCGCAGGCTGAGCGTGGAGGAGCGAGTCATATCGGTCATTCGTTTTAGCTTGTTCGTCGATTCGATGGGTTGATTCTAAATGATAATTATTCCTATTTACAAGATCGAAAAATTGATCGGATTCGACTTCTGATAGCTGAATGTAAGAGCGGCTGGACGATTCCGGGGGCCATCCTGGGGGCCCGCGATAGCGCGGGAAGGGTGCCCGCGCGGCATGTCAGTGCAACGGGCCCGGTTCCTGTTTGCCCGCGACGTACTGGCGGATCAGCCGCACCGTATCGATATCGTTCTCGCGATACGCGGACTTGACGATCTCCTGCGTCTGGACAGCGTCCTGATCGGTCGAGACGGGCAGCGTGGTCGCATATTCGAAACGCAGGAACAGCTGCAGCTCGTCGGGCTGCTCGATCGTCATCGTCAACGAGCCGCCGACGTACTCGGCGGTCGGCAGGATGTCGTAGCGCACGCTCTGGCTGTCCTGCAGCGTGACGCGATCGCGCACGGTGGCCTGGCCATAGTGCAGCTCGCGCTCGAGCACATTGCCGTCGCGCGACAGGATCGTGCAGCTGTCGAGACCCATCACGAACAGTTGCGGCTGCTCGGCGCGCAGCACGAGCCCTTCCCACAACTGCTCGCGCGTCATCGATTCGACGAAGGGATTCAACGGATCGTTGATCTGAATGAGGTGTTCGAAATTCAAGACGACTGCGTCCTATGAAAATGTTGCAATACCCGCGGCCCGATTGGCCGGCGTCGCGTCAGGCGACGGCGAGGGCGGAGCGGATCGAGATCGTGTGCGTGAGGATCTTGTGCACCGGGCAAGCATTGGCGAGTTGCAAAAGCCGTTCCCGCTGCTCGTCGGACAGCTCGCCGTCGAGCATGATCTGGCGGTCGATCGTCGAGCCCGCCTCGCCGGTTTCCATCGACAGTTTGACGCGTACGCCCGCGAGCGGCCAGCCTTTGCGTTGTGCGTACATCTTCAGCGTGATCGACGTGCACGCGCCGAGACTCGACAGCAGTAGCGAGACCGGCGTCGGACCGCGGTCGCCGCCGCCAAGCGATTCGGGTTCGTCGGCAAGCCATGTGTGCTTGCCGTCGTCGAACACGACCTGGAAATTCGTCGAACCGATGTGGGCGGTGACAGTGGGCTCTGCCATGCGCGCTCCTGTACGGGGATGAAGTAACGTCGCGCGCCGCGCGACATGAGCCGTTATTGTGAACGAATTTACATGCGTTCGCGCCCCAAGGCCGACGGTTTTGCGCTGCGTGAGAGGCCGGCGGCGCGTTTTGACTCGCGTCGACAGGCGTGAATGACGCGCGCTGCGCGCGCGCCTCTCAGTGCCTGTCAGTGCGTGATCGCCCCCATCCGCCCCGCCTGGTAGTCGAGCACCGCCTGACGGATCTCAGCCTCTGTATTCATCACGAACGGGCCATAGCGGACCACTGGCTCCTTCAGCGGCACGCCACCGAGCAGCAGCACTTCGAGCGGTTCGTCGCCGGCCGTGAGCGTCACCGCGTCGCCGTCGTCGGCGAACACAACCATGGTGCGCGCGTCGATCTCGGCGCGCGCGTCGCCTTCGCCGTACCCGCCTTTGCCGGACAGGCCGTACGCGAACACGCGATAGTCGGCCGGCACCGGCTGGCGGATCGTCGCGCCCGGCTGCAGCGAGAAATGCTGATACAGGATCGGCGTGCGCGTTTCGATCGCGGCCTTGACGCCCAGCGCTTCACCGGCGATCACTTTCACGCGCACCTTGCCATCTTCGGACGTCGCGACCGGAATACGCGACGACGGGATCTCCTGATAACGCGGCGCGATCATCTTGTCGCGGCGCGGCAGATTCACCCATAGCTGCAAGCCATGCACGCGGCCGCCGGTCCGCGTGAATTCCGGGTCCGGCATCTCGCTATGCACGACGCCCGCGCCCGCGGTCATCCATTGCACGTCACCGGCGCGCAGCGTGCCGGAATGACCCGCCGAATCCTTGTGGCCGAACTGGCCCTCGAGCGCATAGGTGACCGTCTCGAAGCCACGATGCGGATGATCGGGCGCGCCCTTGGCCTCGCCCGGCGCATAGTCGACCGGCCCCATTTCGTCGAGCAGCAGGAACGGATCGAAGTCCATCAGCAGACGGGTCGGAAACGGCCGATGGACGATAAAGCCGCCGCCTTCCACCGTGCGAATCGACGGGAACGTGCGTTCAATGGTTCGTGACGGACTCATCAATATCACCTCGAAAAATGGGGAATAGCGTTATTTCTGAAACATGGGGCTATTATAGGGACCGTTTTTCGCGGTGCCAGCCGCCCGTCAGCAATGGATTGTTCTGTTAATGGAACGATGAGATGAAGATCGATTCACATAATCTGAACGACCTGATGTACTTTTCGCAGGTCGTCGAACATGGCGGATTTTCCGCCGCCGAGCGGGTGTTGGGCATCTCGAAGTCGCGGCTATCACGCCGGCTCACGGAGCTGGAGGCATCGCTCGGCGTGCGACTGTTGCAGCGATCCACGCGCAAGCTCGCACTGACCGAAGCGGGGCAACTGTTCTACCAGCACTGTCAGGCGATGCTCAGCGAAGCTCAGGCGGCGGTCAACGTGGTGCAGCAACTGCGCTCGTCGCCGCGCGGCACGGTGCGCGTGAGCGTGCCGGTCACGATCTCGCAGACGATTCTCTCGACCATCCTGCCGGAATTCATGCACCGCTATCCAGAGGTGCGCGTCGTAATGCGCGTGACGAATCGCGTGGTCGATCTGTTCGAAGACTCGATCGACGTCGCGCTGCGCGTGCGTTCCGATCCGCCGGAAAACGCGAACATCGTCGTGCGGCCGCTTTGGCGCACCGAGCAGATGCTGGTCGGCGCGCCGAGCCTGCTGCAACAGAATGCACCGCCGCTGACACCGGCCGATCTGAACCGCTTCGAAACCCTCGACGTGCCGACGAGCGACGGCCGCCACGTGTACAACCTGATCTCACCCGATGGCACGCGCCATGCGCACGAACATGAGCCGCGCCTCGTGACCGCCGATCTGATGACGATCCGCGAGGCGGTGCTGGCCGGCGTCGGTATCGCCGCATTGCCGGAGATGATGTATGGGGCCGCATTGCGAGCGGGGCAGTTGTCGCCGGTGATGCCGGGCTGGAGTTTTCCGACGCCGCAGTTGTACGCGGTATTCGTATCGAGACAGGGAATGGTGCCGGCTGTGCGGGCGTTCGTCGATTATCTGGTCGAGATGCTCGATCCGGACGAGGGCAAGCACATCATGGGCGAGTGTCCCGTACACGGCGGAAAAGCGGTGTCGCAGGCATCGGTTGCGGCGGCTTCCGACGCTGCGTCGCCGGTGGTTTCATAGCGCGCTCGCGGCAATTTCAGGGCCGCACGGTGCGCCCGTGGCCGCTCACGCGAGCCGCAAATCGTTTTTAGCATTTAAGCGTGGCCTGTCATCACTACATTCAATGGCCGTTTGCTTGAATGCGCGCGCCCGCGGGCGTATATTGAAATCCCTTTCGCTAAGGAGTCTCCTATGCGAAAACTCATGGCCGCTTTCCTAGCTGGCCTGATAGGGCTGACCGCGCTGTCCGTGTCGACCACGGCCGTCGCATGCGGTGACATGAGTCATCAGTCTTCGGCCGATGGCAAATGAACCCGCCGCCCGAAGGCGCCGAGCGCGCACAAGAAAAGGCCTTCATCTGATGATGAGGGCCTTTTACTTTTTGGCCCCTGTTTCAAGAGGTTTTCGCGTGGACGCGCGTCTTGCTCCGCGTGTCGCTTCACCCGTTACTTCGCTTTCGGTTGCGTGACGAAGCCGATCTTCGTCAGTCCGCCAGCCTGGGCGGCCGACATCACCTGCGCGACCTTCTCGTACGGCACCTTGCGGTCCGCATCGAGATGCAGCTCAGGCTGCGGGCTCGCCTGTGCGGCCGCGGCGATCTTCGCGGCGAGCGCCGCGTCGTCGACTTCCGTGCTGTCCCACAGCACGTTGCCGTCCGCGTCGATCGACACCGTCACCTGCGTGGGCTTCGTGTCTTCCTTCTGACTGCTTGCATGAGGCAGATTGATCTTGACCGCGTGGCGGATCACCGGAATCGTCACCATGAAGACGATCAGCAGAACCAGCATGACGTCGACGAGCGGTGTCATGTTGATCTCGTTCATCAGGCCGTCGTCATCGTCTCCGGCGAAAGGGCTCATTGCCATTGGAATGCCTCGTCGATCAGTTGGCGCGGGTCGCGAGACGCAGGCCGTCACCGCGCTTGCTCGACGACAGGCGCGCGCCCGTCACGAAGAATGCATGCAGGCCGTGCGCGAAGCGGCTCAGCTTCGCGACGATCGCCTTGTTGGCGCGCGTGAGCGCGTTGTAGCCGAGCACGGCCGGAATCGCGACGAACAGACCGAACGCGGTCATGATCAGCGCTTCGCCGACTGGGCCGGCGACCTGATCGATCGAAGACTGGCTGCTCGCGCCGATCGCGAGCAGCGCGTGATAGATGCCCCACACGGTGCCGAACAGACCGACGAACGGCGCCGTGCTGCCGATCGACGCGAGGATCGCCAGACCGCTCTGCATGCGCGCGACGCTTTCGTCCATCGTGTCCTTCAGGCAGCGCGTGATCCAGTCCGACACGTCCATGCGGTCATGCAGATGCGGCTGCGTCTGATGATGATGGTCGGCCGCTTCCTGGCCCGACAGCGCGAGCGCGACGAACGGGTTGTCATGCGGCGTCGGGGCACCGCCGCCGAGCTTCTTGACGCCGTCGGCGAGGTCGTCCGAATGCCAGAACGCCTGCTCGGCGTTCTTCGTCAGGCGCTTCAGGCGCATCACGTTCCAGCCTTTGACGACGATCACGCTCCAGGACATCACCGACATCAACAGCAACGCGAGCGCTATGCCACGCGTCACGAAATCCCCTTGCGCCCACACGTGCGCCAATCCGTAGTTTTGCATTGCAATTCCTTGTTTTTGAAATCTGCTTCAATCGGTCAGATCGAAGTTGAAAGACTGCGTGTACGTGGCTCTGACAGGCTCCCCGTTCTCGAGATACGGCTTGCAGGCGCTCGCGTGCATGGCGGCTACCGCGGCGGCGTCGAGGCGGCTATAGCCGCTGCTCTTCGTCAGTTCGATGTTTTCGAGCTTGCCGGACAGGCCGATGACGAACCGCACCGACGCGATGCCGGTTTCATGGCGCCGTTTCGACAGCGTCGGGTAATCCGGGTGGGCGATATTGCACTCGACGTGCGAGACGTTCTTTGGCGCGCTGATTTCCATCGTTGGCTTGCCGATGGCGGGGGCTGCCGCGGCCGGCGGCGTCGTCGGTGCGGCGGGCGCGGGCGCGGGCGACGTCGGATCGGGGGCTCCGACCGACGT
>ABYL01000118.1 GCA_000173575.1 Burkholderia sp. H160 | reverse complement strand
CTCGCGATAGCGCGGCAAAAAGAGCCGCACCGTGGTGCCGCTGCCTGGCACGCTGTCGATCTTCGCGGTGCCGCCCGCCTGCTCGGCGATCGACAGCACCTGTGCGAGCCCAAGGCCGGTGCCCGAGCCGCGCAGCTTGGTCGTGAAGAGCGGTTCGAACGCGCGCCGCGCGACCGCGTCGGACATCCCCTCGCCGTCGTCGGAGCAGGCGATCAGCACGTACTCGCCGTCGGGCAGCAGCGTATCGCTGCCCACCAGCCGATTGTTCTGGCAACGGATCACGAAGCGGCCGCCGCGCGGCATCGCATCGCGTGCGTTCATCGCGAGGTTCACGATTGCGAACTCGAGATCGGTCGGATCGACGAGCACCTGCCACAGGTTCTCCTGCACACGCAGCGATAGCTCGATAGTGTCGCCGAGCGCCGCGTCGATCAGCGGCGCGGCGGCCGGCAGCCAGCGCGCGAGTTCGACAGCCTCCTGCTTCAGCGGCTGCTTGCGCGCGACGCTCAATAGACGCCGCGTCAGCGCTTTGGCCGTGGCGGTGGCGCGCTCGACCGCGAGCACTTCCTTCTCGAGATCGTTGTAATGCTTCAGTCGCGCGAGTTCGGTGTTCGCCGACACCACCGTCAGCAGGTTGTTGAAATCGTGCGCGACATTGGCGACCAGATTGCCGAGCGCGCCCATGCGCTGCAGTTGCCGGCTCGACGCTTCGGCCGACAGCCGCATCGCGACCTCGCCCTGCCAGCGTTCCCACGCGCGCCGCTCCGCTTCGAGCTGACGCAGCGAATACAGCACCAGCCCCCAGATCGCGATGCAAGGTAAGGCCGTCAGCGCCGCAATCATGAGGAAGTGGATGCGCCACGCGGCCATGATCGACGACGTCGCGTACGCGCTCATCACATACAACGGATAGTTGCCGACGCGGCGAAACGCGAGCAGCCGCTCGACGCCGTCGACGGTCGAATCCAGACGCACGTGGCCAAACAGCTGTTTGTCGCGCAACGCGGACATGAACGCGCTGTGCATCGACGGCCGCGCGCCGGCCGGCCACGGCGGATAGCGCACCAGCAGATTGCCGTCCTGCCGATACAGCGCGAGCGCGAGCGACGGATCGCCGTTGGTCAGCTCGCCGTAGAAGCGCGAAAAGTATGCGCTGCGCAGCGCCACCGAGACCACGCCGAGAAACTGCCCGTCCGCACCCGAGCGGCCGATCGCGGTCGTGAACAAGTCGACCTTCGACAGCGTGCCGACGATCGGCAGCGAAAAATAGGGCTGCGGCCGCATCGCCTTCGCGGTAAGAAAGTCGTCGCGCTGGCCGATCGTCACCGCCGGCGCCGGATACGCGACGCTCGACACGAGCAGCTCGCCGTTCACGCCGAGCAACGCGATCGACGCCACCTGCGGAAAATCGCCGCCGATGTTGCGCAAACGCTCGTACAGTTCGCCTTCGCGCGCGCGGATCTGCGCATCGTCCGAATTGCCGAGCAGCTCGATCACGCGCGAGGCCATCTGCTGGTTCAGGTCCAGCACCTTGACGGCCTGCTCCTCGGCCACGCGCGCGAGGCGGTCGATCATGTCGTTTGCATCGGCGATACGGCGCTGATAGTCGAAGTAGCCGTAGCCCGCGAGGCAGGCCAGCGGAAACGCGATCGACACGGCCAGCACGACCAGCAGCATGCGCCGCGTCGCCGCGAAGTTGCGCGACGGCATCGGCACATCGACTTCGGCCCGTTCTGCACGCTGCACGGTCATCTGCTCCCTGAAATTTGCATCTCGAAATTTACCGCAACTCGGCCTATCTTCCCAATTAGATCGACAGCGCTTCGCCCGAGTGTTCAGGCACATCGATTGCTGACCTATCGCTGCCTGATGGCAAGCCCGTCTCTGTCGCCGCTCGTGCCGCGTTGCCGTGCGCGCCGCGCGAGCGCTTCCTTTCGCGAGGCCTCACCATGTCCACGACTGCCCGCCGCGTCGCGCGGCTATCGGAATTGCCGGCGGACCGCGCCGTGCGCGTGACCGTGGACGACACGCCGATCCTGCTCGTGCGCGATGGCGACACCGTGCACGCGTATTCACCTGATTGCCCGCATGCGGGTGGCCCGCTCGAAGAGGGCGCGTTGTGCCACGGCCGCGTCATCTGTCCGTGGCACAAGGGCACGTTCGATGTCGCGACCGGCAATGTGCTGGAGCCGCCCGCGCTGCTGCCGCTCGATCGCTATCCTGTCGCGCTCGACGGCGACGACGTGCTGGTGTCGGCAGAAACAATCGCACGGCCGGAACCGGCGGCGCACACGGCACCTGACGATGCCGCCAAACACACCATGCACTACGTCGTGATCGGCGCGGGCGCGGCAGGCGCCGCCGCATGTACCGCGTTGCGCGAGTGCGGCTTCGATGGCCGCATCACGCTGATCGGCGACGAAGCGCACGCGCCCTACGACCGCACGTCGCTGAGCAAATTCGTCCCGTCGTTTGAGATGGCGCCCGCCGACGTGCCGCCATTGCTGCCGCCCGACTGGCTGCACGCGCACAGCATCGAGCGGATCGTCGCGAAGGTCGCGCGGCTCGACGTGCCCGCGCGCACGATCCATTTCGAAAGCGGCGCGGGCGGTAGCGAGCACAGCATCGAGCCGCTGAAATACGACACCGCGCTGCTCGCGACCGGCGGCGTGCCGAAGGTGCCCGACATCCCCGGCTGCGAGCTCGGCGGCGTGCACGTGCTGCGCCATCTCGACGATGCCGCAGCGCTGATCGACGCGCTCGGCGACGATGCGGCGCAAACGCGCGTCGCGATCCTCGGCAGCGGCTTCATCGGTCTCGAAGTCGCGTCCGCGTTGCGCACGCACGGCGTGCCCGTCACCGTCATTTCGCGGGACAAGGTGCCGTTCGCGAAGCAGTTCGGCGAGCGCGCGGGTCTGATGATTCGCGCGCTGCACGAAAGCAACGGTGTGACGTTTTATCTCGACGCGAAGGTCGCCTCGCTCGAAGGCGAGGAAGGCAACGTGCATACGGTCATGCTCGACAGCGGCGAAGCCATCGCCGCCGACGTCGTGTTGCTGGGCACAGGGGTCGCGCCGGCCACCGGTTTTGTCGAAGGACTGCCGCTGCAGCACGACGGCGGCGTGATCGTCAATGCGGGGATGCAAGCCGCGTGCGGTCTTTATGCGGCTGGCGATATCGCCGTGTTCCCGTTGCATGAGAACCAGGAGCCGGTGCGTATCGAACATTGGCGCGTCGCGCAGCAGCATGCGCGCATAGCCGCGCAGAACATGTGCGGCACGCGCAATCGCTATCTCGACGTGCCGTATTTCTGGACCTATCACTACGGCAAGAACTTCGAGTACCTCGGCCATGCGACCGAGTGGGACGAGATCGTCGTCGATGGCGATTTCGATCATCACCAGTTCATCGCGCTGTACGTGCACGACGGCAACGTCGACGCGGTACTCGCCTGCGAGCGCGAAGCGCTGACCGCCCTGCTCTCCGACGCGATGCGCGGCGGACTGTCGCGCGCCGACGCGCTCGCCATCATCGGCGAAAAGGCGCACGACGCGCCGGAACCGGCGACGTCTTGACCGCGGAAGCCGCTTCCGAGTCTGACGCAGAGTCGCCTTCGTCAGAAGTCAGTTGCTCTTCGAGGCTGTCGAACACGCGCTGCGTCGCGCGGCTCGGCGCTTCGAGCGCGAACAGCAGTAGCGAGCGGCCCGTGACCTGGTAGGCGTCGCCCGCGCTGAATTGCGGCAGTTCGGCGCGCACCGGCATGTTGGTGTCGATGAGGCAAGTCCAGCGCTCGCCCTCGGGAATCTCGGGCAGCGTGAAATTGACCACGTCGTGATGCGCGTTGAGCACCAGCAGCAAGGTCGCGTCCGACGCGAGACGGCGAATGCCGCTCGCCTGCGCGCGACCGTCGATCAAGAGGCCGAAGCAACGCATCGCCGGATCGGCCCACTGATCGTCCGTGATGTCGGTGCCGTCGGGCGATAGCCAGCGCGTGTCGGTCACGTCGAGCGTCTCGTTGTATTCGCCCGTCAGAAAGCGGCCGCGCCGCAGCACCGGCAAACGGCGGCGCAGCGTGGTCAGATTGCGCACGAACTCGCTCAGCGCGCGGCCGTCGTTGTCGATTGCGTCCCAATCGACCCAGCTGATCTCGTTGTCCTGGCAATACGCGTTGTTGTCGCCCTGCTGCGTGCGGCCGAATTCGTCGCCGGCGAGGATCATCGGCGTGCCTTGTGACAGCAGCAGCGTCGCAAGCAGATTGCGTTTCTGGCGCTCGCGTTGCTGGCGGATGTCGGCGTCGTCGGTCGGTCCTTCGACGCCCATGTTCCATGACCTGTTATCCGAATGGCCGTCGCGGTTTTCCTCGCCGTTTGGTTCGTTATGCTTGTCGTTGTACGAGACCAGATCGTTGAGCGTGAAGCCGTCGTGCGCGGCGATGAAGTTCACGCTCGCCCACGGTCGCCGGCCGCGATGATTGAACTTGTCGCCCGAGGCGGTGAGTCGCGTCGCGAGATCGGCGGCAGTGCCCTCGTCGCCCTTCCAGTACGCGCGCGCGGTATCGCGAAAGCGATCGTTCCACTCGGCCCAGCCGGGTGGAAAACCGCCCACCTGATAGCCGCCGGGGCCGCAGTCCCAGGGCTCGGCGATCAGCCGCACGCTGGAAAGCACGGGGTCCTGGCGGCAACTGTCGAGAAAGCCGCCGCCCTCGTCGAAACCATGATCTTCGCGGCCGAGGATCGTCGCGAGATCGAAGCGGAAACCGTCCACTTTCATTTCGGTGACCCAGTAGCGCAGGCTGTCGGTCACCATCTGCAGCACGCGCGGATGCGACAGGTTCAGCGTATTGCCCGTGCCGGTGTCGTTGACGTAGTAGCGCGGCTCGTCGCGCATCAGCCGGTAGTACGACGCGTTGTCGATGCCCTTGAACGAGATCGTGGGTCCGCGCTCGTTGCCTTCGGCCGTGTGGTTGTACACGACGTCGAGTATCACTTCGAGATCCGCCTGATGAAAGCGGTCGACCATCTCCTTGAACTCGCCGACCGATTCGGTCGACGATGCGAAGAAACGCGGATCGGCCGCGAAGAAGCCGATCGTGTTGTAGCCCCAGTAGTTCGTCAGACCCTTGTCGAGCAGATGGCTGTCGTTGACGAAGGTCTGGATCGGCATCAGCTCGACGGAGGTCACACCAAGGCCGCGGATGTGGTCGAGCACCGGCTGCTGCGCCAGTCCCGCGAACGTGCCGCGCAATCGCTCGGGTACATCCGGATGACGCTTCGTGTAGCCACGCACATGCGTCTCGTAGAGAATCACGCGTTCCCACGGCAGCGCGTTGCGCTCCGGATGGGTCCACGAGAAATTCGCGTCGACGACCTTGCACTTCGGCACGAAAGGCGCGCTGTCGCGTTCGTCGAACGACAAGTCGAGCTGTTCCGAATCGAGCGTATAGCCGAAAATTTCCGGAGCCCATTTCAGCTCGCCGATGTGCGCCTTCGCGTACGGATCGAGCAGCAGCTTGTTCGGATTGAAACGATGCCCGTTCTCGGGCTCGTATGGACCATGCACGCGATATCCATAGACGTCGCCCGGTTTCAGATTGGGCACGAACACATGCCACACCTCGTCAGTGTATTCGGGCAACTCGATCCGTTCGAGTTCGTGCTGGCCGGTTTCATCGAACAGACATAGTTCGACTTTGGTGGCGTACGCGGAGAACAGCGCGAAGTTGACACCGTTGCCGTTCCACGTCGCGCCGAGCGGAAAAGGTGTGCCTTCGGAAATGCGCGTCGCGTAGCTGGTCGGGGATGGCATAGGCGTTCTCTGTGGACGCAAGGAGGTCGGAATTGAAGTTTCATGCATGTGCTTTTTTCAACTGCCTTTCCCGGTCTTCTTGCTGCGCATGATCCCAGCGTAGGCATCCGAAGCCCGCGCGCCGGACATCGCACAGTGTGCCAGACAAGCAGCCGGGCTCTATGAGCAACTTGCGGGCCTGACACGACACACATTTCCCGTAGATCAAAGGCGCGGCACGCGATTTGAAGAGTGCATGGGGATCGATGAACGCTTGCCGCAATCACTGCAGTCAGCAAGTCGCTAACCACGTGATTCAGATGCTCGTGCTGTGGCCGCCGCCCTTTCTCAGGACGGTGCCGCCGCAGGCAACGCCGCCGCCGATTCGAGCACGCGCAACAGACGCTCGGGCGTCAACGGTTTCGCGCAATGCGCGTCGAAGCCGGCGGCCTTCGCGAGTGCGCGGTCCTCACGCGACGCAAACGCGGTACACGCGACGAGCAGCATGTGTGAAGTTTGCGGATGCGCGCGCAGACGGCGCGCCAGTTCGAGCCCGTCGAGTCCGGGCATCTTGATGTCGAGCAGCACCGCGAACGGCTGCCATTCTCGCGCGGTCTCGCACACGGCGAACGGATCGACGAGCGCGCGGCATTCGAAGCCGTCGGCCGCCAGGAGCATTTGCATCGCGTCGGCGGCTTCGCGGTAGTCGTCGACCACCAGCACGCGACGATGCGCGGCCATCGCATAGCGGATCGGTCGCCATACGAGCACGTCATCGCTGCTGTCTACGTTGTCGTTGAACACAGTCACTTTTCTCGCCTTTTTCCATTCGCCCTGAAGGGCATCCCGCCCCACGCACGCAAGTTTCGGTCTCATTGCGTGTGCCAAACCGCGGCCAGGTTTTTGTTATTTCCGCTTCGCTCGCGCGATGCCACGACAGGCGCGCCTCCGCGCGCATTCCGGCGTTGCAATCACCTGGAATGCGGGATTCGGTGCGCCCATTCTTCACGGCGTTTGAATGAGGGCGCTTGCGATGCGCGCACTGCGCAACATCAATTAGCGCTCTGTCCTTGTGCAATCCGCCTCGCGCACGGGCGTCGCACAATATCGGTATTTCAACGGATTAGGGAGCCACGCAATGCATGCCGCTAGCGCTCTTCATGGCGCAAATCAATAACGCGGTCATAACCAAAGAATAAGCGACGATGCCGATAAAAAGAATGCTCGACATATTAGGTGTTTGCGCTCTGCGGGTTATCCCGCAGGATTATCGATGAAGTCTGCTTGTGGTCAGACGTGATGGCTGATCCATCGGCTGTCCTTAGGAATAAAGCGAAATCCTGCGAACGCGGCAAAAGCAAACTGCATGCCGCGCCACGGATGGCCCCGTTTCTGCTTACGGTATATAAAGCACACAGGCGTGTCGAGAGCGACTGCCATCCGGCATTGCCCGGCGCGCACCGCGAGGCCTCATGTCGATTCTGCTCGACCAGCAGGCGCTGCTTATCGTCAAACATCCGGGCCGCTTCCTGTTGCAAACGCTGAAGGCGTTTCGCGCCAACCAGGGGCTGCTGCTCGCGGGCGCGGTCGCGTACTACGCGTTGCTGTCGATCGTGCCGCTGCTGATCCTGATCGTGATCGTGCTGTCGCGCGTGGTGCCGCAGCAGCTTGTGCTCGATGCACTCGCGCATCTGCTGCGCTGGCTCGTGCCTGGGCAATCGGCGGCGCTCGTGCGCGAGCTGTCGAACTTCCTCCAGCATCGCACGGCGATCAGCTGGGTGTTGTTGCTGACGATGATCTTCTTCAGTTCGCTGGCGTTTACGGTGCTCGAAAACGCGATGTCGCTGATCTTCGTGCACCGCGTCGTCGTGAAGCGGCGCCACTTCCTGATCTCGGCGCTGCTGCCCTACTGCTACATCCTGTTTCTCGGCGTCGGCCTGCTGATCGTCACGATCGTGTCGAGCGCCCTAGAGGCGATCGGCGCCGAAGGGCTCCAACTGTTCGGCCTGCATGTCTCATTGCAGGGCTTTACGCGTGTGGTGCTGTATCTGTTCGGGCTCGTTGGTGAAATCTTCGTGCTGACCTCGGTGTATCTCGTGATGCCGGTCGGACGTCCGTCGATCAGACACGCGCTGATCGGTGGCGTGGTGGCCGGCGTGTTGTGGGAGATCACGCGGCACGTGCTGGTCTGGTATTTCGCCACGCTGTCCCACGTCAGCGTCGTCTATGGCTCGCTGACGATGGCCGTCGTGATCCTGCTGAGCTTCGAATGGCTCGCAACGCTGCTGCTGTTCGGCGCGCAGGTGATATCGCAATACGAGCGCTTCGGCCACGAGCCGCTCGACGCGTCGCAGCCGACGATTGGGACCGGGTAAAGGCCGTAGGTCGGCGGCACGAAGCCGTCCGGAAGCTCGCTACTCGCTCAGAAGGCGCTTGAGTTCTTCAAGGAATGATTGAGCGGTATAGCCACGCGATGTAAAGGAAATCTCCCGCTCAAAGTTCGATTCAAATGCGCGGGCGAGATCCAGCCGGTGCTGGGTCTGGAACCTCTCTACCTCTGCGATGGCTTCCAGCCGCATGCCTTCGTCTATATCGGAACGGTAGGCACGCACAGCATCAGCATACGTTTCACCATGCAAATCGTAGTCCTGGTTTAGATACCCATCGAAAAGCAATCGCAGATTGGGATATTCGGTTTCTCCTGCCATTACAGCTCCAGATAGGCGGTCAAAATGTAATACGGCATGCCATTGTAGGCCTTGCACTTAAGGGTCACTCGCACGTTGCTCATGGGAACCAGTTCCCCAGTCGCACGAATAACGCCATATCCCACGTTTCGGCCAACACGGCCATTTAGAACAAGCGTGTAGTTTGGCGATGACTGCGCCCACGTCTTGATTTGCATGAAGTTAGCCTGCATGACGTTGGAAATGGCCCACTCAGCGGTTCGCAGGTCAGAAAACGACGAAACTGCTTTCCTATCAGTCTCGCGCGCCAGTCGCTCTCGCAATTGTGCCTCGGTGCGCCCTACATGCTTCTCGACTGTATGTCCGCCAATCCTGCTACCCGCTTTCGCTTCATGCTCCATCAGCTCGATCCGGCCCATCGTGATCCCGGACGCCCGTAGCGCCTTGATCGATCCAGCCACCCCCACCGACACAGCGGTATCCAGCGACAGGCCGATATTGTTGGCCAGGTCGGGACTGACGTTCATAGTCTCGGCAAACTTCACCGTACCCCGTTGGGTAAGGGTCGCCGTATCTTGTCAAGTCCAGAGCTGACGCAGACCCGCAGCGCCAGTATCCGAACCATGTACGCCAAACACAACACACCCAGCCTTGCTGACCATCGTAGGATCAGGCACCACGCATAACGCACCCGCGCCTACCATTTCCAGTACGCCTCCAACGAGTTGCAACCCGCCCCATAGCCGGTTAGAGAGCATTTCGCCGTGGGTGATCGACTTACGCGTCAGCGCTGCCGCTAATTGCGGCGCACTGAGCACGACACGCACGCCGTCTGAATCCTGTTCGTATGACATCCGAAAAGTTCTCCTGTCGTTGGGGTAAGCAGGCTAACAGTCAGATTCGACATTCAGAATGGGCGAAGGATGATTCTCGTGTCCAATCGAACTACCGCAGTGACACGCATCCGAAGGAACGGTTTGCAGTTTTCTCCGTTGTATTGAGAAACGACGTGCTCATCGAAACAGCGAAGCACCTGCTGGGTGCGGTGCTGCCGGGGCATTACGGCAAATGACGCAGTAACCGTTCGACGAGGCGTGCGCAAGTCAACGGTTCAACAATGGACGCGGCTGTTAAAATGGCGCGCGCTCCGTGCACGCGCTCATTGGGCCTGATTCGTCGCAGGCCATCACGTCATCACGTCGTCCGTTATTTCATGCTCATACTCGTCCTCGCCATTTCCGCGGCTGCCCACGCTGCGTCATTCGCGCCAGTCACACCATTCGCGCCGTCAGGCATTGGCGCGCTCGCCCATGCTTGACGAAACCCGTATCGCCCGCGCCCTGGCCGCGCGCGGCATTACGCCCGATGCGCGCCAGCGCGAGGCCATCGGCGCACTCGTCAGGTTGCTCGGCGGGCAAGAGCGCGCGCGGCGTGCATGGTCCACCGCCGCGTTCGCGCCGCAAGGTGTCTACTGTCACGGACTGCCGGGGCGCGGCAAGAGCCTCGTCGTCGATACGCTATTCGAGCTCGCGCCATGCCGCAAACGGCGCCTGCACTTCCATGAATTCCTGCGCGAGATGAACCGCCGGCTCGTCCACGCGCCGCGTGGCGATGACCGGCTCGGCGAGGTGTCGCGGCAATGGCTCGACGGTATCGAGCTGTTGTGCTTCGACGAATTTCACGTGCACGATATCGCCGACGCATTCCTGATGGGCCGTTTTCTCGACACCGCGATCAACCTCGGCACGCGCATCGTGCTGACCTCGAACTACGCGCCGGACGATCTGCTGCCCGACCCCGAGTTTCACGAGCGTTTTCTGCCGACGATCGCGCAGATCAGACGCTGCTTCACCGTGATCCATTTCGACGGCGCGCGGGATTACCGCTTTGGCGGCGAGGCGGCCGAGGTGCCGCGCTTTTTCGCGCCGCTCGATGCGTCGAGCGAGGCCGCGTTGCACGACATCTTCACGAGCCATGAACGCGACGCGACGCTCGCGCCGGTCAAACTGAGTGCGGCCGGTCGCCCGCTCGAAGCGCGCGCGGCCGGCCATGCGCTGCTGTGGGCGGACTTCGAGCAGCTGTGCGTCGCAAGCCGTTCGCACCTCGACTACCTCGATCTTGCCGAGCAATGGCAAGGCTTGATCGTCGATCGTCTGAATACGGAAGCGCTGCGGCAGTCGCATACGCTGCAACGCCTCGTGTGGCTGATCGACATCTTCTACGATCGCAAGCGAGCCCTGTTCATCGCATCCGATCAGCCGATCGAGACCGCATTGATCGGCCTCGAAGGCGCGCACGATCTGTCGCGTACGTTGAGCCGGCTTGCCGAGATGCAGTCGCGTGCGTATCGCAGCACGCTGGAGCAATGCCGCGAGGACAGCGCGCAAATCTGAGCGGCGGCTTGTCCATACGCAAATGCAGGCCGCAGAACTCAAATCCTCATCGCTGGCCCGGCTCCCATTCAGGGCTGTAACCTCCGAGCGCTGGGTGATACATCTCATCGCCCGAGTGCTGAGTGAACTCAACGTTGAGTCGATCCTCGCGCAAGCCCAGAATCTCGACGCTGAGCGCGCAGAGGGCTTTGGCCAACTCCATGCGTAACTCCGGCGGTCGCCCTCTTCGGATATCCAGCATCATCAACGCAACAGGCACCGGTTCACCGTCCTCCTCCGCAATGCGCCACACGCTGCCTTGACCGAGTTCGCGTATTGCTACCGTGATTCGCCGGACATCGACCGACATCATTCGGGCATAGGTCTCGCACATCTTCGCTGCAAGCAGTCTTTTGCTCTCCACGGAGTAGTGATCGTTTACATCAAGCTGTAGAAAAGGCATGGCGTCGATCTCCGGTTTTTCGCGTCAACGTTCGAACGCATCGAACGCATCGCCTCAAGCCCCCTTCCCCTTCACCCGCTCGATCTGCTGTTTCGCCGCTTCATACACGCGCTCCGGCGTGAAACCGAACTTCTTCTTCAGATCGGCAATCGGCGCCGACGCGCCGAACGTACGCATGACTACCTTGGCACCGAGCCGCCCCGTATAGCGATCCCAACCCAGCGACGCGGCCTGTTCGACCGCGACACGCGCTTCGATGTCCGCGGGCAGTACCGACTCCTGATACGCACTGTCCTCCCGCTCGAAGATGTCCCACGATGGCATCGACACCACGCGCGCCGCGATGCCCTCGCTCTTCAGCTTCTCGTACACGTCGACGCAGATCGACAGCTCGCTGCCGGTCGCCATCAGGATCACCTGCGGCTTCTGGCCATCGGGCGCATCAGCGAGCACGTACGCGCCGCGCTTCACGCCGCTCGCCGGCGCATATCGGCTGCGGTCGAGCGTCGGCAGCGCCTGGCGCGACACGACGATGCACGCCGGCCGATGCGGCTGCGTCAGCGCCACGCGCCACGCTTCGGCCACTTCGTTTGCGTCGCCGGGACGCAGCACCGTGAGGCCGGGCACACCGCGCAACGACGCGAGCTGCTCGATCGGCTGATGCGTCGGACCGTCTTCGCCGAGACCGATCGAATCGTGCGAGAACACATAGATGGCCGGCACTTCCATGATCGCCGACAGGCGGATCGGCGGCTTCATGTAGTCGCTGAAGATCAGGAACGTCGAGCCGTACGCGCGCAGATTCGACAGTGCGAGACCGTTGACCACCGCGCCCATCCCATGCTCGCGAATGCCGAAGTGCAGATTGCGCCCGCCGTAGTTGTCCGCTTCGAAACTGCCTGCTCCTTCGAACTTCAGGTTGGTTTTCGTCGACGGCGACAGGTCCGCCGCGCCGCCGATCATCCACGGCACGCGCGCGGCGATCGCATTGAGCACCTTGCCCGACGATTCGCGGGTGGCGATGCCCTTGGCGTCCGCATTGAAGGTCGGGATGTCGCTGTCCCAGCCCTCCGGCAACTCGTGCGCTTCGATCTGCGCGAACTCGCGCGCTAGCTCCGGGTACTGCTTCCGATAGCTGTCGAACTTCGCCTGCCATTGTTCGCGGGCCGCCTTGCCGCGCGCGCCAATCCCCTGCGCGAAGCGTTCATGCACGCCGTCGGGCACGTAGAAGAACTTGTCCTCGGGCCAGCCGTAGACCTTCTTGGTCAGCGCGACTTCCTCGACGCCGAGCGCTTCACCATGCGCGGACGCGCTGTCATGCTTGTTCGGGGAGCCCCAGCCGATGATGCTATGGACCACGATCAGCGTCGGCCGGTCGGTCACGCTCTTCGCTTCGACCAGCGCTTTTTCGAGTGCGGCGGTATCGTTCGCATCATCGACGTGCAGCGTGTGCCAGTTGTAGCCGCGAAATCGGCTTTCGGGATCGTCGCTATACGCGAGGTCCGTATGACCTTCGATCGTCACGCGATTGCTGTCGTATATCCAGATCAGGTTCGACAGCTTCAGATGACCCGCGAGCGACGCCGCTTCGTGCGAGACGCCTTCCATCATGTCACCGTCGCCGCATAACGCGTACACGCGGTAGTCGAACAGCGGCGCGTCCGCGCGGTTGAAGCGGCTCTCGTACCAGCGCGCGGCCATCGCCATGCCGACGCTATTGCCGAGCCCTTGTCCGAGCGGTCCCGTGGTGGTTTCGACACCGGTCGTGATCCGGAACTCGGGGTGGCCCGGCGTGTTGCTGTCGATCTGGCGGAAATGCTCGATGTCGTCGAGCGATACGGCGGGCGCGCCGGTCAGGTTGCCGTGTTCGTCGACGGCCTTCACGTTGGCCAGATGCAGCATCGAATACAGCAGCATCGACGCATGCCCGACCGACAGCACGAAACGGTCGCGATTCGGCCACAGCGGTTCGTCGGGGTCGTAGCGCAGATGGTTTTGCCAGAGGTGATAGGCCACCGGCGCGAGCGCCATCGGCGTGCCGGGGTGGCCGGAATTGGCCTTCTGCACGGCGTCCATCGACAGCGTGCGGATCGTGTTGATGCACAACTGATCGAGGGCGGGATCGTTTTGCATGGGACGCTCCTTGTTCGGCAATTCACAAGATGGCTGGCGCGCGCGGCGCCGCGCGCAGGAAATCGCGGCAAAGCCCACAGATGATGCGCCTATCCGGGCAACTCTGCACCCGACGCCGCGGCAGGTTTGATGCGTGGGAGTTCGAAAGCTACCCAAGCTAAGATAGTCGGCAATTTGGCCTCGGCCCAATCGAAACGCATCGCACGATTCGAACTTCATCTTCTTTGCCATGAGCGCGCCCGACCTGATCGAACCCGAAGACGGAAACAAGGACGACAACCTGGGCCTCTATCGGCGTGCGACACAGGGCGGCACCGAATGGTGGCGCGTGAGTGTCGGCGACCGGCCCGAGACCTATCGCCTCGAACATGGCGCCGACGACGACGAGAACGGCCCGGGCACGGTCGATATCGATCTGGTCGTCGATGCGGAGAATCTGCGCGCGAAGCTGAAGAAGTGGCGTCGCGAGGGCTTCGCGATCGAACGCGACGCTGCCGACGAGACCGATCCGCCCACGCGCATCGCGTTCATGCCGGAACTGCAGCGGGCGTCGGCGCGCATGCTGGCGGCGAAGCTGCGCGAGGTCGAGAAGGCAAGCGAAGCCGCGGGCCAGGCCACGCACAACAACGCTACGACGGGCAGCGTACGCATCGGCAATGTCGACGTCCGTTGCGGCGCGCCGCATCCGCTCGTGCCGCGCGTGAATCCGGCGTATCTGTTCCCGGCGCGTTTCAACGACATCGTCGCGGACATCGTCGAGAATCGCCGCGTGATGCTGATCGGTCACACGGGCGCCGGCAAGACGAGTCTGATCGAACAGGTCGCCGCGCGCTCGCAGCATGGCGTATTGCGCTCGAACATGAACGGCCAGACCACAGTGGGCGACTTCGTCGGCTTCTGGACCGTCAAGGGCGGTGAGACCTTGTGGGTCGATGGCGTGCTGCCGACGGCGATGCGCGAAGGCTTGTGGCTGATCGTCGACGAGATCGATTTCGCCGAGCCGTCAATTCTCGCCGCGCTGACCGCCGTGCTCGAACCGCAGGGCCGACTTGTGCTGAAGGAGAAAGGCAACGAGATCGTCGCGCCGCATCCGGCGTTCCGGCTGTTCGCGACTGCAAACGCAGTCGGCGCGATGAGCCAGTTCCGTCATCTGTACCAGGGTGCGAATCTGATGAACGAGGCGTTTCTCGATCGCTGGCGTGTGTATCTGCTCGACTATCTGTTGCCCACCGAAGAAACCGATGTGCTGATCCGCACGCTCGCGCCGCATATGACACGCCCGCTCGCCGCAACGCTCGCGGCAATCGCCGCCGACTGTCGCGCGGCGTTCGCGCGCGAGGACCTGTCGAGCGCCTTCTCGACGCGCCGTCTGCTCGATTGGGCCGAGCTGATGCTGCGCACCGGCGATCCCGAACGCGCGGCGGGGCCGGCGATCTACGCGAAGGTGAGCCCCGAGGACGCCGCGCTGATTCGCGGCATCATCCGTCATCACATCGCGCCGGCCGCCTGAGCAGACACGCTGAACGAAACACTCACGCACCTGCCCAGCGATGAACGCACGCCGCCCCGCTCATCTGCAACGCGACACACAAGGCTTCGCGTTCGAATCGACGCTCGGCAAGGTCGCGCGCGTGCTGACCGGGCAATATGGCGTGACGGTCGCGTTCAGTCCCGACGGTCCGCGCGTCGAGCCGGGCCGCATCGTGATTCCCGATTACGAGGCGAACGGCGGCGTCGAACGCGACGTGCTGATCGGCTATCTGGACCTGCTAGTCGCGCGAGCGAAGCATGCCTCGCTCGCGCAACTCGATGCGCTGCCCGCGGGCATCACCGCGAAGCTCGCGCAGGTGATCGACGATCGGCGCGTGTGCACGCAATTGCTCGACGAATATCCGGGCGCGCGCTGGTTCATCGGCAAGCTACGCGCGCATGCGGCCGAGCGTGTGCGGCAGCGCTGGCCGAAGCTGCATTGGCGCGACCGGCTCGCGTGGCTCGTCGAACGCGCGCTATGGGACGAGCCGCCCACACGTACCGAAGCGAGTCATTCGCTGCTTGCCGCGTTGCAGGCGGCGCAGGACCTGTTGCACGAGGCCCGCGCGAGCGGTTCGACCGCGCGCAGCATCGCTGTGGCGCGAGATCTGGTGGCGCGCGTGCGGTCCTTATCGGCGGGCGACGCGAACAACATGATGTTCGCCGCCGGAGCGGTCGAAGACATCGACACTGAAACGGCCGCATCGTTGGCCTCTTTCGGCGACGACGACACCGTGCTGCCCGATCACGACAGTGCGACGTCGACGGCCTCATCGCAGCGCGGCGGCGGCGCGCCATCCGGTGGCGCAGTCGGCATGGGCCAAACGCTCGCCGATACCGAAGCCCCTTCAACACGCGAGGCAAGCCAAACCGGCGCACCGGCCGCACGCCCCGCGCGCATGCTGCTCTCGATTCCGCTCGCCACCGAATTCGACGTGATCGCCGATCTCACCGGCCAGGGTGACAGCGCCGCGTGGCGCGCGTTGCGCGCACAGGCGCGCGCAGACACCGCGCCGCTGAAGGAAAAGCTCGAACGCGCGCTGTGCGCCGACGAACGCATCCGCTGGCGCCGCGAGCAGGAGCGCGGCGAGATAGATCGCACCGCGCTCGCGAGGCTCGCGACGTCGCCCGGTTATCGCACGCCGTTTCGCACTCAACGCGCCGCGAAGGGACGTGACGTCGCGGTCACGTTGCTGATCGACCGCAGCGGCTCGATGGCCGGCCGCAAGATCGAGCTCGCACGGCTCTGTGCGAGCGCGCTGTGCGATGCGCTCACGCAGCTCTCGTTTGATTGCGAAGTGCTCGGCTACTGCTCGCTCGAATCGGCGCCGATGAAGCGGCTCCATGAGCGGCAACTCGCGGCCGGTGTAGATTTGCGGCGCTACAACCGCTTCGTCGAGCGGCTCGATCTGAAGGTGTACAAGCGCTTCGGCGCGACTGACCTGAGCGGCATCGCCGAAATCGACAGCGGGCATGAGAACCCGGACGGCGAAGCGCTCGCCTGGGCCGCGACACGGCTCGCCGATCATCCGGCCGCGCGTCGCATCCTGATGGTGTTTTCCGACGGCTACCCGTCAACCGGCGACGGCGACCCGGCGGTGTTGCGCAGCGACCTGCGTGAACGCATCGCGGCGATCGCGAAGCGCGGCATCGAACTGGTGGGCATCGGCGTGCTGACTGGTGCGGTCGAGGACTTCTATCCGCGCAACGTCGTGGTGAGCCGCCTCGCCGAACTGCCATCGACAGTGTTTTCGGTGCTCGGTTCGATGCTGCTCACGCGCTGATCACGATCCTAGCCCGCCGACGGCCGCATCGTCGCGATCGGGATCAGGAATTCGGACACGCCGGTCAGGATGATCTGCACGCCGATGCACAGCAGCAGGAACGCCGACACCCGCAATGCGACCTTGGTGCCCTCGACACCGAGGTAGCGCGCTAAAACGGTCGCGCGACTGTAGATCAGATACACGCAGACGGCCACCGCGAACGAGATCACGACCGAGGCGATGCTCGACACCACGAACGCGGACAGCTTGTGCGTGCGATTCGCGGAGAGCGCGATCGCGGTCGCGATCGAGCCGGGCCCGGTGGTCAGCGGCACGGTTAGCGGAAAGAACGCGCGCGACTTCGCGGTCTCGGCGTCGACGCGCTTGACTTCGGTCTGCTCGGCCGCCGGCGTATCGGGCGCATTGAGCATCTGCCAGCCGCCCACGGCGAGCGTGAGACCGCCGCCGATGCGCAGCGCCTCCATCGAGATGCCGAAGAAATGCAGGATCGGTGTGCCGATAAAGAACGCTACCAGCAGCACGCAAGCGGCATAGATCGCGATCTTGCGGGCTAGCGCGTGGCGCTCGTCGCTGGTCAACGCCGCGGTCCGGTCCAGAAAAACAAACGCCCCGCCGAACGGATTGATGATGCTGATCATGCCGATAAAGCCAAACATAATGTCTGAGATCAGACTTGCAACCATGTGCGTGTCCATGTGTCTGCGTGTGCTCACGCGCGTTCGCGCCTGTTCGCGCTGCTCGTCGTGAAACCAGCCGGCAGCGCGCGGTCCGGAAAATGCTGCAATGCTCGCAGATGATATCGCGGGGCGCCAGTCAGGCCGCAAAAAGCCGTTCGGCACCCTGCGCTTCACGGCGCGTCCCGCCTTGCAGTGCAGCAATGCAGACCCGAAAGATGCGCCTGCAACAGTCGTAAACCCCACATTTATTTTGACCCGCTTTACGGCATCGAAGTATCCGGCATACAGTCGTCAGCGAAGCTGGAACTTCAACGACACATACCTACTGGTTCGAGGAGTTGACCCTATGCTGCTTCGTGTACTTGCCGCGCTGCCGTTCATCGGCATCCTGGTCGGCATTTCGTTTGTCAATCGGGTCGAGCCGCTCGTGCTCGGCATGCCGTTCGTGCTGGCCTGGATCGTCATGTGGGTCGTATTGAGCGCGATCATCATGGCGATCGTCTACCACCTCGATCCGTCCAACCGGCACGTCGCCGCCGATGGCGAGGAGGTTCGCCCATGAGCGCACTCGTCATCATCGCCGCCGTCACGCTGTTTGCCCTGTTCCTCGGCGTGCGCGCAAAGCGCGGCCACGACATGAGCCTCGAGCAGTGGAGCGTGGGGGGGCGCAGCTTCGGCACCGCGTTCGTGTTCCTGCTGATGGCCGGCGAAATCTATACGACCTTCACGTTCCTCGGCGGCAGCGGTTTCGCTTATGGCAAGGGCGCGCCGGTCTACTACATCCTCGCGTACGGCACACTCGCGTACATCCTGTCGTACTGGATGCTGCCACCGATCTGGCGTTACGCGAAGTCGCACCGCCTCGTGTCGCAGCCACACTTCTTCGCGCGCAAATACGAAAGCCCGGCGCTCGGCACGCTGGTGGCGCTGGTCGGCGTGGCCGCGCTGATTCCCTATCTGGTGCTGCAATTGAAGGGCCTCGGCATCATCGTCGCAACCGCGTCGTATGGCGTGATCTCGTCGACGGCGGCGATCTGGATCGGCGCGATCGTCGTGACCTCTTACGTGATCGTGTCGGGCGTGCGCGGCTCCGCGTGGAACTCGGTGGTCAAAGACCTGCTGATTCTCGCGATCGTGCTGTTCCTCGGCATCTATCTGCCGCTGCACTATTACGGCGGCTTCGGCGCGATGTTCCGCTCGATCGACGCGGCCCGTCCCGGCTTCCTGACCTTCCCGGCGCGCGGCTCGAGCGTCGTGTGGTTCCAGTCGACGGTGGCGCTGACCGCGCTCGGCTTCTTCATGTGGCCGCACACGTTCGGCTCGATCTTCACGGCGAAGGACGAACGCATCTTCCGTCGCAATGCCGCGATCCTGCCGCTGTACCAGTTGATCCTGTTGTTCGTGTTTTTCGTCGGCTTCGCTGCGACGCTGCGCGTGCCGGGTCTGAAGGGCGCCGACATCGACCTGTCGCTGTTCCGCCTGTCGCTGCAGACGTTCGATCCGTGGTTCGTCGGCGTGATCGGCGCGGCCGGTATCCTGACCGCGCTGGTGCCGGGCTCGATGATCCTGATCTCGGCGTCGACGCTACTCGCAAACGACGTCTATCGCGGCTTGGTGAACCGCAACGCCTCGGATGCGTCGGTCGCGATGGTCGCGCGTGTCCTCGTGCCGGTCGTGGCGCTGGTCGCGGTCACCTTCACGCTGAAAGGCGGTGAAACCATCGTCGCGCTTCTGCTAATGGGCTACAGCTTCGTCACGCAACTGTTCCCGGCCATGATCTGCAGCCTGTTCCCGCACAACCGCGCGACCAGGCAAGGCGCGTTTTGCGGCATCATCGCGGGCGTCGCCGTGGTCGCGCTGAGCAACACGCTGCACTGGAGCGTCGGCCAGCTCATGCCGTTCCTGCCCGATGCGCTGAAGGACGTCAACATCGGCTTCCTCGCGCTCGCGGTGAACGTGATCGTGTTCGTGACCGTCAGCGCGGTGACGCAGCCGAGCGCGGCCGAGCAGGAAAAGCATGCGTCGGTGCATTGACGGGGCCTGGTCCACGGAACCCTTGACATGTCCTACGTTCTCTACTACTCGCCCGGCGCGGCCAGCATGCCCGTGCATTGGATGCTGCTCGAAATGGGCGTGCCATTCGAAGCGCGCCTCGTCGATATCGACACGGGCCAGCAACGCGATCCCGAGTATCTGCGTCTGAATCCGGCCGGGCGCGTGCCGACGCTGGTCGTCGACGGCGTGCCTCGGCATGAATCGGCCGCGCTGCTGATGCTGCTCGCCGAGCGTCATGCCGACGCTGGCCTTGCGCCCGCGCCGGGGTCGGCCGCACGCGCGGAATGGCTCGAATGGATGATCTATCTCGCGAACACGCTGCTGCCGGCGATGCGTGACTGGTTCTACGCCGACAGCGACGGCGACGCAGCGGGCGCCGAGGCGGTGCGCGCGCTCGCGCGGCGCCGCATCGAGGAAGCGTGCGCGCGGCTCGACATGCATTTCGCTGCCGGCCACGCCTACCTCGCGAGCGGCAAGCTCAGTACCGCCGATCTGCTCGCGCTCGTGCTGATGCGTTGGACTCGCAACATGCCGCGCCCGGCGACGGTGGGCTGGCCGCATCTCGCAAGCTATATCCGCAGGCTGCGCGCGCTGCCGTCGTTTATCGAAGTGAACGAACGGGAAAAGCTGACGGAATGGCGCAACGAGGACCAGTGACGTCCACGCGGGCTCACAACGCCGCCTCCCTGCCCGTCTGCGCCGCGAACGCAAAGCCGTTCTTGCCGTCGCGCTTGACCTGATACATCGCGGCGTCGGCGGCGGCGATCAGCCGGCGGTGATCGTCGACGTCGTCGGGATAGCTCGCAATGCCCACGCTCGCGCGCACCCGGCCGATCCCCATCTGCTCGTCGGTCTCTACCACGCAGGCGATCAACCGGCGCGCGATCTCGGCCAGCTCCTCATCGCCCGCGAAGGTGCGCACCAGCACCGCGAACTCATCGCCGCCGATCCGCGCGACCAGATCGCCTCTGCGCACCGACGCGCGAAACCGCGCGGACACCGCGGCGAGGAATTCGTCGCCGGTGCGATGCCCGAACGAATCGTTGACCTGCTTGAAGCCGTCGAGATCGATATAGAGCACGGCGAGGCGTTGCTCGACCACCGCGGTCCGCGCGCTCTTCGCTGCGGCCTCGAGCGCGGCCAGCAGCTTGCGACGGTTCGACAGGCCGGTCAGCGAATCGTGCAGCGACGCGTGCTCGAACTCGTGCGACAGCCCCGCGAGCTGCAGGTTGCGCTTCGCGTACATGCCGAGCGCCGTGAGCAGCATGCAGAACAGCAGCGCGGCGAGCGCGATCAGCGTGCGCGCGACGTGCGCGACGCGCAGCCGCACGTCGTCGCTCGACGCGTCGCGTTGTGCGCGCCAGTAGGCCGACACGCTGGCGAGCACCGTCGCGACGGCTTCGGGTGTCACCTGCGTCGTGGGTATCGGGGGAACGGACGGCGCCGTCGACGGGCTCGCGTTGACGAGCGCCACGAGCGACGCGAAGCGCCGCGCGAATTCGGCGCGCGCTGCGTCATAGGCCGGGACGAACGTCGCGTCGCGACTCGCCGGGGAGTCGGCCATCCGTTGCCACACAGCCAGTTGTTCGCGCGCGCTGTCGACGCGCTCGACCGCCTCGAGCACGAGGCCCGCGTACTCCTGCTTCAGTTGATCGGAAAAAACCGTGCGGATCTGCAGCACCACATACAGCAGGCCGAACAGCAGAAACAACAGGGCCGCCACGCCGACACTCGCCGGCCCTGGCCGTAAGCGCCGCACCCGCGCGGTGCCGCGCAGCCTCGCGTGCCCGGCGATCGCGTGCTCAGGGATGGGTGTAGGGATCTTGTTGCCGTCGACCGTTGTCATGTTGACGATAGCTCACGCGTCGAAAGAAGTGCCCGATCCGCGCAAACAGACTGTCCTTATGCTTCGACGACGCGCGCCGGTCCTGTTGCGCGAGTCGCGTTTCCTTCGCGCCATGCGCGGCCGCGGGCTGCGCGCTGGACTGGGCGGCATTCGCGGCGTGCTTCGTAGAGTGCGGGGGTGGCGTGGGAACGATGGGCGCCGCGGGCGTGTCAGCCGACGGATCGACCGAAGTATCTGGCGAGGTATCAGCCGGCGCGGCGGCGAGACTCGGGTCAGGCGAATTCGGGTGAATCTCACCGGCCCAGATGGCCGGGTTGGTGTCCTTGAAGCCACCGGTTGCGCTGCTCGCTACGAGCGCGACGGCTGGCGCGGTGGGCTGCGTTGCTGGGGGTGCCGCAGGCGGTGCGGCTGAAGCTGACTGCGCGGCCGGCCGGTCCAG
>ABYL01000119.1 GCA_000173575.1 Burkholderia sp. H160 | reverse complement strand
GCGCCGCCGAGCGCGACGCGCAGCCAGTCCTTCGGCTGCAGCGCCCAGCGCGTGCGACGCGCGGCTTCGGGTTCATGCAGCACGAGCCAGCGCAGCAGCGGACCGGCCATGCCGGGCGCGACCGGATTCGGTTGCGGCTCGGGCCACGCGTCGAGCATAGCGAGCGCGCGCGAGTCGGGCCACAGCATCGCGCGCCGCACCGCTGCGCCGTTTGCATCGAGCAGCACGACGCCGTGCATCTGGCCCGAGAAGCCGATCGCGCGCACGCCGTCGCGCAGCTCGCGCGGCAGGCGCGTCATCGCATCGACGAGCGCGTTCCGCCAGGTCTCGACGTCGATTTCAGCCCAACCCGCGTGAGGTGTGACGAGCGCATAAGCGACGCTCGACACCGCCTGCTCGCGTCCATGTTCGTCGACGATTGCCGCTTTCAGGGAGCCGGTGCCGAGGTCGATGCCGAGAAAACTCATGGGTGTGGGACGTTGAAATGAGGGTGAGAAATGGGCCAGTGAGGCCGGCAAGCAAAGCGAAAAAACCCATTCGCGGGTTAACCCAGCGACGCGGCGAGCGCCGTCCAAACAGGACTAGGCGTGAAGCCTGATAGACGTTATTGATTCTCACACATATCCCCGCGCACGACGAACCCGCGCGGCGCACGCCTGGCTTCAATTTGCCTTTCAAACGACGCCCGTGCATATCGTCGCCGGGAAGGCCGGAATAGCCCCACGTGGTCTTGTTGTGACTTTTCGTCCCCGATACCTTGGAGTCATCCCAAAACGAGATGGTGGAGACAGACGATATGCAAGCGAACACGGTTCACCCGTGCGACGAGCGCCTACCCGCGGGCCAGTTGCTTACTCTCGGCATTCAGCACGTGCTGGTCATGTACGCCGGCGCGGTCGCGGTGCCGCTGATCATCGGCGCGGCGCTGAAGCTGCCGAAAGACCAGGTCGCCTTCCTGATCAGCGCCGATCTGTTTTCCTGCGGCATCGCCACGCTGATCCAGACGCTCGGACTGTGGATCTTCGGCATCCGCTTGCCCGTCATCATGGGCTGCACGTTCGCGGCCGTCGGCCCGATGGTCGCGATCGGCACCAATCCAACGCTTGGCATCCTCGACATCTTCGGCTCGACGATCGCGGCCGGCGTGATCGGCATTCTGCTCGCGCCCGCGGTCGGCAAGCTGTTGCGCTTCTTCCCGCCGGTCGTGATCGGCGTCGTGATCTCGGTGATCGGCCTGTCGCTGATGGAAGTCGGCATCAACTGGGCGGCCGGCGGCGTCGGCAATCCCGACTACGGCAATCCGGTGTATCTGGGCCTGTCGCTGCTCGTGCTGACGCTGATCCTGCTCATCAACAAGTTCGCCAGGGGCTTCGTCGCCAATATCTCGGTACTGCTCGGCATTGTCGCGGGCTTCGCGATCGCGCTGCTGCTCGGCCGCGTCAACATGGACGGCGTCACCCACGCGCCGTGGGTCGGCTTCGTGATGCCGTTCCACTTCGGCCTGCCGCACTTCGACCCGCTGTCGATCGCGACGATGGTCACCGTGATGTTCGTGACCTTCATCGAATCGACCGGCATGTTCCTCGCGGTCGGCGACATGGTCGATCGTCCGGTCGATCAGAAGACGCTGGTGCGCGGCTTGCGCGTCGACGGTCTCGGCACGCTGATCGGCGGCATCTTCAACTCGTTCCCGCATACGTCGTTCTCGCAGAACGTCGGGCTCATCGGCGTGACCGGCGTGAAGAGCCGCTTCGTCTGCGCGATGGGCGGCGTGATCCTCGTGCTGCTCGGCCTGTTTCCGAAGATGGCGCAGGTGGTCGCGTCGGTGCCGGCATTCGTGCTCGGCGGCGCGGGCATCGTGATGTTCGGCATGGTCGCGGCGAACGGCATCAAGGTGCTGTCGCGCGTCGACTTCGTCAGGAATCAGCACAACCTGTTCATCGTCGCGGTCAGCACCGGGCTCGGTCTCGTGCCGGTCGTGTCGCCGCACTTCTTCGCGCGACTGCCGCCGGCGCTGTCGCCGCTGCTGCATAGCGGGATTCTGCTTGCGTCGGTGTCGGCGGTCGTGCTGAACCTGATCTTCAACGGCGTGAAGAGCGAGAAGAAGGCGACGAGCGAGATTCGCCGCGCCGGTCACGATCTCGACAAAAGCGCGGGCGGCGAACCGCAGCACAACGAAATGCTGCGGGCGGCGGATCTGCACTGAGCTTGTTCATTCATCGCTGATGCGGCGCGCGGCACCGAACGCCGCGCACAAAACAGAAACGCCACGGCATGCCGTGGCGTTTCTGTTTTGCTTCAACGTTTCATCAACCTGCCGGGCTCACCCCGCGGTCGCCGCCGATGCCGCGACCGGCGCGCTCGCCGCACCGTAGTCGACCGGCGCGTCGGCGGGACGCGGCTGGTCGCCGTTGTGCTCGATCCAGCCGCCGCCGAGCGCCTGATACAGCGTGACCAGGTTCTGCAGACGCTCCATGCGCGCGGTCACCAGCGCCTGCTGAGCCACGTACAGCGCAGTCTGCGCGGTCAGCACCGACAGATAGCTGTCGACACCGTTCTTATAACGGAGCGTCGACAGATCCAGCCGGCGCTGCTCGGCCGCGACATCCCGCTCGAGCGCCGCGATTTGCTCGTCGTAGGTGCCGCGCGCGGCCAGTCCGTCCGCCACTTCACGGAAGGCCGTCTGGATCGCCTTTTCATACGTGGCGATCTGCACGTTCTTCTCGATGTTGGCGAGATTCAGGTTGGCGATGTTCTGCCCGCCCTCGAAGATCGGCAGCGTGATCGACGGCGCGAAACTCCATGCCGCCGAGCCCGGCTTGAACAGGCCGCCGAGCGTGGGACTCAACGTACCGGCGCTGCCCGTCAGCGTGACCTTCGGGAAGAACGCGGCGCGCGCCGCGCCGATGTTCGCGTTGGCCGCGAGCAGATTCTCCTCGGCTTCCATGATGTCCGGACGACGCGTCAGCAGATCGGACGGCAGGCCCGCCGGAATATCCGTGAGCAGACTCTGGTCGCTCAGCGGCAGGCCTGGCGACAGATCCGCCGGCAACGGCTCGCCGATCAGCAGCACCAGCGCGTTATCGGCCTGAGCCCGCAAACGCATCTGCGACTGCAGGTTCGCGCTCGCGGTCTCGACGACCGTTTGCGACTGGCGCAGATCGAGTTCCGAACCCGTGCCGTTGTCGAACTGCAGTTTGGTGATCCGATACGACTCCTGCGCCGTAACCAGCGTGTTCTGCGTGACCTTCAGCAGATCGTCCAGTTCGAGCACCGTCATGTACTGGTTCGCCACCTGCGAGACCAGCGAAATCTCCGCGGCCTTGCGCGCCTGCGCGGTGCCGAGGTAAGTCGCCAACGCCTGGTCCTTCAGGCTCTGCACGCGCCCGAAGAAGTCGATTTCCCACGACGCGTTCAGACCGACCGAGTACGTGTTGGTAATCGTGATGCCGGTGGCAGTCAGGTCTTTCGGCGTGCGCGATCTGCTTTGCGAAGCCGCGGCGTTGAGCGTCGGGAACAGACCCGCGCGCACGATGCGGTACTGCGCCGCCGACGCCTGCATGTTCAGCACCGACACACGCAGATCGCGGTTGTTCTTCAGCGCGATTTCGATCAGCTGCTGCAGACGCGGATCGACGAAGAAGTTGCGCCAGCCGATGTCGGCGGCAGCCTGCCCGCTCGCGCTGCGCCCGCCGGTCGCACCCGGCTGCTGGTCGTACACGCCGCCAGTCGGGAAGGTCGCCGTCACGGGCGCGGCGGGCCGCTCGTAATGCGGCGCCAACGTGCAACCCGCAGCGAGCAACGCAACCGCCACTGCAATCAAAGAATGTTTTTGCATCTCAATGCCCATCCTTGCCCGAGCCATTGCCATCCGACCCGTCGGTCGTGCCACCTGCCGCGCCGCCTTGCGGATCGTGCGGATGGTGCTGGTTGTAGTGACGCAACGCCTCATCGGGGTCTTCCGTCTCGCCGCCGAACTTCGCGCGAATCACGACGAAGAACATCGGGATCATGAAGATCGCGAGGAAGGTCGCCGTCAACATCCCGCCGATCACGCCGGTACCGATCGCGTGCTGGCTTGCCGAGCCCGCGCCGTTACTGATCGCGAGCGGCAGCACGCCGAGAATGAACGCGAGCGAGGTCATCAGGATCGGCCGCAACCGCAGACGCGCCGCTTCGAGCGCGGCCTCAATCGGCCCCATGCCTTCGCTCTGTTGAAGGTCGCGCGCGAATTCCACGATCAGAATCGCGTTCTTCGCCGACAGACCGACCGTGGTCAACAGACCCACCTGGAAGAACACGTCGTTCTCGAGCCCACGCAGCGTCGCGGCCAGCAGTGCGCCGATCACGCCGAGCGGCACCACCATGATCACCGAGAACGGGATCGACCAGCTTTCATACAGCGCCGCGAGACACAGGAACACGACGAGGATCGAGATGCCGTACAGGATCGGCGCCTGCGAACCCGACTGACGCTCCTGCAGCGACAGACCCGTCCACTCGTAGCCGACGCCCGCCGGCAGCTTCGCGACGATCGCTTCCATCGCCCCCATCGCCTGACCGGTCGACTTGCCCGCCGCCGCCGCGCCCTGGATTTCCACCGACGAGATACCGTTGTAGCGCTCGAGCTTCGGCGAACCGAACGCCCACTGGGTGTTCGCGAAGGCCGAGAACGGCACCATCGTGCCCGCGCTGTTGCGCACGAACCAGGAGTTCACGTCTTCCGGTTTCATCCGGAACGGCGCATCGCCCTGCAGGTATACCTTCTTGATCCGGCCGTCGGTATCGAGGAAGTTGTTCACGTACGCCGACGCCCACGCGATCGAGAACGTCTGGTCGATCGTGGCGAGCGACACGCCAAGCGCCGAAGCCTTCTCGTGGTCGATACTCACCTTGAACTGCGGTGTATCGTTCAGGCCGTTCGGACGCACCTGCGCGAGGATCGGATCTTTCGCGGCGAGACCGAGCAGCATGTTGCGTGCTTCCATCAGCTTCGCGTGACCGATACCCCCACGATCCTGCAACTGGAAGTCGAAGCCCGCAGCCGTGCCGAGTTCAGGAATCGACGGCGGATTGACCGGATACACCGTTGCGTTCTTGTAGGTGCTGAAGTGCATGAACAGACGGCGCACCAGCGCCTGCACCTTCTGGTCGGCATGCTGACGCTGCGCGTAGTCCTTCATCCGCACGAACACGAGACCCGCGTTCTGGCCACGACCCGCGAAGCTGAAGCCGTTCACCGTGAAGGTCGATTCGACGATCGCCTTCTCGTCGATCAGCAGGTAGTCCGACACATCCTTCAGGGCGCGCGCGGTGGTTTCCTGCGTGGAGCCCGACGGCGTTTGCACCAGCACGAACATCGTGCCCTGGTCTTCGTCAGGCAGGAACGACTTCGGCAGACGCACGAACAGCAGGCCCACCGCGAAGATCACCACCATGTAGATGATGAGCCAGCGGCCCGAGCGCTTGATCACGTGGTGCACGCCCGAGTGATACTTGTCGCGGCTGTTGTTGAACGTACGGTTGAACCAGCCGAAGAAGCCGGTGGCCTTTTCGTGATGACCCTTCGGAATCGGCTTGAGGATCGTCGCGCACAGCGCCGGCGTCAGAATCAACGCGACGAGCACGGACAGCACCATCGCCGCGACAATCGTCAGCGAGAACTGCCGGTAGATCGCACCGACCGAGCCGCCCGAGAACGCCACCGGCACGAACACCGCCGACAGCACGAGCGCCACGCCGACGAGCGCGCCGGTGATCTGATCCATCGCCTTGCGGGTTGCCTCGCGAGGCGATAAGCCCTCCTCCTGCATCACCCGCTCTACGTTTTCCACCACCACGATCGCGTCGTCCACCAGCAGACCGATCGCGAGCACGAGACCGAACATCGACAGCACGTTGATCGAGAAACCGACCACGCTCATGATCGCGAACGTTCCGAGCAGGACCACCGGCACCGCGATCGTCGGGATCAGCGTGGCGCGCAGGTTCTGCAGGAACAGGTACATGACCAGGAACACGAGCACGATACCTTCGAGCAGCGTCTTGACCACTTCCTCGATCGACAGGCGCACGAACGGCGTCGTGTCATACGGGTACTGGACGACGAGACCGTGCGGGAAGTACTTCGACAGTTCGGCGATCTTCGTGCGCACGGCCTTCGCGGTGGAGAGCGCGTTCGCACCGGTGGCGAGCTGGATACCGAAGCCCGCCGTCGGCTGACCGTTGTACTTGGTGTCGAAGTTGTAGTTTTCGCCACCGAGCTCGACACGCGCCACGTCGCGCAGACGCACCTGCGAGCCGTCCTGGTTCACCTTCAGCAGGATGTTGCCGAATTGCTCGGGGGTATTGAGCAGCGTCGCCTGCGTGATCGTGGCCTGCAGCACCTGACCCGGCACCGACGGCGTGCCGCCGAGCCCGCCGCCCGCGACCTGGACGTTCTGCGCCTGCAGCGCGGTTTGAACATCGAGCGGCGTCAGGCCGAAGTTGTTCAGCTTGTTCGCGTCGAGCCAGATCCGCATCGCGTACTGCGAGCCGAACAGCGTCACCGTGCCCACGCCGTCGATACGGCTGATCGGATCCTGGATGTTCGACGCGACGTAGTTCGCGAGGTCGTACTTGTTCATGCTGCCGTCGGTCGACACGAACGCCATCACCAGCAGGAAGCTGCTGCTCGACTTCGTGACCCTGGTGCCGAGCTGCTGCACCGCCTGCGGCAGCAGCGGCGTAGCGAGCTGCAGCTTGTTCTGCACCTGCACCTGCGCGATGTCAGGGTTGGTGCCGGCCGCGAACGTCAGCGTGATGGTGGCCGTGCCCGAGTCGTCCGAGGTCGATGCGAGGTACAGCAGGTGGTCCAGACCGCTCATCTGCTGCTCGATCACCTGCGTGACTGTGTTTTGCACCGTATCCGCCGAAGCACCCGGATAGGTTGCGCTGATCTGGATGGACGGCGGCGCGATGGTCGGGTATTGCGCGATCGGCAGCGTGAACACCGACGCGAGACCCGCGAGCATCAGGATGATGGCGATCACCCAAGCAAAAATCGGGCGATCAATAAAGAACTTTGCCATGAGGCGGGCTCCCTGTTATTACGCGCCCGAGGCAGCGGAGGCAGGTTGAGCCGCGGGTTGAGCCGCGGGTTGACCTGTCTGAGCGCCGTTCGCGGCGGCGTCGGAAGCCGGGGTGCCGGGCAGCTGCGCCGGCACGGGCTTGACCTGCTGGCCGGGGCGCGCCTTGTCGGTGCCCTGGACGATCACGCGGTCACCTGCCTTCAGGCCGTCCGAGACCACCCAGTACGAACCGAAGGTGCCCGTGGTGACGAGCTGACGCAACTCGACCTTGTTGTCGTTGTCGACGACGAGCGCGGTGGGTTGACCCTTCTGGTCGTGCGTGACGCCGACTTGCGGCACGATCAGCGCGTTCTGGTTGACGCCCTGGTCGATCTTCGCGCGCACGAACATGCCCGGCAGCAGCACATGGTTCGGATTCTTGAAGATCGCGCGCACCGTGACCGAGCCGGTGCTCTGGTCGACGGTCACGTCGGTGAACTGCAGCTTGCCCTTCTCGGGGTAGACGCGGCCGTCTTCCAGCACCAGCGTCACCTGCGCGGCGCCGGGGCCGGTCGTCTTCAGACGCCCTTCCTGGATGTCGCGACGCAACTTCAGACCATCGAGGCTCGATTGCGTGAGGTCGACGTAGACCGGGTCGAGCTGCTGGACCGTGGCCATCAGCGTGGCCGCGCTCTGCTGCACGAAGGCGCCCGGCGTCACCTGCGACACGCCGATCTGGCCGGTCACGGGCGAGGTCACGTCGGTATAGCCGAGGTTGATCTGCGCGGTATCGACCGCGGCCTTGCCCGCGGCGACGTCGGCGGCGGCCTGGCCTTCAGCGGCGACCGCATTGTCGTAGTCCTGCTTGCTGACCGCGTTTGCGGCGACCAGCACCTTGTAGCGACTGGCCTGCGCGGTGGTCGTCACGAGGTTCGCCTGCGCCTTGGCGAGCGATGCCTTCGCGTTGTTCAGCGACGCGATGTACGGCGCCGGATCGATCTTGTACAGACGCTGGCCGGCCTTGACCTCGCTGCCCTCGGTGAACTCACGGTGGAGCACGATGCCATCGACCCGCGCGCGCACCTGGGCGACGAGGAAAGCACTGGTACGACCGGGCAGTTCGGTGATGACGGGCACGGTCGTCGGCTGGAGGGTGACGACGCCGACTTCGGCCGTCTGTGGCGGAGGGGCAGATTGTTTTGGTCCGCATGCCGCCAGCAAGATGGCAGCCGTCGCGGCACTAATTAAGCGGAATGGAACCCGTTCGACGCGCATGGAGCGACCTCTGTCAAAGACTGAGAATGAAAAAGTGCGCGCATCCCTACCCCGGGGACAACAGCGCACACAGGCGTCTCGCGACGCTCAACCGGAAGCCCGAGGATGCAAACCTGCGCCTGCAGGGCACCCTGCTACGAACGCACCATGTCGGGGAGTACCGCACAGCGCCGCCGTTTGGCGGGCGTAATCGCGTTTTGGAATGCAGCAGTGACGGATATTAACCGGTCGTCGCAGCTTGGGCTATCCGATCGTGGGGTGCTATTATATATACATTCACGAATGCATGTATAAGTGCATTTTCATCTTTTCGGGATCGGCGTTCGCAAGATTGCTTCGCTATTCGCCAGAGAAGTAGTCAGATTGTCATCGGGTTGACTTAAAACCGCCCGGAGAAACTCCCAGATCAGCGCAGGTCATACCAAAATGGTCAGAAGAACCAAAGAAGAGGCGTTGGAGACACGCAACCGGATTCTTGACGCGGCCGAACAGGTCTTCTTCGAGAAAGGTGTATCGCGCACATCGCTTGCCGATATCGCGCAGGCCGCTGGCGTCACACGCGGCGCCATCTATTGGCACTTCGCGCACAAGAGCGATCTATTCACCGCAATGTTCGACCGCGTGCTGCTGCCGCTCGACGAACTTCAGGCAGCGTCGAGTGACCCCAACGAAGCCGATCCGCTCGGCCGCATCATGGAAACCTGCGTGGTTTGCCTGCGCGACACGGCCAACGACCCGCGCCGCCGTCGCGTGTTCGACATCCTGTTCCTGAAGTGCGAGTTGGTCGAGGAGATGGGACCGGTGATGGAGCGGTATCAGACCAATATGCGCGAGGGGCTCGCGCATATTGAAGGCGGTCTGCGTAACGCGATCTCCAAAGGCCAGATGCCCGCCGATCTCGACACCAGGCTCGCCACGGCGATGGTGCATGCTTTTGTCGGCGGCTCGCTGCGCGACATGCTGTTTTTGCCCGATGCGACCGACTTCGGCGCGCACGCTCAGCAGATGGTGGAAGCGATGTTCGACACGTTGCGCCTGAGTCCGGCGTTGCGCAGGAGGGCGGCGTCGTAGCAGGTGTGCAAGGGTTGCAGGTTCGGAAAGCGGGCGGTTCGGTGAACCGCCCGTTTGGTTTTGTGTGGTTGGACCGGACCACTCATCCAATGCGCTGCGTTCAGGCAAGCGCGCGCCGCGCTCGCGCCGCCTGATTCGACGCATAGATGTTGCCGCGCTCGAGCGGCGCGCCACTCGTGAGTGCCGCGATCCACTGGGCAGTGCTCGCGACCGCGGCGAAACGCGACTGCAGCACCACGCTGAACACGCGATGAATCTCCTCCGCGCTCGCGAAGCCCGCGCTGTTCTCGTACGGCACCGAGCCGGTCGCGTCGTGCAGGAACTCGACCGCGAGCCCCGCATGCACCGCGTGGTTGATCGTCGACGCATCGCAGTTATGGGTCATGTAGCCGGTGACGGTCAGCGTATCGATCTGCCGGGCGGCGAGCCAGTCGGCCAGATCGGTGCCGGTGAACGCGCTCGGCAGCGACTTCTCGACGAAATGGTCATGAGCGCGCGAGCTCACGACCGTATGCAGTTCGGCGCCGGCGCTGCCGCGCGCGAACAACGGCGAGGTAGCCGGTGCGACGTTCTGCACGACCACGACCGGCACCCCGGAGGCACGCGCCGCATCGATCGCGCGACCGATGTTGGCGAGTGACGTCCGCACGTCCGGAAACTCGATCGGCAGGTCGCCGCTCACGTATTCGTTCTGCACGTCGATGACGATCAGCGCTCGGCGCGGTGCGGGTGTGGTCATGGCAAGACTCCCTGTGAGAAGAAAAAGGTCGATGGCGCGCGCCCAGCGCGATGGCCGCAGCGCGACGTCAATGAAGGCATTGTTGCTCCGCTGCCCGCGCGCCGACAGCGGCCCGGATGACAAGCTTCGCTAGAATCGGGCCATACTTCTGGCATTCATGAGGCATTCGGCATGTCCACCTCCGCATCTTCCGGCGATGTTCCCGACGACGTGCCGCGCCACGTCGTCGCCGTCGTTGCGTTCGATCGCATCAGCCCATTCCACCTGTCGGTGCCGTGCGTCGTGTTCGGCGAGGACCGCCGGGACGGCGGCGTACCGGCCTTCGACTTCCGCGTCTGCGCCGCGGAGACGGGCGCGCTCGCGACGACCGCGGGCTTCTCGATCGCGCTCACGCACGGACTCGAAGCGCTCGCCGACGCGCACACGATCATCGTGCCGAGCTGGCGCGATCCCGACGAACCGCCACCCGCCGCGCTTCTCGACGCGCTGCGGGCTGCGCATGCACGCGGCGCGCTGCTGGTGGGCCTGTGCCTCGGTGCGTTCGTGCTGGCCGCGGCGGGCATCCTCGATGGACGGCCCGCTTCGACGCACTGGGCCTGGGCCGACGACTTCGCGCGGCGCTACCCGCGCGTGCGGCTCGACCCCGACGTGCTGTACGTCGACGACGGCAACGTGCTGACCTCGGCCGGCACCGCCGCCGGCCTCGACTGCTGCCTGCACGTGCTGCGTAAGATCTGCGGCGCGCGGGCGGCGAACCATGTCGCTCGCCGGCTCGTCGTATCGCCGCACCGCCAGGGCGGCCAGGCGCAATACGTTCAGCAGCCAATGCCGCCGAATCCGCGCGGCGACCGTCTGTCGGGCCTGCTCGACTGGGTGAGCGGCAATCTGGCCACACCGCATACGCTCGACACGCTCGCCGCACGCGCGTTGATGAGCCGCCGTACGTTCACGCGACGTTTCCGCCTTGCGACCGGCACCACCGTCGGCGCGTGGCTGCTCGCCCAGCGGCTCGCGCTTGCGCAACAACTGCTGGAAAGCACCGACGAGTCGGTCGAAGCGATCGCGGCGAATGCCGGATTCGGCTCAGCGGCATCGCTGCGGCAGCATTTCGGGGACGCGTTTCGCACGTCGCCGACCGCTTGGCGGCGGGAGTTTCGCGGGGATTAGGTGAAGGCGGCGAGAGCACCGGCATTTCGTAGTGCACTACCGTGATTTCGTAGTCGCGCGGGCACGTCGGCCGCACGTTTCATCAGGCGCTGCGCAGGTTCCGACGCCTCAATGCTCGCTGAACCAGCGCGCGAGATACAACAGCAGCGCGACCAGAAAAATCATCCCGGCCCACGCCCAGTACGGCACGACGTGCTGACCGGGCTCGTGTTGCGACCAGCTATGCGACGCGCTCGCCGCGCGCCCCGGCAACGCATGGCTGTGCTCGACGCGCGCGCGCCGCGCGATGCCGCCGAGCGTGATCGGCCGCAAAAACACGTGCTGTCGCCGCGGTGCCGAGCCGCGCGCACGGTTTGGCCCCCTTCCGTGCTTGGCGCGCACGACGGCGTCGAACTCGGCAAAAAAATCGTCGGCCAGCTGACGCAGCGCGTTTTCGAGTTGGCGCGTCGGCAGCTCGGCGAGCGGTCCCGACGACGTCGCCCACATCGTGTAATCGATGCGCGTGCCGCGCTCCCAGCCCTCGTCCGCACGCAAACGCACTTCGATCTGGCCGCGCAACGCGCCGATGCCCTCGGCGCGCGCCTTGAAGCTGATCGTGCGGCGCTGCGCGTCCGCCGGGCCGGAATCCTGGCCGGCGACGTGCGCACGCGCTTCGTAACGCGCGCGCAACGGGCCGAGCGGCACGGTCATCGTCAGCGCGTATTCGCCCTGGGCGAGACGCTCGAACGACTCGCAGTTCTCGAGGCTGGCACGCAACAGCGCGAGGTCCTGCAACGCGTCCCAGACTTCGGACGGCGCCAGCGGAATCCGTAACGCGTCGTTCAGTTCCATGAAAACCTCCCCCGATGAACAGCTCCGACTGCAGGATCACGACGTCTGATCGATGCGGTCGACACGCGATGCGTAAAAAGCAAGATAGCCCTTGATCCGCCCGGCCTCCTCGAACGGCGTTTCGTAGCTCCACACGGCGTTCTCGATCACGCCATCTTCAGTGCGCAGATGGAAGTACGACGCGTCGCCCTTGAACGGGCAATGCGACGTGTGCACCGAGCGTTCGAGCCGGGCCATGTTCACATGCTCGCGCGGGAAATAGAACACGTCGGGCAGGCCGGTCTCCGACAGCGTCAGCGCCGCCTGGGTGTCGGCCATCGTCACGCCGCCGTGAATCACGCGCACGCGGTGGCTGTTGTCGCGGATCACGATGGTGTGACCTTGCGGCCGTCCCGTAGATATCGACGCATCGCTCATGTCCTGGCTCCGTGATGGGGTGGGCGCTGCAGTGGCGGCTGTTGCCGCAGGGACGGCAAAGCCACGGGACAGGCCCGTGACTTCATTATCGGCCAAACTTCAGCCAGTTGCGTGAGCTCCTGCGCCGCGGCGGCCGGATCGACCCGCTACGTCACGCTCCAGATGAACGCGGATTTGACGTTGCCATGCGCCGGCACGCTAACCGCGCGAGTCTGCTCGCTGTCGTTGTATTTCGCATGCACCGTGTAGCGGCCGGGGCTCAGGCGCACCAGCATGAACGGTCCGCGCGACGTCGTGTTCAGCACTTCGCCGTTATGCGCATCCACGATACGCACATGCACGTCGGCGAGAAACTCCGCATTGGGCCCGGTAAAGCGCAGCGTCAGCGGCCACTGGCTTTGCGCGGCTCGCAGCGCCTGCGATTCGTCGAGGCCGACGCCTCCCGAAACGTACGACACGTCGCCCTGCTGCTGGATTTGCGGCAGACCGCCGCCGTTGGTGTTGCCCGCGCTGGTGTTGTCGGTGGTCGAGCCACCGGTTACGCCCGCCTGCTGCGCGTACGCACCGCCCGCCAGTCCGAGCGTGAGCGCCCCGCACAGCGCGGCGGCTACGATCCTTTGCTGATTGCGTTGGGTTTTCATCGGTTCGCTCTCCTAGTTAAAGCCCGTGCCAAGTCTCTGGAGGGGCTCAATTCAAGGAGGAAGCAACCTGTGTGCCAGCCGTCCAGTTGCATCGACGCAAACAGTGCGGCTGTCATGACCTCGGGGCACGGCGCGCTTCCAGCCGACACGCGCTGGCCGCAACACCTTAGGTCGGACAGACGAAAAAAAGCCGGTCCTTGCAGTAAATGCAAAGGACCGGCACCCGCTACTACAGCTCTAACTGGGTTGGGCTATCCGTTCGAACCGCCCGAATACTGGATCAGCCGAGATCAACGGGCACAAAAATCTGCGCGTTGTCTCGCTGGATCAGCAGCGCAATGCTGTTGCCTGCGCCTGAAATCATCTGCTTCAGTTGATCGATGTTCGTGACCGGACGGCCGTTGACCGCGAGAATCACGTCGCCCGGCTGGATGCCGGCGCTCGCCGCCGCACCGCCCGCCTGCTGCACGAGCAGACCGTGCGACACCGACGCGCTGCTCTTCTCTTCCGGCGTCAGCGGACGCACCGCCACGCCGAGACGGCCTTGCAGCTGGGTCTGCTGATCGGCCTTACCCGCCGACGCAACTTTCGCGTCCAAGAACGAGCCGATCGTCACCTTCACGTCCTTGCTGGCCTTGTCGCGCCACACTTTCAGGGTCGCCGAGCTGCCCGGTGCGAGGCCCGCGATCTTCGCCGGCAGATCCGTCGAATCGCTGACTTCGTCGCCATTCACCGACAGGATCACGTCGCCCGGCTGCAAGCCGGCCTTGGCCGCGGGACCGTTGGCATCGACCGAGCTGACCAGCGCGCCTTGCGGCTTCTGCATGCCGAACGACTGGGCAAGCGTCTGGTTCAGGCCCTGCACCGCGACGCCGAGGCGGCCGCGGCTCACGTGGCCGGTCTTGACGAGATCGTCCTTGACCTTGATCGCCTCGCTAATCGGAATCGCGAACGACAGGCCCTGGAAGCCGCCCGTCTGCGAGTAGATCATCGAGTTGATGCCGATCACTTCGCCTTGCAGATTAAAGAGCGGACCGCCCGAGTTGCCCGGGTTCACCGGCACGTCGGTCTGGATGAACGGCGTGTAGTTTTCGTTGGGCAGCGAGCGCGACTTCGCGCTGATGATGCCCGAGGTCACGGTGTTGTCGAAGCCGTACGGCGAGCCGATCGCGACGACCCACTGACCAACCTTGCTCTGGCGCGGATCGCCGATCTTCACGGTCGGCAGATTGCTCGCGTCGATCTTCAGCACGGCGACGTCGGATTGCTTGTCGGCGCCGACCACCTTCGCTTTGAACTCGCGCTTGTCGGTAAGCTTCACGGTGACGACGTTCGCGCCATCGACCACGTGCGCGTTCGTCAGAATATAGCCGTCATTGCTGATGATGAAGCCCGAGCCGAGGCTCGCGCTCGGCTGATCGGGTGCGTCGCCGCCATCGCCGCCTTGCATGCCCGGCGCGCCGCCTTGCATGCCCGGCACGCCGCCAAAGAAACGTTTGTAGAACTGATAGAACGGATCGTTGGGATCGATCGGCAGCTGATTGCCATTGAGGGTGCCGCCATTACCGCGCATTGCAGTCTGCTTGACCACGTGCTTCGCGCTGATGTTGACGACAGCCGGACCGTAGGTCTCGACGAGACCGGAGAAATCGGGGATGCCGGTTTTGGCTGCGGCTTCGGCGGGCATCATCGCGGCAGCTTCCGCCGGCGAGATGATCTGCGGCGCAGGCATATCGCGATGCCCCGCCACATAGCCGGCTGAAAGCGCAGCGGCGACAGCTACCGCAACAGCGCCGCGGGACAAGGTTTTCGCGTTCATCATGAGCTCCTGACTGGAGAAAGTGACTTTGGATGTCAAGGAGCGTAAGCGGCATCACTTAAAAGAGTCTTAAGCAGCGCCAGATCGTGGGAACCTTTTCCGACGGGCCGCCGGGACCGTCGTGGCAGTCCGAACGGCAAGTTTTTCCGAAGGACAAACCGCCATTCTCAGAAACGTACGGTGACCTGCAAACCGCCGGCCGGCGATTCGTCGAGCGACACTTCCGCATGATGTTGGGTGGCAATCCGACGCACGATCGCCAGACCGAGACCGCTGCCCGCCACGTCGGTGCGCGCGCGATTCGCACCCGCGCCCGCGCGATAGAAGCGATCGAACACGCGCTCGCGGTCGGCCGGGTCGATGCCCGGGCCGCTATCGGCGATCCGCACGACCGGATGGCCCTCCTCGACGCGCAGGCTCACGTCGACGCGGCCGCCGCGCGGCGTGTACTTGGTCGCGTTGTCGGCGAGGTTGTTGAACATCACGCGCAGCGCTTCGGCGTCGCCGGTCACGCTGGCGGTCTCGCCCGCCTCGATACCGAGGTCGACGCCGCGATTCATCGCGAGCGGCGCGTAGGTCGCGACGCACTCCCGCAGCAGCTCGCGCAGATCGAGCGTCCCGGCGACGGCGGCGCCATCCGGTTCGGCGCGTGCAAGCGCGAGCAACTGCTCGGCGAGGCGCGTCGCGCGCGTGACGCCCGCCTGCAGATCGGCGAGCGCTTCACCGCGGGCAGTGTCGTCCTTCGCGCGCGCGACCAATTGCGCCTGAATCTGCACAGCGGCAAGCGGCGTGCGCAATTCGTGCGCGGCATCGGCGACGAACGCCTTCTGGATGTCGAGCGCATCCGCGAGCCGCCGCAGCAGCCCGTTCAGCGCGCGCACGAGTGGCTGCACTTCGAGCGGCAAGCGCTGATCAGGCAACGGATCGAGCACCTCGGGATGACGCATGTCGAGCGCGCTCGTCACGCGCCGCAGCGGTCGCAGCCCGCGGCCGACGATCACCCACACCGCCAGCCCGAGCAGCGGCAGCAGCACGATCAGCGGCCACAGCGTGCGTAGCGCGACGTTGGCGGCGAGCCGGTTGCGCACCGACAACGGCTGCGCGAGCTGCACGACGTTATCGCCGACGATCGCGCCATACACGCGCCAATCGCCGCGGTCGGTACGCTCCGTCGAAAACCCGAGCTCGGCGCGCGGCGCGAGCGGCGCGCGCGGCCGCGAGTAGTACATCAGCATGCCGTTGCGATTCCAGATCTGCAGCACGATGCCCTCGTCGCCGGTATCGCGGCCGAGCACCTGCGAGAACGGTTCCGCCGGCAGCGCCGCGGCGATTTGCTCGAGCTGGTAATCGAACAGCTCGTTCGCTTCGGCGAGCGCCTGCCGATAGATCAGCCAGCCCGCGATGCCGACGCCGAGCAGCACGAGCGCGAGCAGCCAGAACAGCAGTTGACGGCGAATCGAGCGCATCGGCTCAGGCGTCCTTCGCGATCATGTAGCCGAGCCCGCGCACGTTGCGGATCAGATCGGCGCCGAGCTTCTTGCGCAGCGCGTGAATGTAGACCTCGACGGTATTGCTGCCGATCTCCTCGCCCCAGCCATACATCTTTTCCTCGAGCTGGCTCTTGGACAGCACCGCGCCGGGCCGCGCGAGCAACGCTTCAAGCAACGCGAATTCGCGCGCGGATAGCGCGACCGGCGCGCCATCGAGCGTCACCTGGTGCGACGCGGGATCGAGGGTCAAATTGCCGTGGCGAATCGTCGAATCGCTGCGGCCGGACTGGCGCCGGATCAGCGCGCGCATGCGCGCGCCGAGTTCGTCGAGGTCGAAAGGTTTGACAAGGTAATCGTCAGCGCCGGCGTCGAGGCCCTTGACGCGATCGGCAACCGCGTCGCGCGCGGTGACGATCAGCACCGGCAGCGCATGACCGCGAGCGCGCAGCGCGCGCAGCACCTCGAGACCGTCGCGCTTGGGCAGACCAAGGTCGAGCAACGCGAGATCGTAAAGCTGGGCGGCCGCGGCGCGCAGTGCCGCTTCGCCGTCCTCTACCCAGTCGACGGCGAAGCCTTCGCCGCGCAGCGCCTTGCGCACGCCTTCGGCGATCATCCGGTCATCTTCGACTAGCAGAATGCGCATGGTTGTCCGTTCCGAAACATTTGTTGATGCCGCATTCTAGCGCCCGCTTTCGGGCCGCGCGGCGTGTGGCGCTTTTTTCACCGCAGCGCCACGCCATGTCACTACAATGGGCGGTTTGCGTCGCGCAACATTCGTCGGGTGGCACGCGGCGCGTTGGTCCGCCGCTCGCCGCCCGCCGCGCACCCTGAAATCCTGCTCGTCCGTTTGCCTGTTCACCCGTTCATGACGCACGCTTTTCTGTCTTCCGTCGCACGCCGTCTGGCGCCGCGGCCGCGCCGGATCCTTAGTATCGCCGCCTTTATGCCAAAGCGCCTCGCGCCGCGCGCAACCGTCTGGCTCTTCGCCGCCGCGCTCGGCGCGAGCGCGCTGCTGCCGCATGCGGCAGAGGCGCGTGTCAAGGCCAGGCATCCCAGTGTCAACGTCACGACGGTGCTGCCGCAGCCGGTGATGGTCGGTCTGCAGCGAGCGCACGTGCCGCTGTCGTCGATCAGCGTGGTCGTCGAAAAGGTCGGCGACCGCACACCGATCGTCGCGCTGAACGCCGGCAAGCCGATGATGCCCGCCTCGACGATGAAGCTCGTCACCACCTACTCGGGCCTGTCGATCCTCGGCCCCGGCTACCGCTGGCGCACCACGGCCTACGCGGACGGCACGCTCGACGCGAGCGGCGTGCTGCACGGCAATCTGTACATTCAGGGCACCGGCGACCCGAAACTCGTGCCCGAAGAATTGATCGACCTCGTGCAGAAGATTCACAAGGCGGGCGTCAACGGAATCGACGGTGCGCTCGTGCTCGACAAGCGGTACTTCGATCCGTCAACGCGCGAGCTCCCCGCGTTCGACGACGACGTGAGCGCGCCGTACAACGTCGGCCCCGATCCGCTGCTGTACGCGTTCAAATCGCTGTCGTTCACGCTGACGCCATCGCCGGACGGCACCGTCGCGATCGACGTGCTGCCCGCGCTCGCGCAGCTGCGCATCGACAACGAGCTGCGCGCGACGAGCGGCCCGTGCCGCGGCGAGATGCCGACCCCGACCGTCACGCCGCAGCCCGACGGCTCGATCGACGCGTTGTTCACCGGTGACTATCCGGTACGCTGCGATGCACGCACGATCAACATCGCCGTGCTCGATCACTCGACGTTCTTCGCGCGCGGCTTTCTCGCGCTGTGGCAGCAAACGGGCGGCACGTTCACTGGCACGACCCGCGAAGGCGCGGTACCGGCCGGCGCGAAGCTCGTCGCGACGCACGAGGGGCCGATCCTGTCGGACATCGTTCGCGACATCAACAAGTACAGCAACAACACGATGGCGCGCAACCTGTTCCTGACGATCGGCGCCGCCGAGGAAAGGCCGCCCGCGACGCCCGCCAAAGCCGCGCGCGCGGTCGAAGCGTTCCTGCAGCGCGACAGCCTCAACACCGAGTACCTGACGCTCGACAACGGCTCGGGCCTGTCGCGCGACGAGCACATTACCGCGCTCGCACTCGCCGATGTTCTGCAACGCGCCAACGCGAGCCCGGTCGCGCAGGTGTTCGTCGACTCACTGCCGATCGCCGGTGTCGACGGCACGATGCGCAACCGCCTGACCAACAAGGGCGCGGACGGCAACGCGCACATCAAGACCGGCACGCTGCGCGACGTGCGCGCGATCGCCGGCTACGTCGCGTCGGCCGACGGCAACAGCTACATCGTCGTCAGCCTGATCAACGATCCGCATTCGGAAGCCGCGCGCGCCGCGCACGACGCGCTGCTCGAATGGGTCTACGAAGGCCCGTCGCAAGGCTTCACAAAGGTCTCCGCGCCCGTCGAGCAAGCGCCCGGCAAGCCCAGGAAAAACCCGCGCAAGCGCGGTGCCCACTGAGTATTCCTTCTAGCGATGCCGCGCGCGGCAAGCTGCTAACCGTGTACGCTGTCGGGCAGCAGGCGGCGCACGACATCACGCGCTTGCCGTGCGGGGCGGCCGGCCGTTCAGACCGCGCGACCCGCACGAACGATAACGACACCACCCGCCGCGTACCGCGCGGCGACCAGGGACCAGGAAGGGAGACACGATGCAATTCGATGCCGAATTGCTGCTGCTCGCCATGGCGCCCGTCTTTCTTGCCTGTATCGGCTGGGAGGCGTGGCATGTGAGCCGCACGCGCCCGGCCGAGCGGCTCTATAGCTGGCGCGACACGCTGTGCAACGCCGCGCTCGCGCTGATGCAGCAGGCCGCCGACAAGCTCGCGTGGCTCGCGATCATCCCTGTCTACGCATTTTTCTACGAGCATTACCGCATTCATACCTGGCCGGCGACGTGGCTGTCGTTCGCTGTACTGTTCGTCGCGCAGGATCTGCTCTATTACGTGTTTCATCGCTGCAGTCACCGCGTGCGCTGGCTGTGGGCCGCGCACGTCGTGCACCACTCGTCGGAGCGGTTGAATTTTTCTACCCCGTTCCGCCAGAGCCTGATGTACCCGATCGCCGGCATGTGGGTGTTCTGGATTCCACTGGCGATCCTCGGCTTCGCGCCGAAGCAGATCGTCGCGATCGTGCTGATCAATCTCGGCTTCCAGTTCTTCGTGCATTCGCAGGTGATCGGCAAGCTCGGCTGGCTCGAATACGTGTTGAATACGCCGTCGATCCACCGTGTGCATCACGCACGCAACGACCGCTACATCGATCGCAATTACGCGGGCGTGCTGGTGATCTGGGATCGCCTGTTCGGCAGCTACGTCGACGAAGATCCGCGCGAGGCACCGGTGTACGGCATCGTCGAGCCGCTACGCACGTACAACCCGCTGAAGGCGACGTTTCACGAATGGGCGTCGATGGCCGCGGACTTCGCGAGCGTGCGTGGCTGGCGCAACAAATCGCGCGCGCTGTTCGCACCGCCCGCATGGGCCGCCGCTTATCATATGGCCGCGCTTCGGACGTCACGCAGGCCGTAGAAGATTCTGCAAGCTGTCGTCACGCCGCCGACGCGGCGGACGCCACCTGCAACACATGGCATCAAGGGCCACACATACGAGGAGATGCAGTCAACATGAATCAAACCGCTTCGAAAAAACAGCAATGGATACGCGTCACGCAGATCGCCGTGGCGAGCGCCGCGTTCGCCGCGCTCGCGGCGTGCGGCGGTGGCGGCAGCGACAACAGTTCGAGCAGCAGCACGCCGGCGGGGGGCGTCACGCTGCAGGTCGTGTCGTTCGGTGACAGCCTGTCGGACGTCGGCACCTACCAGGCGGCGGTTCAGGCGAACGTCGGCACGGGCGGCGGCCGCTTCACGACGAATCCGGGTGAAATCTGGACGCAGAAGGTCGCTGAATACTACGGCGGCACGCTTACCCCCGCATATTCCGGCGGCTTCGGCAACGCGCTCACCGCGGCGGGCGGTCTCGGTTATGCGCAGGGCGGCTCGCGTGTCGATCTGCAGCCGGGCGTCGGCTTCGCGCCGAACAACATGGCCGCGACGACGGTGCCCATTACGACGCAGGTCACCGAGTATCTGACCGCGCACAACAGCTTCAATTCGAACCAGCTCGTGCTGATCAACGGCGGTGCGAACGACATCTTCATCGCGGTGCAAACGGTCTCGGCGGCCGGCACGGCAGCGGCGACGGCGGTGCTCGAAAGCGGCGGCACCGCTGCCGCCGCGCAGTTGGCGGCAGCCTCCGCGGAACAGACGGCCGCGCAGACCGAGGCGGTGGCGGTCGGGACCGCGGCGGCTACCTTCGTCGGCACGGTGCAAAAGATCGTCGCGGCGGGCGCGACGCATGTGGTGGTGTCAAACGTGCCGGACATTGCGCAGACGCCGCAAGGTCTCGCAGCGGGCACACAAGGCCAGGCACTCATCAACACGCTGGTTCAGGTCTACAACGGCGTGCTGCAGAAAGGACTGGCCTCGACGAGTCAGGTCATCTACCTGGACTCGTTCGCGTTGCTGGACCAGGTGTTGGCCAACTACCAGTCGCTCGGCTTCACCGTGTCGAATACGGGCACCGCGTGTAACCTGACGTCGATGGCCGCGGCCGCGACCGCGTACGCGACGAAGAACCCGAGCGTGCTCGCATCCGGCCAGACGGCGGCGGCGTTCGGCACCGCGCTCGCGTCCTCGCTGTTCTGCTCGCCGCAGACGTACACGGTGGCCGGCGCGGATCAGACCTACATGTTCGCCGACCTCGTGCACCCGACCACGCATATGAACGCGCTGATCGCGCAGCAGGTCGAGAAGCAGATCGCTGCTAGCGGGCTTGGGAAGTAATGCGGCGTTAAGGTTGCCTGGATGACAAAAGGCCCGGCTCGTTGAACGAGCCGGGCCTTTGTCTTTTTCCGGTAGCCACGCTATGCCGCGCAGCGAGCCGAACAGGTCAGTGCTGCGCTTCGAAAGCCGCCGCCGCGCGCCCGAGCCGGTCGTTGACCGCGATCCATTCGATCGTGTCCGGCAGCTTCTCGATCAGAATCCGCGTGACGTTCGCGCGATCGAGCGCGCGCAGCAAACCGTATAGCTCGCGTGCATAGACGTGCGGATCTTCCGGCGCGGCGACGAAATGCACGCCGTCGGCATCCGCCCACTGGCCCGCACGCGATGCGCGCGCAACCAGTGCGACGCGCTCGCCCGCCTCGCGCACCGCGAGCAGC
>ABYL01000120.1 GCA_000173575.1 Burkholderia sp. H160 | reverse complement strand
TGCTCGCGCTCGCGGCGCTCGCGTTGGCGTTGCTCGATGAAATCGAGCGCGACGGCTATCACGTGCTGCATCAGCGCATCGCGTTGACGCCGATCCGCAAGCTATGGATCGCGTGGCGCGCGAAGTAGCCTGACAGCCAGACGCACCAATTCGCGTTCAGGCGTTCACGCCCGCAGCAACGGCAGCGGCTCGAACCGCTGCTGCAGAATCGCCGGCGCGTCGAGCCCCCACCAGGGCCCGAGCACCGTCGCATAAAGCTGGCGAAAATCCACGCCGACCGGCAAGTTGCCATTCCCATCGAGCCGCGCAAGCACCGGCGGCACGCCGTACAAACCGCCCTGCACGCGACCGCCCGTCACGAAGTGCGGCGCCACCGTGCCGTGATCGGTGCCGTTGCTCTGGTTTTCGCGCGGACGACGCCCGAACTCCGCGTACGTCATCACGAGCGTGTCGTTCCAACGGCCCAGTTCGACGAGCGCGGCCTGCATCGCCGCCATGCCTTCCGCGAACTGTTTGAGCAACGCGGCGTGCTGACCCGGCTGATTCTGATGCGTATCAAAACCGTTCAACGTTAGCCGGATCACGGCCACGCCCTGCCCGCTCAACGGTTGCTCCCGCGGCGCGCGGCCGTCGGCGGCCACCGTCACGGTGTCCGAAGCGGCCAGCACCTGCATCGCCGTTTTGATCGAGCTGCCGAACGCGCCGCCGGGAAACACCGTCTTCAACTGCGGCTGCCCTTGTTGCGGCCGCAGACGATCGGCCGCTTTCACGATGTCGTTTTCGACGTCGAGAATATGTGCAAGCGCCGGATTGCGCTCGTGCAAGGACACCGGCGTCGCGAGCCGCGAGGCCTTGACGAACTGCGCTGGATTGACGAGCGCAATCGCGCGAGCGCCGTTCGCGAGCGGCCCCATTTCGGCGCTGCCGATCACGACGCCGTCGGCCGCGAAACCGGCGGGCACCGGACGCATCGCGAACGCGCGCGTGAGCCAGCCGTCGCGCAGATACTGATCGGAGCGCGACGCGGTGTCCCAGATCTCGATCGAGCGGAAGTGCGACAGGTTCGGTTGCGCGTAGCTGACGCCCTGCACGATCGCGAGCTGCCGGCTGCGCCACAGCGGCATCAGCGGCTGCAACGCGGGATGCAGCGCGGTGCGCTCGTCGAGCTGGATCATCTGTTCGCGTTTGATGCCAATGTTTTTGCGCAGCGCGTAGTAGGTGGGATCGGCGAACGGGATCACGGTGTTCAAACCGTCGTTGCCGCCTTTCAGTTCGATGAGGATCAGCAGGTTGTCGTAACCGCGGGTCCGCGCGATCGGCGCTTGCGACGTGTTCGACGCCTCCTGCCACGGCGCCTCCATCGCGTTGCCCGCGCCGAATGCGCGAGGCAACCATAGCGACGCGCCGGCGGCCGCGCTCATCGAAAGAAAGCTGCGTCGTTTCATGCTGCACCTCGTTGTGATCGGGTCGGCGCCTGTTGTCCCGCCGCCGGCGGTCCGCCCGTTGCAATGACTGCCAATACGTCGGTTATTTCAACTGGTACGCAGGGTCCATCAGCAAGGCTTCGAGGTACGCACTCGCGGTCGAATCGGTGGCGATCGCATCGACCGGCGTGAACGGCAGCACCGCGTGCTGCAACTGCAATTCGGCCGACAGCCCAGGTTTCGCGGCCGGTGAAGCGTTGTAATGCGCTAGCCAGTTCGCGATGTCAAAACGTACGCCCCCTTGGCCGGTGCGCGCCATGACACGCTGCGGCGTCGCGGTCGCCTGACTCGCGGCGAGCGCTGGTCGCGCACCGCTCGCTGCGCTCTTCGGACTGGCCGAGCCGTTCATGCGCGGCGCCCCCGCGCTCCCGGTCGCGCGAAACAGCTGCTCGACGAACTGCTTGCGCGCGAGCAGCGTCGAACTGTTGATCCACGCCGCACCGCCCGGCCATCCTTTGACGTTCGGCGGATAGAACAGATTCTGGCCAAGCGCGCGAATCTGCGCGGCGAACGGCGCGGTGTCGTCGTAGCCGACATCGAATGCGCGCAGCGCGCCGATCACGAACTCGACCGGCGACTTCACCAGCACGCCGCGATTCTCGTCGCTCCAGAACGCATCGCTTAGAAAGAGTCCGTGGAGCGCAACCTTGATGTCATAGTCGCTCGCGCGAAACTGCGTGGCGATCGGCTCGATGCGCGCAGGGTCCGGCGCGTCGGAGATGAACTCGCGCCAAAGCCTGGTCGTCACGAACGTCGCGGTCTCGGGCCGCGCGAGCAGGATATCGAGCACCTGGTCGCCATCGAACGGGCCGGTTTGTCCAAGCACGGTCTTCTCGCCGTCGTCGTGCTGGTTCGCGCGCCACACATAGGCCTGCGTGTCGGGATCGAGACTCCAGCCGGTGTAGGCGCGCGCGGCCTCGGCGACGTCGCGCTGCGTATAGCGTCCCTCGCCGAGCGTGAATAGCTCCATCACCTCGCGTGCGAAATTTTCGTTGGGCTTGCCTTTGCGATTGCTCGCGCCGTCGAGGTACTGCAGCATCGCCGGATCTTTCGCGACGTCATGCAGCAGTTCGCCAAAATTGCCGAGCGCGTGCTGGCGCAGCAGGAGATTCTGCCGCGCCATCAGCTGCGGATATTGGACTTTGTCCTGCCCTGACGTGAAGTGGTTGTGCCACAAGAGCGTCACGCGTTCGGTGAGCGGCGAAGGCGTGATCAGCATCTCGCGCACCCACCATTCCCGTAATTGTTCGTAACGCTGTCCGAGCAGCTTTTGTTGCTCGCGACGTTGATCCGGCGTCCATGTGTTGCGCTCCGCGCGCGTCGGAATCGGTTCGAATACCCACTCGGGTGGCGGCGATACGGCTTCACGGTGCGCATTCGCGAGGGCCTTGTCGACCGCCTGTGCTCGCGTGAGTCCCGTATATTGCGCGAGCTCGGGGTGATCAGGCGCGAAGCCGATCCGGGTCAGGAAAAAGCGCGCGTCGTCGATGTCGAGAAGGGTTTGCTCGCCGTCCGTGGTGACCGATGCCGCGCGAGCCGACACCCCAGGCCGCGGGACGCCATTCACACGTCGAAGAAGTTTCATCATCGCTGATCCGTTTTGCGTGACATCGCGAGCCGAGGCGTGCGCATGGGCAAAAATGCGCCGGTGCTGGCGACTCAACGGAACAGCGGATCAGGTCGTTGACGCTGAAGATGCAACAGGATTTTTCACGCGGCGATGCGCGCGCAAGAAAGGCCGAAATGCGAAGACTACCGCTTGTACAACTCGCGCACCGCGTCTTCGATGTGCTGCCGCAACAGCCGACGCTCTTCGGGCGTCATATGCCCGTCGCGGCGACGTTGATCGAGATCAGGGGGAACCGCGGTACGCAGAATCACGTCAGAGGCAGGGTGATCGATGCTCAGGTTATGGTGGCTGACTCTGCCATTGCCGGAGCGGGGCGCATGCTCGCTCGCCGCTCTGTCCGCGGACGGCTGCGCATGGGCGAGCGTCGGGCCCAGTGTGCCTGCGAGCGTACCGGCTACCGCCAGTGCGATCATCCTCAGGCGCACATTTGGCCAAACCCCTCCCTTCATGTTGTTCCCTTCGTGGCGCGGCAACCGGCTACCTCAGATGCGTATACAAACCCCGGTAACAGCCGGGTACGAGAGTTTTTTCGAGTGAAGTATCCACCGAACAGCCGCATTCAGTAAAGGAGTCTAAACGCGCATACTTTACGTCGCGCCATACTGCGGGTAAATTTTGTAACCGACTGTAACCCCGGAAAAGTTGTAACCGCGCACCACTTTCTAATCGCGCTAAGATGCCGACCATGGAAACCAAAAACCCTTCGAAAATCCTCGTCGTCGACGACGATCCACGCCTGCGTGATCTTCTGCGCCGCTACCTCGGCGAGCAGGGCTTCAACGTCTACGTCGCCGAAAATGCGCCGTCAATGAACAAGCTCTGGGTACGCGAGCGCTTCGATCTGCTGGTGCTCGATCTGATGCTGCCCGGTGAGGACGGTCTGTCGATCTGCCGGCGTCTGCGCGGCAGCAACGATCGCACGCCGATCATCATGCTGACGGCCAAGGGTGAGGATGTCGATCGCATCGTCGGCCTCGAGATGGGCGCCGACGACTATCTGCCCAAGCCGTTCAATCCGCGCGAACTGGTCGCGCGGATTCACGCGGTGCTGCGCCGGCAGTCGCCGTCCGAATTGCCGGGCGCGCCGTCCGAGACCACCGAGGTGTTCGAGTTCGGCGAGTTCGCGCTGAATCTCGCTACCCGTACGCTGACCAAGGCCGGCCAGGAAATTCCGCTCACCACGGGCGAATTCTCGGTGCTGAAAGTATTCGCGCGTCATCCGCGCCAGCCGCTGTCGCGCGAAAAGCTGATGGAACTCGCGCGCGGCCGCGAATATGAAGTGTTCGACCGCAGCCTCGACGTGCAGATTTCGCGTCTGCGCAAGCTGATCGAACCCGATCCAGGCAGCCCGCGCTTCATTCAGACCGTGTGGGGTCTCGGCTACGTGTTCATCCCCGACGGTGCAGCCTGAGTTCGCGTTCCACTCCTTTGTCGACCAGAGTTGGCGCTTTAGCTGTCGACCAGAGTTCGCGCTTCAGCGCGTTACTCTGGTCCCATGCAAAGCACTTACTCTGGTTCCATATAGTTTTTGTCGTTGATTTCTCATAAGAAGGGCCCATGCGGATCGACCGGCGCCTCCTGACGCTCGCGTTCGGTGGCCTTTTCTGGCGCACGTTTCTGCTGATCGCACTGTTGATCGCAGTCAGTCTCGCCGCGTGGTTCCAGAGCTTTCGCGTGATCGAGCGGGAGCCGCGCGCGCAACGCGTGGCTCTGCAACTCGTCGCGATCGTGAAGCTCACGCGCACCGCGCTCCTCTATTCCGATCCCGACCTGCGCCGCGCGCTGCTCCAGGATCTGGAGAGCAATGAAGGGGTGCGAGTCTACCCGCGTGAAGCCACCGACAAATACAAACTCCAGCCCGACGAATCGCTGAATCGCCTGATCGAGCACGACATCCGCGGCCGTCTCGGCGACGACACCGTGATCGCGCAGAGCGTGAACGATATCAACGGCGTGTGGATCAGCTTCAAGATCGACGACGACGATTACTGGGTCGCGCTCGACCGCGATCAGCTCGACAACGCGACCGGCCTGCAATGGGCCGGCTGGGGCGTGTTCGCGCTCGCGCTGTCGCTGTTCGGCGCGGCGTTCATCACGAGTCTGGTGAACCGGCCGTTCGCACGGCTCGCGATGGCAGCCCGCCGGGTCGGCTCGGGGCAATCGCCCGAACCGCTGCCCGAGCGCGGCATGGGCGTCGCCGCCGAAACGAATCGCAGCTTCAACCAGATGGTGCGCGACCTCGAACAGCTCGAAGCCGACCGCGCGCTGATGCTCGCCGGCATCTCGCACGATCTGCGCACGCCGCTCGCGCGGCTGCGGCTCGAAACCGAAATGAGCCCGTCCGACCAGGCCACCAAGGACGCGATGGTCGACGACATCGAGCAGATGGACATGATCATCGGCCGCTTCCTCGATTACGCGCGTCCGGTGCAGCGCGTGCCGGAACCGGTCGACCTCTCGGTGATCGCGGGCGAACTTGCCGCGCGCATGCAAAGCGAGGACAGCATGCGGCTGATCACGCGGCTCGCTCCCTCCGCGGTGATCGAGGCCGATGAAACCGACATGCGGCGGGTGGTCGGCAACCTGCTCGAGAACGCGCGCAAATACGGCCTCAGCGACGGCGACGGTGTGCCGCACGTGATTCTCGAGACACGCGTGTCGCATTCGCGCGTCGAACTCTCGGTGGTCGACGAAGGCCCCGGCATTCCCGAAGACCAGCTCGCGCTCGTCACACGGCCGTTCTATCGCGTGAATTCGGCGCGCACCCAGGCCAACGGAACGGGCCTCGGCATGGCGATCGTGCAGCGGCTCGTCGCGCGTTATCGCGGCGCGCTGCGTCTGCGCAACCGTTCACCCGGACCAGGACTTGAGGTGACAATCGAGTTTCCGCTCGCTAAAGGCGCGTGAGCCGTCGAGGCAAGGCGCGCCGCGCTGCCGCCATTCGAACCATGCCGTTCTTGCGATTTCCGAAGGAGCTCTTGCATGAAAACCGTTGGCGATAAAGTCGAAGCGTTCACCGTCACCGCCGCCAAGCCGGGCTTCAATCACCACGAGGAAAACGGCGCCTCGGCGTTCGAATACCTCACCGAGCAGTCGTTTCCGGGCAAGTGGAAAATCATCTACTTCTATCCGAAGGATTTCTCGTTGGTCTGCCCCACGGAAATCGTCGAATTCGCCAAGCTTGTCAAGGAGTTCGAGGATCGGGAGGCGGTGGTGCTCGGTGGCAGCGTCGACAACGAATACGTGAAGCTCGCGTGGCGCCGCGAGAACAAGGAGCTCAACCGGCTCAACCACTATTCGTTTGGCGATGTGAAAGGCGAGTTGATCGACCAGCTCGGTGTGCGCGACAAGGAAGCGGGGGTCGCGCTGCGCGCGACCTATATTGTCGATCCGGACAACACGATCCAGCACGTGTCGGTCAACAATCTCTACGTGGGCCGTAATCCCGAAGAAGTGCTGCGCATCCTCGACGGCCTGCAAACGGGCGAGCCGTGTCCGAGCAATCGGGCGATCGGCGGCGCGACGCTGTAAGCGGTACCGTCAATCGCCCCGGGAAGCGCCCGCTTAGCCCCTCACCAGCAACACCGCGGCCTGTGCCTCGATGCCCTCGCCGCGGCCAAGGTAACCGAGCTTCTCGTTCGTCTTCGCCTTGACGTTCACGCGCTCGACCGGCAGACCGAGGTCCGCCGCGATATTCGCGCGCATCCCTTCGATATGCGGCGCGAGCTTCGGCGCCTGCGCGATCACGCTGCTATCGACGTTGCCAATTTCAAAACCGGCCGCCTTGACGCGCGCCACACATTCGCGCAACAGCACGCGGCTGTCCGCGCCGGCGAACTTCGCGTCGGTATCGGAGAAATGCCGGCCGATGTCGCCCAACGCGGCCGCGCCGAACAGCGCATCGGTGATCGCGTGCAGCAGCACGTCCGCGTCCGAGTGGCCGAGCAGCCCGCGTTCGTACGGAATCGTCACGCCGCCGATGATCAACGCGCGTCCCGGCACCAGTGCATGCACGTCGTAGCCTTGCCCAATTCTGAAATCCATATGCGTCACATCCTCAAGTGCTGAAGCTTTCGAGCTTCTTCAAAGCCTTTCCAAATCATTTCAATGGCCGGCGGCCAGACATCACGAACCGGCACCGCGGCTCAGAATCGCCTCGGCCAGCTCAAAATCTTCCGGATACGTCACCTTGAAGTTGCGCAGGCTGCCCTGCACGAGCTTCGGCGCATGGCCGGACCATTCGATCGCGCTCGCCTCGTCGGTCAGATCGTGGCCGTCGGCCTGCGCGCGCAGGATCGCCTCGCGCAACATGCCGATGCGGAACATCTGCGGCGTCTGCGCCTGCCACAAGCCGTCCCGCGCCTCGGTGCGGGCGATGCGGCCATCAACCGACGCGCGGTCGATACGCTTCAAGGTATCGGCAACCGGCAACGCCATGATGCCGCCGACCGCGTCGTCTTTGAGCGAACCGATCAGCGTGCGGATCAGCGCCGGCGTGATACCTGGGCGTGCCGCGTCGTGCACGAGCACCCAGTCATCGTCGTGGGCGCCGAATTCGGCGAGCGCATGCAGACCGTTGAGCACCGACGCCTGGCGCGACGCGCCGCCCACGCGACGCACCGCGAAGCGCAGATTGCCGAAGCGCCGCGCGTCGAAGTGCTGGTCGTCGGGCGCGATCACGACGAGCGTCTGCGCGAATTCGCTGCATGCGTCGAACGCGGCGAGCGAGAAATGCAGCATGTCGCGACCGGCGACAGTGCGGTATTGCTTGGGCATCACGGCACCGGAACGGCTGCCGGTGCCTGCGCATGGGATCAGGGCGAAGAGACGGGAAGTCACGAGTGCGGATGCCGCCAAGGTCAAAGTAAAGGACGGATTTTATAATACGTCCTTCGCATCCACGCCCGTAGACGCGTAAACTTGGCCGTCGCGTGAGCCCCGAGCCGCTTTTTCTCCTTTATGCCAGACATCGCCGCAACCTCGCAGTCCTCCTCGCCCGTCGCGCTCGTCAAGGCCGGCCAGCGTTTCGCCTTCGACGGCACGCGCGGTTCGTCCGACGCGCTGCTGATCGCCCGCTACCATCTTGCGTATCGCGAGAAGATGCCGCTGCTTGCGGTGGTCTGCGAAAGCGCGGTCGACGCGCAGCGGTTGTCGCAGGAAATCGGCTTCTTCGCTCCCGAGGCGCGCGTGCGTCTGCTGCCCGACTGGGAGACGCTGCCTTACGACACGTTTTCGCCGCACCAGGACCTCGTGTCCGAGCGGCTCGCGACGCTGCACGATCTCGGCGAAGGCCGCTGCGACATCCTGCTCGTGCCGGCCACGACGGCCCTGTACCGGATGCCGCCCGCGTCCTTTCTGGCGGCCTACACGTTCTCGTTCTCGCAGGGCGAGCGGCTCGATGAAGCGAAGCTGAAGGCGCAGCTGACGCTCGCCGGCTACGAGCACGTGAGCCAGGTCGTGCGTCCCGGCGAATACTGCGTTCGCGGCTCGCTGCTCGATCTGTTTCCGATGGGCTCCCCATTGCCCTACCGGATCGACCTGTTCGACGACCAGGTCGACTCGATCCGCGCGTTCGACCCCGACACGCAGCGCAGCCTCTATCCGGTCAAGGACGTGCGTCTGCTGCCGGGCCGCGAATTCCCGTTCGACGAAGCCGCGCGCACGGCATTCCGCAGCCGCTGGCGCGAGACCTTCGAGGGCGATCCGAGCCGTGCGTCGATCTACAAGGACATCGGAAACGGCGTGCCGTCGGCCGGCATCGAATACTATCTGCCGCTGTTCTTCGAGGAAACGGCCACTCTCTTCCATTACCTGCCCGACGGCTCGCAACTCGCGCTCGTCGGCGATCTGGACGCGGCGATCCGGCGCTTCACCAACGACACGAAGCAGCGTTTCAACTTCCTGTCGCACGATCGCGACCGGCCCATTCTCGAACCCGAGAAGCTGTTCCTGTCGGATCAGGATTTCTTCACGTTCGCGAAGCCGTTCGCCCGGCTCGCACTGCCCACGAATGGCGACGGCGCCTGGTCGATCGCGCTGCCGAACCTCGCGATCGACCGTCACGCCGACGACCCCGTCTCGGCGCTGCGCGCGTATCTGAGCACGACACCGAACCGCGTGCTGTTCGCCGCCGAATCGGCAGGCCGCCGCGAGACGCTGCTGCAACTGCTCGCCGAGAACCAGCTGAAACCCGCCTCGGCCGACAGCTTCGCCGACTGGCTCAAGAGCGACGCGCGTTTCTCGCTCGGCGTCGCGCCGCTCGCGAACGGCTTCGCGCTGCCGGGCGACGGCATCGCGATCATCACCGAAACCGAGCTGTACGGGCCACTCGCACGCCGCGCCGGACGCCGCCGCCAGGAACAGGCGAGCAACGTCGATTCGATGGTGCGCGATCTGTCCGAGTTGAAAGTGGGCGACCCGGTCGTGCATTCCCAGCACGGCATCGGCCGCTACATGGGTCTCGTGACGATGGACCTCGGCGAAGGCGAAACCGAGTTCCTGCACCTCGAATACGCGGGCGACAGCAAGCTCTACGTGCCGGTCGCGCAATTGCTCGTGATCTCCCGCTATAGCGGCGCCGATCCGGAAAGCGCGCCGCTCCATTCGCTCGGCTCCGGCCAGTGGGAAAAGGCCAAGCGCAAGGCTGCGCAGCAGATTCGCGACACCGCCGCCGAGCTGCTCAATCTGTATGCACGCCGTGCCGCCCGCGAGGGCCACGCGTTCGCGCTCGAACCGAAGGACTATGTGAAGTTCGCCGAGAGCTTCGGCTTCGAGGAAACGCCGGACCAGGCTGCCGCGATCGCCGCCGTGATCGGCGACATGACGAGCGGCAAGCCGATGGACCGCCTCGTGTGCGGCGACGTCGGCTTCGGCAAGACCGAGGTCGCACTGCGCGCGGCGTTCATCGCGGTGATGGGCGGCAAGCAGGTCGCGCTGCTGTCGCCGACCACGCTGCTCGCCGAACAGCACACGCAAACCTTCAGTGACCGCTTCTCCGACTGGCCGGTGCGCATCGCCGAGCTGTCGCGCTTCAAGTCTACGAAGGAAGTGAACGCGGCGATCCAGCAGATCAACGAAGGCGCGGTCGATATCGTGATCGGCACGCACAAGCTGCTGTCGTCGGATGTGCAGTTCAAACGGCTCGGGCTCGTGATCATCGACGAGGAGCATCGCTTCGGCGTTCGGCAGAAGGAGGCGCTGAAGGCGCTGCGCGCCGAAGTCGACGTGCTGACGCTGACCGCGACGCCGATCCCGCGTACGCTCGGCATGGCGCTCGAAGGTCTGCGCGATTTCTCGGTGATCGCGACCGCGCCGCAGAAGCGTCTCGCGATCAAGACCTTCGTGCGGCGCGAGGAAGACGGCGTGATTCGCGAAGCGATGCTGCGCGAGCTCAAGCGCGGCGGCCAGGTCTACTTCCTGCACAACGAAGTCGAGACAATCGAGAATCGCCGGCAGATGCTCGAAGCGCTGGTGCCCGAAGCACGCATCGCGGTCGCGCATGGACAGATGCACGAGCGCGAGCTCGAGCGCGTGATGCGCGATTTCGTCGCCCAACGCGCGAACGTGCTGCTGTGCACGACGATCATCGAAACCGGCATCGACGTGCCGAGCGCGAACACGATCCTGATCCATCGCTCCGACAAGTTCGGTCTCGCGCAATTGCATCAGCTGCGCGGCCGCGTCGGTCGCTCGCATCACCAGGCGTATTCGTATCTGCTCGTGCACGATCCTCAAGGGCTCACCAAGCAGGCGCAACGGCGGCTCGAAGCGATCCAGCAGATGGAGGAACTGGGCTCGGGCTTCTATCTGGCGATGCACGATCTCGAGATTCGCGGCACCGGCGAGGTGCTCGGCGACAAACAGTCCGGCGAGATTCAGGAGATCGGCTTCCAGCTTTATACCGACATGCTCAACGACGCGGTGAAGGCGCTCAAGAACGGCAAGGAGCCGGACCTGACCGCGCCGCTCGCCGCGACCACCGAGATCAATCTGCATTCGCCGGCGATCCTGCCATCGGACTATTGCGGCGACGTGCAGGAGCGTCTGTCGCTCTACAAGCGCCTCGCGAACTGCGAACACAACGATTCGATCGACGGCATCCAGGAAGAGCTGATCGACCGCTTCGGCAAGCTGCCGCCGCAGGCGCATGCGCTGGTGGAAACGCATCGGTTGCGGCTGGCCGCGAAGCCGCTCGGCATTTCGAAGATCGATGCGGGCGAAGGGGTGATCGGCCTGCAGTTCATCCCGAATCCGCCGGTCGACGCGATGCGGATCATCGAGATGGTGCAGAAGCACAAGCACATCAAGCTCGCGGGTCAGGACAAGCTGCGTATCGAAACGCGCAGCCCCGATCTCGCGGTGCGCGTCGCGACCGTCAAGGAGACATTGCGCGCGCTCGGTTCGCCGAGCCGCGGCACGGCGGCCGCACCGGTGCGCTGAGCGTTGAGCGCGAGGGGTTCCAGGAAGCGCAGAAAACGGGGGGACGTCCCCCGTTTTTCGCATCGATGCTGCGCTGCGCCAACGCGGCATCGGCTTACAGAAGCCCTTACGAAAATGCAATTTGCGATATGATCGATAGACTCACATGCCGGAGTCATGTCATGTCTCACGTCGCTGAAACAGCGCCATCGTCGCAGTCGTCCGCCTCCCCCGCTGCTCCCGCATCTCCGGTGTCGCTGCCCTGGATCACCCGTCTCGTGTCGATGGACACGGTGAGCCGCAATCCCAATCTCGGCCTGATCGAAACCGTGCGCGACGAGTTGCGCGCGGCCGGCATCGACGCGACGCTCACGTACGGCAAGGGCGGCCAATGGGCGAATCTGTTCGCGACGATTCCCGCGCACGATGGCGAAACGAACGGCGGCGTCGTGCTGTCGGGCCACACGGACGTCGTGCCGGTGGACGGCCAGCAATGGGACAGCGATCCATTCAAGCCCGAGATTCGCGGCGACAGGCTGTACGGCCGCGGCACCTGCGACATGAAGGGCTTCATCGGCGCGGCGCTCACGCTCGTGCCGGAGATGCTGCGCACGAAGCTCGCGAAGCCGATCCACCTCGCGCTGTCGTTCGACGAGGAAGTTGGCTGCGTCGGCGCGCCGCTTCTGATCGCCGATCTGATGAAGCGCGGCGTGAAGCCGGACGGCTGCATCGTCGGCGAGCCGACCAGCATGCGCCCGATCATCGCGCACAAGGGCATCAACGCGTATCAGTGCTGCGTGCGCGGCCAGGCCGCGCATTCGTCGCTGACGCCGAAGGGCTTGAACGCGATCGAGTACGCGGCGCGCCTGATCTGCTACATCCGCGACATGGCCGACCAGTTCCGCGAGCAAGGCCCGTTCGATGAACTGTATGACGTGCCGTTCAGCACCGCGCAGACCAGCACGATCACGGGCGGCAACGCGATCAACACGGTGCCGGCCGAGTGCCGGTTCCAGTTCGAATTCCGCAACCTGCCGACGCTCGATCCCGAGCAGATCTTCGTGCGCATCGACACCTACGCGCGCGAAACGCTGCTGCCGAAAATGCTGCGCGAGCATCCGTCGGCCGCGATCGAGATCACGAAGATCGCCGCTGCGCCCGGCCTCGATTCGTCTGAACAGGCCGCGATCACACAGCTCGTGCGCGCGCTGACGGCCGACCAGGACAAGCGCAAGGTCGCGTACGGCACCGAGGCGGGCCTGTTTTCCAACGCCGGTGTACCGAGCATCGTCTGCGGCCCCGGCGACATCCAGCAGGCGCACAAGGCGAACGAATTCGTCGAGCTCGCGCAGCTCGTCGAGTGCGAGCGCTTTTTGCGCAAGTTCATCCACAGCATGTCGGTCGAGGCCGCTTAGCCTGTTTCGTTGCGGCGGCGCGCAGCCGCACTGAACCTGCGCGCCGCGCAACGGGTCTCACCGACATCGACGATTCCGGAGCGACCGCCATGTCCAGCGCCATGCCGCAGCACACGGATCACACGATCGACGGCGAGCCGATCCCGACGCTCGACGACATCGCCGCGCAGCACTTTGCGTTGACGCCGTGGGTCGCGCGCACGCCGGTGTTCGACCGGCTCGACTTCGCGTCGCTGCGCGGCACCGTCGTCAACTTCAAGTTCGAACTGCTGCAGGCCGGCGGAAGCTTCAAGGCACGCGGCGCCTTCACGAACCTGCTCGCGCTCGACGATGCGCAAAAGAGCGCGGGCGTCACCTGCGTGTCGGGCGGCAATCATGCGGTGGCCGTCGCCTATGCGGCGATGCGGCTGGGCGTCACCGCGAAAGTCGTGCTGTTCAGCGCGGCCAATCCGGCGCGCGTCGCGCTGTGCCGCGAGTACGGCGCCGACATCATCTATGCGGAAGATCTTGCCGAAGCGTTCGAGCTGGTGCGCCACGTCGAGGCCGAGGAAGGCCGCTATTTCGTGCATCCCTTCAACGGCTATCGCACGGTGCTCGGCTCGGCCACGCTCGGCTACGAGTGGGCCACGCAAACGCCCGACCTCGAAGCGGTGATCGTGCCGATCGGTGGCGGCGGACTCGCGGCCGGGGTCTCCACCGCGTTGCGGCTCGCGAATCCGAACGTGCATGTGTACGGCGTCGAACCCGAAGGTTCGGACGTGATGAGCAGGAGTTTCGCCGCCAACCATACGGTCAGAATGGGCCATATGCACAGCATCGCCGATTCGCTGATGTCGCCGCATACCGAGCAATACAGCTACGAGCTGTGCCGACGCCATATCGATCGGCTCGTGACGGTCTCCGACGACCAGTTGCGCGAGGCGATGCTGATCCTGTTCGATCAGCTGAAGCTCGCGGTCGAACCGGCTTGCGCGGCCGCCACCGCCGCGCTGCTCGGACCGCTGCGCGACCAGTTGCAGGGCAAACGCGTGGGTGTGCTGCTGTGCGGCACCAACACCGACCCGGTCAGTTTTGCCGCGCACCTGGAGCGCGCGCGTCATGGAAAGTCACAGTTTCCTCATTAGCGACGCGCAGCAAATGCGCCTGTTGCATTGCGGCTAAAGCACTAGCCTATCCGTTTCAGGTTGGTATTATTCGGCTATTCATTTCAGCGGAGGTATATCTATGAGCATGATCCAGGAATTTAAAGAATTTGCCCTCAAAGGCAATGTGATGGATCTGGCGGTCGGTGTGATTATCGGCGGCGCATTTTCCACCATTGTCAATTCCGTGGTTAAAGACCTGATCATGCCGGTCGTCGGGCTCGCTACCGGTGGCCTCGATTTCTCCAATATGTTCATTCGCCTCGGCCATGTTCCGGCGACTTACAAAGGCAACCCGGAATCGTATAAGGACCTGCAAACGGCAGGCGTGGCGGTGATCGGCTACGGTTCGTTCATTACCGTGCTGATCAACTTCATCATTCTCGCGTTCATCATTTTCCTGATGGTCAAGTTCATCAACAAACTGCGTAAGGAGCCGCAAGCCGCGCCAGCCGAACCGCCGCCGACGCCGGAAGACGTGCTGCTGCTGCGCGATATCCGCGATACGCTGAAGAACCAGCAGCGTTAATTGTTAAATCAAGCTCGGGTCCGACGGCCAGAGCCAGTGAAATAAAAAGGCCTGTTGCGATTGACGTCGCAACAGGCCTTGTTGTTTTTCCGCCCCTTTTAGCTGCCGATTATCGAGCCTTACGCGCCCTTTCGCGACTTCAATTGCGCCGCGCTTTCGATCATCGTTTCGAGCTGGCCGAAATTGACAGGCTTCGTCAGATGCGACGTAAAACCCGCGCTCAGACAACGGCGCACGTCCTCGTCAGTGCCGAAGCCGGTCAGTGCGACGGCGGGCACGTCCGAATGTTCGCGAAACGCCTTGATGAAATCGAGGCCGGTGCCATCCGGCAACCCGACATCGCTGACGACCAGATCGAAGCTCTGCATCTGCGTTGCCGCAAGCGCATCATCGATTCGCCCGACCACCGTCACGTCATGGCCGACGCCGCGCATCAACTGCGCCATCACGTCGGCGGTATCGATGTGATCCTCGATCAGCAATACCGTCAGCGAGCTCGCCGGCTGAACGGTGCTCGGCACGATGACCGGCTGCGCGGCGGCCGGCGCGGCCGCGGTCGGTAGCGTGATCGTGAAGGTCGCGCCGCAATGCGGACCGGGGCTCTGCGCGGTCACGGTACCGCCGTGCACATCGGTCAAAGCCTTCGTGATCGCGAGACCGAGACCCAGGCCGCCGAACTGCCTCGTCATGTTCTGGTCACCCTGCTCGAACGCGTTGAACAGCTTGCCGATCTGCTCGGGCTCGATGCCGATGCCGGTGTCTTCGACCGAGATCTGCACCTGCATGCGTTCATCGCGCGTGCGCACATAGATATGACCGCCGTCCGGCGTGAACTTCGCGGAGTTGCGGATCAGGTTCCACAGCATCTGTTGCAGGCGCGCACGATCGGCGAGCACGTAGTGATGCGTCGCGTGCTTCTCGACATGCACGTCCTGCTGCTTGACCTGGATTTCGCTGCGAAAGAGTTCGAGCACGCTGTCGATCACCTCGTGCACGTCGACGGTCTCAAGCGACAGCCGCAGCTTGCCGTTCGCGACGCGGGTCAGATCGAGCAGATCGTCGATCAGCCGCGCCTCCAGCTCGACGTTGCGGCGGATCATGCGCACGCTCGCGCGCGCCTGCTCGGGCAGCTCGGGGATCATCTCGAGCACGCTCGCGCCCGCGAGCACCGGCGTGAGCGGCGTGCGCAATTCGTGCGACAGCATCGCGAGAAAACGGTCCTTCGCGCGATTCGCTTCTTCGGCGGCCTGGCGCGCGGCCTGCTCGGACTCGAGCAGGCGCTCACGCTCCTCGATCGCCTCGCGCTGCGAATGGATGTCGGTGCAACTGCCGAACCATTTGCTGACGTTGCCATCGGCATCGCGCATCGCGACCACCCGCACGTCGAACCAGCGGTACTCGCCGTCGTGACGGCGAATCCGCATCTCCTGTCGATAGTCGCCGCTGCGGCTGGCGACGGCCTTCAGCCAGCTGCGGCGGATCTGCTCGCGATCGTCCGGATGCACGGCGTCGAGCCACGCCAAACCGTACGAGCCGTGTTCGGGCAAGCCGGTGTAGTCGCGCCATTGCTTCGACAGGAAGTCGCAATCTCCGGCTGCGTCGCAGGTCAGCACGAGATGCGGCAACGCTTCCGACAGCGTCCGGTAATGCAGTTCGCGATCGCGCAGCAGCAACGCCTCGTCGGATGCGCGTTGCAGCCGCACCTGCGACAGCACGCGCTCCACGGCCTCCGGCAGATAGTCGAGATAGTCACCGGACTTCGGCACCACGTCGGACACGCCCGAGCGCAGCGCTTCGATCACGCGCGATTCGTCGGTGAAGCCGGTCACGAGGATCGCCGGAATGCGCACGCCCTCCGCGCGCAGACGCCGGAAGAAGTCGAGCCCGGTCTCCGGTCCGCTCAGCTGATAGTCGAGCACGAGCAGATCGGGGCCGCCGCTCGCGAGGCGCTCGCGGGCCGCCTCGACGCCGGCGCAGATCGCCACCCGGCAGCCGGCGCGTTCGAGCGACTTGCGCGCGAGTCGCAAGATGCCTTCGTCGTCATCGACGACGAGCACATACGCGGCTCGCGGCGTGGACACTTCTTCGGTCATGCAGGTGTTCTCTGGGTAAGTTCGGCGCTTATCTTGTCATGAATGGCTTTCGGACAGCTTCAGGATGGTGCGAGCCGATGCCCCGGCGGCAGCTTGACCACCTGCAGGAAAAAGCCGAGCCGGCGCACGGCCTCGATGAACGCATCGTATTCGACCGGCTTGCAGATATAGACGTTGCAACCGAGCTCGTAGCAGCGCGCGATCTCGCGCGGATCGTCGGTCGTGGTCAGCACGATCACCGGGACCGCGGCGGTTTCGGGGGCTTCCTTCAGACGCCGCAACACCTCGAAGCCATCGACACGCGGCATCTTCAGATCGAGTAGCACGACGAAATTCGCGAGATTCTCGCGCGGCGGATACGGATGGCCGTCGGCGTCGGTCAATGGCTGCGCTGGCGCGGGGCCGAAGAAATAATCGAGCGCCTGCTGGCCATCGCGAAAGCGCATGAAGCCGTTCGAAATGCCGGCGCGGCGCAGATTGCGCTCGACAAGCGTCGCGTGGCCGTCGTCGTCTTCGATCAGAACGATGCTGACCGTTTGCGCGTGGTTCATAGGTTCTCCGTGCTAACGATTCGTCATTCATGCCGCTCGGCGGATGGCAGCGTCACTCGTTGCGTCGGCATGCGCCGCGCTCAGAGGCGCACCGGCTGTTCCGGCAGCACCACGAAAAAGGTCGAGCCCGCGCCTTCGGCCGATTCGACCCAGACGCGCCCGCCATGCCGCTCGACCGTGCGCCGCACCAGCGCCAGACCGATCCCCTCGCCGCTTGCGACATCCCCGTGCAGACGCTGGAACGCGCGAAACACCTTCGACAGATATGCGGCCGGAATACCGAGCCCATTATCGCGGACGTAATAGGTGCGCATGCGGACCGCGCGCGGCTCGCTTTCGTCGACGGGTCCGGGCTCCAGCGCGCCGACCTCGATGCGCCCGCCGCGAGCCGGATCGAGAAAATTCAGCGCATTGCCGATCAGGTTGCTGAAGATCTGCTCGACCGCCGTCGGGTCGCCCCATGCGGGCGGCAACTCGCGCACCGTGATGCTGACCGCGCGCTGGTCGAGCGTGCCTTGCAGCGCATCGACGACCCGCGCCACCGCGCGCCCGACGCTGACCCGCTGCCACTGGTATTCGAACCGTCCCGCGCGCGAGATGCGCAGGAGCGCGTCGATGATCGCCGCCGCGCGCGCGACCGCGGTGCGCAAATAGTGCAGCGACTCGCGCACGTCGCCGTCGAGAATGTGCGTCATGCGCCGCTGCTCGTTGCCAGGCAGGCGAGCCTGCCCGATGATGCCGTCGAGCTCGTCGCACGATACGTGCAGCTCCTTCGAAAACCCCTGCAGATTAACGAGCGGCGAACGCAGATCGTGCGACACGCTGTAGATGAACATCTCGTTGTCCTGCGTTTCCTGGCGCAATTCCTCATTGACGGCCGCCAGTTCCCGCGCGCGTGCTTCGAGCTGGATCTTCAGGGCCGCCTGCTCGGCTTCGGCCTCGCGCAGTCGCGCATCGGTCTGATGCAGCACCGTGTCGAGCGCGGCGATTTCGTCGCTGCCCGATAACGGCGCCGCGAGCGGCCGACCGCTGCCGAGCCGCTCGGCGTTATCGGTCAGGACTTCGAGGCGTTGGCCGATGCCGCGCGCGAACACGAACGCGGTGACTGCCCAGATCAGCATCGAGCCGAACACGGCGGCGATCTGCGCGGTTTGCTGAAGCTCGCGCCGTTCTCCGAGCGCGGTCGAGCGCTCGACGTCGAGTTCCGACGCCGCCGCGCCGAACTGGGCCAGCTCGTCGCGGAACACGGCGATCTGCCGCGGCAACGCATCGGTTTCGAGCGCGATATAGGGGCGTAGACTGCGCTCCTCGTGCAACGCCCGCGAAATGGCGACGCTCTGCTCGCGATACGCGTCGATCGCGCGCCGCATATTGCGTACGCGCTCGGCCTGGGGCGGCGTGTCGGCGACCAGCGTGTCGAGCTTCGCGAGCCGGTCGTTCAGGTCGACCCACACCGCGTGGCGGTCGATCAGCGAGGCATCGCCCGTGACCATGGCCGTGCGCACACGCGCGGCCTGACGCAGCAGCGGATCGACGATGGCCGACGACTGATAGAGGATCTGCTTGCTGTTGTCGACCCACTGTGCGGCCTGCGCGGTCTGCTCCTGGGTATCGAAGACGACCCCGAGCAGCGCGAGCTCGACCACGCTCGGTATCGCGATCAGCAGCAGACCTTTGGTGAATAGTTTCATGGTTCCGTCAGGGCGTTCAGGCTGTGTTCAGGCTGTCACTCGAACGGCGGGGCTCGCGCACACCCGTCGCGCCCTGTGAGGCGGGCGCCGCGCGGCCAGAGCGGCCATTATCGACGTGAACGGCGGATATTTCAACGGCCCGCGAGCAAGCGCCCGACCACACAAAAATGACTTTTTTATTGGGATGGGATGTTTTTTCGGCGTCGGCTGCGTCTATGATGGAGACAAGGTGTGCTGGGATGCGAATGCGCGCGGCGAGGCGGTTCGGCATGATTCGTGCGGGAGGCGGTGAGGCGATGCGGTAGCGTCGAATCATCGTGAATCCAGCCTTTTCCTATGCTATAAAAGATCGACGTGCGGCGCGCGAAAGCCGGGAGTGGTCGCATGAGGACGCAGCGTTTCTTGCAATTCTTTTTCAGGCGAATTTTTATGTCCTTCCCGAAAAAGCGTAGACGCGCGAAGGTGGACGGCGACGAGTCGTTCCTCGCGGTTCTGCGGCATTTCAAGCCGTTTAGTCAACTCGACACCAAGATCGCCCGTGCCCGTGCCCAGGATGAACCCGTGCTCTATGCGCACGTGCTGCCTGGACTCGACGTGCTGCTATGCAGTGTGCGCGGCGCGCAGCCCCCCTATCCCGCGCCGGCCGAATTGCGGCGGCGCTGCATCGAATCCATTACCAACGCGCTGGAGCAGCCGCTCGACGGTCTCGAGAACGGCGGCTACTGGTACGAGGCAGACGGCTTCGGCTTCCTTGTGTTCGCGAGCCGCGCGCGCGGCAAAATTCTGACGGAGTTCGGCGCGACGCGGATCGGTACCCGCCGCGGCGTGCGTCGCCAGGATGCGGCCGGCGATGCAACACCGCGCTCACTCAGGTAGGCTCATCAAGTAGGCTGAAGTTCAGGGATACTGACGGGTCGTCCTGTCGTCTCACGCCGTTCATTCGGCAATTCCATCTTCGACACGCGCGCGGGCGGCACGCTGATCAGCCACAGAAAGTTCACACCCTGGCCGCCGCCGAGGCTTCAGCTCAACCCGACAGCATCAGCTCCCCTTGTATTCGGCCGCGCTCGCCGGTGATTGCGTCGCGGGCTTGCGAGCCGCCGCGGCCGGCGACGACGCGCCGCCCGAGGACTTGTTGACCGGCGCGCCCTCGAGCGAGATCGGTGCCTTCGGCTGCTCCTTGACGCCCGGCGGCGGCGCCTTCGGCATCTGCCGGACCTGCGCGAGCAATTCGGCACACGGCAGCGCCTTGTTGTTGCTCGGTGCGAGCAGCGGAATCAGTGCCGCGAACGGATTGATCAGCCCGAGGCCGACCACCGCGCCGCCACGCAACGCGAGCGCGGCCGCATTGACACCGACGTGCGGATCCTTGAACGTGCCCTTCACGTACAGCGGCGAGCGCAGCGACAAGACCCGGAAGCCCTTCGTATGCGGATGCACGCCGAGGTCCATCGTCTCGTCGCGCAAGTTCACATGACCGTCGATGTTGATCACCGCGTCGTCGGTATCGAGCGCGAATACGCGCGATTCGAGCACGCCATCCGTCGCGACGAAATAGGCGGCCGCGCAGTTGATCTTCACGTCGCGATTGCCGAACAGCTTTTCATACACGACGTTCGCGACGTTCAGCCCCGCCGCCTCCATCAGCAGACGGCTCACGGTGCCCTCGGTGACGAGCGCCTTCACCTCGCCGTTTGAGGTTGCCGCGAGCGCCGCCGGCGAATTGCCGGTCGCGGACAGCGACGCATCCCCGTTGACCTCGCCAAGCGCGTTCTGCATCGTCTTGAAGTTCGGGAACAATTGCTGCAACTTCAGATGCCGTGCCGACATCGTAAAGCGCCCCTTCAGCGGCGCCGCGCCGCCATCGAGATGAATGTCCGACGCAAGCGAGCCGCCCGCCACGCCGAACTTCAGGGGCAGCAGCGACAGCACGCCGTCGGTCATCACGACGTGCGTGTACAGATCCGTGATCGGCAGATTCGCGTTCTTGATGATGCGCCGGCCGGTGAACTTCACGTCGGCGTCGATCGCCTTCCAACGGTCGGTGCGGAACTCCCCGACCGGCAGCACGCGATCGCCCGGCTGACGGGACGTGTCGCTGCGTTGCGCCTTGCTCGCGGTCGAATCGGCGCGGATCATCGGCGCGAGATCCGAGAACTGCAATACGTGCGACTCGGCTTCACCCTGCAGCAGCGGACGCGGCTCGCGCGCGGTATAGGTCAACGAACCGTTGAGATCGCTGCCGCCGACCCGGCCTGTAAAGTTTTCATACGTGAACACGTTGCCACTCGACTTGAAGCGACCGATCAGATGGCCGTCGGTCGCGTACGGCGGGGTCTCGGGCAGGGTCACGCCGGTCAGCGAATACAGGCGTGCCATGCTGTTGCCCTGCAGCCAGAGACGCAGATCGAGCGCCGCGAGATGCGCCGGATCGGTGATCGTGCCGACGAAGGCGATATGCAGGTCCCCGGCTTTCACGTCGGCCTGCACCGGAAACGGCCGGTTCGCGTCCTGCAGCGCGAGCACGCCGCCGAGCTTGCCGCTGCCCGACACCGGCGTGCGGTTGTACGTGCCTTTGACGGTCCAGCCGATCGCATAGAGCGGCGTCG
>ABYL01000121.1 GCA_000173575.1 Burkholderia sp. H160 | reverse complement strand
TTGCTCTTTCTCGACGGTGTCACCCGCCTTCACCAGCACCTCGATCACAGGGACGTCCTTGTAATCGCCGATGTCCGGCACCTTGACTTCGATCGCTTGACTCATTGTTAGTGTCTCCTGGGCCGCGCACGCCGCCTGCCCCTCGCGACGAGGAGCAGACGCGTGCGCCATGGCACACGGGTGATGCCTTAGACGGTCATCGGGTTGGGTTTGGCGGGATCAAGGTTGTACTTCTTGAGCGCCTCGGCGACCACCTTGCGTTCGATCGTGCCTTCGTCCGCCAGCGCGTTGAGCGCGGCGACCGTGACCCAGTAGCGATCGACTTCGAAGAAGTGACGCAGCTTCTCGCGCGTGTCCGAACGGCCATAGCCGTCGGTGCCCAGCACGACGAACTTCTGCGGCACGAACGCGCGGATCTGCTCGGTCAGCGCGCGCACATAGTCGGTCGAGGCGATGACCGGACCCGGCGCATCCTTCAGCAGCTTCTCGACGTGCGACAGCTTCTTCTCTTCGGCTGGATGCAGCAAGTTCCAGCGCTGCACTTCGTGGCCTTCGCGCGCGAGCTCGGTGAAGCTCGGCACGCTCCACAGGTCGGCGTTGACGCCCCAGTCGTTCTTCAGCAGGTCGGCCGCGGCGATCACTTCGTTGAAGATCGTGCCCGCGCCCATCAGCTGCACATGCGGCGCCTTCTTGTCAGCAGCGGTCTTGCTGAACGAGTACATGCCCTTGATGATGTCGGCTGCCACGGTCTCGCCCTGCGGGATCGCCGGGTGCTCGTAGTTCTCGTTCATCACCGTGATGTAGTAATACACATCTTCCTGCTCGGCGACCATGCGGCGCAGACCGTCCTGCATGATGACCGCGAGTTCGTAGCCGAACGTCGGGTCGTAGCTGATGCAGTTCGGCACCGAAGCGGCCCACAGCAGCGAGTGGCCGTCTTCGTGTTGCAGACCTTCGCCGTTCAGCGTCGTACGGCCCGCGGTGCCGCCCAGCAGGAAGCCGCGCGAGCGCATGTCGCCCGCCGCCCAAGCGAGGTCGCCGATGCGCTGGAAGCCGAACATCGAGTAGAAGATGTAGAACGGGATCATGATCTCGCCGTGCGTCGAGTACGACGTCGCGGCGGCGATCCAGTCGGCCATGCCGCCGGCTTCGTTGATGCCTTCCTGCAGGATCTGCCCGGTCTCCGACTCGCGGTAGAACATCAGCTGGTCGGAATCTTCCGGCACGTACTTCTGGCCTTCCTGATTCCAGATACCGATCTGGCGGAACAGACCCTCCATACCGAACGTACGCGATTCATCCGGCACGATCGGCACGACGCGCTTGCCGAGCGCCTTGTCCTTCAGCAGGATGTTCAGGATCCGCACGAACGCCATCGTCGTGGAGATCTCGCGGCCTTCGCCCGTGCCCTTGAGCAGCGGCTCGAATGCCGACAGCTCCGGCACCGGAAGCGACTCGGCCTTCTGACGACGCGCCGGCAGATAGCCGCCCAGGTCCATGCGCCGCTGGCGCATGTATTCGAGTTCCTTCGAGCCTTCCTCGAACGTCAGGTACGGCACGTCGACGATCTGCTCGTCCGTGATCGGCAGACGGAACTGGTCGCGGAATTTCTTCAGCTGCTCCACCTGCATCTTCTTCTGCTGGTGGGTGATGTTCATCGCCTGGCCGGCTTCGCCCATGCCGTAACCCTTGATCGTCTTCGCGAGGATGACGGTCGGCTGGCCCTTCGAATTCGACGCTTCCGTGAACGCAGCGTAGATCTTGTGCGGATCATGGCCGCCGCGGTTCAGATTCCAGATGTCGTCGTCGGACCAGTCGGCGACGAGCGCCTTCAGCTCCGGCGTGTTGAAGAAGTGTTCGCGCACGAACGCGCCCGACTCCGACTTGTACGTCTGGTACTCGCCGTCGACGACTTCCATCATGCGGCGCATCAGCACGCCCGACTTGTCGCGCGCGAACAGCGCGTCCCAGCGGCTGCCCCAGATGACCTTGATGACGTTCCAGCCCGCGCCGCGGAATTCGCTTTCGAGTTCCTGGATGATCTTGCCGTTGCCGCGCACCGGACCATCGAGACGCTGCAGGTTGCAGTTGATCACGAACACGAGGTTGTCCAGACGCTCGCGGCCGGCCATGCCGATCGCACCGAGCGATTCCGGCTCGTCGGTCTCGCCGTCGCCGAGGAAGGCCCAGACCTTGCGGCCGTCGGTCTTCGCAACACCGCGCGCCTGCAGGTACTTCATGAAGCGCGCCTGGTAGATCGCCATGATCGGGCCAAGACCCATCGAGACGGTCGGGAATTGCCAGAAGTCCGGCATCAGCCACGGGTGCGGATACGACGAGATGCCCTCGCCGCCCACTTCCTGGCGGAAGTTGTCGAGCTGCTTGTCGGTCAGGCGGCCGAGCAGGAACGCGCGCGAGTAGACGCCCGGCGACGAGTGGCCCTGCACGAACACGAGGTCCCCGCCGTGCTCGGCCGACGGCGCGTGCCAGAAGTGGTTGTAGCCGACGTCGTACAGCGTGGCGGCCGAAGCGAACGACGCGATGTGGCCGCCGACGTTGGTTTCCTTGCCGGCGCGCAGCACCATCGCCATGGCGTTCCAGCGGGTGTACGAGCGGATGCGGTGTTCGACGTCCTGGTCGCCGGGGTTCTTGGCCTGGCGGGCGACCGGAATCGTGTTGATGTAAGGGGTGTTGGCCGAGAACGGCAGATGTTCGCCGTGCACGCGTGCGAACTCGATCTGCTTTTCGATCAGGTAGTGGGCACGGTCAGGGCCTACAGCAGAAATCACGCCATCCAGCGCTTCCAGCCATTCGCCGGTTTCCTGGGGATCGTCGTCCTTATCGGCGGCGACATATTTCATGACTTCGTCGGGTACAGCGGACATGCTCGTCTCCTGGGTATGGGGAACGCACTTTGATCAGACATCGCGGACGCAGGAACGGCCGCGGCAGCACCGGCCGATTGTAATAAGGGTCCCGACGTCAACGCAATCAAATTTTCAAATTACGAGATCAATTCCCATAATGCGGAAAATTGCTGCAACGCAACCTGGTTTGACTGCCGTTCGACTGATCCGTGGGCTAGTTTGCGCCGATTAACTGCACTTTCCGTGCTTTTTTGCGTCATTTGTCGGGGACGTGCTGAGCTACAATGCCACGCATGTTGACCGAACGGCTCTTCTCTCGCTCGGCGCGCACCGCTGGTTCGCCGGCGGATTCGTCGCCGTCCTCGCGCTGGCACCACGGACCCTGGTGGTCCAATTCCTATTTGCTGACGCCGCTCCTGTCGATCCTGGTGTTCCTGGTCGTCATGAGCCTGATTCTGTGGAGTCTGAACCGGCGCGAGCAGCAGCAGCAGGAAGACACGCTGTACCGCAACGTCGCGTGGGCGCAGCAGCAGATCCGCCTGTCGATGACGGGCGCGCAGGAGCAGATCCAGGCGCTCGCGCGCGACCTCGCCGCCGGCCATGCCGACGAGCATTCGTTCCAGGTAACCACCACGGACATCATGCAGGGGCATCCCGAGATCCTCTACATGAACTGGTACACGGGGCAGCAGCAGCCTCGCTGGCCCAACGCCGCGCCGCCGGTGCTCGGCCAGCGGCTCGCGCGTCCCAACGACGCGCAGATGGACGAAGCGGTCAAAGCCGGTTTCGCCGAGGCGCGCAACACACGCCGCCAGGTGTACTCGCCGCTCATCTACGACGACCTCGGCAACGGCTTCATCACACTGCAGACGCCGATCTTCCGCGACCGCGATTTCCTCGGCACGATCGCCGCGGTGTTCTCGGTGGAAGGCATTCTGAAGCGCGACATCCCACCCGAGCTGTCGGCGAAGTACAAGATCTCGATCATCGACGTGAACAACCGCGAGTTGACCACTACGTCGACTCGCCCGCGCCTGCCGCGCGACATGTTCTACGACCTGCCGCTCGACCCGCCGGGCCAGGGCATCTCGGTGCGCGTGTACGCGTTCCCGCAGATCACCAACTTCACGAACAACACGCTGGTGTGGCTGGTGGCCGGCCTCTCCTGCTTCGTGCTGTGGAGTCTGTGGAGTTTGTGGAAGCACACGCGCCAGCGCTTCGAGGCGCAGCAGGCGCTGTATGCGGAAGCGTTCTTCCGCCGCGCGATGGAAAACTCGGTGCTGATCGGCATGCGCGTGCTCGACATGCACGGCCGCATCACGCACGTGAACCCGGCGTTCTGCCGCATGACCGGCTGGGACGAAAGCGACCTCGTCGGCAAGAGCGCGCCGTTTGCTTACTGGCCGCGCGACGCGTACCCCGAAATGCAGCGCCAGCTCGACATGACGCTGCGCGGCAAGGCCCCCTCGTCCGGTTTCGAGTTGCGCGTGCGGCGCAAGGACAGCTCGACGTTCCACGCCCGGCTCTACGTGTCGCCGCTGATCGATAGCTCGGGCCGCCAGACCGGCTGGATGTCGTCGATGACCGACATCACCGAGCCGAAGCGCGCGCGCGAAGAACTCGCCGCCGCCCATGAACGCTTCACGACGGTGCTCGAAAGCCTCGATGCGGCCGTGTCCGTGCTCGCCGCCGACGAAGCCGAGCTGCTGTTCGCAAACCGCTATTACCGGCACCTGTTCGGCATCCGCCCGGACGGCCACCTCGAACTCGCGGGCGGCGGCTTCGACAGCTCGCAGGCATCGTCCGATTCGATCGACATGGTCGACACCTTCGTCGGCCTGCCCGCCGCCGCGCTGACCGAAAGCGCCGCCGATGCGCAGGAAATCTACATTCCCGGCATCCAGAAGTGGTTCGAGGTCCGGCGCCAGTACATCCAGTGGGTCGACGGCCATCTCGCGCAGATGCAGATCGCGACCGACATCACGACCCGCAAGCGCGCGCAGGAGCTGGCGCGCCAGCAGGACGAGAAGCTGCAATTCACGAGCCGCCTGATGACGATGGGTGAAATGGCCTCGTCGCTCGCGCACGAACTGAATCAGCCGCTCGCCGCGATCAATAACTATTGCTCCGGAACGGTCGCACTGGTTAAATCCGGTCGAACGACGCCCGACAATCTGCTGCCGGTGCTCGAAAAAACTGCGCAACAGGCGGTGCGCGCTGGCATGATCATCAAACGCATCCGCGAGTTCGTGAAGCGCAGCGAGCCGAAACGCCAGGCCACGCGCGTCGCGGATATCGTCGCGGACGCGGTGGGCCTCGCAGAAATCGAGGCGAGGAAGCGCCGGATTCGCATCGTCACCGACCTGCGCTCGCGGCTGCCGGTGATCTACGTGGACCCGGTGCTGATCGAGCAGGTGCTCGTGAACCTGCTGAAGAACGGCGTCGAGGCGATGGCCGAAGCGCGGCCGAACGCGGTCGATCCGGTGATCCGCGTGACCGTGCGACTGGAGAGCGGCTTCGTATGCATCAGCGTGGTCGACCAGGGGCCGGGCGTCGACGAGGCAACCGCCGAGCGTCTGTTCGAACCGTTTTACAGCACCAAGTCCGATGGCATGGGCATGGGGCTGAACATTTGCCGTTCGATTATCGAATCGCACCGCGGCCGTCTGTGGGTGGTCAACAACGTCGAATCCGACGGCCACGTCACGGGCGCCACGTTCCACTGCAGTCTGCCTATTGGAGAGCCTGACGGCCCGAGCAACGGCGGGTCCGAGGCGCCGACACCACAAACCGTTACGGGAGAGCTATGAACAGCCCAGTCACCACCCAGGAAACCGTGTTTGTCGTCGATGACGACGAGGCCGTGCGGGACTCGCTACGCTGGCTGTTGGAGGCGAACGGCTACCGCGTTCAATGCTTCTTGAGCGCCGAGCAGTTCCTCGACGCATGGCAGCCGCATCAGCATCCGGGCCAGATCGCGTGTCTCATCCTCGATGTGCGGATGTCCGGCATGAGCGGTCTCGAGTTGCAGGAACGCCTGATCGCCGACAACGCGTCGCTGCCGATCATCTTCGTAACGGGCCACGGCGACGTGCCGATGGCAGTGTCGACGATGAAGAAAGGCGCGATGGACTTCATCGAGAAGCCGTTCGACGAAGCCGAACTGCGCAAGCTCGTCGAGCGCATGCTCGACAAGGCGCGCAGCGAAAGCACCAGCGTGCAGCAGCAGCGCGCCGCGGCCGAGCGCCTCGGCAAGCTGACCGCGCGCGAGCATCAGGTGCTCGAACGGATCATCGCCGGCCGCCTGAACAAGCAGATCGCCGACGACCTCGGCATCAGCATCAAGACGGTCGAAGCGCATCGCGCGAACATCATGGAAAAGCTGAACGTCAACACGGTCGCCGACCTGCTGCGACTCGCGCTGTCGAACAAGCCGCAAACGGCACAGTAACAGCGGCACACGCGGCCCTTCGTTGGAAGGGCCATTGCGTCGCTTCGTCGCCATGTGGCCGGTCTGCGACGGCCGGACCGACGCTGGGTCCGGTTGTGCGACTGGCCCAGCGCTGCCTCGCCATCACGCGAACCCACGCCTCACGTCCTGTGCGCTTCCACGCGCCCGGCGCGCCCCGCAGCCACTGCGGAAGCCTGCCCCCACGCCGGTATAATGTTGGACTTTGCAGCGCGCCTGTCGCGGGGCGATCTGCCTGCGCCGACAAGCCGAAGCACGCCGTCCCGCGCCCCGCCCGCGCGAGCGCTTCGCCCCGCCTGCCAAACCGCCTGTCCCGACCCGATTCCCGATTCCCGATCCCAACCTCGACCCAACGTTCGACCGACCATGACTGCCAAACTGATCGACGGCCTCGCCCTCTCCAAGACCCTGCGCGCCGACGTCGCCGCGCGCGCCGCTGCCCTGACCGCCCGCGGCCATCAGCCGGGCCTCGCCGTAATTCTGGTCGGCGACAATCCGGCCAGCGAAGTGTATGTGCGCAATAAGGTGAAGGCCTGTCACGACAACGGCCTCGGCTCGTCGTTCGACCGCTATCCGGCCGACCTGTCCGAAGCCGACCTGCTCGCGCGCATCGACGAGTTGAACCGCGATCCGGCTATCCACGGCATTCTCGTGCAACTGCCGCTGCCGAAGCAGATCGACAGCCACAAGGTCATCGAGGCAATCGCACCCGAGAAGGACGTCGACGGCTTTCACGTCGCCAATGCGGGCGCGCTGATGACCGGCCAGCCGCTATTCCGTCCGTGCACGCCGTACGGCGTGATGAAGATGTTCGAGGCCTACGGCATCGATCTGAAGGGCGCGAACGCGGTGGTGATCGGCCGCTCGAACATCGTCGGCAAGCCGATGGCGCTGCTGCTGCTCGCAGCGGGCGCGACCGTCACGATCTGCCACAGCAAGACGCGCGATCTGGCCGCGCACACGCGCAACGCGGACGTCGTGGTCGCCGCGACCGGCCTGCGCAACATCCTGACCGCCGACATGGTGAAGCCCGGCGCGACCGTGATCGACGTCGGCATGAATCGCGACGACGCAGGCAAGCTGTGCGGCGACGTCGACTTCGCGGGCGTCAAGGAAGTGGCCGGCCATATCACGCCGGTGCCGGGCGGCGTCGGCCCGATGACGATCACGATGCTGCTCGTCAACACGATCGAGGCGGCCGAACGCGAAGCGGACGCGGCGAAGGTGTAATCGCCAGGCGGCGAGTGCGAGGCGGAGTGAGACGACTCATCCGCCTCGTCCGTCTCGCCCCTTTCTCTCGCTGCCCCCTCATTACCGCGGCGCCGGATTTCGCGGCTCACGCCCCGCCCCAACGCGCCCAGTGCGGCGCCACATCTGTTAATTTGTCAGCCGATGGATTGGAATCGGCGCGCCCCGCCCCAATAATGTCCGTATCCGGTGCCGCCACGCGCCGAGCGTCGCGCAACCCACCGCGAGACGATACGCGCGCCCGCCGCACCGCCCCCTTCACCCGCGTCAGACAGGAAGCCTTATGTCCACTACCGCCACGCATCAAGACAACCCGCTCCTCGATTTTGCCGATCTGCCGCGCTTTGGCGACATCCGCCCCGAACACGTGACGCCCGCCCTCGACGTACTGCTCGCCGATGCGGCAGCGGCTGTCGAGCGCGCCGCGCTGCCGGTCACGCCCGCGTCGTGGGCCGACGTCGTCGAACCGGTCGAGCGCGCCACCGAGCCGCTGTCGCGCGCGTGGAGCGTGATCGGCCATCTGAACGCCGTCGCCGATACGCCCGAGCTGCGCGCCGTGTATGGCGAAAACCTGCCGCGCGTGACCGAGTTCTGGTCGAGCGTCGGCCAGAATCTCGCGCTCTACGAGAAGTACAAGGCACTGAACGCGAGCGACGAATTTGCATCGCTGAACGGCGAGCGCAAGAAGATTCTCAGCAACGCGCTGCGCGACTTCCGCCTGTCCGGCGCCGAATTGCCGGAAGACCAGAAGCCGCGTTTCGCGAAATTGCAGGAGCGCCAGGCGGCGTTATCTAAAGCGTTTTCGGATCACGTGCTCGATGCGACGAACGCGTACGCGTACCTCGTCGATGCGGGCAACGAGGCGCAACTGGCGGGCCTGCCCGAAGACGTGATCGCGGCCGCGAAGGAAGCCGCCGAGCGTGACGGCAAGACCGGCTACCGGTTCACGCTGCACTTCCCGTCGTATTTCCCCGTGATGCAGTACTCGGAAAACCGTCCGATGCGCGAAGCGATGTATCGCGCGTACGTGACGCGCGCGTCCGAGCTCAGTGCGCAATACGGCAACGGCAAGTCTGAGTGGGACAACACCCAGGTGCTCGCCGACGAACTGAAGCTGCGCGCCGAAGAAGCGCAGATGCTCGGCTTCGGCAACTTCGCCGAAGTGTCGCTGGCACCGAAAATGGCCGAGTCGCCGGCGCAGGTCATGGCCTTCCTCGAAGATCTCGCGACGCGCGCGCGTCCGCATGCGGAACAGGACTGGAAAGAGCTGCAGGAATTCGCCGCGAGCGAACTCGGCATGAGCGATCTGCAGCCGTGGGACATGACGTTTGCCGCCGAGCGTCTGCGTCAGAAGCGCTATTCGTTCTCGGAAAACGAAGTCAAGCAGTACTTCCCGGAAGACGCGGTATTCAAGGGTCTGTTCAAGGTCACCGAGACATTGTTCGGCGTGCGCATCCGCCGCGATGAAGCGGCCGTCTGGCATCCGGATGTGCGCTTTTTCCGCGTCGAAAATCAGGACGGCGGCCTCGTCGCGCAGTTCTATCTCGACCTGTATGCACGCGAAGGCAAGCGCGGCGGCGCCTGGATGGACGACGCGCGCGGCCGTCACAAGCTCGCGCATGGCGCGGTGCAAACGCCGGTCGCCTATCTGACCTGCAACTTCTCGGCACCGGTCGGCGGCAAGCCCGCCTGCTTCACGCACGACGAAGTCATCACGCTGTTCCACGAGTTCGGCCATGGTCTACATCACATGCTCACGCGCGTCGATGAGCTCGGCGTGTCGGGTATCAACGGCGTCGAATGGGATGCGGTCGAACTTCCGTCGCAGTTCATGGAGAACTTCTGCTGGGAATGGGACGTGCTGTCCGATATGACCTCGCACGTCGATACCGCGAAGCCGCTGCCGCGCGAGCTGTTCGACAAGATGCTCGCCGCGAAGAACTTCCAGAGCGGCCTCGGCACGCTGCGGCAGATCGTGTTCTCGATGTTCGACATGCAACTGCATACCGGTTTCGACGCGAACGGCGCAAAGAGCGCCAACGAACTCGCGCGCGAAATCAATGAGCGCTTCCACGTCGTGCCGCAAGCGCCGTTCTCGCGTTGGCCGAATACGTTCAGCCATATTTTCGCGGGCGGGTACGCGGCCGGCTACTACAGCTACAAGTGGGCGGAAGTGCTGTCTGCCGATGCGTATGCAGCGTTCGAGGAAGCCGCGCAAGCCGCGGGCAGCGTGCTCGATCAATCGACCGGCATGCGTTATCGTCGCGAGATTCTCGAAGTGGGCGGCAGCCGTCCGGCGATGGAATCGTTCAAGGCGTTCCGTGGCCGCGAGCCGAATATCGATGCACTGCTGCGGCATAACGGCATGGCCCCGGGTGCCGCGCATTGAGCGCTTGTAGCGTCGTGAAGATCGTTCGATGCCGATAGAAAAACCGGCGGTCTGTGCAAGCAGATTGCCGGTTTTTCATTCATGCGCGCGATACCCCGCTACGCGCGATCCAGCTTGAAATCGATCTGCTCGGGCCGCCCTTCGAGCGATAGCGACGCCCGCGCCGCCGGCGCGCGGCTGACCACCCTGCCCCGGCTGACCACCGCGAGCCGCGCGGCGCGCAGACGGATCGCCTCGACTTCGTCGCGCGCATCGAGCACGACGAGATTGGCCGCGCATCCGGGCGCGACGCCATAGCCGTCCAGACCGAGAATGCGCGCCGCGTTCACGGTCACCGCATCGAAACAGGCGTGCATACCGTCGACGCTGCTCATCTGTGCCACATGCAGGCCCATCTGCGCGACTTCGAGCATGTCGGCCGAACCGAGGCTGTACCACGGGTCCATCACGCAGTCGTGGCCGAATGCGACCGTGATGCCCGCGGCCAGCATCTCCGGTACACGCGTCATGCCACGCCGTTTCGGGTAGGTGTCGCTGCGGCCTTGCAGCGTGATATTGATCAGCGGATTCGCGATCGCCGCGACGCCCGACTCGCGCATCAGCGGCAACAGCTTGCTCACGTAGTAGTTGTCCATCGAATGCATCGACGTCAGATGCGAACCGGTGACGCGTCCCTGCAGGCCGAGCCGATGCGTTTCCGCCGCGAGCGTTTCGATGTGGCGCGACAGTGGATCGTCCGATTCGTCGCAATGCATGTCGACGCGCAGGCCCTGCTCGGCCGCGTACTCACACAGCATGCGCACCGACTGCGCGCCGTCGGCCATCGTGCGCTCGAAATGCGGAATGCCGCCGACCACGTCGACACCCATGCCGATCGCGCGCTTCAGATTGTCGAACGCACCGGCGCTGCGCAGCAGACCGTCCTGCGGAAAGGCGACCAGTTGCAGATCGAGATACGGCGCGACGCGGCGCTTCACTTCGAGCAGCGCCTCGACCGCGAGCAGACGCGGATCGCACACGTCGACGTGGCTGCGAATCGCGAGCAGGCCGCGCGCGACGGCCCAATCGCAGTACTGCATCGCGCGCTCGATCAACGCTTCCTGTGTGAGGCAGGGCTTTAGCTCGCCCCATAGCGCGATGCCTTCGAGCAGCGTGCCCGACGCGTTCACGCGCGGCAAACCGTACGACAGCGTCGCGTCCATATGGAAATGCGGATCGACGAACGGCGGCGTGACGAGCGAGCCGGCCGCGTCGATTTCGTCGCGCGCGCTCGCGGCCAGGTCAGGTTCGACGGCGACGATACGGCCCGCGTCGATGCCGATATCGACCGGTTGCAGATGATGCGGGGTCGGCTGCGAGGTCAGCCGGGTAGCGCTGCGCGGCAGCGTTGCGCGGCGGATGATCAGATCCATATATCGCTCCACTTGATCGCGTTCGGACTCGCCACGATTCTATCTGCGCCAGAAAAATGCGAGGGGCGATGCGTACTGGCGCGCGCGGCGCAATCCGTACCGGCAGCCGGCTATGCGGCGCGCCTATACTCGCCGTTTCGGCCATGCATTGATGGAGCGGACTGATGAAAACGATCGGCGTGATCGGCGGAATGAGCTGGGAGTCGTCCACCGAGTATTACCGGCTGCTGAACCGCCACGCGAAGGCGCGGCTCGGCGGCCATCACAACGCGCGCAGCCTGCTGCTGACCGTCGATTTCGCGTCGATCGAGGCGAACCAGCGCGCCGGCGACTGGCACGCGCTCGGCGAACAGATGGCCGACGCCGCGCGCCAACTCGAACGCGGCGGCGCGGATCTCGTGATCCTCGCGACCAACACGATGCATCGCGTGTGCGAATCGATCGAGCAGGCTATCACGGTGCCGTTTCTGCACATCGCCGACCCCACGGGTGCGGCGTTGCGCGCGGCGGGCGTCGAGCGCGTGGGTCTGCTCGGCACGCGCTATACGATGGAGCAGACGTTCTATACGGGCCGGCTGCGCGAGCGCTATGGACTCGACACGCTCGTGCCTGATGACGACGAGCGCGCGGACGTACATCGCATCATTTACGACGAGCTGTGCCACGGTAATGTCGACGACGCGTCGCGCAAGGTCTATCAACGCGTGATCGAGCATCTGGCCGCGCGTGGCGCGCAGGCGGTGATACTCGGTTGCACGGAAATCACGCTGCTGATCAAGCCGGAAGATTCGGTGTTGCCTGTGTTCGATACCACTGCGTTGCATGCGCAGGCGGCGGTGGAGTGGGCGATTGGGGCGGAGTGAGGATTGGGGGCGGAGTTCGATTGTGTGGGGCTCGTGCAACGAATCACGAAAGCGTTTCGAAGATCGACTCTCAATCCATCTCGGGCATACACGCCGGACAGCCCGAGCTGTCCGCGCCTGGTGACAAGCTGGTTACTCGCTTAGCAGGCGCCGAATCTCATCAAGAAAGGAGGCAGTTGTGTAACCCCACGGCTCGGGAGAAAATCCGCGCCCATACATCTGATCGAATGCGTCGACCAGATCATGCGGGTGCTCGTTCCTGAATGAGTCTATTTCGCGGACCAAATCTGGCCGTATCAGTTGCCGCATCCACGCGCGCGCTCGCGGCCGCGCTGATCGTGCAGGCCGACGGCGAGGACGGCTCCGGCGAGCGTCTGTCGCTCGTACTGGACACCGGCGTCGAGGTCGTCTTGCCGGCGTCAAGCCGGCCGGACACGTCGAGCTCCGGCACGTCGAGCGATGGCGCCCAAGCCACCGCCGATCGCATCGACCGGAGCACGGTTATCTGGAAGTGAGCGCGCTAGCGCTCCCGCAAACGATCCGCCGCTCGCGCGAGGCGGCCTGGCCGTCGGCGCGGAGCCAGGGGGGAGGGAAAAAGATTCTGGAGAGGCCCGAAAGCACCTACGCCCGGCTTTCGTTTTCAAAAAGGCGGGATTTTGGGCCTGGGCCTTCGGAAGCGGATCGCGAATCAAGACCCCGCCGCGACCCCGCACCGACCGGCCGGCCGTTCCGCCGGCTGAAGCCATCACCACCTCATGCGCGATCAGTGCCTATCCCCGTGCTCGTGCCCGTGCTCGTGCTCGAACTCATGCCCGTGCTCGTGTCCGGGCGGTGGATGGCCACCATGATCGCGATAGTCCCGATAGTCGTGATGCGTATCGTGGCCCAGGTCATCAGCAAGCAATGCTCCGGCAGCACCACCCAGTCCGGCACCCACAATCCCACCGGTGCGCCCACCTACGGCATCGCCCACGACGGCACCGGCTACACCGCCGAGCCCACCGCCGACGGCATCATTGAGACCGTGCGCAAATGCGAAAGGCATCGTCGTGAGCATCGCCAGTGCGACCACTCCAACCGTTAATCGTCTTCGCCACATGGTTCGACTCCTTTTCACTGTGTTGACCCTGTGATCAAGGGTTGGGGCGATGTCGCGAAATTGCAGATGGCACACTGTCGCACCCTTGCGCGCGCAACCTTATGCCGTACCGCGATGGGCGCTCGATCGAGGTCTATGCGCGACAGGCAAACAATACGAATGCCACGCGGCAATGCGAACGCATACGGACGCGCGCGGAACATCGCTGCGGCGAGTTGTTACCCGAAGTCGTCAACGCGCCGCCGAATGCGAGTGGAAAGAATCAGCACAAGACACAAGAGGTTGACTCACACAATGTAAGTCAACCAGTGCGCCTCGCCGATCACGGCATCAGTTATCGTCAATCCGTCGAATGCCAACAACTCGCCGACGTGCCGCCAGAATGGCACGCGCGACACCGGCAACGGCGGCGATGACGCGAAAGCTCGTTCGAATCAAACGACCGAGCTCTCTAGTCCGCAGTCGCTTTCTGATCTCGCTATCACGCTGACTTGAGCGAACGGGCCGCCGCTGAGATGTACTTCGGGAACACAGCACGAAGTTTCAGCAGGTTTGCGACGAGCCATTGGGAGATATTAAGAAGCTCGTTCGTCTCTGAGTTAATCCCACCATCCCGGTAGATAGCGATGCGGCAGGCGCGTCTCATATCGAGACGTTCCCACGCGAGCGGTACACCGAACTCCTGTTCTATCCTCTCTTTTTGCTGTAGAAGCAAGTCAAACAGCGCTTCGTTTTGCGCCTTGTCCTGCGTGTCGATGTATATCTCCGCTTTTACACGGTCGTCGTTCGTGAAATTGACCGAATACTTATAGACCCTGCTGTTCTCCGAAGAAAACGAATACCAGTTTTGTGGCTGACCAACCCGTGCGTTCGTGAATGCGTGCTTCTCGCGCAGTTCATCAAGAAGCCCCTGAAAAAAACGTCTGATACTGACGTTTCAGTTCACTGACTTCGCTAGAGTCAGCCGCATCCGCAATTGGCGACTCTGTTGGGGCACAGACAACCTTGAAACTGAGAGCGGGCCGCGAATCGTCAATTTTTATAAGGGATGCCTCGACGGCAAATAATTGCAGCGGCTCTTTGAGGTTCGCGTTCAGGAAGTCGATTGCTGCCTTATGCTCCGCCCGAATCTGCTCGGCAAGCCATACGACCGCATTCGCATTCAGCGCCGACGCGTAGGTGATAATCTGCCCTAGATGCCGGTGGTCGGTCGCGCCGAACTGGTTTTCGATAACGACCTTACGGTTAGTCGAAATATCGAGCGCGACAATATCGGCGCTGAAGTCCCCGGCGCTCACTTCCCTCGACTGCAAGACAAGGTCCATGTCCAACGGTGCATCAAGAACTTTCAGATTATCGGCCAGCCAGGGCGTGAAGTCTGTCGCCTCGCCGTTCCAGACAGTTCGCAACGGTACGTTGATAATTTTTCCGAATTCCATTTTCAGCGCTCAAATTTTCATCGGGAAGGAAGTGGCGACGATTGTACTGCCAGTTTTTGAAGCCTTATCGAGGGAAGCGAGAAGCGCGAGCTGAACTGACCAATGCGAAGTAGATGCGTGGGGATGCGGCGAGCGCCGTCACCGGACAATGCGCTCATTGGCGACGATGGCGCTTGCGATTCGCAAGACGTCAGCGTCTGACCCACGCCCGCGAAGACTGTTGATGCCGAGATACACGACGCGAACGTTTTCGTCGCTGTAGTCGCCGTCAGCGTTGATGCGGTCCAGACTCGGACACGCTGGCCCGAAACGGTCCGCATCATCCGTATAGAACGGCAGTCCGCTGATTGCACAACGGTAGTCCTGCGCGGCGAGCTTCGTCATCAACTCGGCAACCGTGACAGTGACGGCGACGGCGCGCTTGCCTTCGGCAGCGCGCTTTGCCTGACGCGCACGCGCCAGACTGATCGCACCGCGCATACTGACGCGAAGGTGGCGGATGTACTCAGCGCGTTCGTTCACCGGTACGGCTGCTGCGCGGCGGCTTACCCACGCCTTGTTTGCGGCTGCCGACCGGCCAACCTGGATCGCGGCTGCACGGCGCGTTTCCCACGCCTTGCGTGCCGCTGCCGACCGGTTAACTCTCGCGGGCTTTATGTCAGGGATCGTTTGCACTGCAGCACCTCAATAGCCAAGCCTTTGCCGTAATGATGGGGCTGCGCGGACGACTGTGGAAGGTGGTGCAGTGCCGCACGGTGGACTGATTGAGGCGTCTCGGGCGCGGCCGCGCGATTCACTCCGGAAACCCAAAACAAAAAGCCCGCATGTGCGGGCTTCTGTTTGAGACGGCTTGCCGGATTCTCGCGGGTTTTGCCCACCTATTGCCCAAAACCGCAAAAAGAAGGGACTGCCCAAAAACATCGGAATCGCGTAAAGCTTTATCAGGCTTTGGTTGCGGGGGTAGGATTTGAACCTACGACCTTCGGGTTATGAGCCCGACGAGCTGCCAGACTGCTCCACCCCGCGTCAGAGAAAGAAGATTATATAAGGTCGCGGGCAAAACGTCAAACCCCTGCGTAGAACATTTCTCAAATGACGTCGCACCGGGACCTGCCATGCTGAAACTCGATACCCCGCGAGCACGCATGAGCATGCGTGGACGGCCCCGCATTCCATGCCTTGTGCCCAGCATGCAGCAAGTAAAATCCCGCGTCTTTGAAAGCGTTCTCCATTATCCCTACCAAACCTTGGACCACCCACCAAACCACGCGACCTGAATTACCAATGCGACAACTAAATCAAAGCGCAGTCGTGTTTTTTGCAATCGTTATTCTCGGCAGCGTGCTGTCGGCCATCATCCCCCGATGCAATCGCCGGACGAGGGGGACCACCTGAGGCGCGCCTACCTGCTATCGGTTGGATCGCACGTGTTCACCCCGCCTGGTCAATCTACCGGTGGCAATATCGACGACGAACTCAAGGCGTTCATGGCGCCTACCTCAACGCCGTAGCGAACAAGCCGCACACGACGTTCACGACACCAACGATCCGCGACGCCAATAACCTCAGATGGTCAGGGACGCGAAGCTTCGAGGGAATGCCGAACGCGTCGCCCTACCTCCCGCTCGCTTATATTCCGCAGGCCATCGGTCTGCGAATCGGCCAGACGATGGATCTGGGCGTCGGCACTTCGTACCGCCTTGCTCGCACCGCGTCGCTCGTGGCCATTGCCGCGTTGCTGACGCTGTCGTTCCAGATCTTCCGGCCGAACGCACTCGTCCTTTGCATCCTGGCACTCCCTATGACGATGTTCCAGATCGTCAGCGCTACCCAGGACGGCATCTCGATCGCGTGGCTGATCCTGTCGGTCAGTCTGTTCCGGCGCGGAATCGAACGCGAGCAGACATTTCCCTCATGGATGGGCGTACTGCTGATCATTTCGACCTTCCTCGTCATTTCGAGTCGCCCACAACTTTTCCCGATTGCGCTGTTCCCCGCTTCCATATTCTGGTTGCGCAACGACCGGCGCGCCCTCGCCGCGACCGCCATCGCCGCGCTCAACGCCCTCGCCTGGATCATCAACGGGCTCGGCGTGGTGAACATGATCCATATACGCACGATGACCGCGGGACAGATCCTCTCGATGTACTCCCATCATCCCGTGGATCTGATTGCCGTGTTCGCGCGCACACTCACGGACCCGGGATATCTGGCTTTCTACTGGCACTGGTTCGTCGGCATTCCAGGATGGCTCGATACGCCAATGCCGGCTTCGATCTATAAGTTGTCCGCCGTGGCGCTGATCGTCGCCGCAGCGATCTCGTTCTCGCGCGAAGTGTCGCGCTGCGCACGCTGGTTGCCGATTTTCTGCGCTGTCACTGCAATCGGGCTCGCGTTCTTTGCGATGCTCATCACGTGGACGGATCAGCCCGCACAATTCATCGATGGCGTCCAGGGTCGTTACTTCACTGCGCCGGCAGTGCTGATCGCCTACGCGCTCGGCGGACAAATGACGAGCGCAACGCGCGCAATGGCACGCGAGGTCGTTTGGGGTGGATTCCTTGCGGTCAGTGGGTTTCTGACGACATCGACGGTACTGTGGCGCTACTATCTCGGCATGTGAACGGCGTGGACGACGTCGCAGGCGCCGGCTTCGGCCGGCGTGCCCCGCCGCTATAATCGGCCTTGCCCTTATCACGCACGCATCGGATATTTTCGTGAAAATCGCCACCTGGAACGTCAACTCCCTCAAAGTCCGCCAGCAACACGTCATCGACTGGCTCGCGAGCAGCGGCACCGACGTGCTGTGCCTGCAGGAACTGAAGCTCCCCGACGAAAAATTCCCGCGCGCCGAGCTCGAGGCAATCGGCTATCGCAGCTGGTACGCGGGCCAGAAAACCTATAACGGTGTCGGCATTCTGGTGCGCGAGGGTTTGAACGTCGACGAAAGCAGCATCGTGCGCAACATCCCCGGATTCGAGGATCAGCAGCAACGCGTGATCGCGGCCACCGTCGAAGGCGTGCGCATCATCTCCGCGTATTTTCCGAACGGCCAGGCGCCCGGCACCGACAAGTTCGCGTACAAGCTGCGCTGGCTCGACGCGCTGCACGACTGGCTCAGCACGGAAACGACGCTGCATCCGAAGCTCGCGCTGCTCGGCGACTACAACATCGCGCCCGAGGATCGCGACGTGCACGATCCGAAAGCGTGGGAAGGTCAGAATCTCGTGTCGCCCGAGGAACGCGCGGCGTTCGTGCGGCTGATCGCCCTCGGTCTGCTCGACGCGTTTCGCCAGTTCGAGCAGCCGGAGAAAATCTATTCGTGGTGGGATTACCGGATGATGGCGTTCCGTCGCAACGCGGGGCTGCGTATCGACCACATCCTGCTGTCGAAAGCGCTCTCCGACATTTGCACCGCCTGCGACGTCGACAAGGTGCCGCGCAAATGGGATCAGCCGTCGGATCACGCGCCGGTGTTCGCACAACTGGGTTGATCAAGAGCGCAACACGCAAGCGAGGCAGCGCTGCCCCGCCTGCATGTTGCTTTAGGCGTCGCCCAGCACACCCCACAAGAAACCGAACACCATCGCATCATGCTCGGCCTGCTCCAGCTCATCGGAGCCGCCGTGCCCGCCTTCCGTATTCTCCCGATACCACACGTGTTGCGCGCCCAGCGCCTGCATGCGCGCGGCCATCTTGCGCGCGTGGCCGGGATGCACGCGGTCGTCGGCAGTCGACGTCATGAACAGCACCGGCGGATACGCGATGCCCGTCGCGAGGTTGTGATACGGCGAATACGCGGCGAGCGCGCGCGCTTCGTCGGGATCGTCGGGGTCGCCGTACTCGTCGATCCACGATGCGCCCGCATGCAGCAGATGATAGCGGCTCATATCGAGCAACGGCACCTCGCACACGACCGCGCCGAATAGCTCCGGCCGCTGCACCATGCAGGCGGCCACCAGCAGCCCGCCGTTGCTGCCGCCCTGAATGCCGAGCTGCGCGGGGCTCGTCACGCCGCTCGCGATCAGCGTTTCGGCAACCGCGATGAAATCATCGAATGCGCGTTGGCGGTCCTCGCCTTGCGCAGCCGTGTGCCAACGCGTACCGAACTCGCCGCCGCCGCGAATATGCGCAACCACGTACACGCCGCCGCGCTCCAGCCAGCCGATGCCCTGCCCCGTCAGATAGCTCGGCAGCAGCGGAATCGCGAAGCCGCCGTAGCCGCTCAGCAGACAAGGAAGCGTTGGCTTGTCATCGCCCGACGGGGACGACGCTTCCTTCGGTCCAATCACCGTGTACGGCACGCGCGTGCCATCGGCCGATACCGCATGTCCGCGGGTCACTGCGAAGCGCGTCGCGTCGAACTGCGTCGGCCAACGGTCGAGCAACTCCCATTCGCCGGGCTCGTCGCGTGCGAGATCGGAGAGCCAATAGGCGGGCGGCTGCAGATAATCGTCGGTGTCGACGAACACTTCGTCGTTCAGCGTCGACTCGACCGGCGACACGTCGACCTGCGCATCGCCGCGCGACGCGAACTCGCGCTCGCGCCACTGCCACGTGCCGTCCTCGCGCTGCGACGGCGTCCAGATCAGCGTCTTGCCGCGCACGTCATCGAGATACGACACGATCAGATGATGACGCGTATGCGACCACTCGCAGGCCGAGGTGAGCGGCATCGGCATGAAGAGCGGCGTCACGTCGCGCTCGCCGCGCAGAAAACCGTCCTCGCGAATCGCGAGCAGCGCGCCGCCCGGATAGTGCGCTTGCTTGCCGTCCGATTCGCACTCCCAGTCGAGCCGCGGTTCGAGCAACAGCCAGCCCTGCCACGCCCCCACCGCGACGTGCGAGGGCACGTCGTAGCGATGCCAGGCATCGCTCGCGCCGTCGAGGTAATACGTGTGCGAATCGAAAAAGTCGACGCTGCTCGTCACCGTGTGCCGGCGATCGACCGGATCGTAATTCGCCTCCACGCCGATATCGTCGAACTCGCCGCGAAACACGACGGGCGCATCGGCGAGCGAAGTGCCGCGCGTCCAGCGCCGCACCTCGCGCGGATAGCCGGAGCGCGTCAGCGTTTTGCGGCCATTGTCCCAGCCGACGTACAGCGTATCGCGATCGATCCACGACGCCGTGTGCTTGCCCGCCTTCGCGATCGCAAAGCCGTCGTCGACGAAACGCCGGGCGTCGAGATCGAACTCGCGCACGACGAGCGCGTCCGAGCCGCCCGGCGACATCGTGATCAGCGCGCGGTCGCCGTCCGGATAAAGGATGTCGAGATCGACGCACAGCCACGGCGTGCCTTCGGCCGCGCCGAGCGCGTCGAAGTCGAGCAGGTTCTGCCACTCCGGCGCGCCGCTGCGCCATGCTGCCCACGCGGTGCGTCGCCAGATGCCGCGCGGATTGCGCTCGTCCTGCCACAGATCGTAGGCCCACTCCTTCCAGCGATCCGGAATCACCGGACGCTCGCGCGGCAGATAGGCATCGGCGAGCCGGCGCCTGAGCGTGTCGAACTCCGCGCCGCTGCACCACGCGGCGCGCGTGCGCGCATTCTGCGCCTCGACCCAAGCGAGCGCGTCAGCGTCGTCGAGCGCTTCGAGCGACAGGAAAGGATCGGGGGAAAGCGGCCACTCGAACGGGGTGGGAGAAGCGGAAGAAGCGGGCATCGTCGGCTGTCGGATCGGAACAGCGTTGATTATGCCTTGTGCGCCGCGTTTGCCGGTTTGGTGGGGGCGGGATGCAAAAACGACGAAGGCGGCCGGAGCCGCCCTCGCCTGCGATGCAGGATCGCTCAAGCCAAGCGCCTCAAGGCTCGAGATTGAGCTCCTGAATCTTGCGCGTAATCGTATTTCGCCCGATGCCGAGGCGCTCCGCCGCCTCGACCTTGCGGCCGCGCGTGAAGTCGAGCGCCTCGCGGATCACGGCCGCTTCGAAGCGGCGCGCGAGCTCGTCCATCACGTCAGCCGCGTTCTCGCGCAGCATGCGCGCGACCTCGGTGCGCAAGCCGCCTTCCCACGCG
>ABYL01000122.1 GCA_000173575.1 Burkholderia sp. H160 | reverse complement strand
CGCGCGCCCTCGCCCGCCGTGGTCTTGCAATGGATGTACTCGACGTGCGGCGCGAGCTGCTTGGCAACCTGTAGCGGCGCGACGTCGAGCCACGCCCAGTTGCCGATATCGAAGGTCATGCCGAGCACGCCCGCGTGGCCTTCGCGTGCGAGCGCGTCGAACAGCGCGACGAACTGCGCGGGCGAGCCGCCCTGCGTCAGTTGCCCGTTTTCGACGACGAGCCGCGGATGCGCGTCGCCCATCGTGCCTGTGCTGCTCGCGACGTGCGCGGCGATAGCCGCGCCGTCCGCCTCGCCAGCGAAGCCGCCGAGTTGCAGCTTGACGAAGCGCGCTCCGAGCGCGGCCGCTTCATCGAGCGCGAGACGCAGCGCGTCGGTATCGAGCTGGCCGTCGGTCGCGTACAGCGATGCCGGCGTCGAAAACACCGACCACAGACCGAGATCGGCCAGGGTCGCGCCGAGCGCGCGCAGCCGTCGCGGGTCCGCGGCCGCGTCGCTCGCGAACAGCTCGCGGCGCACTTCGAAACCCGCTGCGCCGGCACGCTTTGCCGCCCAGGCCCATTTCAGATGGCCGTCGGCGCGCACCTCGTTCATACCGAACGCGCTGGCGACGATCACGATCTCCACTGCATCAGCCATGTCGAATTCACTCAATTCTGTCGTGAAACCTGCGCTTGGAACCGGTTCCAAACGCGCTTCGAAAAAAAGCGCCTAGGCGCTGCGATGTGCGAATAGTGCGCGGGACAGCCATCACTCACCATAGAGGAAATCCCCAGGCGCAGCAGGCATGCCCCGCGGCACTTGCCCAAGCCAGCGGGCGTCACCCGACCTCGGCCGCGACGCACATCGCCAGAAACTGCTCCACCACCCGCGACGGCGCGCTCGCATGCGGCACCAGAATCGACAGTCGCCGCGTCAGCGGCTGCGGGCTCAGCGACAGCAACCGCAGCGCGCCGTTCTCGTGCCGCATCGACATCGCCGACACGAAACCGACGCCCATGCCGGCCCGCACCGCCTCCTTCACCCCTTCGACCCCGGCGATTTCGAGCGCGACGCGCATCGGCACGCCCGCGCGCGCGAATTCGCGCTCGACCGTCTGCCGCACGCCCGAGCCCTCCTCGCGTAGCACCAGCGGATAGGCGCCGAACGCGGCCAGTTCGATGCTCCCGCCGTTGTCGGCCTGCGCGAGCGGATGCGAGCGCGGCATGATCGCGACGATTTCGTCCTCGCGCCACGCATGGACGGCCGTGTCCGGCGGCAGATCGGCGCCGGCCGGGCCCTCGATCATCGCGATATCGACCGAGCCAAGCGCGCCGACGATCTCCGCCGTGTTGCCGTTGGCGGTATGCACGGTTACGTCCGGGAAACGGCGATGAAATTCGGCGATCAGGTACGGCAGCAGGTAGCTCGCCGGCGTCGTGCTTGCGCCGATCCGCAAGGTGCCCCGCTCGAGGCCGCGCAGCGCGTCGCGATAGGCATGCGCCTGCCGCCACGTGTCGCGCAGCCGTGCCGCATAGCTGGCGAGCTGCTCGCCCGCGGGCGTCAGCCGCACGCCGCGGCCATCACGCTGATACAGCGGCTCGCCGAACTCGTCCTGCAACTGCCGCAACTGGCCGGACACCGCCGGCTGCGACAGATGCAGCGCCACCGCCGCCCGGCTGATGTTGCGATGTTCGGCGACAGCGGCGAACGTTATAAGTTGATCCGGGGTCATCTCGATTAACTATCCGTTGAGCCGATACTTCACATTCTAAATCATGATTTTTCATATCGATATATCTAATTTAGGATTAGCCCCGTTGCTGCCCCAGGCAGTTCGTCGCGAAGTCAGGCACCCGATCATGTCCACACCCACCGTCCCGCTCACCGCCGCCTCTCCCGCGCTGTCCACGCGTGGCCAGCTCAACGGTGTGCTGTTCGTCGCGCTGTTCGCCGCCGCCGTCACGCGCATCGCGGCGATTCCGGCGATTGCCGGCCTCGGCCTCAGTCCGCTGATCATCGGCATCGTCGCCGGCGCGATCTACGGCAATGCGCTGCGCGACGGCATGCCGGCCAGCTGGGCGGCTGGAGTCAACTTCACGGCGCGCAAGCTGCTGCGTATCGCGGTCGCGTTCTTTGGCCTGCGCGTGAGCCTTCAGGAGATCGCGCACGTCGGCCTGCCGGGTCTCGCGGAGTCGGTGCTGATCGTCGTCAGCACGCTCGTGATCGGCACTTGGGCCGGCATGAAAATCATGAAGCTCGATCGCGACACCGCGCTGTTGACGGCGGCCGGCAGCGCGATCTGCGGTGCGGCCGCGGTGCTCGCTTTCGAATCGACGCTGCAATCGAAGCCGCACAAGAGCGCGATGGCAGTCGGCAGCGTCGTGCTGTTCGGCACGTTGTCGATGTTCCTGTACCCGGTGCTGTTCAAAGCGGGCTGGCTGCATCTCGATACGGTCGGCGCAGGCTTGTTCTTCGGCGGCACGATCCACGAGGTCGCGCAGGTCGTCGGCGCAGCGAGCAACGTGAGCCCGGAAGCGACGCACATCGCGACGATCGTCAAGATGACCCGCGTCATGCTGCTCGTGCCGGTGTTGCTGGTGGTCGGCCTGTGGGTGAACCGCGCGGCGCGCGGCGCGAAGGATGGCAGCGCGGACGGCACGGCGCCGCGCAAGCTCGCGATCCCCTGGTTCGCGCTCGGCTTCCTCGCCTGGGTCGTGATCAATTCGCTGCACGTGCTGCCGGAAACTGCCACTTCGACGCTGAACCTGCTCGACACCTTCGCACTGACGATGGCGATGACCGCGCTGGGCATCGAAACGCGTGTCTCGCAGATTCGCGAAGCGGGTCCGCGCGCGCTGACCACCGGCCTGATTCTGTACGTGTGGCTGATCGCCGGTGGACTGGGCATCACATGGACCGTCCAGCACCTGTTCCACTGAGCCTTCCCGCCTTCCCCGACACCCCGCCGCGCGCGGGGTTTTGCGCTTTCTGGGACACCATCGGGGCCGATCACACGGCATACTCGTTGCTGCGAACTTTGCTCCCCCAACCCGCCCGTGCGCGACGCGTCCGGGCGACCGGAATGAGGATCGATCGATGAGCCTGGAACTGTACTACTGGGATGGCCTGCAAGGCCGCGGCGAATTCGTGCGGCTCGCGCTGGAGGAAGCCGGCGCCGACTATGTCGAGGTCGCGCGCGGCAAGCCTTCGAAGGGCCTTGGCACCAAAGCGATGATGGCGGTGATGCAAAGCTCCGACGAACCGTATCCGCCGTTCGCGCCACCGTTTCTGAAAGACGGCGATCTGGTGATCTCCCAGACCGCCAACATCCTGTTCTATCTCGGCCCGCGGCTGAATCTCGCCCCGAAGGCGGAAAGCCTGCGCTACGTTGCGAACGGCATGCAACTGACGATCGCCGACGTCGTCACCGAAGCGCACGACACCCACCATCCGCTCGCGAGCGGCCTCTACTACGAGGATCAGAAAGACGCGGCGAAAGTGCGCGCGCACGATTTCATCGACGATCGGATTCCGAAGTTCATGTCGTACTTCGAGCGCGTGCTCGCGCAGAATCCGGCCGGCGACAGCTTCATGGTCGGCGACACACTCACCTATGTCGACCTGTCGATGTTCCAGTTGATCGACGGTCTGCTGTACGCGTTTCCGCGCGCGCTGAAGCGCTTCGGCGAGCACTATCCGCGTCTCGCCGCGCTGCACGACAGCGTGATCGCCAGGCCGAACATCGCCGCCTATCTGGACTCGGACCGGCGCATCGACCATAACGAAAGCTGCATCTTCCGGCACTATCCTGAACTCGACAAGGCGGCGACTTGAACCGCGCCGCCCGCCCCCGCCTGCTCGCCGCCGCGCGCCCGCCACTCGAGGCGGGCGCGCTGCTGTCGTGGCGCGGTTTTTTCAACCCTCCTTCACGCCCCGTACCGTCGACGTGCTTTCATTCCTGCTGAAGCTGCGCACCCGCGCCCAACGCCTTTTTCGCCTCTCCGATGCCCACACGATGCTGGTCTGGTCGGTCGTGGTCGGCATTGCCGGCGCGTTCGCCACCGTCGCATTTCGCAGGGGCATCGAACTGCTGCAACTGGCGATAACGGGACGCTCGGGCAGCTTCGTCGAAACGGCGCGCAGCCTACCGTGGACCATGCGCATCTGGGTGCCGGCCGCCGGCGGTCTCGTCGCCGGCGTGTTTCTGCTGATCGCGCAGCGTCACGCCGACAGGAACACACACTCCGACTACATGGAAGCCGTCGCGATCGGCGATGGCGTCGTGCCGGTGCGCCTGAGCCTGTGGCGCAGCGTGTCGTCGCTGTTTACGATCGCGAGCGGCGGCTCGATCGGCCGTGAAGGTCCGATGGTGCAGCTCGCCGCGCTCGCCTCGTCGCTGATCGGCCGCTGGGTCCACTTCGATCCGCCGCGGCTGCGCCTACTCGTCGCGTGCGGTGCGGCGGCCGGTATCACGTCCGCGTACAGCGCGCCGATCGCGGGCGCGTTTTTCGTCACCGAAATCGTGCTCGGCTCGATCGCTATGGAAACCTTCGGGCCGGTGGTCGTCGCGGCGGTTGTCGCGAACATCACGATGCGCGAGTTCGCCGGCTACAAGCCGCCCTACGAGATGCCGGAGTTTCCGACCGTGACCGGTCCCGAGGTGCTGCTGTTCGTCGCGCTCGGCGCCCTGTGCGGGGCCCTGGCGCCGCAGTTCCTGCGGCTGCTCAACGGATCGAAGGCGGCCTTTCGCAAGCTGCCCGTGCCGCTGCCGATGCGGCTCGCGCTCGGCGGTCTCGTAGTCGGCATCATTTCGGTCGCGGAGCCCGAGGTGTGGGGCAACGGCTATAGTGTCGTGAACTCGATCCTGCATTCGCCGTGGACATGGTCCGCGCTCGTGCTGGTGCTCGTCTGCAAGCTCGCGGCAACCGCCGCGACGGCCGGCTCCGGCGCGGTCGGCGGGGTGTTCACGCCGACCCTGTTCGTCGGCGCGGCGCTCGGCTCACTGTTCGGTCAGGGCATGCACGCGTTATGGCCAGATGCGACGTCGGCCGCCTACGCGTATGCGATGGTCGGCATGGGCGCGTTCCTCGCGGGTGCGACCCAGGCGCCGCTGATGGCGATCCTGATGATCTTCGAGATGACGTTGAGCTATCAGGTCGTGCTGCCGCTGATGCTGTCGTGCGTGGTCGCGTATTTCATCGCGCGCGCGATCGGCAAGACCTCGATGTACGAGATCACGCTGCACCGCAATCGCGAGGAGCAGGAGCGCACGCGGCTGCGCGCGACCCAGATGCGTGAGCTGATCCGCCCAGCGCAGACCGTCGTGCCGCCGAACGCGAGCGTGCACGACATGACGCGCGTGTTCCTCGAATATCCGGTCAAGTATCTCTATGTCGCGAACGACTCGGGCGCGTTTCTCGGCGTGGTTGCGCTGAAGGACATCACGTCCGATCTGCTAGAACGGCGCGACACCTCGATGAAAACCGCCGCCGATTATCTGCAGGCGCATTTCGACGTGCTGACGCCGGACATGTCGCTCGGCGTCGCGTTGCAGCACTTCATGGCGTTCCAGGGCGAACGCTTGCCGGTGATCGAAAGCACCGCGCATCCGAAGCTCGCCGGCGTCGTCTACAAGACCTCTCTGCTCGATGCGTACTTCCGTATGAATCCGTCGCGCTAGAACCTTCGCCCAACGTCCGCGGATACGCTCTTCGCAGGCGCGATGCAAAGCCGCACGGATTCTCTACAATGGACAGACCGTCGCATCGTCGGAGCGAAGATGAGCGAACCGTCCCCCGAGGCCGTACGCCGCGATCAGGCCGGCTGGGTTTTCGTGCATATCGAAGGCGAGCCCTACGATCGCGGTGAACAACACGGCCAGTTGCTCGCCGACGAAATCAGGAACGCGATCCGCACCGCGCGCTATCTCGCGAAGTGGGACACCGGCGAGGAGTTCGATACCTTCGTCAACGCCGCGACGAGCCAGTTCGCGAGCAAACTCGACACCGAATTCGCCGACGAAATCCAGGGCATCGCCGACGGCGCGAAGCTGCCGTTCGCCGAAGTGCTCGCATGGAACGGCTACATGGATCTGCTGCAAAGCTGGTGGCCGACCCACGCGGCGCAGCAGCGGCCGCAGCTAGGCGCGAAACTCTGGCGCGGCCGGCGCGGCCATCATTGCAGCGCGTTCATCGCGACCGGCAACGCGACGCGCGACGGCCGCATCGTGATGGCGCACAACTCGTGGGACCGCTACGCGGCCGGCGACGCGTTCAACGTCGTGTTCGACATCGTGCCGGACCGTGGCAACCGCATCCTGATGCAGGGCTTGCCGGGCTGCATCTCGAGCCTGACCGATTTCTGGGTCACGGCGGCCGGCCTGATGATCACCGAAACCACGATCTCGAACTTCGCGGGTTACAACGCGGCCGGCGCGCCCGAGTTCTATCGCTCGCGGCGCGCGTCGCAATACGCGAACAGCATCAAGGAATGGTGCGACATGTTCTCGCTCGCGAACAACGGGGGCTACGCGAATAGCTGGCTGCTCGGCGACACGAAGACCGGCGAGATCGCGCGTTACGAACTCGGGCTGCACTACTCGGGTTTCGACACCACGAAGGATGGTTTCTACAGCGGCTACAACACTGCGACGGATCTGAAGATCCGAAATCAGGAATGCATCGGCGAAGGCGAGGACTATACCGACGTGCGCAAGAACGGTGCGCGGCGTTTGCGCTTCATGCAGCTCGAGGACATGCATCGCGGCAGGATCGATGTCGAGCTCGCGAAGCAGATGATCGCCGATCATCACGACGTCTATCTCGATCGCAACGACAACCCGTGCTCGCGCACGATCTGCGGGCATCTGGAACTCGACGACGCGCGCTTCGGCGGCACCGATCATGGGCCGTTCAATCCGTGGGGCGCGAACGACGGCAAAGTGGTCGATAGCGAAATGGCGCGCGAGATGGCGTTCACCGCGCGCTGGGGTCATCCATGCGGCCGGCCGTTCGACGCGCAGGCGTTCATGAAGCGGCATCCGCAGTGGAACTGGCTGAACGGCTATATGCGCGACCGGCCGTCATGGCCATGGACGCGCTTCGACGTGCTGCGCTAGCGCGCGGCCGACGCGTGAGCGCCGTTCGTGCCATCATGGAATCTACAATATGGTTTTGTCGCAAATGGGCGCGCGGTGCAGAATTTGCCATCTAAGATGGGAAGAAGCACGGGCCGCGCAACACCTCGCGGCCGGTAGCTTGCACCGTCCTAACGACGCGGGACGGCACAGGGTTTGCTCCATTGTCAGCGCCGCATGAGTTTTAGGAGGTCGGGCGATGAAAACCTCGACACTGTTGACCATGGTGACGCTGTCGGCCTCGTGCTTTGCCGCGCCGGTCCATACCGCGCCGGACAGCGCGGATTCCATCAGGCTGGCCCAACGCGCGAACGCCGCGCCGGTCGCGCCGCCGGCCCCCGACGTCTCGAGCACCGACGACAACCATCCGCAGCAATGGGATCACATTGCGCTGCCGAAATCCCGGCATCTGGAGCGCAGCCTGACCGGGCAGAACGAGCATCTGACTACCTGAAGACGGGCGCTACAATGCGCGGGACTGCGAGACGCTCGCCGCGGCTCGACTTTGGCTCTTCGCGGCGGCAATAAGAACATGACAAACTGGAGCACGACAGGAGCACGCGCATGACGGCCTCGGACATCCCCGGCGAATCGATCGACCTGCAGATCGCCGAGCTTCTCAGCGAAGTCGAATTCCCGACCAACAAGGATGCGCTCGTCGAGGCGGCGCGCGAAGCCGGCGCAAGCAACGAGGTACTGGCGATGCTCGATGGCATGCCGGAGCAGGATTATGTCGACATTGAGTCGGTCACGCGCTTGATCGGCGGCAACTATGGTCCCGGCCTGGGGGTCTAGACACGCCGCACCCCCTAGTTAGAACTGCGACGCCGCGATCCGTGTGCGCGGCACACGCGGTACACGGCGCGTCGTGCCGCGGCTTTCGAGCGCGTCGCCGGCCATGTCACGCGCAGTCAGATCGTCGGACCCGGCCACCTCCGCCACCGCCCGCACCTGCGCCGCGCTGCGGGCATGCCCCGCTAGCCCACTTTCCGGCTGGAAATGCTCGACCAGATGGTCGATGAATGTCCGCACCTTTGCCGGCAGATGCAGCCTGCTCGGATACGCAATCGTGATTTCGATGGGCGGCAGACTGTACCCGTCGAGCAGGCGCACGAGCCGGCCCGCCGCCAGATCCCGGCCGATCAGATAGCTCGGCAGGATCGCCACGCCCATGCCCAGCAGCGCGAACTGCCGCAGCATCTCGGCGTTGTTGGCCGCGATCGCGTTGGTCGGCCGCACCCGCACCTCGCCATCCGGACCCGTGAACACGCGCTCCTCGCCGCCGCCCTGCTCGGCCGGCCGGCTCAGGCACGAATGCCGGGGCAGATCCTCAGGACGCATCGGCGTGCCGTGCTGCGCCAGATAGTCGGGAGTCGCGCAGACCGTCATATAACCAGTCGTCAGCCGCCGGGTGACGATGCTCGCACTGCGCATATGCCGCGCAACCAGGATGCCGACGTCGAAACCCTCTTCGACGAGATCGACGTGGCGGTCGGCGAGCGTGACATCGGGCACGACATCCGGATAGCGCGCCGCGTACGACTGCACGACCGGCGCGAGACTATGCAGTCCGAACACGACCGGCGCGACGATACGAAGGGTGCCGACCGGCTCGTGATTGCGCGCCACCACCATCTGCTCGACGCCTTCGAGATCGGCGAGGATGTGGCGCACGCGCTCCAGGTAGGTCGCACCGGATTCGGTCAGCGACAGACGTCGTGTCGTGCGGTTCAGCAGTCGCGTCCCGAGCCGGGCTTCGAGATCCGCAACGTGCCGCGTGACGACCGCGGTGGACAGATCCAGCGCGCCCGACGCGCCGACGAAACTGCCGAGGTCCGCCACCTTGACGAACACGCGCATCGACTGCAGTTGATTCATGGGACGACTCCTGCCTCGGTAAAGCCGGGCCGGCGCAACCGTTGGCGCCTGCGTCGACCCGCGCGGCATAGGCGCGCGCGGGCTTGCCCAACGCAACCGATTCTATCGATCGGACATGTCCCAACCCTGACCCAGACATGACATTCCGGTCAGGTTCGACGCGGTGTGTCCATCGCGCCACTATTGCGGCGTCTATTGTGGATTTTGACTAGGTATAAACCCTAGTTCGCTGGTACCATGGCGGCCAAAGGAAATTCCCGCTACACCGCCATGCCACATCGTTTTCATCTGCTGGAAAAAATCGCGTTTTCGCTGGTTTGCTGGTCGGCCGCCGCGAGTTCGGCCTATATCGGTTACGAGCGCTGCCCGGATATCAAGGTCGCGCTGCACGCCGGGGAGAAGTTCATCAGTGACAGCAGCCAATACGCGTTCGCGTGCTCGGCGCCCGCCGCCAACGTCTGCGCACAACTGCCGCTCGACTGATTTTTCTGGTTTTCGCCGTATCTGACGCGCGATCCGCCCGGGTCGCGCGCTCGCGCATCCAGGCTTAACGCCGACTCTCACGCATCGCGCCCGAACACCACGCGCGAGAAAAACCCCGCCAGCACCGCTTCGGCCATCTCCGTCGGCACATTCTGCGGATCGACCGTGTAAAAGAACTGCACGCCGTCGCACAGGCCCATCAGGCCGATCGCAAGTTGCTCGGGCGGCACCTGCATCGGCGTGCCCACGCGCTCCGAGAACTCGCGCACATAGGCGCTCAATTGCTCGATCTTCTCGTGCATGAACGCGTTGAAGCGCACCCGGAAGCGCCCGTCGCGCACCGCGAGCAGCTTCGCCTCGACCCACAGCAGAAAACATTTGTTCTCGCGATGCAGCGAGCTGTAGTAACGCAGCACGCGCGCCTCCATCTCCTCGCGCGCCGCCGCATTTTCGAAGATGGCGTGCAAGCCCGCCTGCATCGTTTCGTGATCGCGCCGTAACAACTCCAGAAACAGCTCGCTCTTGCTGCGGAAGTTCGAATAGAACGCGCCGCGCGTATAGCCGGCCGCCTCCGCGATGTCCTCGACGCTCGCCGCGACGAAGCCTTTCTTCATGAAAGTCGCCTGCGCGGCATCGAGTAGGCGCGCCCGCGTCTGGACCTTGCTCTGTTCTCTCGTCAGTCGTTGCCGTTTCATGGCCGCCAGTCTAGCATCGAAAAGAATTCGAATTCACCTACCCATTCAAATACAGGAGTGTATTAGAATGCATCTCATCATTCAAAGCCAAACCTGCATGCCAATTGCATGATACGGCGTGCGGGTCTCCGCTGGCGGGCCGCGTGGCTTGCCGTGTTCGTTCGCTGTCTCCAGTTGGGGTAATTGTGAAGCGTCCCGGTTCTCCCGCATCGTCAGCGATGCGCCAGCAGTCTCCCCCGTCCCCTCACCGCGGTTTCTCCAGACAAACGTGCGCGCTGGCGTTGGCAGGCGTGCTCGCGCTCGCGGCCTGCTCGAAGAAGGAAGCCGCGGCGCCCGCGCCGCGCCCGGTGGTCGCGCTCGCCGTGCATGCGAACGGCCATGCGTTGCAGGCAGCGTCGCTGCCCGGCGAAGTGCAGGCGCGCTATTCGACGCCGCTGTCGTTTCGCGTCGCTGGCAAGATCATCGAGCGGCGGGTGCGGCTCGGCGACACCGTGAAGAGCGGCGAAGTCATCGCGCTGCTCGACCCGGCCGATGCGCAGAAAAACGCCGCCGCCACGCAGGCGCAGCTCGACGCCGCGCAGCACACGCTCGTCTATGCACAGCAGCAGTTGGAACGCGACAAGGCGCAGGCCAAAGAAAACCTGATCGCGCCGGCGCAGCTCGAACAGACCACCAACGCGTACGCATCCGCGCTCGCGCAGCGCGATCAGGCGCAGCAGCAGGCGGCGCTCGCGAAGAACCAGTTGCAGTACACGACGCTCGTCGCCGGTCATGCGGGCGTCATCACGGCCGAGCAGGCGGACACGGGCCAGAACGTGTCGGCCGGTCAGCCCGTCTACAACCTCGCGTGGAGCGGCGACATCGACGTGCTGTGCGACGTGCCCGAAAGCGCGCTCGCCGCGTTCGCAGTTGGCCAGAACGCAAGCGTCACGCTCCCCGCCGTGCCGGGCCGCAAGTTCAGCGCGCGCGTGCGCGAGCTGTCGCCGGCCGCCGATCCGCAAAGCCGCACGTGGCGCGCGCGTCTGACGCTGCTCGATGCCGGTGCCGACGCGCGTCTCGGCATGACCGCCGACGTCACGCCGGCCGTGCCGCTCGCCGTGGCGGCAGCGCAGCACGGCATGTTCACGCTGCCGGTCACCGCGCTGTTCCACGAGGGGCGCGAGCCCGCCGTTTGGGTCGTGCGGCCCGCGGACAATACGCTCGAACTGCGTCGCGTGACGGTCACGCGCTACTACGAGCGCACGTTCATCGTCAGTGATGGCCTCAAAGATGGCGAAAGCGTCGTGCTGCAAGGCGTGCACACAGTGAGCGCCGGCGAGAAAGTCCGCGCGATCGCGCCGCTGCATCCCGAGGACTTCGCTTCATGAGCACGCCGCAAGACGAAGGACGCTTCAACCTGTCCGCGTGGGCACTGCGTCATCAGGCGCTGGTGGTCTTCCTGATCGCGCTCGCCACCGCATTCGGCATCCTCGCGTACACGCGGCTCGCGCAGTCCGAAGATCCGCCCTTCACGTTCCGCGTGATGGTGATCCGTACGTTCTGGCCAGGCGCCACCGCGCGCCAGGTGCAGGACCAACTGACCGACCGCATCGGCCGCAAGCTGCAGGAAACGCCGTACATCGATTTCGTGCGCAGCTATTCGCGCCCCGGTGAATCGCTGATCTTCTTTACGATGAAGGACTCGGCGCCGGTGAGCCAGGTGCCCGAGACCTGGTACCAGGTGCGCAAGAAAGTCGGCGATATCTCGGCGACCCTGCCGCCGGGCATCCAGGGCCCGTTCTTCAACGACGAATTCGGTGACGTCTATACGAACATCTTCACGCTCGAAGGCGACGGCTTTTCCGCCGCGCAACTGCACGATTACGCGGACCAACTGCGCTCGGTACTGCTGCGCGTGCCGGGCGTCGGCAAGGTCGATTATTTCGGCGACCCCGATCAGCACGTCTATATTGAGATCGCGAATACGCAGTTGACGCGTCTCGGCATCTCGCCGCAGCAGCTCGGCCAGGCGATCAACGCGCAGAACACGATCGCGCCCGCCGGTACGCTGACCACCACGGACGACCGCGTGTTCGTGCGCCCGAGCGGCCAGTTCAACGACGTCAACGCGCTCGCCGACATGCTGATCCGCATCAACAACCGCACGTTCCGTCTCGGCGACATCGCGACGATCAGGCGCGGCTACGACGACCCGGTCGTCACGCAGATGCGCTTCGGCGGCAAGCCGGTGCTCGGCATCGGTGTGACGATGCAGCCGGGCGGCGACGTGATTCGCCTCGGCCATGCGCTCGATCAGCAGATGACGCAATTGCGCGCCGCACTGCCCGCCGGTTTGAATCTCGTCGAAGTATCGAGCATGCCGCACGCGGTCGCGCGCTCGGTCAACGACTTCCTCGAAGCGGTCGCCGAGGCCGTCGCGATCGTGCTGATCGTGAGCCTCGTCTCGCTCGGCGTGCGCACGGGTATGGTCGTCGTGATCTCGATTCCGGTGGTGCTCGCGGTCACCGCGCTGTGCATGTACCTGTTCGACATCGGTCTGCACAAGGTGTCGCTCGGCACACTCGTGCTCGCGCTCGGCCTGCTCGTCGACGATGCGATCATCGCGGTCGAGATGATGTCGGTGAAGCTCGAACAAGGCTGGAATCGCACGCGCGCCGCAGCCTTCGCGTACACGAGCACCGCGTTTCCGATGCTGACCGGCACGCTCGTGACCGTGGCGGGCTTCCTGCCGATCGCGCTCGCGAAATCGAGCACCGGCGAGTACACGCGCTCGATCTTCGAAGTCTCGGCGATCGCGCTGATCGCGTCGTGGCTCGCGGCGGTCGTGCTGATTCCGCTGCTCGGCTATCACATGCTGCCGGAGCGCAAACGCCACGCGCATGAGCCCGATGACCACGAGCACGACATCTACGACACACGCTTCTACACGCGTCTGCGCGGCTGGATCGGCTGGTGCGTCGAGCGGCGCTTCGTCGTGCTCGCGATCACCGTGCTGCTGTTCGTGATTGCGATGGCCGGCTTCTCGCTCGTGCCGCAACAGTTCTTCCCGAGTTCGGACCGGCCGGAATTGCTGGTGGATGTGCGGCTGCCCGAAGGCGCATCGTTCGACGCGACGTTGCGCCAGGCCAAACGCCTCGAAACAGCACTGCAGGGCCGCCCCGAGATCGATCATACGGTCAGCTTCGTCGGCACCGGCGCGCCGCGTTTCTATCTGCCGCTCGATCAGCAATTGCAGCAGCCGAACTTCGCGCAGTTCGTGATCACCGCGAAGTCGGTCAAGGATCGCGAGAAACTCGCACAGTGGCTCGAACCCGAATTGCGCAACCATTTCCCGGCGATCCGCACGCGCCTGTCGCGCCTCGAGAACGGGCCGCCGGTCGGCTATCCGGTGCAGTTCCGCGTGAGCGGCGACGACATCGCGACCGTGCGCTCGATCGCTGAACGCGTCGCCGCGACGATGCGCGCCGATCGCGGCACCCGCAACGTGCAGTTCGACTGGGACGAACCGGCCGAGCGCTCGGTGCGCTTCGAGATCGACCAGAAACGCGCACGCGAGCTCGGCGTGACTTCCGATGACGTCTCCAGCTTCCTCGCGATGACGATGTCCGGCTACACGGTCACGCAGTATCGCGAGCACGACAAGCTGATCAGCGTGGATCTGCGTGCGCCGCGCGCCGAACGCGTCGACCCGTCGCAGTTGACCGCGCTCGCGATGCCGACGCCGAACGGCCCGGTGCCGCTTGGCACGCTCGGGCATCTGCGCAACGACCTCGAATACGGCGTGATCTGGGAACGCGACCGTCAGCCGACCATCACCGTGCAGTCCGACGTCGCGGCAGGCGCGCAAGGCATCGACGTCACGCACGCGGTGAACCGCGCGCTTGCGCCGATTCGCGCAACGCTGCCGGTCGGCTATCGGATCGAGATCGGTGGTTCCGTCGAGGAAAGCGGCAAGGGCCAGACCTCGATCAACGCGCAGATTCCGATCATGGTGATCGCGGTGCTCACGCTGCTGATGATCCAGCTGCAAAGCTTCGCGCGCGTGCTGATGGTCGTGCTGACCGCGCCGCTCGGCCTGATCGGCGTCGTGCTCACCTTGCTGCTGTTCGGCAAGCCATTCGGCTTCGTCGCGATGCTCGGCGTGATCGCAATGTTCGGCATCATCATGCGCAACTCGGTGATTCTCGTCGATCAGATCGAGCAGGACATCGCGTCGGGGCACAAGCGTTTCGATGCGATTGTCGGCGCGACCGTGCGGCGGTTCCGGCCGATCACGCTGACCGCCGCGGCCGCCGTGCTCGCGCTGATCCCGCTGTTGCGCTCGAACTTCTTCGGGCCGATGGCGACCGCGCTGATGGGCGGCATCACGAGCGCGACGATCCTCACGCTGTTCTATCTACCCGCGCTGTACGCCGCGTCGTTCCGCGTGCGCTCCGACGAGCGCGAGCCGCCCGCGCCGTCCGGCTCCAGCGCCACGCACACGGGTAACTGAGCATGAGCACGAGCATGACTATTCCCGCCCTCTCTCGCCGCGCGCGCTTCGACGCGCTGGCTCGTACCACGCTTGCCACGAGCATCGCGAGCCTCACCTGTGTGCTCACCGCCTGCTCGTTCGGGCCCAACGGTGAGCCTCCGGCGATGCCGCAGCCCGCACACTACGGCGCCGAGGCGCTGCCGACGCAGACCGTGCCCGCGCAAGGCGTCACGCAGCAGTTCGTGAGCGGCGCGCAGCCGGTGCCGGAATGGTGGAAGCTGTACCGCTCGGATGCGCTGAACGCGCTCGTCGACGAAGGCCTGCGCAATAGTCCGACGCTCGCCGCGACCGACCGCAGTCTCGCCGCCGCGCGCGAGCAATTGCGTGCGCAGATCGGCAGCTCGCTGCTGCCGACCATCGACGCGGGCGGCCAGGCCACCCGTAATCGCGCGCTCGCGATCCCCGAGGCCGGACCGAACACGTTTCTCTACAACGTGTTCGTCGGCCAACTGCAGGCGCACTACACGTTCGATCTGTTCGGCGCCACGCGTCTCGCAAACGCGGCGCTCGCCGCGCGCGTGAACGTGCAGGTCTACCAGCTCGATGCGGCACGACGCGCGCTTGCCGCGAACATCGTGACCGCTACGCTCACGAGCTCCGCGCTGCACGCGCAGATCGATACCACCGAGCGGCTCGTGATCCTCGCCAACGATCAGGCGCGCGATACCGAGCGACGCTTCGAGCTCGGCGCGGTATCGCATGCCGATATGCTGAATGCGCAGCAAAACGCGGCGAGCGTGGCGGCGAGTCTGCCGGCGCTGAAGCAACAGTGGCTGACGACACGTCACGCGCTCGCGGTGCTGCTCGGCCGCACGCCCGATACCGCGCCCGACGACATCGATCTCGCGCAGCTGCATGTGCCCGAGCAGGTGCCGGTCGTCGTGCCGTCGGAACTGCTGCGCTCGCGGCCCGACATCGAGGCCGCCGACGCCGCGCTGAAGGCCGCGGCGGCCGATGTCGGCGTCGCGACCGCGCAGATGTTCCCGACCCTGTCGCTGTCCGCGTCGATGGGACAAGGCGGCTTCAGCTGGCCGGTCGCGGTGTCGGGTGCGGGCGCGATCTGGAGCATCGGTGCGTCGCTCTCGCAACCGCTGTTTCACGGCGGCGCGCTTCTCGCGCAGCGCCGCGCGGCGCAGCAAACCTACGAGGCAAGCGTGTCGCAATACAAGCAGACCGTGCTGGCCGCGTTCCAGAATGTCGCCGATACGCTCGCTTCGCTGGAGCACGACGCGCAGTCGCTCGATGCCGCGAACGTCGCCGCGCGTTCGGCACAGGGCGTGTTCAACGACACGTCGGCGCGCTATCGGCTCGGCTCGCTGCCCATCGCGTCAGCGCGTTCGAGCGAGCAGCAATGGCGCAACGCGCAGCTCGACGAGATCCGTTATACGAGCGCGCGGCTGACCGATACGGCTGCGCTGTTTCAGGCGATGGGGAATCCGCCGGTCGATCAGGGCGGGACGTCGTCTCCGTCGGCCGCGGCTACTTCGGCTCCCGCTTCTGCTTCCGTGTCTGTCGGCACACCGAACACAACGGCCTCCAACTAAACCTGGGATTCCGTACGGAATGTCACGTACTTATCCCCAGTTCGTGTTGATGAGCCTGTTGAAAACTCTCTGGCAAATGGGCTAACGCATTGAGCGCATGGGGATTTGTCGATGAGGCGCGAAATCGCACAGCGCGTGCCGTGTGACCGTTTTGTTCGTTGCGCGAGCGCCTGGGATCCCTCAACGTTATCCCCAGTTTGTGTTGACAGACTTGTTGATAAGGCTGGGGCGAAGCGCTTAAGTGCTTGAAGCGAATCGCTTTGTCATGCGCATAACGCGGTGAAGCAATTTCGAGGCAACGGAGCGCGGTATAGCGGAATCACGACGGGGAAATAACGGCGGGGTCCGTTATGCACAGAATGTGTTGAAAGACCTGTTGATAAGGCCTGGAGATCGCAGCCAAGTGCTTGAGAGCGCGATGGATTCAGGTGCCGATGCATTTCGCGCACGCATCGCGCGAACAAGGATTGGTCAGGAATCCGACCTCGAGGGGTGAATGCGAGCGCGGTTTGCCGAAGCCAGCCGCGCACGCACCGTCAAAGACATCAAGAATAGAGCTACGACATGATCATGAGCCGGATCAACTCCTGGCTGCTGGAACGCCTGCCATCACGTAGATTCTCTTTCGCTCTAACGCTGAGCGATCAGGGTCTCAGCGTCAGAAGTCAGCAAGGCGAGCAACGCATTGCCTGGGAAGAAGTATGCGAAATCATCGCTACGCGCTCGGATCAATGGGTTGGGAATTCGATCGTGTTGCTCATCAGGCTAAACGACGGCCGTACCCTGACTGTGCCCGAAGACGATGCAGCCTGGCATGATCTGACAATGAAGTTGCCGGTGTATCTTGCCGGTGCAAAACCGTACGAGGTGTGGGCACTTCAGTCCGCTTTTTCCGACGAGGTGCCTCGCGTCGAAGTGTTTCGCCGTTGATATGACGGTGTGCGGCAAGAGCGGGCGGGTACCCGAATCGCTTTGAAAAGGATGGGCCCACCCCGCACACCTGTCGTCCCAAACATCAAGGCTTGTTCGACTCGAACAGATCCATGATCTGCTTCTTCTCGGTCGTCGACACGCTCGGCGGCGGCACCACCGGCGGCGTCATCCCAGCCGGACCAACACCGCCGACCGCATCGCCCACGGCGGCCATCGGATTGCCCGAATCGAGACCGATGCTCGCGACGAAGCCGCGCCCCGGCACCATGTCGGCAAAGAACAGCTCGCCGTCCATCACCATCACGCCGTCGGGTTGCTGGGGCTCCGCCTGCGGCACGCCGCGCAGCGCGCGCTGCATGTACTCGACCCAGATCGGCAGCGCGAGCTGCGCGCCGAATTCGCGGCTGCCGAGGCTCTTCGGCTGGTCGTAGCCCATCCACGCGACCGCCACCAGCGACTGCTGATAGCCGGCGAACCAGCCGTCCTTCGCGTCGTTGGTCGTGCCGGTCTTGCCATGCAGGTCCGAGCGATGCAGCACGTTGGTGCCCGCCCCCGTACCCGCGGTCGCGACCGAATGCAGCAGGCTGTTCATGATGTACGCATTACGCGGCTCGAGCGTACGCGGCGCGTCGCGCCCGGCGACGAGCGGCTGCGCCCGCGAGATCGCCACGCCACGCGCGTCGGTCACTTCGTTGATCAGATACGGATTGATCCGGTAGCCGCCGTTCGCGAACACCGAGTACGCGCCCGCCGATTGCAACGGTGTGACGAGGCCCGCGCCGAGCGCCATCGGCAGATACGGCGGTGTCTTGTCGGCGTCGAAGCCGAAGCGCTGCGTGACGAAGTCCTGCGCGTACCTGGTGCCGATGAACGACAGGATCCGGATCGACACGAGGTTCTTCGACTTCTGCAGCGCGACGCGCATCGACATCGGACCGTCGGGCTGGTCGTCATCCTTCGGCTCCCATGCGTCGCCGCCCGGCGTGCTCGGCGGGAAGTACAGCGGCGCGTCGTTGATGATCGTCGCCGGTCCGAGCCCCTTTTCGAGCGACGCCGAGTAGATGAACGGCTTGAAGCTCGAACCTGGCTGCCGCCAGGCTTGCGTCACATGGTTGAACTTGTTCTTGTTGAAATCGAAGCCGCCAATCAGCGCGCGAATCGCGCCGTCCTGCGGCGTCAGCGACACGAGCGCGCCTTCGACCTGCGGCAGCTGCGTGATCTGCCAGTTGCCCTTGTCGTCGGCGAAGAGGCGCACGATCGAGCCGGGCCTGATGCGCAGCGTCGCGTTCGCGCGCGGACTCAACGCGGCGGCGACGAAGCGCAGGCCGTCGCCCGACACGGTCACCTGGGTGCCGTCGACCAGCTGCACGACCACCTGCTTCGCGCTCGCGTCCGTCACCACACCGGCGATGATCTCGCCGTTATCGGGATGATCGGTCAGCGCGTCGTCGATCGTCTGGTCGCGGTCGTCGCCCGGCCCGGGCAACTGCACGAAGCCTTCCGGTCCGCGATAGCCGTGGCGCCGCTCGTAGTCCATCACGCCTTTGCGCACCGCGCGATACGCGGCGTCCTGATCGGCGGAGTCGATCGTCGTGGTCACGTTCAGGCCGCGCGTATAGGTTTCGTCCTTGTACTGCGCGTACATCATCTGCCGCACCATTTCGGCGACGTACTCCGCGTGCACGCTGTACTCATTGCCCGGATTCTTCGTGTGAATCTCTTCCTTCACGGCCTGGTCGTACTGCTGCTGCGTGATGTAGTTCAGCTCGAGCATGCGTCGCAGGATGTACTCCTGACGGATCTTCGCGCGCTTCGGATTGACGACCGGGTTATATGCCGACGGCGCCTTTGGCAGACCGGCGAGCATCGCCGCCTCCGCCAGCGTGATGTCCTTCAGGTCCTTGCCGAAGTACACGCGCGCGGCCGCGGCGAAGCCGTACGCGCGCTCGCCCAGATAGATCTGGTTCATGTACAGCTCGAGAATCTGGTCCTTCGTCAGCGCGCGTTCGATCTTGTATGCGAGCAGCATCTCGTAGACCTTGCGCGTATAGGTTTTTTCGCTGGAGAGGAAGAAGTTGCGTGCGACCTGCATCGTGATCGTGCTCGCGCCTTGCGACGCGCCACCGTGCGCGAGGTCCGCGAAACCGGCGCGCAGAATGCCGAGGAAGTCGACGCCGCCGTGTTCGTAGAAGCGGTAGTCCTCGATCGCGAGCACCGCTTTTTTCATCTGGTCGGGGATGTCCTGGAAGCGCACGAGGCTGCGCCGCTCCTCGCCGAATTCGCCGATCAGCACGTGATCCGCGGTATAGACGCGCAGCGGCACCTTGGGGCGATAGTCGGTCAGCGCGTCGAGCGACGGCAGTTGCGGCCCCATCACGACGAGTGCATAGCCGACGATCAGCGCGCCGACCACGACGACGGTCGCGATCAGGCCGAAGAACCACAGCGCGAGCGACCCGCCGATCGAACGGCGGCCGCCTTCGGCATCGCGCGAAGCGGCATTGCGTCCAGGGGTGCGTTGGTGGGAGTCCCGGTCTAAACCGGCCGGAGAGTTCGAGGAATGCGGTCGTTTGATGATTGGCATGACTGAAATAATGGGCCCGCAACTGCGCGCCTGTCTGCGTGCGCTCGCGGCGCGCGCATGGGTCGTGTTCGACATCCTGGCCGGGACGTACGCCGCCCTGCGGACCTTGCCCCCGGCCGGCCGCACGGCACGCCTCGGACCGTGTCCGGCGCAACGTAACAGCGCATTTTAAAAGAAATCGGCAGCGGTCCAACGCAGTTTTTTTGTAAGAATTCCCTTCGGGGACCGCCTTTTTCTAGTCAGGGACTGTAATTTCGCGCAGCGAGCGGTGCAGCCTGAGCGCAATGCTCGGCTTATGCGGGGTTATCAACATTTTCTGTTGAAAGGGCTGTGGACAAACCGTCCGCAAACACTACAACTCATTGATGTCACGGGATTTTCGCGCTGCGCTTGTTCCGTGACGGCGAAACTCGTCATATGATGAACCCCGCGCGCCCGAGCAGGTCGATGCGCGCGACGGCGACCCCATCGGCGGGTACCAGCGGCAGCTCCCAAGACGGGTTCCGACACCGTATCCGGAGGCACGCGCGGACCCGCCCATGCCAACAAGACTGCGAGTCGATCATGTCCAAGCCCAGCGAGCGCATCGTCGTATTCGTCACGACCGCGCAGAAACGTGCGATCACCGCGACCGCGGAGGAACTGGGCATCAGCGTCAGTGAACTGATGCGGCGCGCGGTGCTGAGCTTCGGCGCGACCAGCGAGCAGGTCAAGGCCGCGAGTATCGTCGACCGGCTGCGCGCGCCGCGCGCGCCCGATGCCCTGAACGCGG
>ABYL01000123.1 GCA_000173575.1 Burkholderia sp. H160 | reverse complement strand
CGCTGCACGCTCGCGGGCGGCGACGACTACGAGTTGTGCTTCACCGCGCCCGCCGCCGCGCGCGCCGCGGTCGAGGCCGCCGCACAGAAGGCGTCCGTGCCGGTCACCCGCATCGGTACAATAAGCGCTCTGGCGGCGGCCACCGACCGCCCGGCCATCGTATGGCGCGACGCCACCAGCGCGCCGCTCACCGTGACGTTGCAAGGTTTCGATCACTTCCATGCAGAATGACCCCTCGCTCGGCCCCGCCGACGACTTCATCGGCGGCGAGCCGCCCCAGGCACCGGGACCGCGCGCGCCGAAACCCGCTCAGCCGCGTCGCGCGACCGCGCGCTTCATGCTGTCGCATCCGGTCCACATCCTGTCGCTCGGCTTCGGCAGCGGTCTGTCGCCGATCGCGCCGGGCACGGCCGGCACGCTGTTCGCGTGGGCCTCGTTCGCGGTGCTGAGCCGCTATCTGACCGTCATCGATTGGGGCGTGCTGATCGTCGTTGGCTTTTTCGGTGGCATCGCGCTGTGCGGCTTTACTGCGAAGCGGCTCGGCGTCGAGGATCCGTCGGCGGTCGTGTGGGACGAAATCGTCGCGTTCTGGCTCGTGCTGCTAATGGTCACGCCTGTCACGTTCGACGGCCAGGTGTGGGCGTTCGTGGTCTTCCGCTTCTTCGATATGGTGAAGCCACCGCCCATCGGCTACTTCGACCGCCGGCTGAAAGGTGGCTTTGGCATCATGTTCGACGATCTGGTCGCCGCGTTCTTTTCGTTGCTCGTGATTGCGCTGTGGCGGATGTCGGTTTGAGCGCGGCCTGATCACCGTTTGAGTGCCGTTCGCCGCGCCTCACGGCCGGCTTCGTTTTCCGGATTGACTGACGCCATGCCTACCGATTCCGTCGTTCATCAGCTTGCGATCCGCGTGAGCAACCGTCTGCGCGACGAGCGCCTGATGCTCGTGACCGCCGAGTCCTGCACGGGCGGCATGGTCGCGACCGCGATCACCGACATTTCCGGCAGCAGCGGCTGGTTCGAGCGCGGCTTCGTCACGTATTCGAACCAGGCGAAAAGCGAAATGATCGGCGTGCCGGCCGACCTGATCGAAAAGCACGGCGCGGTCAGCGAACCGGTCGCGCGCGCGATGGCCGAAGGCGCGCTGCGCAACAGCCGCGCGCAGGTATCGCTGTCGATCACCGGCGTCGCCGGACCCGGCGGCGGCACCGACACCAAGCCGGTCGGCATGGTGTCGTTCGGCTGGAGCAACCGGCTGCATACGTCGGTGGAAACGAAGATTTTCAAGGGCGACCGCGAGCAGATCCGCGTGCAGGCCGCGACGCACGCGCTGCGCGGCCTGCTGGCGCTACTCGACGAGCGCGAGCATTGAGCGGCGCCTGACTATCCCTGAAAAGGCGGAATATGCCGGATTCGCGCTCGATAGCTGACGAACTGATCCGCCGCCTGGATCTGAAGCCGCATCCCGAGGGCGGCTTTTTCGCGGAAACCTACCGTTCGGCCGCGCGCGTGCTGCGCGCCAACGACACGGGCAAGCCTGACGACACCCGCGCGGCGTCGACCGCGATCTATTACCTGCTGTGCGACGGCGCGCATTCGGCGTGGCATCGCATCCGTTCCGACGAGGTGTGGCATTTCTACGCCGGCGAGCCGCTGCTGGTCCATGTGCTGGACGAAAGCGACGCCAGCGGCACGCTCGTCACACACCGGCTCGGCAATCCGCTGACGCATCCCGACACGGTGTGTCAGGCCGTCGTAGCGGCGGGCTTGTGGTTCGCGGCCGAGTGCGCCGATCCGGCGTCGTTCGCGCTGGTCGGCTGCACGGTCGCGCCCGGTTTCGAGTTCAGCGAGTTCGAGCTCGCGGATGTGGACGCGCTGAAGGCGCGGCATCCGCGGCATACAGAGTTGATTGGGCAGCTCGGACCGGCGGATTGACGCGCCGCGCCGCCCGCCGCGGGATCGCCCGCCGCGGGATCGCCCGCCGATTCAACGAAACGCGTTGATCCGGTCGCGCGTGTCCTTCGCGGCCTGCGCGGCCGCTTGCGCGAAGTCGTCGCCCTTGCCCGCATAGATGATCGCGCGCGACGAGTTGATCAGCATGCCGGTGCCGTTCGCGGTCCGGCCCGCGCTCACGGTGGCCTGCACGTCGCCGCCCTGCGCGCCGATGCCCGGAATCAGTAGCGGCATGTCGCCGACGATCCCGCGCACCACTTCAATTTCCTTCGGAAACGTCGCGCCGACCACCAGCCCAAGCTGGCCGCTCGCGTTCCACTTCTGCGCGGCCAGGTGCGCGACGACCTGATACAGCGGCCGGCCGCCCGTTTCGAGGAATTGCAGATCGGAGCCGCCCGGGTTCGACGTGCGGCACAGCACGATCACGCCCTTGCCTTCGTGCTCGAGATACGGCTCGATCGAATCGAAACCCATGTACGGATTGACCGTCACCGCGTCGGCCTGGTAGCGCTCGAATGCCTCGCGCGCGTACTGCTCGGCAGTGCTGCCGATATCGCCGCGCTTCGCGTCGAGAATCACCGGCAGGCCCGGATGGTTGGCGTGAATGTGGGCGATCAGCTGTTCGAGCTGGTCCTCCGCGCGATGCGCGGCGAAGTAGGCGATTTGCGGCTTGAACGCCGACGCGTACGGCGCGGTCGCATCGACGATCGTGCGGCAGAACTCGAAGATCGCGTCGGCGCGGCCCGCGAGCGCGCCCGGGAATTTGCTGGGCTCTGGATCGAGGCCGACGCACAGCAGCGAGTTCGTGCGCTGCCAGGCGTCGTTGAGTGTCTGGATGAAATTGGACATGGTGAGTCTCGCGGCGAGCCGGTAATCGGTGGAGGCGCGTATTTTACCTGCGTCTCGCGCGCGGCTCCTCGCCGTGCCGCCTCGCCTGGGGCCTGTTCACGCTAATAACAGGCCCTAGGGCCTGCGGCGCGCGCCGCGCCCGCCCGGCATCGAGCGCAGCCCGGTGCGCTCGACCTTGAAGCGGAACGTGCGCGTCAGGCGCTCGCCGCGCTTGAGCAGCGTCATGCCGTTTTCGCTCGCCCCACCGGCGAGGTTCATCGCGTTGATCGGATGATCGACCGGCTCGAAGCAGAAGAAGTCTTCGCCGGGCGGCGTGTACAGCACGTAGTAATCGGTATCGGCGGCGATGTTCAGCGACAGCCGCCGCTTCGGCCACACCACCGACGCCTGGCCGCTCCAGCCCGTGAACGCATGATTGACGATCGTCTCCGGCAGCGGATACGCGACGCCGAACTGCCACGCGGGCGGCGCCTGCACGTGACGCACCGGCAGCCAGTCGTCGCCCGATAGCCACAGGCCGCCCGCCGCCGCCGACAACTCGGTATCCGCGTCGCGCACGAAGAACGGATGCACGCCGAGCCCGAACGGCAGCGTCTCGCGGCCAGTGTTTTCGATTTCGAGCGAGATCACGAGCGTCGGGCCCTCAAGCGTATAAGTTTGCGTCGCGCGGAACGCGTACGGTTTGCCGTCGCTGCGATCGAGCGTGAGGCGCACGTGCTGACCGTCCGCTTCGAGCACCTGCCATTGTGCGAGCCAGCCATCGCCGTGAATCGGCAGCGGTTCGTCGGCGCGGTTGCGCGGCACCTCGACGCGCCGCCCGGCCACGCTGAAGCGGCCGCCGCCGATGCGGTTCGAGTAGGGCAAGAGCGGATAGCAGGCGAGCTGGTTCGGATGCGTGTCGACGCCGACGTGGCGGCAGCGCCGGAAGATCGGCGTCAGCGCGCCGTCGTCGCGCCAGTCGAAGCGGGTCACGCCGCCGCCGAGCGTCGGCGCGACGTCGAGGCGCAGTTGCGCGTTGGCGAGCGTGATGCATGCGATATCGCCGGCGCTGCTTTCGCCGACCGCCACCGCCGACGTGCTCGGGCCCGCCAGCACGGGGTTGGCCGCCGCGGCAAGTCGCGAGCGTCGGGTTTGGGACGTGGTGGATGAGGCTGAAACGAGATTCGCAACAGTCATATCTGGCTCCATCGAGAGGCGTGGGACGTTGCCGTCTGGGTTGACGGGAGTTGCGGGCGATTTTTTCTGACGAATTCGCCTCGAGTCCGAACTGCATGCTGCCGATTCGTTGCCGGCCGGTCACGAGCGTGTTGCTCGTAGACCGGAACTGCCACATCGACTTCTGCTTCACCTACAGGATCGCGGCCCCGGCGCGCGGCCGGGGCTGCGTCATTCTGCGCTAGATGGGCGCGCCTTGGAACAGCGGCTCGGCCACACCGTGGCGCGCAAGCGTCGCCACGAACACGCCGCCCGCGAGCGTATCGGCCGCGCGCGCCGTCGCATCGAGCTCGGCGTATGCGCTCGTGATGTATAGCGTGTCGAGCGGCGTATCGACCCGGGAGCCGCCCGCGGTCTGGCCGAGAGCGGCACCGCCGAACGCGACGCAGCTCGGCTGGGTGGTCGGCACGTCGATGCGCTCGGTTTCCATGCCATCGGGACCGTAGCGCACCACGCGCGCGCCGCCCCACTGCGCGTTCCACAGGCCGCCGTCGCTGTCGACGGTCGAGCCGTCGGGGATGCCGCTCGCATCGGTCAGGCGAGTGAACAGGCGATCGTTCGCGATCCCGCCGTCCGCGTGATAGTCGCACGCGCGGATTTCACGTGTCGGCGAATCGCAGTAGTACATCGTCGCGCCGTCTGGGCTGAATGCGATGCTGTTCGAAATCGCCGGCGCTGGCAACGGTAAACGTTCGAGCGACAAATCGTGATTGAGCCGGTAAAAGCCGCCGACCGCCTGCAGTTTTCCGCTTTCGTCCTTGGTGCCGAACACGAAGCGCCCTTGCCGATCGCAGCGGCCGTCGTTCACGCGCGTGTCGAGACCGGGCTCGACATCGACGATCCGCTGCGTGCTGCCGCTCTCGAGATCGAAAAACGCCAGACGCGAAGCGAGACCGACCAGCAGGTAGCGCGGGTTCGCGCACAGCGCGAACGTCGCGAGCCGCTCGGGCATGGCGAACGAATCGCTGCGGCCATCGGCCGGATCGTAGCGCCACAGGCGCGCGCCTTCGATGTCGGTCCAGTAGAAGCGGCCGCTCTTCGCGCACCAGGTCGCGCCCTCGCCAAGTTCGCATTGCGCGTCGAGCAGCAGGGTGGCCCGCTGCGCACGCGGTTTGACGCTCACGCCCAACCTCCGTCGACGACGATGTCCTGTGCGGTGATCATGCGGCTGTCGTCGGCGGCAAGGAACAGCGCCATGCGCGCGAGATCGGCCGGCATCAGCTCGGCGTCGATGCACTGGCCTTCCTTGATCTGGCGGCGGCCGGTGTCGTCGAGCCACAGGCGCAGCTGCTTCTCGGTCATCACCCAGCCCGGCACCAGCGTATTGACGCGAATATTGAAGTGCCCGAGGTCGCGCGCGAGGCCGCGCGTCAAACCCTGCACCGCCGACTTCGACATCACGTACACCGGATAGCCGCCGTTCTTCAGCATCCAGCTGATCGAGCCGAGGTTGATGATCGAGCCGCTACGCGCGGCCTTCATGTCCTCCATCACGGCTTGCGCCGCGAAGAACTGATGGCGGATATTGACCGCGATGCCCGCGTCGAACGACTCGCGCGTCACGTCGCCGATCTGGTGGCGCTTGTCGTTCGCCGCGTTGTTGATGAGCACCTGGATCGGACCCAGCGCCGCCTTCACGTCGGCGATCGCTTTTTGCAGCGCATCGACGTCGGTCAGATCGCAGGCCAGAAAGAGCGGCTTGTGCTTCGAATCGCCGAGCTGGTCGGCGAGCGCTTCGCCCGCGCTCGCGTCGATATCGAAGAACGCGACGCGAGCGCCCTGCGCCGCGAAGTGCTCGACGAACGATGCGCCGATGCCGGTCGCGCCGCCCGTGATCAGCACCGTACGGTCGACGAGGCTCGGATAGCGCGCGTACGCGGTGTCCGCGAGGCTGGCGTTTGCATTGGCGGGAGACGACATCGTTCGATTCCTTTATGAGCTTGAGATGAGGTGAAAATGAATCAGTCGCGCGAACCGCGGTTCTTCAACTGGTCGAGCAACACGGCCGCGAGCAGGATCGCGCCGCGCACGAGGTACTGGTAGAACGCGTCGATGTTCAGCAGGTTCATCACGTTCTCGACCGTCCCCATGATCAGCACGCCGATCACGACGCCCGAGATCGTCGCGCGGCCGCCCAGCAGCGACACGCCGCCGAGCACGCACGCGGAGATCACGTTCAGCTCGAAGCCTTCGGCGGCGTTCGGCTGACCCGACGTGATACGCGACGCGAGAATCACGCCGGCGAGCGCGGTGACCGCGCCCTGGATCAGGAAGATGTAGACGCGCGTGCGCTCGACGTTGATACCGGCGAGCCGCGATGCTTCCGGATTACCGCCGATCGCGAGCGTATTGCGGCCATACACGGTCTGGTTCAGCATCACGCCGAACACGATGAAGCAGATCAGCGTGACCCAGATCGGCAGCGACACGCCGAAGAACGTCAGGCCGCCGAGCGCGATGAACGTATCCGACGACACGCCGACCGCCTGCCCATGCGACACGATGAAGCCGAGGCCGCGGACGATTTCCATCGTCGCGAGCGTCGTGATCAGCGCGTTGATGCGCAGATACGCGATCACCGCGCCGTTGACGAAGCCGATCACCGCGCCCGCCGCGACTGCCGCGATGATTGCAATGACCGTGCTGTTCGTCGCGTTGAGGACCATCGCGCACAGCACGCCGGCGAACGCGACGGTCGAGCCAACCGACAGGTCGAAGTCGCGCGACGCGAGGCAGAACATCATCGTGCAGGCGACCATGCCGATCTGCGAGATCGACAGCGCGAGGCCGAGCATGTTCTCGATCGAGAAGAAATGATCGACGGTCAGCGACATCGTGAGGAACATCACGATGAAGATCACGATCAGGCTGTACTCGGTGATCTGCTGCCACCATTTGGCCTTGTCGCTGGGCTGCGGAATCAGCGCGTCGGCCGCGCTCTTGGCGGCCTGCTGCGCGAGGTTTTCTCTGGCTTGCATGTTCAATACTCCTCCCCGTTCCCCACGGGTTGCGGACTTACGTCCAGATAAGGTTCAGGCCGCGCGCGAGCCGCTCTGGTTGGCGGCGGCGGTATTCTCCGGCAGCGCGGTCGAGCTTTGCGGCAGCGCAAGGTTCAGCACCGACTGCTCGGTCGCATCCTTGCGCGCAAGTTCGCCGGAAATGCGGCCCTGGCGCATCACGACGATCCGGTCGGTCACACCGAGCACTTCGGGCAATTCGGACGAAATCATCACGATCGCGCAGCCCCGCTCCGCGAGCTGATAGATCACGTTATAGATCTCGTGCTTCGCGCCGACGTCGATGCCGCGTGTCGGTTCGTCGAGAATCACGACCTTCAGATCGGGCTCGGCAAGCCAGCGCGACAGAATCGCCTTCTGCTGGTTGCCGCCGGACAGGAAGCGGATCTTCTGCCGGCGATGCGGCGTCTTGATCTTCAGCAGCTTGATGAAACGGTCGGCGGTCTGCGCCTCCTTCTTGCGATCGAGAAACATGCCCGCGCGCAGAAAGTGACGTCGGCAGCTGATGTTGATGTTCTCAGCGACGCTCGCCATCGCGACGATGCCCTCTTCCTTGCGATCCTCCGGGCACAGCACGATGCCGTGTTTGATTGCCTCGCCCGCGCTGCGTACCTTGATCGGCTTGCCGTCGAGCACAAGTTCGCCGCCCTTGCGATGCTCAGCGCCATACACCAGATGCATCAGCTCGCTGCGGCCCGCGCCGACCAGACCAAAGAAACCGACGATCTCGCCGCGCCGCACCTCGAAGCTCGCCGGCTGCGCGAGCGGATGACCTTCGATCGCCTTCGCCGCGAAGCGCACTTCGCCGAGCGGCCGCGCCGAATAGCTGTAGATGTCCGAAATTTCCCGCCCGACCATCTCGCTGACGATCGTGTCGCGCGACACGCCTTCGAGCGTGGGATGCGATGCGACCTTGCGGCCGTCGCGGAAGATCGTGCACGCGTCGCACAGCTCGTAAATCTCGTCCATGCGGTGCGAGATGTAGATCATCGCGCGGTTGTCGGCGCGCAGATCGCGCACCAGCTTGAACAGCACCTCGGTCTCGCGATGCGACAGCGAACTGGTCGGCTCGTCGAGCGCGATCACGCGCGCGTTGCGCATCAGCGCCTTGCAGATTTCGACCATCTGCCGCTGCGCGATCGACAGCTTGCGCAGCTTCGCGTTCGGATCGAGCGCGACGCCCATCGCTTCGAGCCGCTCGCGCACGAAGCGCTTCGCCTCGCGCTTGTTGACCCAGCCGAGCGCATTCGGCAGCTGGCCGAGCAGCAGATTTTCCGCGACCGTGAGGTCGGGCACGTACTGCAGTTCCTGGTGAATCACCGCGATGCCGGCGCCGATCGACGCGGCCGCGCTCGGAAAGCGCACCTCGTTGCCGTCGATCATCATGCGGCCCGAATCGGGCTGATACTCGCCGCCGAGAATTTTCAGCAGCGTCGATTTTCCCGCGCCGTTTTCGCCCATCAGGCCGTGCACCTGGCCGACGTTGACGTCGAAGGACACACCGTCGAGCGCGCGCACGCCTGGAAAAACCTTGCCGATATTGTCAAAACGTAGCGTCGCTGACACTTCGCCTCCTATGTCGACCAGACTTGGCGCTTTAGCGCTTAGTCTGGTCCCATGCAAGATATTGCTGCCTCACTAGACCGTACGTGCGCCGCCCTCCGCGATATGCAGGCAGAGCGGCGCGCCGGCGGTGTACTTCATATCACCGCAAGACCTGCGCTTACTTCGACGCGAGGCCCATCTTCTCGCGCACTTCGCCGACGTTGTCGCGCGTCGCCAGCATGCCGCTCGTCAGCGTCAGCAGCGGCGGCTCCTTGCCTTGCGTGATCCACGCGTACATCAGCTCCGAGGTTTCCTCGCCGTGGCGCTTCGGGCTGATGATCACGGTGCCGTAGAAACCCGTCGGCTGCGGCTTCTTGAACTCGTTCAGCGCGGACTCCGAACCGCCGATGCCGATGCCGATCATGTTGTCGGCCTTGAAGCCGCGGCCTTCCGCCGCGCGCACCGCGCCGAGCACGCCTTCGTCGTTCAGCGCGTAAGCGACCCAGTGCTTGAACTGCGGGTTCTTCGTCAGCGCGATGTTGGCGGCGTTGAACGCGTTTTCCGTGTCGGTCTTCGCCTGCGGCGCTGCGATCACGTTCGCTTTCGGGAAGCCCGCGGCGACCAGCGCGTCGGTCGCGCCGGTGGTGCGGTCGTGGGCGGTCGGCAGCTGCTCGTAGGTCACGTCGATCGCGCCGACGTCCTTCATGTCCCAGCCGCGCTTCTTGATTTCAGCCGCGATGCCGTCGCCGACCTGCTTGCCGATGTTGTACGCCGAGATGCCCATATGCGGCACCGCTTCGATCGGCTTGCCCGCGCCGTCGACGAGGCGGTCGTCGACCGTCATCATCTTCAGGCCGTCGGCCTTCGCCTTCGCGACGATGCCCGGCCCGAGCTTGACGTCGGGCGTGCAGATCACGAAGCCCTGCGCCTTCTGCGCGGCGAGGTTATCGATCGCGCTCATTACCTTCTCGCCCGACGGCGCACCAATCTTAACGAGCGTGAAGCCCTTGTCCTTGGCGGCGATCTCGGCGAATTTCCATTCATCCTGGAACCAGGGTTCCTCAGGCTGCTTCACGAGGAAGCCGATCTTGACCGTATCGGCAGCCTGCACGACCGGCGCGTTGAAGAGAACACCCGTCGCCGCCGCTGCCAGCGTGAGGAAAATTCTGCGTTTCATGATGCGAGTCTCCTGACTAATTGATAACGAGAAGGTAATCGGCCGCGTCTTCTTTTACCGGTCCTGACACACGCGGCCAGCGCGTCGTCCGGTGTTCTGTGCGTGTCTCTCTACGACACGGGTTCAGTCGTGATACAGCACCGAGCGCCCGCCATCGATGGTGATGCAGCTCGCGTTGATGAATGGCGCTTCGTCCGAGGCGAGGAACACCGCGGTCATCGCCACCTCCTCCGGACGGCCCATGCGCTTCATCGGCTGCAGATCGAGCGTCGCCTGCTGCGCGGCGGCCGGATCGGGCTGCGCGTTCCACCAGTCGTGCGTCAACTGCGTCTCGATGTAGCCCGGCGCGATCGCGTTCACGCGCACGTTGCGCGGTGCGTACTCGATGCCGAGCGCGCGCGTGAGGCCAATCACGCCGTGCTTCGCGACCGGGTACGGAAAACAGCCGGGAATGATCTTGAACGCGTGCGTCGACGCGATATTCACGATGCTGCCCGCGCCGCGCTCGACCATGCCCGGCAGCACCGCGCGACAGCCGTTCCACACACCGTCGAGATCGACCGCGAAGCAGCGCCGCCAGTCGGCGTCGGCCATCGTCAGCGGATCGCAGAACACGTTGATGCCCGCGTTGTTGACGAGCACATCGAGCGCGCCGAACACGCGTTCGCCTTCGCTCACCGCGTGCTGCACCGACGCGGACTGCGTCACGTCGGTCTGTACCGCGAGCACGCGCCCACCGGTCTGTGCCTCGATCTGCGCGGCCGTGCGTTGCGCCCTGTCGAGATCGAGCTCCGCCAGCACGACCGCCGCGCCTTCGCGCGCGAACGCGAGCGCGATCGCCGCGCCGATGCCGCGCCCGGCACCGGTCACGAGAGCGGCTTTGCCGGCGAGCCGCTTCATTTCTTCGCGCCCGCGCGGGCGATCCGCAAACCGTTGATGAACGCCTTCGCATGCGACGCGGTCACCGCCGCGCTCTGTCCCGGCTTGTACAGCGCCGAGCCGAGGCCGAAGCCGTTCGCGCCGGCGCTGAGGAACGGCCCCATGTTGTCCGGCGTGATGCCGCCGACCGGCACGAGCGGCACCTCCGCGGCGATCACCGCGCGCCATGCCTTGACGACCTGGCAGCCGAGCTGCTCGGCGGGGAACATCTTCAGCACGTCCGCGCCGTTCTTCAGCGCGATGAACGCTTCGGTCGGCGTCGCAACGCCCGGCGCGCACGCGAGGCCCCGCGCCTTCGCGGCGATGACGACTTCCGGATCGCTATGCGGCATGACGACGAGCTCGCCGCCCGCGGCCTTCACGTCATCGACGAACCGCGGATGCAGCACCGTGCCCGCGCCGACGATCGCATCGGCCGGCAGCACCTTGCGGATCGCCGCGATGCTGTCGAACGGCTGCGGCGAATTCAGCGGCACTTCGACGATGCGAAAACCCGCTTCGTACAGGGCCTGACCGTGATCGGCCGCGTCGGCGGGTGTGACCCCGCGCAGGATCGCGATCAGCGGACAGGCTTCGAACGCGGTGATCAGACCCGCGTGCGGCATGTACGGTGCGGGCAGATTGATGTGGGGTTGCATAGCGGTTCCTTGTTTCGTGAGCGTCATAGGCGAGCGTTGCGCCGGTCAGCCTGCGCGCGCCGTGTGAGGGGACGGCTGGACGAGCCCCGCTTCGACGGCGACGCGCCACAGGCCCCGCTCGGTCGCGTGCCTGACCGGCTCCGCGCGCAGACAGCCGAACTGCGCGAGCGCGAGACGGTAGCGCTCGCACAGCGCGTCGTTGCCGATCAGCCGCAGGCTCTGCTGCGCGAGCGAGCTGCCTTGCTTCGCGAGCAGCGCTTCGAGGCCGACCAGCTCGTGTCCGATCAACAGACCCGACAGATAGTCGGGCTGCGCCTCGCTCGGCAACTCGCCGGTCAAGCCGAGCGTGCGCGTGCTGAACACGGTCGCGAGCACACCTGCCTGGCCCTTCTCGCGCGCGATGTTCACGCCGCGCAGAAATGCTTCGGTATCGGGACGATCGGGCGTGACCATCGTGCGGCCGAGAATCGTGTGCTCGCGCAGCGCGGCGAACACCTCGCCGGTCATGAACGTATGAAAACGCTCGATGCGCTCTGCCTGCACGACCGCCCATTTCGCATGCGTGCCGGGCAGACCGATCAGCGAGCGGGCGTTGCCGTCGGTGGCGATCGTGTCTTGCCCGCCGTTCGCGTCCGCGCTGAGCGCGCCGAAAATCTGCGTCTCCTCGCCGCGCATCACGTTCGGCAGCTCGCCGCGTTGCAGCACGCCCGGCACGATATGCAGCGTCGCGCCGCGCGCGGTCTGCACGCGGACGATGCCGGCTACCAGCGCGTCGGCGTTCGCGGGCGTCTCGACATACGGCGCTTCGAGCCAGCCCTGCGCGCTGCCGACCATCCCCGCCGCGATCACCGGCACGCCACGCGCGTGGTCGAGCCATGCGCCGCAGGCGTCGTCGAAGGCGGCGTCAAAACCGCCCTCGGCCGCGCTGCGCGGCAGATTCATGATGCCGGCGGTCGATGCGCGCGTCGCCATCACGTGGCCGTGCGCGTCGAACAGATAGGCGCGCAGCGACGTCGTGCCCCAGTCGAGCGCGATCAGCGCGGCTTGCGCGAAATCGACATCGGCGACGGTGACTCCATCGGCGGCCGCCTGGTGGTTCGCCGGCGTGGCAGTGCCCGCTTGTTTCATCGCTTGATCCTGCGCGTGGCCGGTTGCGGAGCGCGCCAACCGAGTTCTTCCGAAATCGCGCGCGCCTCGCGCTGCACGACTGGAATCAGTTCGTCCATCCGTTCGAGCGGCATATAGGGAATCGTGCTCGCCACTGACAGCGCCGCGACGATCGCGCCCGACGCGTCGCGCACCGGCGCCGCGACGCAGCGGATCGACGCTTCGTTCTCTTCGAGATCGAAGGTGTAGCCGCCGGCTGCGTAGTTCGTCATGCGCTGCAGGAAGATCGGCGCGTCGGGACGGTTGTCCGGCTTGAAGCTGACGCCCGCGAGCGCGCGGCGCGACGCCTCGAACAGCGACTGCCATGCGTCCGGCGCAAGGTCGAGCATCATCGCCTTGCCGATGCCGGTCGACGCGAGCGGCATCCGATGGCCGATGCGCGAGCGCATTTCGAGGCCGCGCGTGCCGGGGATCTTGTCGATGTACAGCACGTCGTCGCCGTCGCGCACGCCGAGGTGGATAGTGTCGAGCGTCTGCTCGGCAAGCGACTCCAGGTGCGGGCGCGCGACTGCCGTGAGCGGCATCTGTTCGAGCGCGATCGTGCCGAGCTCGATCAGCTTCGGCCCGAGCAGATAGCCGCCCTGCACCTGACGCAGATAGCGCGCCTGCACGAGGCTGCTGACGAGCCGGTGCGTCGTGCTGCGGGTCGTGCCGAGCGCGGCGCCGAAGCTGCGCAGATCGCGCACGCCGGCCGCGGCCGCCTCGAGAATCGCGAGGCCGCGCAACAGCGTCTGCGTGCCGGCCTGCTGCGGCGTGACTTCCGATAGCGTGACCGGCAGCCCGAGTCCGTCGACGGTCGCCGCGCGCGCCACCGGGCGCGACGTCCTGGCGGTAGCGGACGCACTGGCGGGGACATGGGTGGTGACGGATGAGGTCTCGTGCGGCGCGGCGTTCGACCCCTGCGCGGCCTCGGCCGCGCTGGCGGCGTGAGTGGGCATCGCTTTGTTCATGGCGATTCGCTTTCGGATGGTTTCTGCGCTTAGCGCGCGGGGCCGGAGAAGAACAGGGCGGGAACGCGTGCGGCGCCGCGCTCGCGCGGCTGCTGTGATTGGCTGCCAGACATGGTGGGCCTTGTCTCCGGTTTTTTCTGTCGCGGTTCGCCATGTCGGTGCGCCGGGCGCGGACTGGCGATGCATGTTGGGTTGGATTGTAGGGCGAGTTTTGAGAATCACCAATATGTGAATGTTGAGCCCATATAATGAGATTTTAGTGGTCGATCGAGCGTTGAGCGGACCGTCGCGCCCGAGCCCGAGGACGCAAAAAAGCCCGCGCGAGGCGGGCTTCGAAGCAGGAAAACGAGGGAAATACCGGGCCGCTTTAATCCGGCAATTCGGCCGCGCCCATGCGCCGCGCGATCACGCGCGCGCGTTGCGCGAGATACGCCGAATTCCTGTGTTCATCGAAATATTTGGGGCGCGGCAACATCACCGCGAGCCGCGCGGACTGCGCGGCCGTGAGCTTGCTCGCCGACGTCTTGAAGTAGTACTGCGCGGCAGCTTCGGCGCCGTACACACCGTTGCCCCATTCGACCGAGTTCAGATAGATCTCGAAGATGCGCTGCTTGTCCATCAGCGTTTCGAGCATCCACGTGATGATCAGCTCCTGGCCCTTGCGGATATAGCTTTTCTCGCGCGACAGAAACAGGTTGCGCGCGAGTTGCTGCGAGATCGTCGAGCCGCCGCGCACGATCCGGCCCTGCGCCTTGTTGCGCTCCCACGCCTGCAGGATCGCGTCGGTTTCGTAGCCTTTGTTGTTGACGAAGTTCGCGTCTTCGGACGCGATGATCGCACGCTTGAGATTGCGCGAAATCTGCTCGTACGGCACCCACGTGCGCTGTATCGACAGATCCGGTCGATCTTGCGACAGACGCCACGCGTCCGAGCGCATGAACGCGGTCGAGCGCGGATTGACGACGTTCCAGATCGCGATCTGCGTGAAGTAAAACGCCTGCGTCGCGAGCCACGCGATGACCACGACCGCAATCAGATAAGCGAACCAGCGCAGCAGGCCGGGATGACCGCGTGAAGCGCGGGCGCGCCGCGTCGCTGTCATGGTGCGGGTCGTCCGCGCTCGCGTTAAGCCGGCGACGGCGCCGTTAGCAGCGCGCGCAATTCGGCGAGCACCGGTGCGCCGTCCGGCCGCACACCGCGCCACACGTAGAACGATTCGGCGGCCTGCTCGACCAGCATGCCGAGGCCGTCGGCACCGCGTGCGCCGAGCTTCGCCGCGTGCTGCATGAAGACGGTCGGATGCGCGCCGTACATCATGTCGTAGGCGAGCGTGCCATTGCCGAACGCGCGGTCGTCGCACTCGGGCAACGCGGCGTCGAGACTGCCCGCGGTCGCGTTGACGATCACGTCGTACTGACCCGCTTCGATCGCGCGGGCGCTGCCGCCGGCGAGCCGGCAGTGCGCGTCGCGCGCGGCCTGCGCGAACTGCTCGACGAGCACCTCTGCCCTTTCCGCCGTGCGATTGACGATCGTCAGCGTATGCGGCGCACGGTCGAGCATCGGCAGCACGACGCCGCGCGCGGCACCGCCCGCGCCGAGCAGCAGGATGCGCGCGCCCGTCAGCGGCACGCCGAGATTCACCTCGATGTCGCGCACGAGGCCGCAGCCATCCGTGTTGTCGCCGTAGATGCCGTCGGCGTCGACACGCAGCGTGTTCACCGCACCGGCCGCCGCCGCGCGCGGCGATAGCGTGTTCGCGAATGCATGGGCGTCGAGCTTGAACGGCACCGTCACGTTCAGCCCGCGCCCGCCCGCTTCGAAGAATGCGCGCACGTGCGGGACGAACGCGTCGACCGGCGCGAGCAGAGAACCATAGTCGATCGGCTCGCCGGTTTGCGCCGCGAAGCGGCCGTGGATGAACGGCGACTTGCTATGGCCGATCGGGTTACCGATGACCGCGTAACGGTCACGCGTTTCGTTGCCGCTCATCGTCCCGGTTCCGTGATGTGTTGGTCGGTGTCGGTAGTGTTCGCGGCGGAGTCATTGCCGTCGCCGGTTGCCGCGGATTCGTCGTCGCTGGGCTTGTCGACGCCAGCTTCTGCCTCGGCTTCCGCTTCGCTTTCGGCGCTGTCATCGGCGGCGTCGAGCAGTTCTTCGTCGCTCTCGTCCTCACCTTCTTCCGCTTCGGCGCCGCTCGTCACGGTCGGCGCATCGAGCACGTGCAACAGACGCACCGACGCTTCGATCGTCAGTTCGTCGATCGACATCACTTCCATCTGCAAACGCGTGCCGCGCGCATGCACGCCGAGACCCGGCACGTGCAGCAGCAGCGGAATTTCCTCCAGACGCACGAGATCGCCCTTCACGACCGACGCCACCACCTGCTTGCGATTCTCCTGCTTGAGCCAGCGCAGACACCAGAAGTACTCCATGCGGCGCTGATAGTCGGCGTACGCGGTGTAGGTGTCGTCGAAGCCCTGCACGACCGCGAACAGATCCGCGTCCTTCGGCTTGAACGGCGCGGCGAGCTTCGCGGTCACGCCGTGCTGCACGCACGCGATCAGCTGCCACTGGTTCACGAGGTCGACGTAGCGGCGCAGCGGCGACGTGCTCCACGCGTACTGCGTGACGCCGAGCCCTTCGTGCGGCGCGGCGTTAGTCTGCATGCGCGTGCGCTTCGGGCCGCTCGGCGCGCCGAATGCGCGCTGCGTGCGGTAGATGCCCGGCACGCCGTGATCGTGCAGGAACGCGCCCCACGACGAGTTCGCGAGAATCGCCAGTTCCGCGACGATCGTGTCGAGCGGCGAGCCGCGCCGGCGCGGCGTAATTGTGATGTGCTCGCCGTCGACGTAGAAATTGAAGTCGCTATTGCGCTGCACTTCGCGGCGCAGGCCGTAGCCGGCGCGCGCGGTCTGGCGCTTTTCGAACAGCGACTGCGCGAACGGCCACAGCACGGCGATATCGTCCTTGTGCGGATAGTCGCCCGTGCCTTCGGCGAGCGCCTCTTCGGTGACGATTTCGTCGAGCGTGTTGTGGCGCAGGTTGTTCTTCACGAACACGCGCTCGGCGCGCGTTTCGCTCGCGACGATTTCCTGCGTCTCGCGATTGACGATCACGTACAGCGACAGGGCCGGGCGATACCCGCCCTCGGCGAGCGTGAAGGTTTCGACGACGCTGTCCGGCAGCATCGTGATCTTGTCGCCGGGCATGTAGACCGTCGACAAACGCGCGCGCGCGATCGCGTCGACGCCATCGCCACGCTGGATGCCAAGCGCCGGCGCGGCGATGTGCACGCCGATGCGCACGCGGCCGTCGGCCAGATGCTCGACGGAGAACGCGTCGTCGATTTCGGTCGTGGTGATGTCGTCGATCGAGAACGCTTCGACCTCCGCCTGCGGCAGATCGTCGGGCACGTTCGCGGCCGCGACCAACGGAAAGCCGGTGCCGTGCGGGAAGAACTCGGACAGGAACTTCGCCTCGTGCAGCGCGCGCGGCGACGCGATCGCGCCGCATTCGAGCATCAACCGCGCCTGCGAGATGCCGCGCGCGGCCGCGGCGCCTTCGAGCGCCTTGTACTCGATCGTGTTCTTGTCGGGCTTCGTCAGCAGCGCGAGCCCCTTGCTGCCCGCGAACGCTTCCGGCAGACGGCCTTCCTTCAGATCTTCCTCGTACTGCGCCTGCACGAGCGCCTGCTGACGCTTGCGCTCGAGGCCCGCGAGCGCCATCTTCAGTTGCTCTTGCGGCGCGCGCTGGTACATGCCGCGGCCCTTGCGGCGGAAGTACACCGGCGAGCCGTGCATGCGCAGCACCAGCGCCGCGCGCTCGACCGCGCCGAAGCTCGCGCCGAAGTACTCGGCGCCCAGCGTCGCGAACGGAAACTCATCGTCCGGCGCGCATTCCCACAGGAAGTCGAGATCGATGTCCTGCGCGAGCGCGTCAGCCTGCTGCATCAGTTCGGCCGCAGTGGGCTTCTCGAACTCGATCAGCACATCCTTCGCGCGCACCTTCGCGCGCCGCCCGCCCGGCAACTCGACCTGAAACGCATCGCCCTGGCGCGACAGCACGCTGCCGGCCTTGAAACTGCCCGATTCCTCGAAGAAAACGTTCACTCAATACTCTCGTTCTGACTTGCATCTGCCGGCGCGCCCGACGCTCTCTGGCGATCGATCACTGCATGCGCTGCACGGCAACCTGTTCGTGATAGTGAATCCGCGGTGCGCACTGCGCGCGCCGGCGGGTTGAATTTTGCGACCGGCGGCTTCGGCCGGTGCGTCTTTCCGACGTCCTTGCGGGGAGAAGCGTCGTCGCGCTTCGCGCGCCGTCAGGCCTCCGCGTGCGGCGTCGTCGGCTCGACGTGTTCGGCGTCGCAAAACGCCAGCACTTCGTCGAGATACTGCGCGAACTCGCTGATCGCGTGGTCGCTGCCTTCGATCAGCGTCGTGCGCGCGCCCGGATAGTGCGCGAGCATTTCGCGGTAGTCGAGCACTTCGTCGCCGGTGGCTGCCATCAAATAATAGCGTTCGGGCCGCGTGATCGATGCGACGCCGAGCGCGCGCAATTCATCCAGATGATGCGGCTCGACGACGATGCTGCCGCCACCGTGCCATAACGGCTGCTCGCCGAGATACGCGCTCAGATCGCGCTGCGGCACGACCGCCGGGTTCAGCAGCACGGCCGGCCAGCCATGCTTCTCGGCCAGATACGTGGCGAAGTAGCCGCCGAGCGAGCTGCCGATCACCGTCACCTGCTGCGCGCCGCCCTTCGCGCGAGCCTCCGCCACCCGAGATTCGGCAAGTGCGATCGTCTCCAACGGCGACACCGGCAGCATCGGGCAGCACCATTCGTCGGCGCGGCCCAGCTCGGCGAGACGCGCCGCGAGCAGGCGCGCCTTGAACGAATTCGGCGACGAACGGAAACCGTGCAGATAGAGAATCACGACGCGCCTCGCACCGAAAGACCGTCGAGCAGCTTCTGATGTACTCCGCCGAAACCACCGTTGCTCATCACCAGAATCTGGTCGCCGGGGCGCGCCGCGTGGACCACCGCCTTCACGAGCGCGTCGAGGTTGTCGAACGCCTGCGCCTTGCCATCGAGCGGCGCGAGCGCCTCGCCCAGGTTCCAGCCGAGCGCGTCGCGCCCGCTCGGCGCGCCATAGCCGAACACGAGATCGGCGTCGGCGAGGCTCGCCGGCAGCTGCGCTTTCATGACGCCGAGCTTCATCGTGTTCGAGCGCGGTTCGAGCACCGCGAGAATCCGCGTGTTGTCGCGACCGACGCGCGCGCGCAGCCCGGCCACCGTGGTCTCGATCGCGGTCGGATGATGGGCGAAGTCGTCGTAGACGGTGACGCCGTCGACGCTGCCGCGCACTTCCATGCGCCGCTTCACGTTGCGGAACCCGGACAGCGACTTCGCGGCCTGCGCGGGCGGCACGCCGACGTGGCGCGCGGCGGCGATCGCGGCGAGCGCGTTCATCCGGTTGTGCTCGCCCTGCACCTGCCAGTCGACCACGCCGACGCGCTCGCCGTTGTGATAAACGGCGAAGCGTTCGTCGACGGGCACGCCTTGTTCCGCCGGTTGAATCTCCCAGCCGCCCTGCACGCCGAAGCGCTCGACCTCACTCCAGCAGCCGCGCGTCAGCACGCGCTCGAGCGCGTCCTCGCGGCCGTTCGTGACAACTCGGCCGAGGCGCGGCACCGTGCGGATCAGATGATGGAACTGCGTTTCGATCGCGGCGAGATCGGGGAAGATGTCGGCGTGATCGAATTCGAGATTGTTCAGCACCGCCGTTTTCGGGCGGTAATGGACGAACTTCGAGCGTTTGTCGAAGAACGCGGTGTCATATTCGTCCGCTTCGATCACGAAGAAGCTCGAATCCGTGAGCCGCGCCGACACGCCGAAATTCAGCGGCACGCCGCCGATCAGGAAGCCCGGGTTCAGGCCCGCGTCTTCGAGCAGCCAGGTGAGCATCGAGCTCGTGGTGGTCTTACCGTGCGTGCCGGCCACCGCCAATACCCATTTGCCGTTCAGCACGTGCTCACCGAGCCACTGCGGACCGGACACGTACGGCAGACCGCGGTCGAGGATCGCTTCCATGAGCGGGTTGCCGCGCGTGACCACGTTGCCGATCACGAACAGATCCGCATTCAGGCCGTTCAGCTGGTCCGCGCCGTAACCCTCGATCAGACCGATGCCTTGCGCCTCGAGCTGCGTGCTCATCGGCGGATAGACGCCGGCGTCGCAGCCGGTCACCGTGTGGCCTGCGTTGCGCGCGAGGACCGCCAGACCGCCCATGAAGGTGCCGCAGATGCCGAGGATGTGGATGTGCATAAGCCTGTCGTGCCGCGCGGGCGTTTCTTGCGAGGGATGGGAGAGCCGCAGGACGGCCGGAACGACCGTCTGCAAAGGACGCCTATTGTAACCGACGCGGCCCGCGCTGCCCCTGCCGACCGCGCCCGGCGCCGCCCGCGCCGGGGCGCCGAACCGCGTCGCCAGGCCCGATCGAGTATCATGCAGGCATGGTCCGCAAATCACATTTCGATCCGCAGCGCGTGCGCGAGGAAATCGCGATCGCGGCTGCGCGTCTGATTGCCGAAGACGGGCTGGACTACGCGAGCGCGAAGCGCAAAGCGGCCCGGCAGGTCATCGGCGAGACCCGTGTTGCCGGCGAATGGCTACCGGACAACGATCAGATCGAAGAAGAGATCCGCGAATATCAGTCGCTGTTCCAGGGCGGCAGCCAGCCGGCGCTGCTGCGGCGGCTGCGCATGATCGCGGTCGACTGGATGGAACGGCTCGCGCCGTTCAATCCCTATCTGACGGGCGCGGTGCTCGGCGGCACGGCCGGCGAGCATTCGGACGTGCATCTGCAGGTGTTCTGCGACAACCCGAAGGAAGTCGCGATCTACCTGCTCAATGCGAACATCCAGTACGACGTGTCGGAAACACGGCACTTTGCGGGTCGCGGCTACGTGGAGACGCTGAGCTTCCTGTGGCGCGCCGCGGACGAGCGCGGCGCGGAGCCGGTCGGCATCCACCTCGCGCTGTA
>ABYL01000124.1 GCA_000173575.1 Burkholderia sp. H160 | reverse complement strand
GCGCCGATCGACGAGCAGCCGCTCGCGAGCAGGCTCGCGCCGACGCATAACGCGCCGGCCGCGATGAGCCGCAGCCGGTCACTCATCGGAACACCAGGCGAGCATGCCTTCATTGCAGCGCACCCCAGCGCTCGGTGGCGGGTTCGGCCGATGCCCAACGCCAGTCCTTGCCATCACGGCAAACCGAAGCGATGTAAAACGCGCTGCTCGCGGGTTTGTCGCGCGTTGCGGTCTGGTCGACAGAAAAGACGATTTCCTTGCAGTCGAGCGCGCCGGTGCTGATCAGACGGCTGACGGTCACGCGGCCGTGTTCGTCGTCTTCGATGGGGAACGAATGGGTGATGCTCCAGGGGGCGACCGCGCCGACTTCGAGCGGACCGGCCGCCTGCGCGATGCTGTTTTGCGTATTCGTGTGGACCACGCGCTCCGAGTACTGCACGCCGGCGCGCGCCGCGGCGACCGCGCCAAGACCGATACCGGTCGCGACCGCTGCATTGCTGGTGACCTTGTTGGCGACCGCGGCACCTGCGACGCCGGCACCCGCGACCGCGCCTTCCGAGTACAACGAACTACAGCCGCTCAACGTCGACGAAACCGCCAGCGCCAGTGCGATCAGCGCCGTTGCGTGAGGGCGTTTGTCTGCGGCAACGCACTTCACGTTGCCGGCCCGCACCATGTTCTTTTGCATTTCTTCGTCCCTGCCGGTACAGGTGCCTTCGATCACGCGTCGCGCGTGTAAATGAAGGACACGTCGTTTAATACGCTGCCGCATTGTGCAGGATGCGTTTTGTAATTGGCAGCGAAAAAATGCAAGAAATTGCAAAACAGCGTGCGCCGCGATGTTTTCTGTTGCAAGGCGATTTACCTGGCTCTGCCAGGTATTTTTAAGATAAGGCGAATTTGCCGTCAGAGTTATTCCCGGGGGAGGGCGGAAAAGTCGGTGCAAGCGAAACGTGCAGCGAAACCATCACGAATTGCGAGGTCACAGCGAGCCTCCGCGATCGGCGAACGGCCCGCGTTGCGGTGTCTATTGCTCGGCTTCGTCTTCGCCGCTTTCGTCGCCGTATGAGCTCAACCGGTTGTACAGCGTTTTGAGGCTCACACCGAGCGCTTTCGCCGCGCGCCGCTTGTCGCCGCCGCAGTACTTGAGCGTGCCGAGAATGATCTGCTTCTGCGCGTCGGCGAGCGGCGTGCCGATCCACACGCTCATCGCATCGCCTTGCGTGATCGCTTTCTTGACCCGCGAGGCGAGATGCGGATGCGGCAATTCAACGGTCTTTTCCGCGAGAATGAACGCGCGATAAACGGCGTTTTTCAGCTCGCGCACGTTGCCTGGCCATGACCACGAACGCATTGTTTCGATCGAGCGTTTGCTGAAGCTCTTGTTGGTGGCTTCCTGCTGATTCAATTGCGCGAGGAAGTGTTGCGCGAGCAGTTCGCGATCGTTTTCGCGCTCGCGCAGCGGCGGCGCGCGCAGCGGAAACACGGCGAGCCGGTACATCAAATCCTCGCGCAAGCCGTTTTCCTTGACGGCCACCGCGGGATCGCGATTGGTGGCGGCGATCACGCGCACGTTGGCGCTGATCAGCTCGTTGCCGCCGACGCGATAGAACGTGCCGGTCTCGAGCGCGCGCAGCAGCTTGACCTGGCGCACCGGCGCCATTTCGGTGATCTCGTCGAGAAACAGCGTGCCGCCGTTCGCGTGTTCGAAGTAGCCGACGCGAGCCTGGACGGCGCCGGTGAAGCTGCCTTTTTCGTGGCCGAACAGTTCGGCTTCGATCAGCTCGTCGGGAATCGCGCCGCAGTTCACGGCGACGAACGCGCCGTCCTTGCGAGCGCTGCGCTCGTGGATGGTGCGGGCGATCAGCTCCTTGCCGGTGCCCGATTCGCCGATGATCAGCGCGGTCGCGTCGGTATCGGCGACGCGTTCGATCTGCTCGTACAGATCGAGCATCACCGGCGACGAGCCGTACAGCAGCCCATACGATTTCAGTCCCGCGACGCCGTCCGCGACGCGCTGCTTCGCTTGTGGCGACGCAGCGCCACCGGCGGACACGGTGGGCGAGTCCAGATCGGTTGACGCCATAAAGGGGGAAGTCCTGTGCAAATGATGTTCGTGTTGCGGCGCGCAGGCCTTGATTGCGATAGACCGTACAGCCGCTATCTCACAAAAGACGATTTAACCACTTCGACACGGATTCCCGCAATCGAACCGGCAGCCGCTGAAATAGTCTTGCTCGTAATCGGTCGAAAGTGCTTGAAGTTGACTTTTCCAGCGCGCTAAAGCGGTAAATATGCCGGGCACACGCTTTGCCTCATTGACCGTTTCATCGAGTCGTGCGAGCTTTTGACCGCTACGTCGCATGCTCACCGATCGACACGCGCATCCTGTGACGTCGCGCGAAAGCCGACTCAGACGAGGAGTGAACGATGACTGACACCACGCAACAACTTGCACTCGGCGGACAGAAGATCGTCGACGATCTCCGGGTGCTGCTGAGGGACTCGGAGGAAATGCTGCGGCTCGCCGCCAACGTGCCGGGTGAAGGCGTCGATGCCTTGCGCGAGCGGCTCGGCACGCATGTGGAAACGCTGCAATCGGCGCTCGGCGACGCGCAGCGCAACGTGTATCGCCGGTATCGCGAGGCGACGGTCGGCACCGAGCGCTACGTGCGACATAACCCGTGGCGCTCGCTCGCGCTCGCGGCGGGCACCGGTTTTCTCCTCGGCGTGCTGATCGCGCGTTAGACGCGGCGCACGCTTCGGACAGCCTGTACACATCCGCATAACGATCCAAGGAGTTCATGATGGCACGACCCACGATTGGTATTTTCGGCGCTTTGATGGCACTGGGCGGCTTTCTGGCGGTTCGCTACGTGCAGCACAAACGCATGGGCCAGGTGTATCCGGCGCGCGATCTGAGCCGCTGGGAAAACGAGGGCGGCGCGGTAGCGGCGCCCGCGGCCTCGTCGCCGGAGACGGCGCCCGCCACGCATAGCACCGACGGCTCGGGGCAGGTGAACGGCGAAACCGGTGCATGGCCGTTTCCGCGTGGCTGATGCAATCCGCTCGAACTCAAAGCGGCCGACGCCGCCGGGAGGGGGATTGTTAAATGAATCGAATAAAGCCGTATAATAGATAAATAGACAACAATGACGCGTAAATAGGGGCAATTGCGCGCGTTATTGTTGCAATATCTCATCAAATGATCGGGTCGGGCGGAGCCTACGGCAATTCCGCGTCAAGCAGCCGATCTGACCAGCGGCATGCCCCATTGGCATGCCCCGCCTATTTTCTGACCCACGCTTGCAGGCTTTCGAAACGCGATGCCACATGTACTGATTGTCGATGACGACGCAGGTACCCGCGAGGCGCTTTCCGCGATCATCGGGGAAGACGGGCTGACCACCGCCACCGCGGGCGATCTGCGCGAAGCACGGATTCAACTGGTCCGGCAGATGCCGGACGTCGTATTCACCGACCTGAAGCTGCCCGACGGCAGCGGAGTCGATCTGTTCGAAGATCTCGATCCGCGCTCCGGCGTCGAAGTGATCGTGATCACCGGTCACGCGACGGTCGAGTCGGCGGTCAGCGCGCTGAAAATGGGCGCCGCCGACTACCTCGTAAAACCGATCAACATGCAGCGCGTAAAGGCGATCCTGTCGCGCCTGCCGCGCCCCGGCGACCTGAAGGCCGAGATCGGCACGCTGCGCGGCGAATTGCGCCGCATGGGGCGCTTCGGTCTGATGCTCGGCAATTCGCCGGCGATGCAGGAGGTCTACGACCAGATCAGCCGCGTCGCGCCGACGGCGGCCTCGGTGATGCTGGTCGGCGAATCGGGCACCGGCAAGGAAGTCGCCGCACAGACGCTGCACGAGCTGAGCCTGCGCCGCAAGCATGCGTTCCTCGCGGTCAACTGCGGCGCGATTTCGCCGAACCTGATCGAGTCGGAAATGTTCGGACACGAGCGCGGTTCGTTCACCGGCGCGGACCGGCAGCACAAGGGCTATTTCGAGCGCGCGAACGGCGGCACGCTGTTTCTCGACGAAATCACCGAGATGCCGATCGAGTTGCAGGTGAAGCTGCTGCGGGTACTCGAGACCGGCATGTTCATGCGGGTCGGCACGACGAAGGAGATCGAAACCGACGTGCGCCTGATCGCGGCCACCAATCGCGATCCGGAGCAGGCTGTGCTCGAAGGCAAGCTGCGGCTCGACCTTTACCACCGCTTGAACGTGTTTCCGATCAGCCTGCCGCCGCTGCGCGAGCGCGGCAAGGACGTCGAGCTGCTCGCGCAATCGTTCCTCGATGAGCTCAACGAGCGCCACGCCACGAAGAAGCATTTCCCGGTCGAGGTGAAAGAGATGCTGCTGTCTTATCCGTGGCCGGGCAACGTGCGTGAGCTGAAGAACTACGTGCAGCGTGCGCACATCATGTCGAGCGCGGATTCGAATAGCACGGCTACGGTGCCGTTGCAGATCACGCTGTCGAAGCCTGCGGCCGGCACCTCGATCACGATCCCGTTCGGCACCTCGCTCGCGGAAGCCGACCGTCAACTGATCCTGGCGACGCTCGAGCAATGCGGCGGCGTGAAAACGCGCGCCGCGGAGATTCTCGGCATCAGCCTGAAGACGCTGTACAACCGGCTCGTCGAATACGGCAACGATGCGCGCGATGACGGCGATCCCGCCGACGAATCGCGTGCGCTAGGCGGCGCGGACGCCTGATCCGCGCTCGTTCGCGGGTCGCCTGCATCGTCGGCATCCGCCCGCGCGCACTTCCGGGCGGGCGCCCCAACGGCACAGGCCTTGCTGCGCTCCGATGGAACGCAAGACGAGGTCATTGACATGCCGCATTACGCTGCCGTTCGCGCGCCGTCCCTGCCGATGCGCGCTCACCGGCCCGAGCCTGTCGAGCCGCCCAACCCGGGTGAACCCGACGGGGTTCCCGGCCCAACACCCGACCCGATTGAACCCGACGAACCGGTTATCCCGCCGATCGGCGATCCGCCGCCACAGCCGACCCCAAGGCCTCAAGCCGGCCCCCGTCCGTCGCGACCGCTGCAATGTTGATGCGGTCTTCCGCGCCGGCGCGCCGTCCCGCACCCTGTGCAACCGCCGCCGCACCGCACAAGACCATTCGCCCCAAACCCGTGCAGCGCATTGCTGTATTTGTTACAAAGCCGGCGCATGTTTTACCGGCAATTTACGCTTTCGCCCCCTAGACTGTAGGGATGCCGCAACAGGCGGCAGGCTTCCCCTGGAGGCACGATCATGAGACATCCCGCATTGCGACGCTCCGCGCGGCACTCCAAACGCGGGCCCCGTCCGGCCGACGTCAAGACCGAGCCGGTGGAGTCGCCAGACCCGGCCGCGCAGAATCGGATTGCTCCGCATACGCCGCCGGACGGCGAGCACAACCAGGGCGGGGTGCGTCAGGAAGGCATTGAATACCAGCGCGATCTGGGCTCGGAGCAGGACGCCTGAAGCAGGCCGCGCACGGTCGCGGCGCCGCGATGGCCTGGATGCCGGTAAGAAAGACCTCTGCATTCGTCATATAAGACAGAAAAATCTTCTTCGCGATCCGCGATGATCGCGGGATTTAACTTGCCTGTCACATTTCCATACAAATTTATTCCCGGAATCTCAAATATCGGCACATTGCTTGCGTGCACCGTTTTGGCACATTTCCGCATACAACGAAACAATGGAGCACTAATGAGCAGATTGATCGTGGTATCGAATCGTGTCGCACCGATTCAGGAGGCGCGTCCGGCAGCAGGCGGGCTCGCGATCGGCGTGCTGGACGCACTGAAGGAAACCGGTGGCGTCTGGTTCGGCTGGAGCGGTGAAACGGTTAGCGAGCCATCCGCACCCGTGATCGAGAAGCAGGGCAACGTCACCTACGCGACGGTGGGACTCACCAAGCGCGACTACGACGAGTACTACCGCGGCTTTTCCAACGCGACGTTGTGGCCGACCTTCCACTATCGCAACGACCTGTCGCGCTACGATCGCGACGAATATGCCGGCTACCAGCGCGTCAACGCGACGCTGGCGAAGCAGCTCAAGGAACTGCTCAAGCCCAGCGACATCATCTGGGTGCACGACTACCATCTGCTGCCGTTCGCGCGTTGCCTGCGCGAGCTCGGCGTGATGAATCCGATTGGCTTTTTCCTGCACATTCCGTTTCCGGTGCCTGAAGTGTTGCGCACGATTCCGCCGCACGAGGAACTCGTCAAGGCGATGTGCAGCTACGACGTGATCGGTTTTCAAACCGAGGCGGATCGCCAGTCGTTCGTCGACTATATCGAGCGCGGCCACCACGGCACATCGAGCGAAGACGGCATCGTGCACGCGTACAACCGCTTCCTGAAGGTCGGCGCGTACCCGATCGGCATTTATCCGGATGCGATCGCGAAGGCCGCCGAGCAGTTCACCGACCGCAAGGCGGTGCGCAGCCTGCGCGACGGCATGCGTGGGCGCAAGCTGATCATGAGCGTCGACCGGCTCGATTATACGAAGGGGCTGGTCGAGCGCTTCCAGGCGTTCGAGCGGTTGTTGCAGAACGCGCCCGGTTGGCATGGCCGCGTCTCGCTCGTGCAGGTCGCGCCGCCGACGCGCGCCGACGTGCAGACCTATCAGCGCATCCGCCACACGCTCGAGGGCGAAGCGGGCCGGATCAACGGCCGTTTCGCGCAACTCGACTGGACGCCGATCCAGTATCTGAATCGCAAATACGACCGCAATCTGCTGATGGCGCTGTTCCGCCAATCGCAGGTCGGCTATGTGACGCCGCTGCGCGACGGCATGAACCTCGTGGCCAAGGAGTACGTCGCGTCGCAGGATCCGGCCGATCCGGGCGTGCTCGTGCTGTCGCAATTCGCGGGCGCGGCCGAGCAGTTGCCGGGCGCGCTCGTCGTCAATCCGTTCGATCTGTCGCAGATGGCCGAAGCGCTCGAGCGCGCGCTATCGATGCCGCTCGCCGAGCGTCAGGCGCGTCACGCGGACATGATGGAGCCGATGCGCGAGAACAATCTGTCGGTATGGCGCGATACGTTGCTCGACGACCTGCGCCACGTCGCGACCGCGTCTTCGGTGACGGCTCAAGCGGTAAAGCTCGCTGACGTGACGGCATCGTCCTGAGCGGACAGGTGCGGCCCGCCTGGGCGGGCGGCGCGTCGCCGGTCACGTCGTGAAGGGGCAGGGAAGATCGGAGCATCGAGGGCGAGCATCGCGTCGTGCGATGCTCGCCCTTTTTGCTTTAATGGCTCAGGCAGTCTGTACCACTTTCTGCATGACCCTCATCGTGCTGACGACTGATGCAACCGCCGAGAACCCCGCGGCCACGTACAGCGCCACGATCGTCCCATTCTGCGGTGCGACACCGAAGATCAACGCGACCAGCGCCGCGCCGAGCGTCTGCCCGGTGAGGCGCGCGGTGCCGAGCATGCCGCTCGCGCCGCCGCTGCGCTCGCGCGGCGCGGACGACAGCATCGTGCGATTGTTCGGCGACTGGAAGATGCCGAAACCCGCGCCGCACAGCGCCATGCGCCACGCGATCTGCAGCGCGTCGGGGTGAGGCCCGAGCGTCGCGAGCAGCAGCAGACCGACCGTCATCGCCGCGAGCCCGACGCCGCCGAGCCAGCCGGCCGATATCCTGTCCGACAGCACGCCCGAGATCGGCGCCGCGATGATGATGATCGCGGGCCACGGCGTCATCAGCAGACCCGTTTCGACTTGCGACATGCCGAGCGTTTCCTGCAGCAGGAAAGGCAGCGACACAAATGCGAGCATCTGCGCGCAGAACGAGCAGACCGAGGTGCCGACCGACAGCGCGAACACCGGAATGCGCAGCAGATCGATCGGCAGCAGCGGCGCGGGCTGCGTCAGTTGCCGGCGCACGAAGAAGTACCCGATCACCAGAGCGCCGAGCGCTTCGAGCGCCACGTAGCCGAAGCGCTCGCCGTGGCCAAGGCCGTCGACCGCGAAAATCAGCAGGCCGAACACGAACGCGTTCATCACTGCGCTCAGATAGTCGTACGGCGATTCGTGGCCGGGGTTCAGCGGCAGCGCCTTGAAGCCGCCGACGATCGCCGCGATGCCGATCGGCACGTTGATCGCGAACAGCCACGGCCACGTCGCGATCGCGAGCACGCCCGAGGCGACCGTCGGCCCGACCGCCGACGACACCGCCACCACCATCGCGTTGATCGCGACGCCGCGCCCGAGCTGCGACGGCGGATAGATCATGCGCACGAGCGCGGTGTTCACGCTCATGACGCCGGCCGCGCCGAAGCCCTGGACCACGCGGGCGAGCGCGAGCGTCGCCAGCGAGTTGGACAGCGCGCAGCCCAGCGACGCAACCGTGAACAGGATGAGCCCGGACAGATAAATGCGCCGGTAGCCGATCCGGTCGCCGAGCGACGCGAGCGGCAGCAGCGAGATCGTGATCGCGAGCTGATACGCGTTGACGACCCAGATCGACGCGGCGGCGCTCGCGTTGAGGTTACGCGCGATGGTCGGAAGCGCGACGTTGGCGATCGCGCTGTCGAGCACCGCGAGCGTCAGAGCGAGGGCGATGACGAGCATCGCCCAGTAGCGTTGTGGAACCGGCAGGCCCAGTTCCTTGCCTTCGAAGCGGGAAGCGGACGGCGTCGGGCCGGCCGTGCGCGGGGAGGGTGCGTGCATCGATTGTTTGATTTGTCGGGGATGTTGGCGCGCCCGTGCGTGCGCGCTATTTGAGTTCGTAAAGGCCCGTGTGGGTCGTCGAGTCGATTTCGTTCAGGTGCGTCATGAAGCGCGCGACCGCGTTGGTGGTCTCCGCGGCGACCGGCAGATGCGCCACCTTCAGCGCGTGCAGCCGGAAGATGTAGCGATGTGTGCGGTCGCCGCGCGGCGGCGCGGCGCCGCCGAAGCCGACCGTCCCGTAGTCGTTGCGCACCTGCATCGCGCCGTGCGGCAGCAGCGAGCCGTCGGCCTTGCCGGCGTTGCGCGGCAGTGAGCGCGCGTCGGCCGGAATGTTCACGACGACCCAGTGCCAGAAACCGCTGCCGGTCGGTGCGTCGGGATCGTGAACGGTAAGTGCGAAGCTTTGCGTGTCTGGGGGCGGTGCTTCCCACTGCAGCGAAGGCGAGATGTTTTCGCCGTCGCCGCCAAACGCCTTGTCGTTGTACTCGTGGGCTTTCGGCATGAAGCCGTTGGTGGGAAAGTCGTCGGACCAGAGACGGAAGTCAGCCATGATGTGCCTCCCTTGTTGATTGGTTCTGGGATCGTCGGAGTGCGCGATGTCGCGGCGGGCGAGGCGCATCTCGTGGCATGCCGAAGGGGTTGAGGACATGCCGTGAAAGCGCCGGAAAGTGCCGCCGAAGCGTGCCTCGAAGGCACCTCGAAAGCGCCCCGAGTAAGCTTTTCGAGTGTATCACCAGCGGCCGCGAGACTCGCGCGAGCCGGGCAGGTCGCAGGTGGTTTTCAGCCGCGCTCCTCGAACTCCGGCGCGTCGCTTCTGACCCACGCGACGAGTCGCTCGATCACGCCCGCGATATCGCGATTCGCGCCGCGCAGTGCGCATTCCCATACGACCGCGACGCGCCAGCCGCCCGCGAGCAGCGCGGCACGAACCTTGTCGTCATTGCTGCGATTGCGGCCGATCTTGTCGCGCCAGAACTCGGGCCGTGTCTGCGGCCATTTGAACAGATGGCAGTCGTGGCCATGCCAGAAGCAGCCATGCACGAGCACCACCGCGCGATAACGCGGCAGCACGATGTCGGGGCGGCCGGGCAGATCGCGCACGTCGAGTCTGAAGCGCAGGCCCTCGCGATGCAGCAGGCTGCGGATCAGGATCTCGGGCTTGGTGTTGCGGCCGCGAATGCCGGACATCATCCGGCTGCGCGTCGCGCTATCGACGATATCGACCATCGTCAGCGGGCCGCCGGGCCGCGCGCGACGCGAGACCGCTCACGCGTAGAGCGGCAGGGAGTGTTTCGAAGCATTGCGGGTCGGGTGGGCGAGCAAGGTTTGTACATGCGGGAGCATGATACGCGCCACTTCGCGCATCACCGGCATCACGACGCTGTTGCCGAACTGCCGGTAGGCCTGCGTATCGCTGACGGGAATCCTGAAGGTGTCCGGGAAGCCCATGAGGCGCGCGCATTCGCGCGGCGTCAGACGGCGCGGTCGCAGCGCCTCGCCCTGATAGACGAGAATTTCGGAGCCGTCCTTGTGATAGCGCGCCGACAGCGTGCGCGTGACGCTATCCGGATACGCCAAGCCAAAACCGAAGCCGTTGCCGGCCGCGCGATGCTTCGCCGCGTAGTTCTGCAGATACGCCCACAGCTTCGGGGTGAGCGTGTACTTCGGCTGCACGCGGCGCGCAGCGTGGTCGAAAAAGCGGTCGTGGTCCCACGGCAGCACGGGTTCGCTGCCGTCCTTGCGATGGAGAATCGCGCCGAGCCGCGGACCCTGTTCGGGCAGACGCAGGTCGTCCCACGTGAACGTGGTCTCGCCGCGAAAGCCGACGATGATGATGCGTTCGCGATGCTGCGGCGTGAAATGCTGACCGTCGATCACGCGGTAGTGCACCTCGTAGCCGAGCTCGTCGCGCAGCGTTTGCAGGATCACGTCGAAGGTGCGGCCCTTGTCGTGAGACAGCAGGTTCTTCACGTTTTCGAGCAGGAATGCGGCGGGGCGCTTCGCGGCGATGATGCGCGCGACGTCGAAAAACAGCGTGCCCTGGGTCGTGCATTCGAAGCCGTGCGGCCGGCCGAGCGCGTTCTTCTTGCTGACGCCGGCGATCGAAAACGGCTGGCACGGAAAGCCGCCGAGCAGCACGTCGTGGCTCGGCACGTCCTCGGCGGGAAACGCGACGATATCGCCGATCAGCGCATGCGCGCTGTCGGTCCCACTTCCGGCGTTTTCACCGTAGTTTTCACGATACGTCCGCGTCGAGAACTCGTTCCACTCGCTGGTGAACACGCATTCGCCGCCGTGCGTCTCGAAGCCCATGCGAATGCCGCCGATACCGGCGAACAGATCGATGAAGCGAAACCTTGCCGCACCGTCCGCGTGCTGCGCCGCGGGCGCGCCTTGCCGCAGCAGATCGCGCAATGCGGGCTCCAGCATTGCGGGACAAGGCGTTTCACCTTTTTCCCAGCGACGCACCGTCTTGATGTCCTTGCCGACATGCGCGGCGATTTCGCGTTGGGTGAAACGGGCGCGCGCCTGCTTGAGCAGGTCGAACGGGGCGACGAGGGTCACGTGGCGTCCTTGCTGGGAATTTTTGCGGACATTATGACCTAAGGTCGTCCCATTTCCCTATTTTTACCGCCATTCCATCAGGAATTTTTCGCGATACGACGAGCCGCGTGCCGGCGTCGCGGCAAGCGTGCGGGTTCAGTGGTTGTAGAGGCGGGGAAGCGGGCTGGCGAGATCAGGCCGACCGCAACTTCTTCGGCGCGTCATCCGGCTCGAACGGCGTGGCGGCGGGCACGAAGCGTTCCCATTCGGGCGGCGGCGTCGAGGCGAACTGATCGAGTTGCAGCAGCAGGCTGTCGACTTTGTTCAATTGCGCGGGACTGAGTTGGCCGCTTTCGAGCAGCGCGGTCAGTCGTTTGTGCCAATAGGCGGCCGGCAGAATCGGACCGCCGAAATCGCCACGCAGCGATACGGGCATGACGCGTGCGATATGCGCGATGTCGTGATCGATCAACGCAGCCTGCGATGATCCCGAAAACGTAGTCCCCGTACCGTCCATGGCTCCTCCCTGAACGCGTTTACGGCGGGGCGCGGCAAGACTTTAGGTCGTTTGATGAAATTTTTCCTTGATCGCTCCGCGCTCATCGATGGCGAGGCGCCGCCTGGGAGTAACCCGTGATCGCGATCATCGGCATTCCGCGCGCCGTGTGAGGCCTTTAGACTTGGCGCAATCCCATCAGGAGGTCGCGCCAATGACACCCGAAAAGATACTTTCGATGTTCGAACGGCAGTACCTGGAAGGCAAGGCGCCGCCCGATCTCGAAGCGACCTGCGCGAACTTCGCGACATGGCTTGCGGCGGCGTGGGAACTGCTCGACGGCAACGAGAGGCCGCTGCTGCTCTCAGTCGGCGCGGCGCTGTGGCGGGAAGGCTTCAACCTGCGCGCGGGCACGGCGACGAAGGACTTGTGGTGAATCGCCAATCGCGAACGGCGGCGGTGCGGCAGCGTTTGTAAGGTCTTCGCGCGGCCGCGCACGCGTCGCGCTGAGTCGGTTTATATTGAGCGGTCCTGCAATATCTGTCGCATAGGGCGACCCGAACCCATGACCGATCTATCCGCTTTCGCGATCACGAAGAAATGGCCGGCCGAGCATCCAGACCGGATTCAGCTCTATTCGCTGCCGACGCCCAATGGCGTAAAAATCTCGATCATGCTCGAGGAAACCGGTTTGCCGTACGAGCCGCATCTGGTGCGCTTCGATACCAACGATCAGATGACGCCGGCGTTTCTGTCGCTGAACCCGAACAACAAGATTCCGGCGATCCTCGATCCGCACGGTCCCGACGGCAAACCGCTGCCGCTGTTCGAGTCGGGCGCGATCCTGATCTACCTCGCCGACAAGAGCGGCAAGCTGATCCCGCAGGACGCCGCTGGGCGCTACGAGACGATCCAGTGGGTGATGTTCCAGATGGGCGGCATCGGTCCGATGTTCGGCCAGGTCGGCTTCTTCCACAAATTCGCCGGCAAGGAGTACGAGGACAAGCGTCCGCGCGATCGCTACATCGCCGAATCGAAGCGGCTGCTCGGCGTGCTGGAGCAGCGGCTCGAAGGACGCGAATGGGTGATGGGCGATCTGTATTCGATCGCCGATATCGCGATCTTCCCGTGGGTGCGCAATCTGGTCGGCTTCTACGAGGCGGGCGAGCTGGTCGGCATTCACGACTTCCCGAACGTGCGGCGCGTGCTGGCTGCGTTCGTCGAGCGTCCGGCGGTGGTGCGTGGCCTGAATATTCCGGCGCGGCCCGCCTGATGGATTGAGTGTTTCGCCAGTTTGACCGCTCGGCCGGGCAGGCGTGAATTGGACGCGCACGGCTTTTCGGGCGACGCGGCGCGCGGCAGCGCTGTTATGCGACCGAATAGAAAGGTGAAGCAATGAGCGCCGTTACATTGTTCGCATGGGCCGTTCCGGCGTATTTCCACGGTTCCGTGGTTGATCACACCTGGGTGACGACCTACGACAGCCGGGTGAAGATCTACCCGGCGCTGGCGGACGTCCTGACCGCCGGAGAGCACTATTGGTATAGCTGGGGCAGCTTCCATGCCCAAGGCGGGACGCCGGACATCAAAGACGGGTTTCTGGCTTCCGCCGGGGCAAATCTGCTTTATGCTGGTTGTCTATGTAGGCCCGATGTGGACTCGAGCATCAATGCGGCCGCCCGTGGAACGATATTTAGCTACGGTCGCGACGGCGTATGCCATCAGCTGGCAAACCAGATTCTTTGGTCGACCGGTCGCAGTGGAGTGACGCCTGCTACGGTCCACATGTCCAGGGGTTACTGGTTGAGCATCGCGATTTTCGGAACATATGGCAAGCAGCATGCTGCATGGGCGAGCAAGAAGATTCAGTGCTCCACCCCAAGTGGGAGTAACGCTATGAATTCAGGACATGAGGATTCCGATGTCGATGATTTTCAGGAGCATCTTCGGGCGACCCTGAAAGGTCCTGGCGCGGAAGCGAAGATCAAGTCGTTGATGGATCATCGACGCGCCTTTATGGTCATGGTCGAGCGTTTGCAATACGCCCCGCCGGGCGGCGATGTTCCGCCGGCCTCGGAACTGAACAAGGCCTATTCGTCTTTTCTCCACGACGCTGCTGACATTCTGGGTCCCGAAGACTTTGAGCGAGTTTTCGGTGAACGCCCAAGCGATGAGATGAACATCGTCGATCCGTCGATATACGAGCAAAGTGTCCGTCGGCCACTTCGAAAATAGTCCGCGCTTCAGAGGCGTTTTGCAATAACGGTCGTCGAACTCGCAATGTCGAGATTCTTTTTTGCGCTAAGTTGCTTCACGAACGAACGATTCAGCAATGTCGGCGGTCCCTGCAAAATTTCTTCGACCGTGAGCGCCTTGAATTCTCTCAGGGCATTCTCATCAAGACCTTGGGCCCACTCGCTCATGATCCAATAGATCGACCATATGGCCGTTGTCGATTCAGGCACGTACACGCGTTCGACATCGATCGAAGAGCCGAACAGGTTGAGAATGCCCTCCGCTGTCATGTTGTAATAGTGATGCGGGTAGCCATGAGTGGGTTGGGTGAGCGGGACTACCACAACCAGATCGCCCCCCGGCTTTAACACGCGAAGAATTTCTTTGGCGGCCGTGAAAGGATCCTTCACATGTTCGAGGACATTCAACGACAGAACGCCGTCGAATGATGCATCTTTGAATGGCAGAACTTCGCCGACACCGCGCACATCAGTGGATGGGTAATTGGTGATGTCGAAATTGATCACATTTTCGTAGATCGCGGGACGACTGCCGGCCCCACAGTCCAGAATGATCCCCGACGGATGGCGCTCGATCATGCCCAGTGCATCGGGATCGTACAGATTGCTTCCGGCCAGTTCCGAGTCGTAAATATCGAACTGGGAACGCAGATCGGGCGACAAAAAATCGAAAAACTTCCCGTCGTCACTAAATGGCAAATCAGTGCGAAGGACAGACTCTATTCTTTTTCTTCGTTCTTGCCTGGATTGGGCGGCCACCTGCGCATCTTGCCTGCGATGACTTTCGGATATTCCGAATACTTCGAAATGCGATCTTCCCGATCGCAATGCGCCGAGCTTGACCGCTTCAGCGACGTCCGGATTCGCAGCGAGATAGGCTTGCTCGCAAAAATTCAACGCGGTAACGCATTCAAGGGCTTGATCCATGTCGGTCCTCGGCAACGTTTCGAAGTGGGCTCGCAAATTATAGTGGGCTGACTTTTCCGAGCCCAGCAGCGCTGGGCCTTGCCATGTCAGCCGTTGCCAACCATCGAGTCAACGAGGTCGCGTCCCGCGCGGTAGGCCGCATCAAGCGCCTCTGCTTCGGTCGCAAAGACGTCGCCGAGTTCATAAAACTGTGTGCGTTGCCCGGCATGACGCAGATCAGCGCCTGGCCGGCATACATACCCGTTGTAGTGGTATGGGGTATTGGGCGTCGGGGGCCCGTACGCTAGGATGGGCAGTACCCAGATCTCAAATCCCTTGTAGTCGATTTTGTCCCACATAGACACCTCCAACATCAGGGTAGCGGTATCGCGAATATGATTGCAGCGCCGGCTGCAGATTGGCAACTTTCAATGCTGCCGAGCATTCAGCAGCATCTAAGCTGGTCTCCTCCTTGCAGTAATCCGTGCAAATCCGGTGTTTCGTCCGACCTTTCTGGTACTTCGACGCGCGCACGGTGGTGCGTGCGTGGTGCCGCATGGCGGGCCGAGGCACAGATGAGTGTCAACGGTTGTGTCGGTACTGTCGCTCCGTTCCGGGCTTTGTGCTAGGTATACGGGCCTCAGACCCACTCGGAGGTGTGACGCATGTTGATGGGGATACGGACCGATGGCGATTGACTTCGAAGTCGGAACGCATCGGCGCTGCACGCTCTACACGCGACAGGAGTATCGCGGTAATGCGTTGAGCAACGAGGCGCGCCATCGCAGCTATTCAGGCGTGCGCTGCCTGTCGTGAGTGCCGGGCGTTTTTTCCAGCGTCCAGTACTTCCGCGGCTGATCTCACCATCTGGTTTGCCCGCCCAGGTGACCTGCTGCCCGATGGAACCATCGCCATGCCGGTATCGACGCCGTTCGGCGATGCGCAGCCGTTCGACTATCAGCCCGACATACCGGGTGGCGATGTCGAGCAGCTTGCGAAATCAACGTTCAATGGACGATATGCGGCCAAGATGCTCGGCTATGACATAGATACGTTCGGCGGGATGATTCACGCGCTCAAGCATCAATACCGCCTCCGGGGAGACGACAACGTTACTTTTCACGATAGCGGCGACGTTTATTTCAATAGCGACTGGTTGGACAACATTCACACCTACGCGCCGTGAACGGACATCAAATGAAATCAAAGCACCAACTCGCCCACGCCTCGTTCACCATATATCAGGACGTTGAGCCACCTGAATTCTGGACAAACTATTTTGCTGTCGCACCGGATACGGCGGGCATGAAGGGCGAACGTTTCATCACGCCGTCAGGGCGCATGAGTGCCGGTGCGCGGCGCGTTGGCCTCTGGAGCATCAGCAGTGAGAAAGCGGTACAGAGTGACGCGCTGACGCCTCATCTCCGCTATCTGGTCGAACGCCTGGGACTGCCTCGAGCTGACCTCCCTGAATTGCTTAGACGCATGAGTGCGCAGATGCGCTTCTTTTGCTACTGGGTCAATGAAAGTGGGGACCGTGCGCCCGATGTGCCCGACGACATTCGGGCGATGATGGAAGCGATGGGCGGAACGGTCGAAATTGACGAGTACCGCTAGGGCGTAAAGTGGCGCACGAGCGGATTCAACTCAAACGGAAACGCTGACCTCTGGGCCCAAGAATCTGCCCGATTGCGTTCAAGCGTTACGAACAGAAGAAAGACGACCCTAGGTGAACTGCACCCCCAAAAAAGTCGGGTTCGTCTTGGGCAGCTTTGGGCAACGAAGGCAGCAAAAAGCCCCGCAGCGCAACGCATACGGGGCTTTCACGAGCTGTGCAGAATCGGAAAAGATGGCGCGAGTTTAACGTTAAGGATGACGCAGACGACCTCCATCTCACGATTTCCGACCGGACCATTGGGGTGTTTTCCAGGTTGTAAATGGCGCAGGTTGCATTCTTGAAAGTTAAGCTTGGCGTTTCTGACGATTTTTCGGCAACTACATGATTTTTAACCAAAATTAATTCATGTTGCCGGGGTGCGCTTTGGCGCCGAGCAATTAGTCACCGGTCTTTGCCGCTGGAGCAAGAAGTTGCCATACGTTGACGTCTAAGACTTTGGCAAGCTTTTCTAGGGACTCCAATGAGGGATTTGTCGCTCCAGCTTCCAGTTGCCAAACGTACCCGCGGTGTAAGCCTGCGCGTTCCGTGAGCGCATCTTGGGACAAATTCCTCACGCTTCTGATTTCCTTAACATTTGCCGCGACGTCGCTGCGTAAGTTCGTCAATCGCTTGTCCGTCGGCGAAGGCAACACTACTTCAGTCAAGAAAGCGCAAGGGTCGACCTGAAGCGCCGCGCTGAATCGCGCGATTGTGTCGAGCAGAACGTTCGAAGCACTCTTCTCGATATTCAATGGGGTGTTTCGGCCCACATTGGCTAGCCGAGCAAGCGCGTCGCCCGAGAGGCCGCGCGAAACCCGAAATTTGCGCAGCGACGAAGCGAAACTCGCGCGAGCGGAGAAAGAAGTGTGGGACATAGCCCGCACAACTTTATAGGGAGCAACATTTTCGTCTACCCCGTTATAAGATGACGTTATATATAGTGCAACAACCCGGAGGAACTGCGAGTGATATGCGGAAAAACAAGGTATATCGTTTGAGTGTTAGCGGGTGAAAAACCTTGTTTTGATGTGCATTGAAAAGAATATGATGCTAGCATTGCCCTGTTCATAGAGGGGGCCGACAGGCGACGCCGTCGCGGCGAGCTAGCATGGCGACTATTTTTCTGAATATCGACGGTGTGCTCCACATCTCGTCGGTCTACTACGACCCCGTCTGGCGGCAACCACGGATGGATGTGCGAGGGCGCCAATTGTGGGAGTGGTATGTCCCTTTTTCGGTGCTTGTAGAGAAGTACCGGCCCAACGTTGTCTTGCGCTCAAGCTGGACCCGCTTCGGCCTCGATACGGTCCGGTGGTGGATGCCTTCGAATTTGCGTGTCTGGATTTCCGGTGCAACCGACCCCGTCTACGAATATTTTGGAGGACCCGTGAGGGTCGCTACAGAGCACCAAGTGATTCTGCGCCACCTGAGCAATCATCCGGACGCCCGATGGGTCTACCTTGGGGACACCGTCAAAGATTGGCCGAGCACAGAATTACATCATTTATTGATGTGTGACCCGAGATATGGTCTAGGCAACGTAGAGAAGCGGCGGCGACTCGAGGAGTGGCTTGCATCACCTGTCGCGCCTGCATCGCAGTGATTGGCGCCGGTGGGCTCGGGGCTATCCACGGCTCCTCCACGCCTGTTGGAGAGCGCCGCCCTTAGTTTCGCTTAGTAGGGATGGCTGCTTCCAACTCCTTGTCAGCAAAGGATTCACTGGACCTAATGGTCGCAACCAGTGGCCGACTCCACGAGCGCTCGTCTTGCGCTTGCGGGATGTATCAAGAGCCACTCAACCGCACCTTCCGGGTATTCCTGCGGCCAATTCCCTGCGAGCCACCGCACCGCGTCTGCGACTTGTCCCCAATACTCGCCCCCGCTGTTTGCAAGGCGGCTCCCTCCCATTGCTTCCAGAATCGTCTGTGCGCAACCTAGCTTGTCTACCGCACGCTGAAGGCGCTCGACCATCTGTTCGCTGAGGCCCAGTTCGCGGCGGACGACTTCTACGTCGGTGACTGCATCGGCTAGCAATAAGCCGACGAGTGTTCTTGCGTGTGCTTCGCTGTCACCAGCGGGAACGCCGCTCATCTCTTCGGTTCTTCTCATCTCCATGCGTCTTGTAGCGCTGCCTGTTTATACGGAGTTCCGTTGGGACTCCGTCTGCTGGGCCGGTCCTCAAGACTTATCTGGATTGGGCCGATATCGATTTGGGGCATAAACAACGAGTGAGAGCACTACGATGGCAGAGGAGTACACCGCGGAGATTGGCCGAGCGTTGGGCTGGGATTTGGCGTACTACGGATGGAGTCCGCGGGAGGACGCGCCTCGTGAAGTCATCGAAGGACACACTGCTGGCAAGGCCCATCATGGTGGAAGGACCAAACATCCGACGCGCTTCGAGCGCAAATGGCTTCAGCTGCGTCAGAACGCCCTGAGGCGCGGGCGTGTTGTCGACAGGAACGTCACCCCGCAGTTCATTGAGTTCATCGACTATCCCACCTGCCCGGTGACGTTGGTGGAACTGACACACGGCACCGGCGAAGATACGGATTGGTCGGTGGACCGGGTCAACAACGACGGGGCGTACGCTGAAGGCAACCTTGTTGTCATGAGTACTCGTGCTAACAAGGCCAAAGGCGACAAGTCGTTCCTCGAAGTTACGGGGTTAGCGGCAGACGGGTTGGCGCTGCCAGGACTCTCGGTCCGGGAGACGCTCCGTATGCGCTGCCTCATGGAGGGGCCGTGTCGGGTTTCTGACTACGGGGAGCCGAGGAACACGCTATGGACACGGCTTTGCCGGGGCAGCACGCGCACCGACTACCAGTCGCTGCAGCACATCTTGTTCATGGCGGCAGGAGAAGACTCGACACATCGCAATCGCATCACCAAGAAACTATCCGTCGCGCACGCGGATTCGAAGGCGAGTGCAAACCTGCTGAAAATCGCCATAGCAAGTCTCGTCAGCCGGCTCAAGACCGCCGACTACCCATATGACGCCTGTGGGGATGTCGATTTCCAGAGCCTGTTGAAAAGGTGGGCGGAAACTATTCCGGCTAGCCGCAAACACGCATTCAAGGCGGAATTGGACGAACTCTCCGGCAGTCGCGTCGTCGCGAAAGAAACACTCCGCGGCTGGGCGCTCGACACGAAGGGACGCTACTCGGCTTAGGTTCCGCTTTCGCGTCGAGTACAACGGTGTGGCTCGCCGTCGAATCGCTCATTAGCGGTTGCCATGGCGCGCGGCGCCTTACTGGGCGGGGTGCCTGAATGTTCCCTGAAACAACAGCTAGTTGCGGTGTGACACTGAGAACCCATCAACTCGCAGCCACAAATGGAGAACACCATGGCTAATCCACGCACGGTCCGCGGTATTTTCACCGCAGGCAACGACCATTACCACGGTATTAAGTCCGTTGCCGAAAACGGTGCTCTCGCTCACGCGAACAAGTTCGCACGCATCCTGCTCCGCGAAGGCAAGGTCGCAAGCGAAGAAGAAGCGCTGTCCGTCGCGAACTACGAAGTGCAACGCTTGCGCTGGAACGTTGAAGGTTTTCTCGGTAACCGTATGGCTCGCGAAGAACTGCGTCGCGAGGGCGAGGAGAAGACCACCACGACCACGAGCGAAGCGCTGACGTCTGCATAATAAGTCCAATTTCCGAGAGCTTCTCCGACCAACAACAGCTGGTCGGAGACCAATTAAGACCACAGAAACCTCAATCTGCCATGCCTCGCCCCCCGACCCCGTATCGCACTGCGGACCTCGACCTCGTCAAGAAGAATCTGTCCGGCATCCTTTCGTTGAGCACAGACGTCGTATCGAAGCAATTGCAAAACGAGCATGCGAACGATGTCGTTCCCT
>ABYL01000125.1 GCA_000173575.1 Burkholderia sp. H160 | reverse complement strand
GGCGCTGCAGCGTGTCGCGCGGGGTACCCGCTATGCGCGTGCCGCCCTGCCGGTGTCGCTGCAAACGCACGAGACGGATGATGCGACAGCGTCTGGCGACGCCGCTGCGGCCGGCGCGGCGGATCCCGTGGATTCGCCCCCGGCGCTGCTTCCCTCGGGCGTCGCAGCCGCGCTCGCCGCGGAGCAGGACGAACAGGCCACGGCCACGGCTGAAGCGGTCGCGCGTCTGACGGCAGCACGCGGCGCCGAAATCGCGGAAAGCGCTGAGGCACCCACCATCGACACGGCAACGCCTAAACCGAAGCGGCTGCGTCTGCGCAACTCACTGAGGCGCCGCCGCATCGACAAATCCCCCGACGACGACGAACCCGACAGCGACCCGAGCACCGAAAGCAGCCGCTTCGCATGATGGCAAGCGTCACGGAAAATTACCGCGCGTCGAGCCGCCATCAGCGCCTTTGAGCGAGCAGACACGGGCACGCAACGACGATCCCTGTTGCATATCGTTACATCCGTGACGTACGCATGAACCGCCGTTCGATAACGCCCGCCGGCACGCGCAAACAGCGGCTTTTCCAGCACCGCGAGCGCCGTCGGGCGGCCGCATCGTTTAAGCCCTCTTTAAGACAGCCGATGGTGTAATATCCGCCGTCAAGTCCATGCCCCTCGTGGCTTTCCATCATCCATGCCAGCATCAACCCGGCATTGCGCCCCAACAAAAACGGGCCGCCCTATTGCAATTGGCAAGTGCGCCCCGAACTCCGGTCCGAACGTTGCGCATCGCGCGCGGCGGCGTAAAGTAGTAGCAGTACTTAAAGGCAGTCAGGCGCGCCCCCAAACGTCGGCGCCGCTTACATTCTCTGGAGGTTTTCATGTCGCTTTTTGACAGCATTTCGCGCACCGTCAAGGGTCTTCTGAACGATGCGGCCGACTCGGTGCAGGATCCGTCGCGCGACTCGCGTCAGATCGTGCGCGAACTCGACGACAGCATCGGCAAGGCCGAGAACTCGCTGATCGAGATTCAGGCGCAGGTTGCCACTCAGCAAAGCAAGCGCGATGTTGCCGCGGACAAGGCGAAGAAGTACGAAGACGGCGCCCGCCGCGCGCTGCAGTCCGGCGACGAAGCGCTCGCGCGTGAAGCGCTCGGCGCGCAAGCCACGGCCGAAGCCGAACGTGATGCGCTGACGAAAGAGCTGACTTCGCTGGAGCCGTCGGTCGCGCAGCTGAAGAGCCAGATCGAGGACATGCGTACGCGCCGCAACGACCTGAACGCCCGCTCGAATATCCTGCAGGCCAAGCAGGAGATCGCGCAGGCGAAGGATGTCGCGGCCACGGCTCTCGGCGGCATCGGCGGCAAGAACCTGTCCGAGGACTTCCAGAGGCTCGAAGACAAGGTCGCGCTGACGAACGCGCGTTCGGACGCACGTCTGAACTCCGCCGACGAGAAAAGCGGCAAGGCGCTCGACGACAAGCTCGCCGAACTGAACCGCGGCCCGTCGGTCGACGACCGGCTCGAAGCCCTGAAAAAGCAGCTCAACACGCCGGCGCAGTAAGTGCCTCGCGCGCGTACCTCGCAGTACGCGCGGCAACGGCAACAGCAGTAGTTGTAGATGCCGATGCGCTCGCTCCTGAACGCATCGGCATACCGGCCGCCACAAGCAGCCACCGCAATCGACTGATGGAGACGGGCGCACCGCGCCCGGTCCGCAAATGAAAAAACTTTTCGCAACCGCCTTCGCTTCGCTGCTGCTCGTATCGGCCGCGGCGTTCGCGGTGCCGACCGCTCAGCAAATCGAATCGGCGATCTCGCAGGGCGACTGGCAGCAGGCCGACGCCGGCCTCACCGAGGTGTTGCAAGCCCACCCGAACAACGCTCGCGCGCACTATCTGTATGCCCAGGTGCTCGATCGCGAAGGTCGTCCCGCCGACGCGCTCGCGCAGTTGCAACAGGCGAAGACGCTCGATCCGCAGATCGGCTTCACCGACCCGGGCCGTTTCGCGCAAACCGAAGCGCGCCTGCGCCGTGACGCGGAACGCGTGGGCGACAACGTCACCCGTCACGCCGCGAATCCGTTCGCGCAGCAGAATGCGCCTGCTGTGCTGCAACAGTCGGCGGTGATGTCACAAGCGCAACTACGGCATGGTCCGGGGGTAGGTATGTGGATCGGTATCCTTGTTCTGATCGCAGCGATCGCGCTGGTGCTGCGCTGGACCTTGCGCCGCGCGCGCAGCCAGGAAGATACGCGCGCCGACGAAGATCGCCGCGCACAATTGAAGCGCGCAACCGACATGCTCAACACGGTGCGCTCGATCAAGCTCGACGTGAAGCTGTCCACTGCGCCGGGTCACGAGCTGCTCGAGAAGGACGTCGAAGCGACCGAAGATCAACTGCGCGGCGCCGTCGAAACGCTGTCGAACGGCAAGAATCCGCTGCCGCCTTATGCACTCGACGAGTTCGAGCAGCGCATCGCCAGCCTGCGCGCGCGCGCCGACGGCCGGCCCGATCCGGCTGCCGCGTCGTCCGCGAGCACCGGCCAGCAATCGGCGTACGCGCAGGAGGCCGAGCGCTTCGGCAGCCCGCAGCCGCCTTATCCGCAGCAGGGTCCGTATCAGCAGCAGCCGCAGGTCATCGTGCAGCAAGGCGGTGGCATGGGTGGCGGCATGGGCGGTCTGCTGACCGGCGTGCTGCTTGGCGAAGCGCTGAGCCATGGGCGTGACCGCGTCGTCGAGCGCGACGTGATCGTCGACGACGACGAACTGCGCCGTCGCGCCAACAACGCCGGCAACGACGGCGGCCTCGATTTCGGTCAGGGTTCGAACGACTGGAACGACAACGGTGGCGGTGGCGTCGACATGGGCAGCAATGACGATTCCGGCGGCTGGACCGATACCTGATCGTTCGGCGTTAAATACAAAAACAGGCTCCTTCGCGGAGCCTGTTTTTTTGTTTGCTGGTTTTGCGGCAAGTCCAGGCCGGCGATGGACGCTCTTTCGGGGACGGTGGTCATCGTGCTTTCAATCATCGCGCGGTGTGCGCGTTTAATCAGTGCACTCCAAGCGATCTTGACGCGATGTGTACAGTTGTCTACCCTGCCCTTCCGCCCCCTGCCGGAGACCGCCTTGACGCCTGCCCGTTCCGCTTCATCCGCCGCGCCGCGCATTGCGATCGTCGGCAGCGGCTTTGCCGGTATCGGCATGGCGATCCGTCTGCAGCAGATGGGCCTCACGTCGTTCACGATCTACGAGGCCGCGAGCGCCATCGGCGGTACGTGGCGCGACAATACCTACCCAGGCGCCGCCTGCGACGTCCCCTCGCATCTCTATTCGTTTTCATTCGAGGCGAATCCCACGTGGTCGCGCGAGTTCAGCGGTCAGGCCGAAATTCTCGCGTATCTGCAGCACTGCGCGCGCAAGTACGGCGTCGATCGATATGTGCGCTTCAATGCGAAAGTGAGCGCCGCGCGCTTCGATGAAGCGCGGCAGATCTGGCTCGTCGAGCTCGACACGAACGGCGCGCGCGAAATCATCGAGGCCGATGTGCTGATCGCCGCGAGCGGTCCGCTGTCGCGTCCCGCGCTGCCGCGCATCGCAGGTATCGAACGTTTCGAAGGCAAGCTGTTCCATTCGGCGCGCTGGGATCATGCGTATCCGCTCGACGGCAAACGCGTAGCGGTGATCGGCACCGGCGCGAGCGCGATCCAGTTCGTGCCGAAAATCCAGCCGCGCGTCGCGCATCTGGACCTGTTCCAACGCACCGCGCCATGGGTGATGCCGAAGCGCGACAAGCCGATCGGCCCGCGCGCGCAATGGCTGTTTCGCACGCTGCCGTTCACGCAACGCTTCGTTCGCAGTGCGATCTACTGGCAGCTCGAATCGCGAGGGATCGGATTCGTCGTCAACCCGAAGCTGATGAAGATGCCGATGAAGTTCGGCCTCAGCTATCTGGAACGACGCGTCAAGGACCCGGTGTTGCGCGCGAAGCTCACGCCGAACTACCGGCTCGGCTGCAAGCGCGTGCTGCTGTCGAGCGACTATTTCCCGGCCGTCTGTCAGCCGAACGTCGAGGTCGTGACGAGCGGCATTCGCGAGATCGTCGCGGATGGCATCGTGACCGAGGACGGCGTGCATCACCGCGCGGACGCGATCATCTGCGGCACCGGCTTCCTGGTCAACGACGTGCGCGCGCCGTTCGAAGTAACCGGCCTCGGCGGCACCGACCTCAGCACGCTCTGGCTGCGCGATGGCCCCGAGGCCTATCTCGGCACGAGCATCGCGAACTTCCCGAACTTCTTCATGATCGTCGGCCCGAACACGGGGCTCGGCCATAACTCGATGATCTACATGATCGAGTCGCAGCTACGGTACATCGTCGATTGCCTATGCGTGCTGCGCAAGCGGAAGGCCCGCACGATGACCCTGCGCGCCGACGTGCAGCGCGATTTCAACGCGCGTCTGCAGCAGGAGATGCAGCACGCCGTGTGGACCAGCGGTTGCCAAAGCTACTATCAGACACAGAGCGGCAAGGTCACCGCGATCTGGCCCGGCTTCTCATTCAGCTTTCGCCAACGTACGCGGCGTGTGCGTCCGCAGGATTACCGCTTCGCGCGCTGAATCCCGCGCAAGGACCGGCGCCTTCGCTTACCCGCCGCCACCGCTCAGCAAACGCAACAGCTCCCACAGAAACTTCACGACGATGACGATCAGTTCCCACAGCCGATAAAGCGGCTCCCAGTCCAGCACGTGCAGAAGGGACTCGATCATGGCTATCGTCAGAAGAAGTGACGGCCGCGAGTTGCGGTTCGATCACGCGTGACGCCGCGCGTCGCGCAACCTCAAACCGCCATCACGGCCCGCTTGCGCTCCGCGCGCTGCATGAAGAAGTTCGCCGCGACCACACCCACCGTGACGACCGCGATGAACAGCGTCGCGAGTGCATTCATCTCCGGATTCAGGCCGAGGCGCACACGTGAGAACACCACGAGCGGCAAGGTCGTCGAGCCGGGCCCCGACAGGAACGCGGACAGCACGACGTCGTCGATCGACAGCGTGAACGACAGCAGCCAGCCCGACACCAGCGCCTGCGAAATCAGCGGCAACGTGACCGAGAAAAACACGCGCAGCGGCGTCGCGCCGAGGTCGAGCGCGGCTTCCTCGAGCGACGGATGCAACTCCCGCACGCGCGACTGCACGATGATCGCGACGTACGAAATACACAGCATCACGTGACCGATCCAGATCGTGAAGATGCCACGTTCGGCCGGCCAGCCGATCCAGCGCGCCATTTCGATGAACAGCAGTAGCAGCGAGATGCCCTGAATCACTTCAGGGATCACCAACGGCGCATTGATCATGCCCGTATACAGCGTGAAGCCGCGAAAGCGCCCCATGCGCGCGAGCACGAAACCGGCCCACGTGCCGATGATCACCGATGCGAACGCCGTCAGCAAGCCGATGCGCAGCGACAGCCACGCGGACGTGATGAGCTCGTCGTCTTGCAACAGCGCCGCGTACCAGCGAGTCGAAAAGCGCGTCCACACCGTGACCAGTTGCGATTCGTTGAACGAATACACGACGAGGCTGACGATCGGGATATACAGAAACAGAAAGCCGATACCGAGAGCGATCAGCTGCAGCATGCGATTCGGCTTCATTGGCGGCCCTCCTCCAATGCCTTCGCCTGCGAGTGCTGGAACAGCGCCATCGGCACCAGCAGCAACACCACCATCGCGCACGTGACCGCGGACGCCATCGGCCAGTCGGCGTTGTCGAAGAACTCGTTCCACATCACACGGCCGATCATCAGCGTGTTCGCGCCGCCGAGCAACTCAGGAATCACGTACTCGCCGACCGCCGGAATGAACACCAGCAGGCAGCCCGCGATGATGCCGTTCTTCGACAGCGGCAGCGTGATCTGCCAGAACGCCTTCCACGGCTTCGCGCCGAGGTCGTACGCGGCTTCGAGCAAGGTCAGGTCCATTTTCACGAGGTGCGCATACAGCGGCATCACGAGAAACGGCAGGTATGAATAGACCATGCCGATATAAACCGCCGTGTTCGTGTGATACAGCTCGATCGGCGAATGGATCAATCCGATCGACATCAGGAAATTATTCAGCAAGCCGTTGTTCTTCAGAATGCCGATCCATGCGTACACGCGGATCAGGAACGAGGTCCAGAACGGCAGCATCACCGCCATCATCAGCAGATTACGGGTAGCCGGATTCGAGCGCGCGATGTAGTACGCCATCGGATAGCCGATCAGCAGACACAGCACGGTCGAAATCGCCGCGACCAGGACCGAATTCACATAAGTCGCGAAATACAGGCTGTCGGTCAGCAAAAACGCGTAGTGCGACAGATCGAGCGTGATGTGCAGCGCGCCTTCGGCGAAGTGGACGAGCTGCGTGTACGGCGGAATGCCGAGCTGCGAATCGGTGAAGCTGATCTTCACGACCAGCAGGAACGGCACGAGGAAAAACAGCAACAGCCAGATGAACGGCCCCGCCACCACGGAGGTACGGCCGGTCAGCTTCAGACGCCGCACCGGCCACGCAAAAAACGAGGAAAGCGCTTCTTTCATGACGTCAGCACCACGCCGGCCGATGCGCTCCAGCGCACGTACACCTCATCGCCCCAGGTCGGCGGCTCGATCTCGGTGAGCGCTAGGCTCGTCACGTTCGCGATCACGGTCTTGCCGCCGTCGAGCTTCACGTGATACAGCGAATAGCCGCCCATGTACGCGATATTCGTGACGACGCCCTTGCCCCAGTTGTACGCGCCCTCGGGCGGCTTACGCGTGAGCGCGATGCGTTCGGGCCGCACCGAGATCGTCACCGGCATGCCGAGCGGACCGGTGATGCCGTGATTGACGTGCAAATGGCACGGCAGATCCGGCGTTTCGATGAACACGTGATCGGGTTCGTCCTCGATCGTACGGCCTTCGAACAGATTGGTCGAACCAATGAACTCCGCCGAAAAACGGCTGTTCGGATACTCGTAGACTTCATGCGGCGTGCCGAGCTGAACGATCTGGCCTTCGCTCATCACGGCGAGGCGGTCGGCCATCGTCATCGCTTCTTCCTGATCGTGCGTGACCATCATGCAGGTGACGCCGACCTGATCGAGAATGTTGACGAGCTCGATCTGCGTGCGCTGGCGGATCTGCTTGTCGAGCGCCGACATCGGCTCGTCGAGCAGCAACAGCTTCGGCCGCTTGACGAGGGAGCGCGCGAGCGCGACGCGCTGCTGCTGCCCGCCCGACAGCTGATGCGGCTTGCGCATCGCGAAGCGGCCCATCTGCACGAGTTCGAGCGCGTTGTGCACGCGGTCTTTCAGCTCGGCTTTCGGCACGCCCTCCTGCTTCAGGCCGAATGCGACGTTCGCCTCGACGGTCATATGCGGGAACAGCGCGTACGACTGGAACATCATGTTGACCGGCCGGCGGTACGGCGGCAGTTGCGCGAGGTCTTCGCCATCGATCAGGATCGTGCCCGATGTCACGGTTTCGAGCCCGGCCATCATGCGCAGCAAGGTCGACTTGCCGCAGCCCGAGCTGCCGAGCAGCGCGAACAGCTCGCCCTTCTTCACCGTCAGGTTGACCCCTTTGACCGCGACGGTCTCGCCGAACTTCTTCACGACGTCGACGATCTGGATGAACTGGTCCGCTGCGTCGCCCGCAACGGCGTTCGGGCCCGTCGACGGCAGGGCCGCCGTCCCGGCCAGCGCGCCCGGCTGGTCACTACTCATCATAATGCTGCTTCACTCCGGCGTTTGACGTACAAAGCCCCCGGTGAACACCGAGGGCTTCATGATGCTGCTTATTCGTTGTAGGTTGCCGCGCTTAGCGGCCGGACTTGAACTCGGTCCACAGCCGCGTTTGCAGCCGCTGGATTTCCTGCGGCAGCGGTTTCAGCAGGAACAGCGTCTTGATGGTATCCGGCGACGGATACACGGCCGGATCGTTCGCGACGTCCTTGTCCACGTACTTGCGCGCGTCCATGTTGACGCTCGGGTAGTACACGGCGTTGGTGATCGCGGCGTGCACCTGCGGTGTCTCGATGTAGTTGATCCACTCGAGCGCGGCTTCCTTGTGCTTCGCGTCCTTCGGAATCGCCATCACGTCGAACCACACCGGCGCGCCGCCCTTCGGCACGAAGTACTCGATCTTGTACGGCTTCTTCGCCTCGATCGCGCGATGCTTGGCGATCACGACGTCGCCCGACCAGCCGTACGCGAAGCAGACGTCGCCGCCGACGAGGTCGTTGATATAGCCCGACGAGTTGAACTGCGTGATGTACGGGCGGATCTTTTTCATCATCTCGAGCGCGGCGCGGTAGTCGGCCGGGTTCGTGCTCATTGGGTCCTTGCCCATGTAGTGCAGCGCGGCCGCGAACATCTGGTCTGGCGCGTCGAGCACCGACACGCCGCAGGCCTTCAGCTTCGAGATGTTTTCCGGCTTGAACAGGATGTCCCAGCTGTCGAGCGGGACGTCCTTGCCGAGGATCTGCTGGACCTTCGTCACGTTGTAGCCGAGGCCGGTCGTGCCGTAGGCCCAGGGCACCACGTACTTGTTGCCCGGATCGGCGCCGGCGACGAGCGCCATCAGCGACGGGTCGAGGTACTTCAGGTTCGGTAGCTTCGATTTGTCGAGCGGCTCGAAGATGCCCGCGGCGATCTGCTTGCCCGCGTAGTTGCTGGTCGGCACGACGATGTCGTAGCCCGATCCGCCGGTGAGCAGCTTCGCCTGCAGGGTGTCGTCGCTGTCGTAGTTGTCGTACTTGACCTGGACGCCGGTCTGCTTCGTGAAGTTCGGGATCGTGTCCTTCGCGATGTAGTCGGACCAGTTATACACGTTGAGCTGCGTATCCTTCGCAGCGGCCGTCAACCACGGCGCCGCGCACAAGATCAGCGCCGCCGCATGCCCCACTATCCGTTTGTTCATCCCGTTCTCCGATCTCTCGTCACTCATGCCGCGCGCTCGCGTGCACGGCCCCCTGAAAACCCCGAAAACTACCACCAATTATTGCCCGCTACCAAAAAAAACGAGGAGCTGTCGTGCAAACGGTACAGGCTCTGGCCGCACCATTGCAAAATGGGCGCAATTTTAACGGGTTATCGGCGCGTGTCTACCGAAAAATACGCGCGCGGCAACCGCGCGTGATCCGTGCTGCGCGCGGGCCGCCGGGGGTTTGTCGTGTCGCTGTCATCTGGTTGTCAGGTCGGCGTTGGCGCGCACCTGGGTGGTGCGACGCCAGCACCCGCGCGGGTGCTTGACGGTGCCTGGCGGTGCTGATCGGCTTTGGCATCCGGTGCACGTTTCGTGGGCCGCAGCGCCGCCGCGACGGCGCGATTGCTCCTATCATGGTCATTTGATGCGTATTGCGCGATGTCGCCGCGCCAAGGCCGCCCGCCCGCTGCGCGCCTGCAATGGGCATGTGACTTGCAGTGGGATGCACTTCCCTGAAGCTCAGGCACCGATGAACACCAATCCTTTCGCGATGCGTCCCAACCGGCGCCGGCATTTGCCGGACGAGCCGACGCGTCCGGCGCACTGGCTCTCGTTCCTCGGCGCAGGCGCGCTGATCGCGGTCGGCTATATCGATCCCGGCAACTGGGCGACCGCGCTCGGCGCCGGCGCGGGCTACGGCTACCGCCTGCTCGGCATCGTGCTGCTGGCGAGCCTGATGGGAATCCTGATGCAGTGGCTGTCGTCGCGGCTCGGCGTGGTAAGCGGGCGCGACCTCGCGCAGTTGTGCCGCGAGCGCACTGGCCGGTACACCACGCTATTCCTGTGGCTGACCAGCGAGGTCGCGATCATCGCCGTCGACGTCGCCGAGGTGGTCGGCAGCGCGGTCGCGCTGCAACTGCTGCTCGGCGTGTCGCTGACGGTCGGCGTGCTGATGTCGGCGGTCTGCACCTTCGCGCTGCTCGCGCTCCAGCAGAAAGGCGGCCGCAGGCTGGAAGCGGTGATCGCCGCGCTGATCGGCTTCGTCGGCTTGTGCTTCGTCGTGCAGCTCGCGCTCGCGCGGCCCGACTGGCACGCCGCGCTCGCCGGCACCGCGCCGAGCATCGAGCTGATCAGAAACGCGGGCATGCTGTGGCTCGCGGCGGGCATCGTCGGCGCGACGGTCATGCCGCACAACCTGTATCTGCATTCAGCGCTCGTCAAGCATCACGCGCCGGACAGCAGCGACGCGCAGATCAAGGTCGCGCTGCACGTCGTCAATCTCGATACCTTCGGCTCGCTGGCATTCGCGTTCGTGATCAACGCGGCGCTGCTGATCGTCGCCGCGGCTGTGTTCTATGCGAGCGGCCATCGCGACGTGACCGATCTGGCCGATGCGCATCGGCTGATCGCGCCGCTCGTCGGCAGCCGCTGGGCCAGCATCCTGTTCGCGGCGGCGCTGCTCGCGTGCGGGCTCAGCGCGACCGTCACCGGCACGCTGGCCGGTCAGGCCGTGATGGAGGGCTTCCTGCGGCTGCGGCTGCCGCGCTGGAAACGCGCGCTGCTCACGCGCGCGCTCGCGATCGGACCGGCGCTGTTCGCAGTGGGGCTGTTCGGCCAGCATGGCTCGAACCAGTTGCTGGTCGCGAGCCAGGTCGTGCTGAGCCTGCAATTGCCGCTCGCGGTCGTCCCGCTGATCCGCTGCGCGTCCGATGCGACGCTGATGCGCGGCTGGCGCGTGCACGGCCTGCCGCTCGTGCTGTCGTGGCTGTCGGCGGCGTTCATCATTGCGCTCAATGCTGCGCTGTTGTGGCAACTCGCGACCGGGGCGTGATGGCCGACGTCAGTGCGATTCATGAACTTCGCATGACGCTGGCCACCCCGGCGCAGCCGCGCGCCGCGCATCGGTTAACATAGCGGGACTTTGCTTCCCCGCCCCAAGGTTTCCGATGACTTCGAATCTCCACGATCTTCCCGACAGCCCGTGCATCGGCGTCTGCTCCACGCTCTTTGACGAAGTCTGCAAAGGCTGCGGCCGCACCGCCACCGAAGTGTCGAACTGGGTGTTCCTCAGCGACGAGGAAAAGCGCGCGGTCTGGACCCGGATCGAGCAGGAAGGCACGGCGATGCGGTTTCAGAACGACAAGGTGTGAGCCGGTTCGTTGCGCGCATTGCGGGTTGATGTCGCTCGTCACCATGAAAAATGCCGGGACTTTCCCGGCATTTTTTGCTTCGGAAAACTTCGACTCCATGACCTCCGCCCGGGACTTCGTTCAGTGCCTTGCAGGATGGCGCCGAATGGCCCACGTGTTCAATCCATGGTCCCAGACCGATGAGCGCGATCAGCCCGGCGTCGACGCGCCACTGATTCGCCAGCAACAGCTTGCTGCCTACCTGCAAGCCCGCCAGACGAGCGTCAAGGTGATCCTGATTGCGGAGGCGCTGAGCTGCCGTGGCGGGCGTTTCACCGGCATCGCGATGACCTCCGAGCGGATTCTGCTTGGCAACGATCCGAAACTCAACGGCTTCATCACGGGATCGGACCGCAGCCTGCTACCGGACTACCTCCCGGGTCCGGCAACCCGTACCAGTTGCCGCGGTGCGCTGCCTCGAATGACGGATCGCGAATTCGGTGTCTATGAGAGAACCGCCTCGGTCGTCTGGCAGACGATGCTCGCCAATGGATTCAGGCCGACGGAGTTTGCGCTGTGGAATGCGTTCCCGTTTCATCCGTTCGCGGACGAAGATTCCGAGAGCAACCGCCGCCCGTCGAATCATGAGCTACATGCGACGGGCCAGATTCTGACTGATTTCATCAGCCTGTTCCCTCGATCCGTGAAGTTCGTTGCGCTTGGGCGGGAAGCGGAAAGCGCGTTGCAAAGTCAGGCGATGCAGCCTCCGTACGAACTCGTGAGGCACCCGACGGCGAGAGCGGCGAAGCCTGCAAACGCGGCGGGTCAAGGGATGGCTCGCCCGATGGGCAAGCTGGATGAAGTCATCCGGCGGCTCGCGCTGAACCAGTCATAGTATCGACCCAGGAAAAAACGCAAAGGCCCACGCCGGCAGACTGCCGGCGTGGGCCTTTGAGGATCGTTAATGCAACCGGGCGCTTATTGCACGCCCTGACTCGTCAGGAAGTCCTCATAGTTGCCACCGAAGTCGTTCAGCTTGCCATCGGTCACGTCTTGCGGCGCTGCGCAAATGTTCACGTATTTGAACGAACCCCGTTTTATATCGGTATTCGTGACTCGTATTTGTTCTATGTTTAAAAATCAGCGGCGCTTAATTCAATAGGGTCGCTACCCACAGGTAGCAGGCAGCTGCGAGTCGCATGACGTGCAGAGGTGCGATATGGGTTGGGGTTTCAGGAAGTCGATAAAGATCGCTCCTGGCGTGCGGGTTAATCTCAGCAAGAGTGGCGTTAGTACGTCCATCGGTGGCAGGGGATTTACCTATAACACGCGCGGACGGACTACCGTGAGCATTCCTGGGACGGGCATCCGGTACACGAAGACCGCCAGTTCAGGAAAAGCTGCGCAAGCCGTTCAAGGACGAGCCAGCGACACTGGAAAAATGTCACCTTCCAAGCGCGAGATCGCCACTTTGGAATTTCTTGAGACGGTGCAAGATCGATTATGTTCGGCGCTACAAAAGTACTTCTTTTCGCACGGTGTATACGTAGAAAAGGAAGACCTGGATGCCGCCGTGTCGCTCGAAGATCATCAAAGCCTCGTAAATAGTCTCGAGAATGAATTCGATATCACAACAAGTGCCGTGAGGCTCGCATCCGATCTCGGCACCCTGTCTCTTGCCGAAAAAGAAAAGGCCATGAAGGCCGTCTATACAATCGAAAAAGAGTGTAAAGCGCGGTCGGGAAACAACACGGGATTGCAAAGCGCTGCCAACTGGCTATCGGTCGCCATCCACACCTTTCCTGCCCCGCCGACCTTGAAAAATGCGTTCATCGCGATCATCGCTGGAAATGTCCTTCTGCTAACGAGCGCTTTCGTGGCTGGAATCCTGGTAGTCGCAGCGTCGGCGGGCTACGTGCTGTATGTGCTGCGCAAATTCGAGGCTAAGAAGGCTTCGGCCTTGAAGGATATCGCACAGGCCGAGGTGGAATTTAATTCAGTGGTCAAGACAGAGATCACCGCGCGACCGGCGCTGATGCAGACGAAAGATCTAACGCGACGGAATTGCATGGTTCTCGCGTGTGTTTCCGCAGTGATTGCAGTGCTTGCCGTTGTCTCTCATATGCGTGGCGGCTTTGCTCCGGTTGAGGGCAATTCGACCGCCGAGTTGTCGACATCACAGGGGGAGAGGCATTCTACGATTACGTCTGGCGACGCGAAAGCCACTGACGAAAGCGTATCGCCGAATGCAAAGGGGGCAGTCGGCGCGTCGACTCCTCCAATAGTCGGAAAATCGGCTCAATCCGCACGGTGAGGCGGAAGCGAACACACTCGAAGACATAATCAAGCGCTACATCGCCGATGTTTGCCCCACACGGAACAGTTCTGTACCTGAGATCATCCGGCTTCGCGCGACATGCTGTAATGTCCCTTCGCTCGGCAGTTGATCTGCGTTCCGCAGAGTACCAATCAGGAGGGAGTCTCCTATGGCTGGCTCGACTTTTCAAACAAACCCTTACGATCTCGACAGGTTGCTCGAAAATTGCCACAACGGCGTAATCCAGTTGCCAGACTTCCAGCGGAGCTGGGTGTGGGATGAGGACCGGATCAAGAGCCTGATTGCTTCAGTATCCCGGGCGTTTCCCGTTGGGGCGCTGATGGCGCTAGAGACTGGGGGGCATGTGAACTTCAAGCCTCGTCCGATCGAAGGGGCGCCTCCCAATGCAATAATCGCAAAGCCGCATTCTTTGCTCTTGGATGGCCAACAGCGCATGACTTCCTTGTATCAGGTAACCTTGCGTGGCCAGGTAGTTGAAACGGTGACCCCGAAAAACAAGAAGGTCAAACGCTGGTTCTATATTGACATTCGGAAAGCCCTTGATCCCAACGTGGATCGAGAGGAAGCGATTATCGGAGTCCCTGAGGATCGAGTCGTTCGCAGCGACTTCGGGCGGAAGGAAGAACTAGACCTCTCAACGCCGGAGAAGGAGTACGCCAACCTGATTTACCCCGTCCGTTCAGTCTTCGACTGGGACCGATGGCAAGATGGATTCAACGATTTCTGGCGCGGCGAACAACACGAGGCGATACGCGAGACCTTTCGTGTGTTTAAGCGACAAGTGCTGGAGAATTTCAAGGGCTACCGCGTACCGGTCATTTCTCTCGACCGAGATACATCAAAGGAAGCCGTATGCGTCGTATTCGAGAAGGTAAATACAGGTGGCAAGCCTCTAGATGCGTTCGAACTCGTCACGGCCATGTACGCTGCCGATGGCCATGAGCTACGCAAGGACTGGTATGGTAAGGACGAGGAGAAAGGGCGACACAATCGCTTCTTGAATACTCTGCGGCCGGCGGACTCGGAATCGGGGATCATCGGGAGTGTCAGCAACACTGACTTCCTGCAAGCGATCTCGCTTTTTTACACACGCGAGCGCCGGCGTGAGGCGGAAAAGGCCGGTAAACAAGGGAAGGAGCTGCCAGCAGTCACTGGCAACCGGCAAGCTCTGCTGAATCTGCCGCTAGCTGCCTACAAGAAGTACGAGAGGACCGTGGAACATGGGTTCGTGCAGGCCGCGAAGTTCCTTCACATGTTGCACATCTATCGCATATTCGACCTCCCCTACCAGTCCCAGATCGTGCCGCTTGCGGCCATCATTGCAGACATCGGCGAAGCGTGGGAACACGACACCAACCGCGCCAAATTGCAGCGCTGGTACTGGAATGGCGTATTTGGGGAGCTGTACGGTTCCGCCGTGGAATCGCGTATCGCGCGAGATTTTACCGAAGTGCCGGCATGGCTGGCAGGCGGCCCCGAGCCGTCAACTGTCAGCGAGACGATCTTCCGCGCCGATCGTTTGAAGACGATGAGGATGCGCCTTTCCGCGGCCTACAAGGGCATAAACGCCTTGCTTATGAAAGAAGGGGCGCAGGATTTTCGCTCTGGGCAGCATTTTGACCACACGGTATTCTTTGGCGAGAACGTAGATATCCATCACATCTTCCCGCAAGATTGGTGCAAGAAGCAGGGCATCAAGCCAAGTGTCTTTGACTCGATCATCAACAAGACCCCGCTCTCCTTCAGGACTAACCGGATTATTGGCGGGGTCGCCCCCTCACATTACCTTGCAAAGCTCGAAGCGGGCGACAAGACGACGCCGGGAGTTGAATCGGCCCGCCTGGACTCCTACCTTCAATCCCATCTAATCGATCCGGCGCTGTTAAGGGCCGACAAATTCGATGCTTTCCTTGTCGATCGGCAGAAGCGCTTGCTGGACCTCGTCGAGCGGGCGACCGGCAAAATGGCCTACGCAGGGGACGCGGTCGAGGAAGGGAACGACATCGAAATGGACGAAGAAGGTTTGGAACCCGAGATGACAGTGACTGAATGACAATCCATAAGGTCGAGATTGCGGCCCCGCGACCCGAGGCGCGTGAGTGAGCGGCGTAGCGCTTAAAAGACGGTCAGCATGTCATTGCTCCATAAGTGGTGGCTGCTCGATTTTTTTCGGCATAGCTGCTTCAGCGGCGGCCAAAACCTCCTCTATCGCGCTAACGTGTCACACTCGACCTAAATCTGATTCCGCATCCACTCTGTCCGAATAGATCCCGAGGAACTCCGCCTTGACCTCGTCCCCGCCATCGGCGGTCGAGGTCCGGCCGATTCAAACGATTCCCTCCGCCCTAACGAAAACCCGACCGCCATTCTGGGTTAGCCTATCACCATAACGTCATTGCCAAGGAGGCGAAATGGCCTTTGCTGATGTGAATGACCCCGCTGCCGTGCTAGAGGCGGTCCGAGAGTTCGACGGTATCGGGAGAGACGCTTTCCTCAAGAAGTATGGCTTCGGAAAAGCGAGAGACTACTTTCTAGTCGTCGATGGAAGACGATACGATTCCAAGGCGATTATCGGGGCAGCGCATGGCTATCAGTTCCCGGAACTTGGTCCGCTGACTCCGCGGGACTTTGTCGGTGGCGAGAAAACCGTTGAGCGAAAACTCGAAACAATGGGCTTTCGAATTGAACGATTAGGCGGACAGAGACACCATAAGATAAGTAGTGACGAAGTGCAGGATGCACAAGACGCGGCGCAAGCGGAAGGTGCATTTGATCCACACAATGTCGAGGATGCAAGACGGAAGACCTTGGCAGCCATCGTTCGACGACAAGGACAGCCAGCGTTCAGAGGTAATCTGCTTCGAGCATATGGCAATCGTTGCGCAATCAGCGGTTGCGATGTGACGGAAGTCTTGGAGGCTGCACACATTGTTGCCTACCAAGGACCAGAAACCAACCATGTCAGTAACGGTCTTCTGCTGCGAACGGACCTCCATACTCTCTTCGATTTGGGACTCTTGGCTATTGAGCCGAGCGCAGCGATCGTGGTGATCGCAGCAGAACTGCGATCAACCGAATATGGTGAACTGCACGGAAAGAAGCTGCGTCTTCCTTCAATTCTCAACGACCGCCCTAGCAAAGATGCATTGGCGCTTCAGTACGAGAGGAGCGGGTTGGCACCGTAACGGGACATGTTTATCGTAGAACGCTAGGAGATTCGTGCGTCAGTCAACATTTCGATAGACGACGAAATATGAACCATGAAAATTGTGATCCAATGCGCTGGACGCAAAACCAAGGCTGCCGACAACGCCGGATTCCGGTTATCTGATAATCGGTTAATTAAGTTCGTCGCTCATCCAGAACTTGCACCGCGTAGCGATAGCTATGCCTACGTCCGACCAGATGACTTGTTTGAGGGCGCTCAGACGTGGCGAAACCACCTTTTGGATTACAACAAGAAGCACCAATAAAATCCACTCCATTTGCTTCCAGCATACAAGCTATACTCCGACCAAATATATCGCAAGCTGGTTGATCGATTTGGGATTGAGCAGATTTTTATATTGTCGGCGGGATGGGGACTGATTCCTTCGAATTTTCTCACACCGGACTACGACATCACATTCAGTGGCGCAAAGAATGTCGAACCTTATGCACGAAGAAGAAAATCCGAATCCTTTTCCGACCTTTGCCTTCTTCCCGATGATGGCGATAACATTATTTTTCTCGGAGGAGAAAATTATTTGCCATTGTTCGTTAAATTGACTGCCAATATTATTGGCTCGAAGGAAGTGTTTTTCAATACCAAGAAAGAGCTGCGTTTAGGGAACGGTTTCATCACCAAGAAATTTATAACCACCCGCAGAACGAATTGGCAATACGAATGCGCCCAAACGCTGATTGATGGAAGAATTGACTTGTGATTCGCGCACCACAACCAAAGCCATCACAATAAGCGAGTAGACGATGTCCCCGGCAACCGAAGTCAGTACGGTCTTCTACGCGGACGGAATCTCCATTGACGGTCGGACGTACCACTACAGGTCGAGGAACACCACGCCTACAGGTCACCTTGGTACGACTTCTGTATCCGGATTGGCGGCGTAGAGACTCCCCTGCACACGGTCCAGGTCTTGAGACGAATCGACATCGGTAAATTTCAGAACAAGGATGATGTCGCCATAGGGTCTGCTACTCCTGACCAAATAGCACGGCGACAGGGGTGGACAGGGGGCATCAGATACACCGTGGGTTACCCAAACTCACCAGGCAACGAACGGCAGAGCCCTATTTCGTCACACAATGGCAGAGGAGATTGACGCAGAGGGCGGAGCAGAAAAGCCTGCTCTGTTGACCCCTTCAGTGTAGCTGGTGGCTTTCCGTGCGGCCTTGAGTTCGTCATCTCGGTGGATTGCGCCAAGCGAGAAACCAAACCCCGATTGGGTACAACAAAACGCCCACCTAGGTACATCCGAGATGGGCGCTTTGGGTTCAATCAGGTACATCAGGTTGGGTACAACGCGTTAATCGAAACGCTTATTGCACGCCCTGACTCGTCAGGAAATCCTCATAGTTGCCACCGAAGTCGTTCAGCTTGCCGTCCGTACGCACTTCAATGATCCGGTTCGCCAGCCCGCTCACGAACTCGCGGTCGTGCGACACAAAAATCAGCGTGCCTTCGAACTTGTCCAGCGCGATCTGCAGCGATTCGATCGACTCCATGTCCATGTGGTTGGTCGGCTCGTCCATCAGCAGCACGTTGTGGCGGCCGAGCATCAGCTTGCCCCAGATCATGCGGCCCTTCTCGCCGCCCGACAGCACCTTGACCGACTTGCGGATATCGTCCGCATTGAACAGCAGGCGGCCGAGCGTGCCGCGCACCATCTGCTCGTCGTCACCTTCCTTGCGGTACTGGTCGATCCAGTCCATCAGCGTGACGTCGCTCGGAAACTCTTCGTACGTGTCCTGCGGCATGTAGCCGATGTTCGCGTTTTCCGCCCACTTCACCGTGCCGTGATCGAGCTGCAGATTGCCGAGCAGCGAACGCAGCAGCGTGGTTTTGCCCGCGCCGTTCTCGCCGATGATCGCGATGCGCTCGCCCGGCTGCACGCTGATGCTGAAGTCGTTGAAAATCTGCCGCTCGTACTTCTTCGAGATGTCTTCGGCGACCACCGCGATGTTGTGCAGCTTCTTCTCGAACTCGAAGCGGATGAACGGGTTCTGCCGCGACGACGGCTTGAATTCCTCGATCTTGATCTTGTCGATCATCTTCAGACGGCTGGTGGCCTGGCGCGCCTTCGACTTGTTCGCCGAGAAGCGGCGCACGAAGTCCTGCAGATCGGCCACGCGCTCCTTCGCCTTCGCGTTGGCGGCTTGCTGACGCTCGCGCGCCTGCGTGCTCGCGAGCATGTAGTCGTCGTAGTTGCCCGGGTAGACCTTCAGCGTGCCGTAGTCCATGTCGGCCATGTGCGTGCAGACCTGATTCAGGAAGTGCCGGTCGTGCGAGATGATGATCATCGTCGAGTTGTACTGGTTCAGAACATCTTCCAGCCAACGGATCGAGTTGATGTCGAGGTTGTTGGTCGGCTCATCGAGCAGCAGCACGTCCGGCTTCGAGAACAGCGCCTGCGCGAGCAGCACGCGCAGCTTCCAGCCCGGCGCGACGTTGCTCATCGTACCGTTGTGCAGATCGATCGAAATGCCGATGCCGAGCAGCAGTTCGCCCGCGCGCGCTTCGGCCGTATAGCCGTCGTACTCAGCGAACTTCGCTTCGAGCTCGGCCGCGTGCATGTAGTCGTCGTCGGTCGCGTCGGGGTTCGCGTAGATCGCGTCGCGCTCGGTCATCGCGGCCCACATTTCGGTGTGGCCCATCATCACGACGTCGAGCACGCGCACGTCTTCGTAGGCGAACTGGTCCTGACGCAGCTTGCCGAGACGCACGTTCGGCTCGAGCATCACGTTGCCCGAGCTCGGCTCGAGATCGGAACCGAGAATCTTCATGAAAGTGGATTTACCGCAGCCGTTCGCACCGATCAGGCCATAGCGGTTCCCTTCCCCGAATTTGACCGAAATGTTCTCGAAGAGGGGCTTCGGCCCGAATTGCATGGTGATATTGGCAGTAGACAGCACGGCGCGTCCCTTTGAATGTGATATCGGCGAAAAACCCAATATTTTAGCAGGTTTAGAGATTTCAACCCGACAGTTCGTCTGGCCCGGCCCGCATCACCCGTTCGAGCCGCCACGCGGCGTCTGCAGGATGTCGATAAAGGCCGAAAAATCCGCGTCGGCGAGCCCCATCGCGGCACCAAGCCGAAGCAATTGCTGTACCGTCGACGCGACCGGCATCGGCGTACCGGTCTCGTAGGGGCGGTCGCGGCGACCGTGTCGACGTCCTTCTGGAACGTGCGCAACGCGCCAATTGGCGGAAGGCCGCTTTGCGTCATGCGTGGCACGAAGGTCCGCAATAGCACCGAATCGGCCCAGCCGCCGGCGAGCGCCTCGGTCAGCTTCGCGGCGTCGATGCCGCTGCGCTGCGCGAGGCTCACTGCCTCGGCGATCGCGGCGACGGTCGCAGTAACGATCGCCTGATTGCAGAGCTTTGCGGTTTGCCCCGCGCCGACCTCGCCCATGT
>ABYL01000126.1 GCA_000173575.1 Burkholderia sp. H160 | reverse complement strand
CCATATGGTGTATCTCGACAATGCGTCGCGAACGGCCATGAAGGGAGATCTCACTTCGTTCTATGGAAATGCGCAGGCACATGTCGAGGCGATGAAGGCGAAACTCAAGCCTGAGCAGAAGGCCATAACCGGCTCTATCAAGTATCGCAAACGCACGAGCCGCACGCCGTACTGAACCTTTCTCGAAAGAGTCAGCAGCACAGCCAAGTGAGGCAATCATGAACATATCGCATCGTAAGCTGCCCGGCAGCCTGAGACGCGCCATGCCCGGTGCAAAAGTACTGGGGCAGACCAATCTGCACGGCGTCATCGAAGTGACATTGAAGCTCCGACGCAAGCAGGCATTGCCGGAACTGGAAGCGCGCCCAATGAACCCGCTGACGAGGGACGAACTCGCGGCGCGCTATGGCGCGTCGCAAGACGACATCGACAAAGTGACGCAAGTCATGTCGGGTTTTGGTATCAAGACGGTCAGTTCGAGCGTTGGAGCGCGCACGGTCGAATTGTCAGGACCGGTCAGCGCAATGGAGTCCGCATTCAACGTTAAGCTCTTCAACTACGCGCACTCGAGCGGGAACTATCGGGGGCGCGTCGGCTATCTGTTTATCCCCGACGAACTTAAGGATGTCGTGCAAGGTGTGTTCGGGCTAGACAATCGACGCACCGTGAGACGGCGGCGTCAGCCGATTCGCGACATGGGCGCGCGGCAGGCGCTTGCGTCGTCGATGCCGAAGTGGTATCTCCCGCAGCAGCTAGGCGCACACTATCACTTTCCCCCTGGTGACGGCACGGGACAGACGGTCGGCATCCTGGAATTTGGCGGCGGGTATTTCCCGAGCGATCTGAGCAAGTTCTGCCAGAAGGCCGAGGTCTCTACGCCGCAGGTCACGGCAATCAGCACGGACGGCACGTCGACCGAGAGCAGGGACGGCGCCGAAGGCGAAGTGATGCTCGATATCGAAGTCGTGGCGGGTTTGTGTCCGCGCGCCAGCATCGTGGTCTATTTTGCCGCGTGGACAGAACAGGGGATGATTGGCGCGCTGGACGCCGCGATGCAGGACAAGACAAACAATCCCGGCGTGCTGTCGGTCAGCTGGGGCGCGCCCGAGGGTACCGACATCTGGTCCGACCAGGCCATGTCGCAGATCAACGAAACCCTGAAAGAGGCCGCATACCTCGGCATTACGGTATGCGTGGCTGCCGGAGACGACGGTTCGAGCGATGCACTCAACGATGGCCACGCGCACGCCGATTTTCCGGCCTCGAGTCCCTACGTCCTCGCCGTGGGCGGAACAACGATCGTCGATCTGAATGGCGCGAAGGCGGACGTCGTATGGATGGAGGGAGACGGCTTGCGGGCCGACTCCGGTGGAAGCACGGGCGGCGCAGTCAGCGACGTATTTCAACGACCGGATTGGCAAAGCAGTATCACGATCCAGTCAGTCAATCCGGGCGCCATCGCGGGCCGATGCATACCCGACGTCGCCGCCAACGCGGACTGGGTTGCCTCGCCTTATCTGCTTGTCGTGGATAACCACGCTGAGCCCAATGGCGGAACCAGCGCAGCGAGTCCACTATGGTCAGCGTTGATCGCATTGTTGAATGGCCAACTCGAAGGTGGAAAACGCGTGGGTTTTCTGACGCCCGTGCTCTATCACGCGGCGGTGGGGGCGGCGGCGGGGCAAACGGTCGGCGCGATTAGCTGTACCGACGTGATCTCGGGCAACAACGACACGGCGAGTGTAGGCGGTTATAGCGCCGGTCCCGGATACGACGCGGTATCGGGCTGGGGTACGCCTGATGGGCAGGCTCTACTCGATGCGATCAAGGCAACCCTGTCGTCGACCACGCCTTCACCATCGCCTGTGGCGACTTCGTGACTTGCAGCATCATCCGTCAGGAGGAAAACATGGCAAGTGCGCAAAAAATCATGATAATTCGCCACGGCGAAAAGCCTCAAGGTGCTGTACCGCCCTACGGCGTCACGGTTGACGGTGAACAGGATGTCAATTCGCTGCTCGTTGCAGGATGGATCCGCGCCGGCGCGCTTGCCGTGCTGTTCTCGCCGAGCCGCGGCCCATTGCAAAACTCGGAGCTTGCACCGCCGCAAACCGTCTTTGCGGCATCCGACGATGGAGGCAAGTCGAGCAAACGGCCGGAAGAGACTGTGAGCATCGTCGCGCAGAAGTTGAAACGTCAAGTGGATACGGCCCATTCGGTCGGTCAGGAGCAACAACTCGCGACGGCTGCGATGTCATGCGACGGTATCGTGCTGGTCGGTTGGGAGCACAAGCATATTCCGTTGATCGCCAATGCCATACTCGGCAACACGAGCGCACCGCAAAAGTGGCCGGGAGAGCGGTTCGACGTGGTGTGGGTGTTCGATCTTGACTCAACCAGCGGCGCCTATCGTTTCAGCCAGGTGTGCCAACTCCTGCTTCCCGGCGACAGTCCCGAACCGATCCCGGTGATTTCCAACTGAGGGCCATGCAATGAACGCCGCGTTCTTGTCGGTCAAGCATATTGTCGTGCTGATGCTGGAAAACCGTTCCTTCGATCACATGCTGGGTTTTCTGTACGCGGATCAAGGCAACCGTTCTCCGGCCGGGCAACCTTTTGAAGGGCTCACCGGCGACGAGAAGAATACGGACGGCGCCGGTAACGACATCCCCGTGTTCAGGATTGGGTCTACCGATCAGGACGCGTATTTCATGCCCGGAGCCGATCCGGGAGAGGGCTACGTCGCGACGAACATGCAACTGTTTGGCGCAGCAAGCGCCTCATCGACGCAAGAACCCAGCAACGGCGGATTTGTGCGGGATTTTGCGCAGACGCTTCAATGGGAGGCGCGCAAGGGCTGGTCCATCCTGCCGGGTACGGCCGCAAAGAACATCATGGGTGTCTTTACGCCGGACATGCTTCCAGTTCTCTCGGGCCTCGCACGTGGCTATGCCGTTTGCGACCACTGGTACGCTTCCGCGCCGACGGAAACGATGCCCAATCGCGCCTTCGCGTGTGCTGCGACTAGCCAGGGGCACATGGACGACGCAACGAAAACCTTCACGTGCCCCAGTATATTTGGGCGGCTGACAGATGCCGGACAGAGCTGGTCCATATACGGATACGACACACCGCCGCTCACCCGGCATAATTTCCCCGATGTGACCAACGCGCCGGAATCCCACTTCGGGCTGTTCAGCGACTTCCAGGTGGCTGCAAAGGACGGCACGCTGCCAGCTTTCAGCTTTCTGGAGCCGAGCTGGAGTCCAACAGGAAACAGCCAGCATCCCAACTATGATGTCGCTCTGGGCGAGCAACTGATCTACGACGTCTATCAGGCTGCATCCAAGGGGCCGAACTGGAACCAGACGCTGCTGATCGTCACTTACGATGAACATGGCGGATGCTATGACCACGTTCCTCCGCCCGCAAACGCGGTGCCGCCCGACTCACTTGCAGGCGAGTACGGATTCGACTTCCGGCGGTTTGGCGTGCGCGTTCCGGCCGTACTGATATCGCCGTGGATCGAGGCGGGTACCGTATTTCGTGTGCCGGATGGGGCAACGCCGTTCGACCACACAAGTATCCTAAAGACGATGCAGACGTTATGGGGCCTGCAAGCACTGACCGCTCGCGACGCGGCAGCGCCGGATCTCAGCGGTGTCTTCACGCGCACAGCGCCCCGCACAGACGACCCCCTCGCCGGAATCACCGTGCCGGTATCCGGTGCACCATATCCGGGCGGCGATGCGCCTTCTCACCTGCAAATGATCCATGCCGAACTCGTATCGCAACTTCCTGTTGCCGACGAACTCGGGCATACGCACGCTCAGTTGCCGTCGCTGAAGACGAGCCAGGAGTACACGCAGTACATCTGGACGCGAACGGAAGCATGGAAAGCGCAGCGGCAGCGGGAAAGCGGCGACGCCCCAAACTAGTCGGACCGCGCAGTGCGATGCTTTCGCCGCGTTGTCACGCAACTGGACACTGCGGGTCCCGCTACCCAGTTGGCTATGCAGAATACGCAGTTGAACCTCGTCGATTCAGTCTGCAAAAGTCCTGGCGCTGACGTCTGGGTGAACCATCCTTGGAGAAGGCAAGTCACTAAAAAAATCGCGCCGTCGCCGCGTCTTATCGGCGAGTGCTGCCGCGAGCATGCCCCGAACGGCAGGGTGCTTCATCAACGAAGAGCAAAGCATCAACGAAGCAGAAAAGCAGGTCGGACTTCCAGCGAACGACGGGAGCACGCTTCATGAACGCAAATGCATCTGCCGCGTCCGGTCTGGGCGAGATCATCCAGCACGTGTTCGTGCTGATGCTGGAGAACCGGTCTTTCGATCATCTGTTCGCGCTGTCGGGCATACCTGGCATCGCTGCGGCGACCGCTGCCGAAAGCAGGAACACCTACAACGGCACCACCTACGCGTTTTCCGACGGGGCGCCCGGCCAGATGCCCACCGACCCCGGGCATGAATTTACCGACGTGATCGAGCAGCTATGCGGCGCGGGTGCGCAGTTCCAGAAGGGCTCGCCCTATCCGCCAGGACTATCTTGTCATTCGATGGATTCGCCCTTGTACTTCCTGACACCGCCTCACACAAAGGTTGATGAATCAGTCCTGCGTCGGAACTCGCGTGGCGAGCGATGTTTCAACGCACTGTGAGGATGCTTCTTGTTGTAGTGCTCAAATGCAACGGCGAGATTGCGTTCAGCCGTCGGCGCGTCGAATTTGGGCATGAAAGGTGCGTAGTCGCGATTCATCGTCTTCACGAAGCTCTCAGCCATCCCGTTGCTTTGCGGGCTGCAGCCCGGCGTGGTCAATGGCTTCAACCCGATTGAGATACCGACCCTGAAACGATATTCAAAACGCTCGACAGCAGTCGTCGGAACTGAGCCGGTCGCCGGCCAAAATCCGTTCGTCCTCATAGAGCACTGAGATAACCGACGCCGCATATATAGATCTTGCACATTTCAGTTGCGGCTCTAACATCTAAAAAAAGAAGATTCTCAATAACGGCAATGTCTGCAAACACTTTTGACCACTCTGTTTGCGCGACAAGCCGGACAAAGGGCTAATGCAGGCTACACCGCATCTTGTTGGTGCTGGCTGGTCGGGCGTAACGACCGGCCATGCTTTTCGGTCGACTCACACCTGTCTTCAATGTCGGCGCGGGATTCATCGGAGGTTCCGAGGTACAGATCGTGAACAAGACGACGAACGATGATTTGGGGCCGCCTGAGGTTGCAAGCGATGAAGACGCACGGACTGGTCTTTTACGACCTCTCGTGATGCGAACTCTTGATTTCGTATGTCGTGCACGGCGAGGGACGTTCTTTCTGGAGGGGGTATTTTTCCGCAGCCTGCTTGCCCACCCCGAAGGCGACCCGAAGTGCCGGAGCGAGAGCGGTCACCATGGTGGCGGCGCACGGGCCGCCACCTCAGCAGTGGCGACCGTTCCGAACTCAAACTGCGTGAGCAGATTTGTGCGCATTCAAAGTAAAGGTTGGCAATCCCCATTTATCTGCCATCGTTGATGGAAGTGCTGTCCAGCACGTCGCTCGCCGCGTCTTCTGTTTTCGTCGCCGGAGCCGTTGACTCCGTTTCATCATAGACCGCGACCGAAATGACGAAATGCCCACGATGTAGTCACGCCTGCCGGCCGTCCGCGAGATTTTGCGAAGAATGCGGTTACAGCCTGGCAATCGACGTAGTGACTGACGCGCCACCCTACGGGTTCGGCAACGTCGAGTGCGCTTCTAACGCAACAAGTCTCCGTCCCGAGGACCGCCGTCAGGCTACTGTCCTTTTTACCGATATTTCAGCTTTTACAGAGGAATGCGCCCGCAGCGATCCCGAACTTGTTCAGGAACTACTGTCTCGCTTTTACGCTATGACCGAACACGTTATCGACAAATTCGGAGGCGGTGTGTTCGACCGTATTGGCGACTCGGTAATGGGCGTTTTTGGTGCGCCAATTGCTCACGCAAATGATCCTGAACGTGCCGTGCGCGCAGCGCTAGAAATGCACGAGGTTTCGGCGAAGCTTGCCGGCTGCGACGGAACGCCGCTTTCGATGCACGTCGGCGTCGCATGTGGAGAGGTAGTCGCAGGCATCATCGTCAGTGGCGGGCGCACCCACTTTGCGATCACTGGCGACACTGTTAACCTCGCCGCGCGCCTTCAGTCGATGGCAAAGCCAGGTGAGACGTTAATCTCCGAGAAGCTATATCGTTCGGTCGCAACGCTTGTCGAGGCAAGATTTCATGGCGTTCACGCGATTAAAGGCTTCCCTTTACCTGCACCGGTCTGGGCGATTCAACGTCTCTGCGATGCCGTTCCGTTTTCGTCACCATTTGTCGGTCGGCAGTCGGAACTTGCAAAAGTCAGGGCGGTCAGGGAGTCGCTACGTCGCACTGGCGAGGGTGGCACTATTATCATTCGCGGCCAGGCTGGAATCGGGAAGTCACGTCTCGCGGCCGAACTTCGGTCGGAGGCTGTCTCCGACGGATTTCAAGTGCCTTGGGAGCCTGTCCTCGATTTCGGCGTCGACAAAGGAAAGGCGGCAATTCCAGCGTTGCTGAAATCGATCTTTGGCGTGACGTCGTGCAATGAAGCCGATGTCCGTGAATCATTGCAGCGCGCGCTTGCAGAAGGAAGAGTTGCCGATCGGGACGAAGCGTTTATCGCCGGCTTGCTGGACTTAAACCTGTCCGAGACCGAAATAGCGGTCGTCAATGCCCTGGACAATTCCACTCGTTCCACGTTCGCCACTGACGCCTTGATTACTGTTCTGCACCGCGCCGCAAGCGCACGCCCGTTGCTTTTGACGATAGAGGACGTACATTGGGCGGCACCGGAGTTTCAACGCCTGCTCGTTGCCATCGCACGCAGGTCCGCCGAGGCGCCAATGATTCTGATTCTCACCACTCGTGGCGACGACGAGAGATCGGGCGATGTCTGGGAGACAGCGATCTCTGGCGCGCCGCTTTTGATGCTGGACCTCGAACCTCTCGATCCGTCCGAAGCACACCAGCTTGCGACTCACTGGATCGACAGCCAGTCGGATTTCGTGCATCAATGCATCGATCGCGCCGAAGGTAATCCGTTGTTCCTTGAACAACTACTTCAGACCCCGCACGCTATTGAAGCAAATCCGATTCCATCGACTGTGCAGAGTCTCGTACTCGAAAGAATTGATCGCCTATCTGCCGCCGAGCGTTTCGAGCTTCAAGCCGCATCGGTATTTGGAAAACGTTTCCCAGAAGACGGACTGCGTGCTATCACTGAGAACGAGAACAATCACTTCAAGGCACTCATGGCCGCCTGTCTTATCCGTCCGAGCGGAGCCCAATACGAGTTCGTTCATGGGCTGGTCCACGAAGCCGTATACGCATCGATTCTCAAAAGCAAACGGCGGATCGTTCATGGCCGCATCGCAGAGTGGATCGGAATTCGGGACCCCGTCTCCCGTGCAGAGCACCTCGACCGTGCTTCCGGTCCGGAAGCACCAGCTGCTTATCTATCGGCCGTTACTTATGAAATGAAGCACTTCCGGATAGATGCCGCGCTGGCTCTGGCCCATCGCGGTCTCACGTTGGCCAACGAACCCATCGTCAAGTGCGAACTCTCCTTTCTCTATGCCGAGCTGCTGCGCGAGTCGGGGAATTCACTTGAATCGATCGAACGCTATCGCGCCACCTTGCAGTTGGCAACTTCCGATGAACACAAATGCCGGAGCTGGATGGGGATTGCTGCGGGCTGCCGGATAACCGGTGCATTTTCGGAAGCGATTGAGGCTTTGGCGCGAGCCCAGGAAATTGCCTCGGCTCTCAAACTCGATGTTGAAAATTCCCAGATCCACAACCTGCGCGGTAATCTCTTTTATGCGCACGGCGACATCAGGTTATGCGAGATCGAACATACGTTGGCATATGAATATGCTAACCAAAGTGCAAACTTTGAATGCGAGGTACGCGCTTTGAGCGGAATGGGTGATGCCCAGCTCGAAATGGGCCGAATGCGCCAGGCACTTGAATCGTTCCGTCGCTGCGTGACTCTTTGCAAAGAGCAAGGCAGGATTGCATTAGAGATACCCAATCGCTGCATGCTTGCTCATTGTTTGCGGTATTCCGCACGGCTTGAACAGGCTGTAGCTGAAGTGAGGCGTGCTTACACAGATGCACAAAAGACGGGATTGGTTCCCGCAAAAGTCTTTTCGGCAATGACGCTTGCGACAATCCTTGTTGATGTGGGCAACAAAGAAGAGGCTGAACAAATCTGCCTGGATGGAATAGCGCTGGCTAGAAGCTCCGGCGCGAGGCGCTTCGAGTCCTCATTGCGGCTTTCTCTGGCAGAGGTCCGGCTCGGACAGGGTAGGAAGAATGATGCAAAACATCAGATCAAGTCAGCCCTGCGCCTTGCCCGCGAGACGGGACTCGGTTTCGCTGGAGCGGCGATCTACGGTATGGCGGCTCGAGCCGCCGATGGTCAGAACGAGCGCGAAAGCACGTTGCGGAAAGGCGCGGCGCTTTTGCGCCTCCCTTGCACGGCGCACTCTGCGCTTCGCTTTTATGTGAACGCGATTGAGGCGAGCATAACTGCACCTGATTGGAACGCTGCTCGGAAGTATGCGAATGCGCTGGAGAGATACACTAGTGCCGAGCCTCTTCCGTGGGCAACGTTACTTGTTGCTCGCGCACGAGCTCTCGCGGACGTACACATCGGCATGTCTCGTCCTGAAGCACTTCGTCGCCTGGAAGCGGTTCGCCATGACACGGTTGCAACAGGTCTGGGCGCAGCGCTCGAGCTCATCGACGCAACGATTGAGAAGCTTTCTCAGCGATCGAAGCCTGATGATCAATCCAGAAGCCCTTCGCATAGCGATTAGGGTTCTATCTATTGATATCGTATAGCGTCCGACAACACTAACAAAGTCGAAATTTGCCGTTAGATTGGCGTGTGTGACATATTGATATTACCAACGTAGTCGCCTAAATTCAGAAAATACATTAATTAAGAAAACCTGTTAATTCGCACGGATCTGACGCCCGATGAGTATTTTCATCGGGGTCTGGTGGAGGCACGATGCAAACTGAACCGCTCGACCACACCAACGTATTGAACTACACAACCAAATATCTGTTGCGGGACGCTTCAAGCCCAGCGTATACAGAACCATGGCGTTTCCCGATCGTTGAAAGCACCAGACCCGAAGTGACAGCCGCCTCACAAGCCTCCTTCGACCGCGTAACGTTCGTCTGGATAGCGGACACGCCGAGCGACAACCGGCCCCTCTCCGTCGTCGGAACATTTGACGACCTCTGGTCGACGACGCGTCTCGAACCAGTACTCTTCGATTGCGAACCGACGCGATTCCGCGCCGTTACGCTACTTCTACCATCGGCGCGAATCTATAGATACAAGTTCGTCATCGACGGCTCGGCTGTGCCCGATCCGATCAATCCGCAACGGATTACCTTGGACAACGGCAACGAATGGTCTCGCGTTTTTACCCGCTACTGTTCAGTTCCGGTCAGCCTGGAAAGCTGGGAACTGTCCATTCTTGCCCGCATAACCAATGAGATCCTCCCTTTTACGGAAGGTGCCGCCAAGAAGTTCATGGACGAGTTCTACTTCGCGGCGGATAAGGCCACGCAACAGAGTTCTTACAGACTGGAACAGCCTGTTGGCGCGGTCAATTTTATTGACAACGTGCTTGCCCGAGAGGAACGTCATCGGCTTCTCGACTACAAGATCTGTCTTAGCCAGATAAAGGCTGTGCTAAAGAAGCGCTACCCATCGATATCTCCAACGCAAGTCGATTCCGCTGCCTACCAGCAACTCTACAGCGAAATGCGCAACGACAACGTAGAGGGTTGGGATACGTCGCTGTATGAGCACCCGGGTTTCTTCCTGCAGATCTTGCGCAGACATACTTTCTGCGGAGCATTCTCCCATCCTAAATACGGGGGAAACGCCATGGCTGCCGGGTGGGCGTACCTGGCGGAAACCTACGTCGATCGCGAGGACAAGACCTGCTTTGCCTGGCAACGATCCATCGAAACGCCGCTTGGCACAAGCATGCACTATTTCGGATAGTTCACGGGCGGTCGATCATGGATGACTTATACGACATCGTAATCATCGGCAGCGGCGCTGGCGGCGCACCTATTGCACATCAACTCGCCAAGCAGGGGAAACGTGTCTTGATGCTCGAGAAGGGACCGCTTATACGGCCACAATATGAAATGCAAAGTCAAATCAGCGACTTCAAGAGAGATGAGCTGATTTCAGATGGAGCGGAGAAGATTATCCAACTCGACGTAGCCAACCGTGGACGGTCCTATTATTCGAGTCACGTCGAACCCGACGTGAACGATGAAGCCCATGTCTATCGCCGGTTCGATAACGCCGGAAATCCGCGCGATGAAGCAACGATAGAGGGATATACGGCGCAGGTGGTAGGCGGCGGTACACAGCTATACGGCGGTGTGTCGTTGCGGTACACGCCACGGGACCTCACGCTCGCACAGTGGAACAACCGCCCTGGTGCCACGCTATTGAATGATCCAAAGGACGAAGTTCGTCGCGCCGCGCGTGACTGGCCGATTTCATATGAAACGCTCGAACCGTACTACGCTCGCGCCGAGGAACTGATTGGCATCAACGGCGAGGTCAAAAATCAGCTGAAACCCTTTACGAGTGGCGACAAATATCAGAAGCCGCTGACATACAATCCGATCAGCGAACATATCAAGACAGGAATGGACGCGCTTGGTATGAGCTACTACCGTACGCCCCTTGCTGTCATTACCGAGGATCACGCACCGAGCGGTCGAAAAGTGTCGCAACCCGGCGACCTGTCGAAAACGGCCTTTGTTAATCGCTATGGCGATCCGATGGGCCATAAGTCGAGCACCTGGGTCGCGCTACTCAGCCTCATATGTGTCCTGGACAATTTCACACTTCTTCCAAACTGCACGGTCACGCATTTGAGTTCGGAAGGATCTTTGGTTCGGTCGGTTCATTTTATCGATCCGGACGGAAGGCCAAGGACAGTGTCGGGTCGCGTCGTGGTCGTGGCATGTTCAGCAATCGAGAGCATTCGGCTTTTGAAGCTATCGGCCGATATCGACAAGGCGGGCTTCGCTCCGAGAATCAACCAGGACGGCAACGGAATGCTCGGATCATATTTTCTCACCCACTGTTTTGGGGGAGCGTCGGGACTCGTGTCAAAGCCGGATCGCTACGACAAGTCGATTACGCTCGACAGTGATTTCGCGTCCGACTTCTGTCATACGGACGAATTTCTGGCATCCGAAAAGCTGTGGGCCGGCGCGGTTATCTATAACAACACGTCCGATCGCGCCTTGCCTTTGGCACTCGCGCGAAACGTCGATAGCCACGACCTCGATACGCTTTGGGATGGGTTCAATAACAGGGGGGACCTATTCGGTCCAGCCTTGATTCAGTTTCTCGACGATAACTTCGGACGGGGCTTGTCGATCACGTTCATGGCGAATCAGATTCCTCAGAAGTCAAACCGGATCGAACTGCATCCTACCGTGCGCGACAAGTGGGGGCGTCCCGTCGCCTACATCATCAAGGACTGGCACCCACACGACGTCGCACTAATGAAGCGCCTCAGTGAGCAATGCAAGAACGTGCTGTCGAAAGGCGGCATCGAAGATTCGCTGGATGCGGGCGCTGTGTATGGAAAGGATGAACTGGCGCGTTGTGCTAATCATATTCTTGGCGGTGCACGATTCGGCCTAGATCATACTGATTCTGTGCTCGATAAGGATTGCAGGGCTTGGGGCTTCGATAATCTGTACGTGACCGATGGCTCGTTCATGCCTACCTCCGGTGGCGCGAATCCCACATTGACCATCGAGGCCAACGCCTTTCGGGTCGCGGACATTTTGAGCTCGAGGCTATAGATCATGGACCCACGTCTCAATGAAATCAGGGAAGATCCGTCGAGCCAGATATTCGGTGTTGTTTTTTTTCCGGACCGCATCTACCACCAGGCGTATCTGAATGCGACGCGAAGTCCGCGCTATCGTTATGACGTTCACGAGGTGCGAAGCTACTACGAAGTGTTGTGCCTGAAAGGGCGAGTTTTCATGGACGGTGTCATCTACGCGAACTTCATTCGCGTTGAATACCGTGGCTCACGCCTGACCGAGGCCATGCGAATCCGCAATCGTTTTCTTCGTTTTCGTTGCAACGCCTGGATGAGACTGACCGACAAAGCAGGTGCGCAGGCAGAAACGGATCCGAATCAGCTTTTGACGTTACATTACGACGACTGGGTCAACGCATATCAGGCAGAAATCTGGGACAGGCTCGAACCGCCAGAGGGCACGCAACACGACGCGACGGTGTTGGCCATGATGGGGCGCGACAACGAAATCACGCGCTTCCCTCAGTTTCAGGCGATGCTGAGCGATCCGAAGTCGATAACGAAGGTTGAACTCGCGTTTCGTGAACCGGCTCGCCAATACCCTTCAGGCAGTCTGGTCGCCCCCGATGATCTCGCATGGGACAACGACAATGCCCGCACACATCAGGAGCCCAGACTTGCCGAGGTGCCGAGCGCCGGAGCCAACACTGTCCACGATAACAATTATCTGCTCGATTTCCAGCGTGGCTGGTTCAAGCAGGCGAGCGACGTCGTACCGGTTCTCTATCGCAATGCGATGATGTACGAACCGGACAAAAATCCGGACGCTAATATCGACAATATTATCCAGATGCGATGGATTTTCCAGCGTGAACTAGGCGGGTCGATGATCTTTTTTCACGAAGTGACGATCCCGCCTGGCAAGGTTGAAGGCAATCACCAGCATATCGGTTCCGAGGAGTTGTACTACATCGTCCAGGGTGAAGGCATCGCGTACCTCAGGGTTGGCGATGATCCCGCGTTGGGGGATGAGACCGACAACCGCTTCCAGACAGTCAATCGGACAGTATTTGGCCTCGGCGATAGGAAGTTCAAGGAATTGCCTGTCAAGCCGGGCAGCGTCGTCTTCACCAAAAGCGGCGGCATGCATGGCATACGAAATCCGGAAGAAAATACTGAGCCATTGAAATTCGTGGCGTTCCTGTACCACACCGAGTAAGCCTGGGACGAACGAAATGGAACTCCTGCATGACGAAGTCGTTCCCGTGCGGCCCGGTGAAACGCCGGACTATGACCATGACAATCCTGTCGTCCAGCTTCTCGGGTTGGTCGAAGGTGCGGTTCTCGCCGCTGGCCGCGAATACTATGTGTTCGAGGAACTGCAGTACCTGTTTCCGATCAAGTCCTTAACACTGTATGGACCAAGCGCGCCAAACAGTGGAGTGCTGGACCCCACCGCACAGGACGACAAGATCGATTTTCAGAAGCAGAACGTTAAGTCGTTCACTTCGGGCGATACGCAACTGCTGCGCGGAAGGGCCACTGCAGGTGCCTGGTCCGTACCGTTTATACGGGCGTCCTATCGGGCCGGTCCCGATTCACTGCTTGCTTCCAGAACCAAAGGTTCGTTGGGAGCCTCCATTCGTCTCTGGATCAAGGTTGCAAGTGTCGCCGTACCCTCGCTCGTGACAGTTCCGTACGATGCAGAGTCGGGCCGCTATGCGATTGAATTCTGGAGCTGGAAAGGAGCACCCGCCGACTTGCGCGCGGTGCTTGATCCGCGCGGCCAGGCCGCGTTCGACCGGGGAGCACTCGTGGCCAACTCTTCGCTCATACAAGGCGAGGGTGACTTCTCGCGCGAAGCGTTGGACGGCGTCAATGTCTACGACTTTGCGCCCGAGCATGCCTTGCATCCCGTTCGACCGTTGCACGTCGAGCTCGCGTGGAGCGACGAGTCGGGTGAGGTCTGGGACTCTCTCAATGGCGAGAACTACCAGTTCGAGTTCAACATGATCTTGCGCGGCTGGGACAACTTTCTCAAGGTCGGAACGAGCGCGGATGCGCATGGCGGTTTCGGCTTTCTTGAGTATCGAAACCTTTTGTCGAATTATTGGGGCTTCGCGAGCCTTAAACAACTGTCACGGACGGTGCCTCCCTGGAGTTTCGATGCGTTTGGACAGAAGGCCCCTGTCGAGAGAACAGAGCCATTCATGGCCGTTGACTACATGGATATTCATATAGTTCGGCCCAATTCCGCAATTGGACTACACCGGCATAGGGACAACCAGGAGGTCTTCATGGCGATTGGTGACCGCTCCGGCCTGATGGTGATCGGAGACTGGGCAAAGATCCCGAATCGCGAGCGCTGCATCGAGGTGCGCACGCTCAAGCCTGGCGACCTGGCGCTGTTGAAGGGCGGAAATTTGCATGCTCTCATCAATCCGACTGATCAGGATCTCTTTCTATTTATGTTCGGCGGATACGACTGACGGGCTAATACCATGGCAACTTCTCGTACCCAGGGCGATGTTAAGATGGGCGCGACCACAGTGCCCGGCGGCGCCACGGTACGCCTTTGGGCGCCAGCCGCGCAACGGGCGTACGTCTTGACGGGCGACGCATTACGAAATGCCGAGCAACCAGGATTCGTTCCGAACGGCGATAGCACTCTTTTTCCGCTTGGCGACGGTACGTGGAGTGCTTTCCTGCCCGATGTCGGCGAAGGCACGCCTTACCGGTTCTGGGTTGTCGGCACAGGCAGCACTGGGCTGAAACGGGATCCGCGTGCCCGTGAGCTGGGCACGGTGCCCGCATATCCTGTCTGTGACTGCATAGTCCGTACTCCGCAGTCTTATCCGTGGCACGACGATGGGTTTCGCACTCCCGCGTTCAACGACCTCGCGCTTTATCAACTGCATATTGGCACCTTCTATGCCGTCGATGCGAACGGTAACGACAAGCGTCGCTCAATCGGAAAATTTCTCGACCTGCTGGAGCGCATCGATTACTTTCGCGAACTTGGGATCAATGGACTCCAACTTATGCCCGTACAGGAATATCCAAGCGAAACGAGTCGCGGCTATAACGGACTCGATCTGTACTCGCCGGAGATCGACTATCAGGTCAATGATCCGCAAGAACTGCAGCGATACCTGACGAAGGTAAACGCGCTATTTGCCGCGCGCGGGCAGTCGCCTCTGACCCTCGATCATATTCGGCCGGGTCCGAACCAGTTGAAATGCGTCATCGATCTCTTGCACCTCACGGGTATTTCCGTCCTTTTGGATCTGGTGTTTAACCATGCCGGCCCAGGATTTAATGACCAGTGTCTGAAGTTCGTGGATAGACAGCCAACTGGGGATGACAATCGCAGTGCTTACTTCACCGATCAAACATGGGCCGGCGGCAACGTCTTTGCCTACTGGAATGAGGACGTCCGTGCTTTCCTGATCGAAAACGCCACGCAGTGCATCGAGGAATTCCATATTGACGGCATACGTTACGATGAGGTGACAGTAATTGACACTTATGGCGGCGGCCAGTTCTGCCAGGATCTCGCCGAAACGATACGCTGGGAAAAGCCTCAGGCCATCCAGATTGCGGAGTATTGGGGCGATGACCGGGCAACCGCAATCCGGCCAACGCCTGGCGGCCTGGGTTTCGATGCCGCGTGGTCGGATCGCGTCCGCCAAGGTATCAGGAGCGCGGTGAGCCAAGCGAGGGGCGGGCGCGATGCTTACGTCGACATGGACGCGCTCGCGCAAAGCATGACGGTGCCACAAGGATTTGACGCAGCCTGGAAAACGGTCAACATGCTGGAGGACCACGATACGGTGTTCGACGGCCGGCAGCAGCGGATCGCCTTTCTTGCCGACCCCAACGACAGAAGATCATGGTACGCACGTAGCCGCACAAGATGGGCATTAGGGCTGCTGTTTGCGGCGCCAGGTATCCCGCAGATTTTCATGGGGCAGGAGTTTCTTGAAGACAAACAGTGGAGCGATGACACAATCTTTCATGCCGATCTGCTGATCTGGTGGGACGGATTGAAGACCGATCGTGTCATGAGGGACTTCAATGCATTCTGTCGCGACCTCTTGCATGTTCGAAGTACGCTGCCCGGGCTTCGCGGCGGAGGGGCCCATATTTGGGTTGTGAACGAGAATGACCGTGTGATGGCGGTGCATCGCTGGATTGATGGCGTCGGTTGCGACGTTCAGCTTGTCTACAACCTGCAAGAGTTCAACAGATACGGCTATCGCATTGGCTTTCCTTCTGGTGGGGGATGGCGTGAAGTCTTCAATAGTGACTTCTACGATACCTATCCTAACCCGAACGTGTGCGGCAACTATGGGATGGTATCGGCGCAAGATACCTTCCAATGGAACGGTATGCCCGCGTCAGCCGTGGTGACCCTCCCTGCAAACGGATTTGTGATTTTTGCGCGGTAGCAAGTATTGGGTAGACCGCGAGTTCAGTCTGGTTCCGCAGTTCGTATGTGCGGACACCGCGGCCAGCAAGTCTTAGGCTCCGCCCACGCGAATTAAAACGGAGCGAGTATCAACCGCATATTTCTCGTTGCATTTTATGTGATTCTGATTTGTACTCATCCAGTGTCTCGTCCAGAGGCGCCGTGGGTCAGTGGGGGCAGCGGGGCAAATGTCGGGGAGAGGTGCGCTTCGCAATCAGGCAAGATGGCCGCAAAAGGCCGATTCTGTTGCGAATGAATTGCAACCGGATCCGAAAGAGATGCGACGGCGCGCGACGTCGTAGCCGATGTCGTGATTGGCGTGCGGAGAAAAGTCTGGCGGGATGAGTCGGAAAACACAGCGAGTTCAGCAAACCGGGTGGGGCCTTTGAACTCATGTCCTGAGCGAATTCTGACTTGCGCAGTACGGGGCCGACCAGGCCGATAAGCACGACGGGTACCTTCACTATACAGTCACAAGCGCTCGTCGGCACGATAATCCCGCGCTTCGACGCAAAGATCACGATCAATATAATCGTCAACTACTTGCGCGTTGGCTGTCGCTATTGACGCGACACCGTCTATATCCGTGAACGGGGGCGCGTAGTACTCACGGTAAACGTTCCTTGATAATTGCTCATCGAGTTAGTATGTTAGAAGCTGGGACGTTTGGGCGATTCTGACGTGAGAAGAGGCGGGGCTAACACGTGGCGTCTAATAACTCAAAAGCGGACTCCGGTGAAGAAATGGAATCTGGTGCTAACACAAGTGCTCGAGGATTCGCATCTCATTTGATCGAGTCGAATGCACTCACGTTGCGTGGCTTCACCCGCTGTCAGCAACGATCCCTCGTTCAAGCGCCTGTCACCGCGGAAATTCTGATCAGCCAGGTGAAGAAACTTGCGTCGTATCTCCTTGCATCAACGGAGTAATTAATCGAAAAGCGTATGGATTGTCTCGTTTGGCCCGGATCTGCTTTATTGCCGGCAAGGTGCTTCTCGATTTCTTCGTCGCACACTTCAAGCCGGCTGTTATAGGAATCGAACCGTTCGATCCGCTCGATATTCGCCGCGACCCGGGCCGTCGAAACATGGAGACGGCGAGGGACACGCCTCGTGAAACGGATCGCTCGATCGAAGCACCCGCGCAGAAATGAAGAACATTTCTCACTTCTCAGACGACGGGGTCAGCGTTTCGAGGTGGCGCGGACATTCACTTTGCCGGTAGCCGTATAACAACCGGAAGTGGAAGACCAAGACCCGCCGCGAGCGGGTGCGCGGCGGAAAAGTTGCGAGACGAGACTGCATGTACATTTTGCTTACCGGACCGGCGGGACTCTTTCGCGAAGGCGTCGAGGCGCTGCTGCGCGGATTCGCTCAGGATGGCGAAGTGTTCGCCTCGAATTGCCTGACGACCAGTTGGCCAAACGATCGCAAGCCGGACTGTGTCGTCATGGACGGCGACTGTCTGCGCCTGGCGAGCGACGAACTGGAAGCCGCGCGGCGTCATTCTCGCACTACGCCCGTAATCGTCCTCTTGAGCAACGCGCAACGCCAGCACGTCGACGAACTGATCGCGGCGGGCGTTTCAGGTTGCGTGGAGAAATCGGCCTCGTCCGAACTCCTTTTCAGCGCGTTGCGCCTCGCCTTCGCGGGCGGTGTTTATCTGCCCCGCTCGTTGGTTGCTGCAAGCTTGCACGAGCCGCTCGCGGCTGCCGGGGCCGAGGCCGACGCGCTGCGAGGCCCGCCACACCCTGATCCGCATCTGCACCTTACGCCGCGACAAATCGAAGTGCTGGCGCTGCTCGCGCGAGGGCGCTCCAACAAAATGATCGCGCGACAGCTCGACGTCTCGGAAGCGACGATCAAGACGCACCTCACGACCATTTTCAAAGCGCTGAACGTTTCTAGCCGTGGCGAAGCGAGCATCGTTGCGGCGCGAATGGAAAGGATCCGCGACGCGCAGGTCGACAAGGCGATCAACGGCCACGTCATGGCTGGCAGACTGCTCGCCAACATGAAAAGCCAGCACTTCCGCTCGGGGCAGGTACTGTTTCGCAAGGGCGACACCAGCACCGAGCTCTTCTACGTCGAGAAGGGCACCATCAGGTTGAGCGAGCTCGGCATTGACATGGGTGCGGGCACGGTGCTTGGTGAAATCGGGCTCTTTTCGCCCGATCATCTCCGTACGTCCACGGCCGTATGCAAGACCGATTGCGAGATGAAGACGGTGTCCGCACCCGACGCTATCCGCTTCTACTATCAGGAGCCGGAGTTCGCTCTTTATCTGATCCAGTTGATCGCGGGCCGGCTCCAGGCTGACAAGTCGAGACGCGCATAACCGCGTTTGGCGTTCGAGTATTGACGCCATGGCTTCACGCCGCTCTCGCTTTCTTTCAGCAAGTCTTTGGGCGCGCACTCGAGCCTCTTGCAGAGTACGCAACCAGTGCGGCTTTTAATGCGATGGACTCGAGACCGAGTCCATCGCGTGGCAATGAGCGTTCGAACGGACTTCGATGCTGTCCGGACGGTGAGCCCAAGCGCGGCCCCGGCGCATCGCAAAGCTCACTTCCTGCCGTGCCGATGCATCTGCGCATGATGCCGATGATGGTGCCTGGGCGGCGTCACCGACGCCGTGTTCACGCTCGGTTGCAGACGCCGGCGATTTTTCCAGGCGAACTGCCCAAGCGGAATCAGCAGCGTGACCCATAGCCATTTCCAGTTCTCGAGGACGAAGCGTCGCACGAGACTCCACGGCGTCACCGTGACGGTTATGTTCTTGTCAAAGGTCTGGACGAGCACGGGGCTCTGCTTACCTTCGATCGGAATCAGGGCATAGAGCGCGAGTCGCATGCGATGCACGCCCCACCTCTTCGGCGTCACGTACCACGTCCATGTGGTGGGCTTGGTCTCGCTGACCGCTTGCCGGTATGGCTCCTCCGGGCCGGGATCGATGCTGAAATCGTCCGGCTGCGCCGTCAGGCTTGCTTCCATGTTGTAGTAAATGCGAACGCGGTCATGCTGGAAGTTTGCCGCCGCGGGATTGTGACGCTTGATGATCGCCGCGATCGGATCGGCGCTCTGTCGCGCGTCGAGGACGAAGTCGATGCGGCAGGGGCAATCGTCGTCCACGTCGATGTCGGTCGGCACGTTGAACACGGCCGTCGCAAGCGGCATCGAGTCCAGCGCGCTGTCGACCGAGTGGAATGCCGCCTGCGTGCGGTTGTCGGACGGCTGCGCGACGTTTTCGCCCGTTCCCCCGTGTGACGCAGGCGAATTCGCGGCGGGTTCGCCCCGAATCGCCGTCGAGGTGTCGTTGGCCGCTCTGGTGTTCTCCGTGGAAGCGGATGGCGCGGCGGTCGACGGCGCGAGCGCGGGCTGTGGCGGCGCAGCCGTCAGGTCCGCCGCGATCGCTGGTCCGGCGGCAGCCAGCGGTCCTGGCGCTTCGCCTTGCACGGGCGGCTGAGCGTCGGCAATCGGCGGCGCTTCGCCGGCTTGTTCCGAAATATTCGGCTCTTCGCCTTGCGCGGGTCCCGGGCCGGCAGCCATGATTGCTTCGTTCTGGGTATCAGGGCCGGGAGGTACGTCGGCTTGGGGCGGGGCCGGCGCGGCGCCTGCCGCGG
>ABYL01000127.1 GCA_000173575.1 Burkholderia sp. H160 | reverse complement strand
CGTGCAGATCGAGTTCGACCAGTAATCCGCACTTTGTGCCGAATTACAGCCCAAATTGACACACTCACCGCAATCATCAATCGACCAGTCGATATTCACCAAACTGGTAAGCGCAAATCGGCTTATGATTTGATTACCGCGTTCAATCGTTTGATGGCTCCGTGTACGGTGGCGTAGATTGCTCGCGGCTTGCGAACCATATTTTTCAATACGGTCGTAGAAGAAAAAATGCAATTGGAATCTGGGCTATGGACACCCTGACAGACGTACGTGGGCATTCTGAGACTAGGCGGATTCGAATCGACAAAAGTGTCGCTTTGAAATCGTTTGATGACGTGGTTCCACTGGACACGATCAGCGAAATCAACGAGCTCATCGATCAATTGTTTGGTAACACGCCGCAGCGGTCGCTGTCCGGCGAGAAGATCGCCGAGATACTGCGTCGGGGCCAGGCCTTTCGAGAACTCGAGCGGTCGATCTGCGCGAGTGCGCGGGCGATGGCTGCGAAGAACGGTCAGACAAATTTACCGGAAGAGCCGCATCACGTACTGCGTTGCGCGAGCACGTCGACGCTGGCGGAGAGCCATTGCCGCCATTACGACTCGCATCTGCTGACACTGCTGATTCCACTGCAGATCGCACCCGAAGGCGTTCACAACGGCGACCTCGTGATGTACTGCAAGCCGCGGCTGTCCGTGACGACGGTCAGCAACGTGATCTGTAAGATGCGTCACGGCTTCCTGCACAGCCTGCCGCTCAGCTTGCGCAGCTGGCACACCTTGCATGATCTGCGTGTCGGCAACTGCAAGCGCATTCCGGTCAAACCCGGCAGCGTGTACGAATTCAACGGCTTCGCACTCCAGCACGCTAACTTCGACGTCCAGAACGGGCAGCGCCGCACGCTCCTGATTCACTACTACGACCCCGGCCACTCGCTCGGTCTGAGCTCCGTGCTGCGAAGCGCGCGCTTCGGCTGAATTCCACCTTGCTGCACCAGGCAAGCGGATTTCACTTTGCTTTTAATCCGGCATAGACTGGATTCAGACTTTTTCCGTTAGCCGCTGTCCCCCACTTGCCGCGACCCTTGCCGTGCGCGGCGACGGACGTCTTTTTGTCGTGCTCCGCGAGCCGATGCCAGCCGTGCCGGTTCGTGCCTAATCACCAATTCGAAAGGGACGACTCATCATGGCCGCTACCGGTTACATGACACGCAAATCCGTTGCCGATATCGTCGCCAGCGCCGACCTCGAAGAAGGCCGCCACCTGTCGAAGACGCTGGGCGCAACGAGTATCACCGCGATGGGCATCGGCGCGATCATCGGCGCCGGTATCTTCGTGCTGACCGGCACCGCCGCCGCGCAGTTCGCGGGACCGGCCATCACGCTGTCGTTCATCCTGGGCGGCATTGCGTGCGCGTTCGTCGGCCTGTGCTATTCGGAACTCGCGGCGATGCTGCCCGTATGCGGCAGCAGCTACACCTACACGTATGCGACGCTCGGCGAGATCTTCGCGTGGATCATCGGCTGGGACCTGATTCTCGAATACGCGATGGGCGCGGCCACCGTTGCGGTCGGCTGGTCCGGCTATATCGTGAGCCTGTTGCGCAACGTCGGTATCGACATTCCCCCCACCCTCGCCGCGGCGCCCGGCACCGTCGTCAAGCTGGCCGATGGCTCGACGGTGACCGGTGTCATCAACCTGCCAGCGGTGCTGATCGTCGCGATCCTGACCACCATGCTCGTGTTGGGCACGAAAGAATCGGCGCGCCTGAACAACGTGATGGTCGCGATCAAGCTGACCGTGGTGGTCGCGTTCATCGCCATCGGCGTGTTTTTCATCAAGCCGGAACACTGGCATCCGTTCATTCCCGCAAACACCGGCCAGTTCGGCAGCTTCGGAATGAGCGGTATTCTGCGCGGCTCGGCCGTGGTGTTCTTCGCGTTCATCGGCTTCGATGCGGTGTCGACCGCCGCGCAGGAAGCGCGACAGCCGCAGCGCGACATGCCGATCGGCATTCTCGGCTCGCTGATCATCTGCACGGTGCTGTATATCCTCGTCGCGGCCGTGCTGACCGGTCTCGTTCCCTACACCGAGCTGAACGTCCCCGATCCGATCGCCAGGGGCGTCGACGCGATCGGGCTGACCTGGTTCGCGATCCTGATCAAAATCGGCGCGCTGACCGGGCTGACTACCGTGATACTCGTGCTGCTGTATGGACAAAGCCGCATCTTCTTCACGATGTCGCAGGACGGTCTGTTGCCGCATTTTTTCGCGCGCGTGCATTTGCGTCTGCACACGCCTTATCTGAGCCAGATGCTGATCGGCACCGTCGTTGCGATCGTCGCCGCGCTGACACCGATCGGCGTGCTCGGCGAAATGGTCAGCATCGGTACCCTCTTCGCGTTCGTCCTCGTGTGCGGCGCGGTGATCTACCTGCGGCGCAGCGATTCCGAAGCGGCGCGTCCGTTCCGCGCACCCGGTGTGCCGATCGTGCCGGTGCTCGGCATCCTGTTCTGCCTGCTGCTGATGGTTGGCTTGCCGCTCGTCACATGGCTGCGGCTCGTCGTGTGGCTCGTGATCGGCATGACGATCTATCTCTCGTACGGGCGCAATCATTCGGTGTTGCGGCATCCGGAGTTGCGCAAGCAGTGAATGGTCAGGGCCGGGCGAGTAAGGGATGTCAGCGCCCCGCCCTTCCGCTTCGCGAGACGCTGTGTGTAGCCGATGTTCTTCTAGATATCGAAGTAGAGATAAAACTCCCACGGATGCGGACGCAGTTTGATTGTGTCGATCTCGCGTTTCCGCTTGTATTCGATCCAGGTCTGGATCACGTCGTCGGTGAACACATCGCCTTGGCGTAGAAATGCGTGGTCGGCTTCGAGCGCGGCTAGCGCCGCTTCGAGGGAACCCGGCACCTGTCGTATGGCGCTGGCTTCTTCGGGCGGCAGGTCATAGATGTTCCGGTCAAGCGGCTCGCCCGGGTCCATCTTGTTTTCAATGCCGTCGAGGCCCGCCATCATCATCGCCGCGAACGCCAGGTACGCATTCGCCGACGGGTCCGGACAGCGAAACTCGACGCGCCGCGCGTTCGGCGAATCGGAATACATCGGGATGCGCGCCGCAGCCGAACGGTTGCGCTGGGACATCGCCAGATTGACGGGCGCCTCATACCCCGGCACCAAACGCTTGTAGGAATTCGTCGTTGGCGCGCAGAAGGCCATCAGCGCGGGCGCATGCTGAAGCAGTCCGCCGATGTACCAGCGGCACATGTCGGAAGTCAGCGCCCAGCCGCCTGCGTCGTAAAAGAGATTCAGGTCGTCTTTCCACAGGCTCTGGTGACAATGCATGCCGCTCGCGTTGTCGGCAAACAGCGGTTTCGGCATGAAGGTGGCCACCTTGCCGTGCCGACGCGCGACGTTCTTGCAGATGTACTTGTAGATCATCACGTTGTCAGCCATGCGGGTGAGCGTCGCAAAGCGCATGTCGATCTCGTTCTGTCCGGCAGTCGCGACTTCGTGGTGATGCACTTCGATCTGTACGCCCGCCTGCTGAAGTGTCAGCGCGATCTCCGAGCGGATGTCCTGCAGCGTGTCATGCGGCGGTACCGGGAAGTAGCCCTCCTTGTAGCGTTGCTTGTAGCCGAGGTTGCCACCGCCGTACGCGCCGTCGTCCCGACCGGTGGTCCAGTCGCCTTCGGCCGATTCGACATAGTAGTAGCCGCTGTGCTGGTCCTGTCCAAAGCGGATCGAATCGAAAATGAAGAATTCCAGCTCCGGACCGAAATAACAGGTGGTCGCGATGCCCGTCTGGCGCAGATAGTTCTCGGCTTTTTTCGCGACGTAGCGCGGATCGCGCGAATACGGCTGCCGCAGCACCGGATCGACTACGTCGCAAATGATCGACAGGGTCGGCGTCCCACATGCCGGGTCGACGAAGGCAGTTGACGGGTCGGGCATGAGCAGCATGTCGGACTCGTGGATCTCCTGGAAGCCGCGGATCGACGAACCGTCGAAACCGATCCCGGCGCTGAACAGATCGTCGTGAATCTCGGGGAGCGTGATCGAGAAATGCTGCCAGAGTCCGGGCAAGTCGGTGAACTTCAGATCGACGATCTGGATGCCGTGCTTTTGCAGCAGGTCGATCACATCGCTCGCGTTTCGTGGACGGGTCACGCGATAGCTGCCCGCTTCGACGGACACCGCAAAAGGCGATCCGGTGGTTCCTTGCGTACTGGCCATAACTTTGTCCTCTTCAGCCCCACTACCTATAGCCCAAAGTTAGTACGTCCGCGTGCGAAAACAAGGTAAAAGTGAGCGGGTCTAGCGGTCTTCCGCCAATGCCTTCAGATGGGCCTCACCGGCATCCTTAGCTGCGGCGTGAGTCGCATACGTCTCGTCCGATACGAGCGAACGCTTGACCTCACGAGCCGCGAAGTCGACCAGCGTGATTACCCAGACATGCTCGCCACCCTGCTCGGCCGTTTGCACGAAAGCGCGCACGTCGCCTTTGTCGTCTGCTTTCATCGTGATCTCCTTGAGGAAAAGTCGCGCGAGAAACTGTTGCTCGACAACTCGATGTTAGGCGATGGAATCGCACAACTGTTGCTACCCCCTTTTTGAAATTCACGACGACGCGCCGGACAGAGCACCGATGACTTCTTTGACAAGCAGGTCGGCTGCGTCGATGTCGAAGTGCGGGGTTTGGGCATTACCGAGTCGCACTGTGACCAACTGCTTCGAGGGCACGACGATGATGTACTGCCCCAAATTGCCAAGCGCATAAAACGTGTCGGCCGGTGTTTCGGCGAGCTCTACCTGAACGACGGTGTCGCGCCGAATGGTCAGCGTATCTTGCCGGGTGGCTGGGTACGCTGGTCGATCACTCCAACGCTAAGGAGCAACAAGCGTTGGCGAGTCATTGAAAGTTCACTGCGAAGTGCACATGGACATTGACGACGGGCATTATCGCCGACGGCACCCGCGACTTTTGATCGTCGTTCACAATTAATTGTTAAATCAGGCAGGTTGAATTGATATCAAAGGACGCATGCCAACTGACTGCCAATTCCATTGAAATCGAAAGAAAACTTCTATCGTCACCTGTCCGAGGCCTGGCCGCGTTAGGGCTTCTGCGGGCGGCTGCCCGGCCCATTGCGAGTCCATTCCACTCGCACCAGCCAAGAATGAATTGACAAGTCACCCAGACACGGTAGGATCAACGGAAATCTCTTCCGCGCATCTTCGCGCCTGCCATTTCCAAAAGGCTTAAACCGACCGCAAACCGTTATACCGTCACCGATCTCACGTGCAAAAAAGACTACCTTGATCAAAGGAGTTTCTCTTGCTTTGCTCCGCATTCCGCCTGCGTAGTCGTGCCGTATCGCTGCTGGTCATCGGTTTGCCGCTCCTGCTTGCCGCCTGCAACGAACGCCAGAGCACTCCCACCGCAGCATCGATGCCGCCGGTTCCCGTGCTGGTCGAAACGGTTTCCACGACCGCTGTCGCCGATGTCGTCGAGTTGCCGGGCCGCATCGAGGCCGTGCGCACCGCCGAAATTCGCGCGCGCGTCGATGGCATCGTCGAGCGCACGCTCTATCAGGAAGGCACGGACCTGCCGGCCAACGCCCCGCTCTTCCAGATCGACGCGCGCGACTATCGCGCCCAGTTGCAGCAGGCCCAGGCGGCGTTGTCGCGCGCGACCGCCGCGCGCGACAACGCGGTGTCGGTGGTGGATCGATTCAAGCCGTTGGTCGGCCGTCGCGTGGTCAGCGCGCAGGAATACGACGCCGCGCTGGCGACGATGCAGCAGGCGCAGGCAAACGTCGCCGACGCACAGGCCGCCGTGTCACTCGCGCAACTGCGGCTCGATCGCTGCATCGTGCGCACGCCGATCGCCGGGCGCGCGGGCCGCGCGCTCGTCACCGAAGGCGCGCTCGTCAGCGCCGGCGCGGCCACCCTGCTCACCCAGGTCAACCAGCTGACGCCGATCAACGCGGTATTCACGCAATCGAACACCGCGATGCTCGACATCCAGCAGCAGATCCAGTCGGGCGCGCGCCAGCCGACCAAAATGAAGCACGTCGAGGTGCAGTTGATCCTCGCGAACGGCCAGGTCTACGACGAGCGAGGCTTTCTGGACTTCGCCGATCTCGTCGTCGATCCGTCCACCGGCACGCAGACGGTGCGCGCGCAGTTCGCGAATCCGGACCGCACGCTGTTGCCGGGGCAGTTCGTGCGCGGACGCATTACCGCGGCGGGCAATCTGCAGGGCATCCGGATTCCTGAGCGCGCGGTGCAAATCGCCAATGGCATCGCCAGTGTCGCGCTGGTCTCCGACGACGGCACCGTAATCCGCCGCAACATCGATCTCGGCGAACAGGGCGAAGGACGCTGGACCGTGCGCGACGGCCTGAAGCCCGGTGAGCGGGTGATCGTCGATGGGTGGCAGAAGGTGCAGCCGGGTCAGCATGTCGACGCGCGGCCCGCGCCCAATGCGTCGCCAGCCGAGCAGCCGGCAGCGTCCCCCGCCCCCGCCCCCGCCACCGCATCGGCCGCGCACTGACGGGCTCGCCGATGAATCGATTCTTCGTCGCCCGGCCAGTTTTCGCGTGGGTCATCGCCCTTTTCATCGTGCTGTTCGGCGCGATCGCGCTCGCACTGCTGCCGGTCGAGCAGTACCCCGACGTCGCTCCGCCCTCGCTCTCCATCAGCGCGGTCTTCAGTGGCGCGGACGCGAGCACGCTCGAGCGTACCGTCACGTCGATCGTCGAAGACCAGATGAACGGCATCGAGAATTTCCTGTACATGTCGTCGGTGAGCCGCTCGAACGGCACGATGCAGATCACCGTGGTGCTGAAGCCCCGCACCAATCTCGACATCGCTCGCACCCAGGTACAGGACCGTCTGGCTCGCGTCGAACCGCGCCTGCCGCTCCAGGTCCGTCAGGTCGGCCTGACCGTGACGAAGGCGTCGTCGGGCTTTCTGATGCTGGTTGCGCTGCAGGCGACCGACGTCACCACAAGCGCCGTCGCGATGGGCAACTTCGCGTCGAACAACATCATCAACGAGCTGCGCCGTATCGACGGCGTCGGCGACGTGCAGCTGTTCGGTTCGTCGTACGCGATGCGCATCTGGCTCGATCCGCGCAAGCTCGCGGGCTTCGGCCTGTCGGCGAGCGAGGTGCTGCAGGCGATCCAGGAGCAGAACAGCCAGACCGCGGGCGGCGGGCTCGGCGACCAGCCGATCGCGCCAGGCACGGAATTCAACGCGCAGATCGTCACGCAAAGCCGCTTCTCGACGCCCGAGCAGTTCCGCGAAATCATCGTGCACGCGAATCCGGACGGCTCGACCGTGCGTGTGGGCGACGTCGCGCGCGTCGAGCTCGGTAACGACAGCTACGGCAACCGGCTGACCGTCAACGGCAAGGTGTCGGCCGGCATCGCAATCCAGCTCGCGAGCGGCGCGAACGCGCTCGCGGTCGCCAGGGCCGTACGCCAGCGGATGACCGAACTGCAGCCGATCTTCCCGCGCGGCGTCACGTGGACCGTGCCGTTCGACACCACGCCGTTCATCACGACCTCGGTGCAGGGCGTGATCCGCACGATGGTCGAGGCGCTGCTGCTCGTGACCGTCGTGGTGTTCCTGTTCCTGCAGGACTGGCGCGCGACCCTGATTCCAACGATCGTCGTGCCGATCGCGCTGATCGGCACCTGTGTAGGGCTCTATCTGTTCGGGCTGTCGATCAACATTCTGTCGCTGTTCGGCATGGTGGTCGCGATCGGTATCCTCAACGACGACGCGATCGTCGTCGTCGAAAACGTCGCGCGCATCATGCGCGAGGAAGGGCTCAGCGCGCCGCGCGCCACGGTCAAGGCGATCGGGCAGATTTCGGGCGCGGCGATCGCGAGTACGCTGGTGCTCGTCGCGGTGTTCATTCCGATGGCATTTTTCCCGGGCTCGACGGGCGGCATCTACCGGCAGTTCTCGGTCACGCTCGCGGTGTCGATCCTGCTGTCGACGCTGCTCGCGCTGACGCTCGGCGCGGCCTTGTGCGCGACGCTGTTGCGCAGCGAGGCGGCCGCCAGCGAGCGGCCGAAGAACGTGGCTTCGCGCCTGCTGCATCGCGTATTCGACGGTTTCAATCGCGGGCTCGACACCGGCACCACGCGCTATGTCGGCGGCGTCGATGCGATGTTGGGCTCGCCGCTGCGCTGGCTGCTGGTGTTCGTCGCGGCCTGCGCGGTCACCGTGTTTTTCTTCATGCGACTGCCGACCGGCTTTCTGCCGACCGAGGATCAGGGGCATATCTTCATCACCTACACCAGCGCGCCGGGTTCGACCGAACGGCGCACGCAGCATGCGATCGACCAGGTCGAGGCGTTCCTGCGACAGCAGCCGCAGGTTCGCAACATCGCGTCGGTGACGGGCTTCAGCTTCTTCGGCCAGGGACAATCGGCGGCACTGTCGTTCGTCGATCTGAAGCCGTGGGACGAGCGCTCGGGCGCGGCGAATTCGGCGAGCGCGTTGGTGCAGCGCGCGAATGGCGCGTTCCGGCAGATTCCCGAGGCGATCATTTTCGCGCTCGACCCGCCGGCGATTCCGTCGCTCGGCAACGCGACCGGCTTCACGATGAAGATCCAGGATCGCAGCGGCGTCGGTGGCGACGCGCTACAGCAGGCCGCACGGCGCATGATGATCGAGGCGTCACAAAGCCCTGTGCTCGCGGGCGTGCGCGCCGAGGGCATGCCGGAGGCGCCGCAGCTCTACGTCGAGATCGACCGCGTGAAGGCGCGCGCGCTCGGCCTGCAGATCGGTCAGGTCAATCAGGCGCTTGCGCTGACGTTCGGCGCGAACTACGTGAACGACTTCGTGTTCGAGGGCAACGTGCTGCGCGTGCTGTTGCAGGCGGACGCCGAGCAACGCATGCGCGCCGAGGACGTGACCTCGCTGCGCTTGCGCAACAACCGCGGCGAGATGGTGCCGTTCTCGGCCTTCACACGCGTGCGCTGGATTTCCGGGCCGCAGCAGCTCGAACGCTATAACGGCTTTCCGTCCTCGACGCTATCGGGTCAGGCCGCGCCCGGCCGCTCGAGCGGCGCCGCGATCGCCGAGATGGAGCGCATCGCGTCGCACGTGCTGACCGGCAATCTGGCCTACGAATGGACCGGCACCGCGCTCGAGGAAAAACAGGCCGCCGGCCAGATCGGCATGCTGCTGGGGCTGTCGCTGGTGGTCGTGTTCCTGCTGCTCGCGGCGCTGTACGAGAGCTGGGCGATTCCGGTGGCGGTGTTGCTGATCATTCCGTTCGGTGTGATTGGCGCGGTGGTGCTGACAATGCTGCGTGGACTGTCCGCTGACGTGTACTTCAACATCGGCCTCGTGACGATCATCGGCCTCGCTGCGAAGAACGCGATTCTGATCGTCGAGTTTGCGATCAAGGAGGAGTCGGAAGGAAAAGACGCGCTGGCCGCCGCCAAGAACGGCGCACAGCAGCGCCTGCGCCCTATTCTGATGACCAGCGTCACGTTCGTGTTGGGCATGCTGCCGCTCGTGCTCGCAACCGGCGCGGGCGCTGCGAGCCGGCGCGCGGTCGGCACCGGTGTGATGGGCAGCATGCTGACCGCGACAATGTTCGGCATCTTCTTTACGCCACTGTTCTATGTGGCCGCGCGGCGCTGGCTCAGTCGCAAGAAGCGCGGTATCGATCTCGACGATGACGATTCTTCGGCTGCGCCGGGGGGATTGGGTGGAGGACAGCGCGATGCGTAAGCGCCTGCTGTTGCCCCTCCTCTGCGGCTCGCTCGCCGCCTGCAATTTTGCGCCGAAGTATCAGCAGCCCTCGCTGCCGATCGCCGATCACTTCGACATGACGGAGACTACGAATCCGGCCACCGCGACTCTTGCAAAGCAAGTCGACTGGCAGACGTTCTTCGCCGATCCGCAACTGAAGCTGCTGATCGAAACGGCGCTCGCCCACAACCGCGATCTCGCCGCGTCGATCGCGCGCATCGAGCAGGCGCGCGCGTTCTATCGCATCCAGAATGCCGCGCGTTTGCCGCACGTCAATGTGAACGCGGGCGCGACCCGCACGAAAGCGCCGCTCGGTTCGATCGAACCCGAGTTCGAGGACACCGACATCTCGGTCCAGTTCAACCAGTACAACGTGCAAGCCGCGGTGACGTCGTTCGAACTCGACTTCTGGGGGCGCGTGCGCAACAGCAGCGAAGCGGCGCGGCGCCGGTATCTGGCGAGCGTCGACGCGCAGCATGCGTTCCGGTTGTCGCTGATCGGCAATGTCGCGTCGAACTACTACGCGATCCGCTCGGGCGAGGAAGGCATCGAGCTCGCGCAACACACGCTCGACAGTCGCCGCTACGCGCTCGAAGTCGCGAAGCTGCGGCTCGACGCGGGCGTCACCTCGACGGTCGATTACGACCAGGCCGCCATTCTCGTCACGCAGGCGCAGACGCAACTCGCGGAGCTGCAACGGACCACCGCGCAGCAGCGTCATCTGCTCGAAGTGCTGATCGGCGGGCCGCTTGCCGAGCCGCTACCGCACGCACCGCCGATCGCCGACGCCGCGCAGTTCCGCGAGCTCGATGCGGGCTTGCCCTCCGCGTTGCTGATCGATCGGCCCGACATCCAGCAGGCCGAGCAGGAGCTGCGCGCGGCCGATGCCGACATCGGCGTCGCGCGCGCGGACTTCTTTCCGCGCATCTCGCTGACAGGCAGCTTCGGTTATGTGTCGCCGGAACTCGGCGATCTGTTCGTGCCGGCCAAGCAGGCGTGGTCGTTCGGCGCGCTGGTTGGCATGCCGATCTTCGATGCGGGTCAGCGCCGGGCGCAACTCGCGGCGACGCGCGCACGGCGCGACGAACTGGTCGCCGGTTATCAGCGCACCGTACAGAACGCGTTTCGCGAGGTGTCCGATGCATTGGTCGCCCGGCAACGCTACAAGGAGCAGATCGCGGCGCAGGAACAGGCGGTAGAGGCGCAGCGGCAACTCGCCGAAACGGCGGAGCAGCGCTACGAAAATGGAATCTCGATCTATCTCGAGGTAGTGGATGCGCGACGCAATCAGTTTGCCGCCGAGCAGCAGCTGATCCAGCTTCGGGCGACGGCGTTGCAGAATGGGGTGTCGCTTTACGTCGCGTTGGGGGGCGGCCCCGACGAGCCGCAGAACGTGTCGCAAAGCTCGTCACAAGCGGAGGGGGCCAAGCCGTCCAACTGAGGCACGCGCGCTACAGTAGCGCGCCGTGCCTGCCGCCGGTATTGCACCGGCGGGTTCAACTCATCAGCCAAGCGTCACGTTGACCGACGCTTCTTCACCATCGCGCACCACGGTGACGGACACGCTGTCGTCCGCTTGCGCGATCATGCGGCGCAGCTGCTCGACGCCGTGCACCACCTTGCCATCGACGGCAACGATGATGTCGCCTGCCTGAATGCCGGCTTCGGCGGCCGGCCCCGTGGCCTGCTGCACCACTACGCCGCCCGGCAGCTGCGCTTGCTGCTGCTCGTCTTCGCTGAGCGGACGCACGGCGACGCCGAGACGCGGACGGTTTTGCTGTTGCGGCTGTTGCTGCTGCTCTTCGCGCGGTGCGGCCGACGCCATGTCCGACGCTTGCTGCGCGCCCACTGTCACCGACAGCTTGCGTTCGCCGCCGTTGCGCCACACGCTGATCGTCGCGGCGCTGCCCGGCGAGAGCTGCGCGACCTGCCCGACGAGTTCAGTGGCGTTGCTGATGTGCTTTCCATTCACACCGACGATCACGTCACCCTGGCGCAGACCGGCCGCATGTGCGGGACCGTTCGGATCGACCGAGCCGACCAGTGCGCCGGCCGTCGAGTCGAGGCCGAGCGCCTTCGCCTTGTCGGCGCTGAGCGGCTGCACGCCCACGCCGATGCGGCCGCGGGTCACGTGACCGGTGCTCACGAGCTGGTCTTTCACATGCATGGCCGCGTCGATCGGAATCGCGAACGACAGGCCCTGGAAGCCGCCGGTGCGCGAGTAGATCATCGAGTTGATGCCGATCACTTCGCCGTTCAGGTTGAACAGCGGACCACCAGAGTTGCCCGGATTGACCGGCACGTCAGTCTGGATGAACGGGATCGGGCTATCGTCGGACATTGAACGCGATTTCGCGCTGATGATCCCCGAGGTCACGGTGCTGTCGAAGCCGTACGGCGAACCGATCGCTACGACCCATTCGCCGACCTTGCTGCTGTCCGGGTTGCCGATCTTCACGGTCGGCAGATTCGTCGCGTCGATCTTCACGACGGCGACGTCGGTGGTCTTGTCCTTGCCGATCACGCGCGCGTGGAATTCGCGGCCGTCGGTGAGCTTCACGCTCACGCTGGTCGCGCCGTCGACGACGTGATTGTTGGTCAGAATGTAGCCGTCCTGGCTGATGATGAAGCCCGAACCGAGCGCTTCGCCACCGCTCTTGCGCTGACCGTTTTCATCGACGGACGCGGCTTCTTTCACGCCGATATGCACGACCGCCGGGCCATAGCGCGACACGATGCTGGAGAAATCCGGCGCCGACGAACGCGAACCGACGATATCCGACGTTGCTCGCAGCGACGACGTCGGGCTCTGCGCGTCGGTCACGGACGCATCGGCATTGCGATGGCTGAGCGCATACGCGCCGCCGAATGCGAGTACAACGCAGATCGCAGCGCTACCGCGCCAATAGTTTTTCGTGGTCATAGTCAGAAGTGTTGCCGATGGTTACGTGATGGATGCGTAATGTAGTGGCCCGCACTTAAAGCAGGCTTAAAGATGGTGTTCGATCAGGATGAGCGCGCGAGCCTTGATTTAAGGGCTACTTGCGTGTCGTGCGCGTTTGTGGCGATCGGTGCGAGTGCAACTTTCGCGCGGTGTGAGGATGGATAGCGGCGGATGCCGCCGTACCCGACCCGTGATTCCCCCAGGATTGACCTCCACGAAACCGGTTCTGATAATAGCCATAAGATGGACGTCGCATCCACAATGTGGACATTCAGTTCTTTTCGTTACACTTCGAGAGGAATTTCCCCATGCCTCAGGCCAATCAATCCGATTTGACGCCATACCAGTTGCCGTTCCCGAAGGAAGCGCAAAAGGAAATCGTGGTGCCCTTCGCAATTCCGACCGACGAACGCGTGTGGGTCCCGCAGGCCGAAAACGTGTCGTTCCGCCCGCTGTGTCTGAATGCGTCGCAGGGATACTGGATGAATCTGCTGCGCGTGCGCCGCTCGGGCGTGCTGAGCCGCCACCGTCATCCGCAGGGCGTGCACGGCATGGTGCTCAAGGGCCGCTGGCGCTATCTCGAGCATGACTGGGTCGCAACCGAAGGCAGCTACGTCTACGAGCCACCGGGCGAAACGCATACGTTGTATGTGCCCGAGGACGTCGAGGAAATGATCACGTACTTCCAGGTCAACGGCGTCATGTTCTATTGCGATCCGTACGGCAACTACACCGGCTACGAAGACGTCTTCACGAAGATCGACATGTGCCGCAAGCACTACGCCGCCGTCGGTCTCGGCGAAGACTACGTCGACCAGTTCATCCGCTAGAAAATCGCACCACCGAAAGTCGCGGCAGCACCATTCCAACATCAGCAGGACATATTGCGCAGGAGACAAACATGCTTCAGAAGTCGCAGCGTCTGAAACGTATCCAGGTGGTCGCCGTCGTCTTCCTGACGGTCGCGGGGATCGTCAACTATCTCGACCGCAGCACGTTGTCGATTGCGAATCATCTGGTCAGCGAGGAATTGCATCTGTCCGCTTCGCAGATGGGGCTGCTGCTGTCCGCGTTCTCATTGTCGTATGCATTCGCGCAGTTGCCGGTCGGCGCGCTGCTCGACCGTTTCGGTTCGCGCGTGATGCTCGGGCTCGGCATGCTCGTGTGGTCGATCGCGCAGGTCGCCGGCGGCTTCATCCAGACGCTCAATCACTTTCTGAGCGCGCGCGTCGTGCTCGGCATCGCCGAGGCGCCGCTGTTTCCGGCCGGGGCGAAGGTCGTCAGCGAATGGTTCGCGCTGCGCGAGCGCGGCGCGCCGATCGGCACGTTCATCTCGTCATCGACGATTGCACCGATGATCGCGCCACCGCTGCTCACCGTGCTGATGCTTTCCTTCGGATGGCGAACGATGTTCGTGATCATGGGTGTGGTCGGCATTGTCGTCGCGCTCGCGTGGCACGTCGTTTATCGCAATCGCAGCGAAATCGCGCTGAGCGCGGAAGAATCCGCGCATCTGAACGAAGGCGCGACCAGCGAGGAAAATCCGCCGCGCCTGAGCTGGTCCGAATGGGGCGCGCTCTTCAAGCTGCGCAACACGTGGGGCATGATTTTCGGCTTCATGGGCGTGATCTACATGGTGTGGCTCTATCTGACGTGGCTGCCCGGCTATCTGGAGCGCGAGCGTCATCTGAGCATCGCGCACACCGGCTGGGTCGTCGCGATTCCGTATGTGTTCGGCACGATCGGCATGGCGAGCAGCGGCCTGATCGCCGACTATCTGTTGAAGCGCGGCATGGCGCCGATCCGCAGCCGCAAGTGGCCGCTGTGCATCGGCCTCGTCGGTGCGGCCGCGTTCACGGTGCCGGCCGCGTATACACCGAGTACGACGATGGCGGTCGTCTACGTCTCGCTCGCGATGCTGTTCGTGAACCTCTCCAGCGGAAGTGCATGGGCGCTCGTCAGCGTCGCCGCGCCGCGACATCTGGTGGCGTCGCTCGGCAGCATGCAGAACTTCGGCGGCTATCTGGGCGGCTCGTTCGCACCGGTGATCACCGGCATCGTCGTCGATCAGACGCATTCGTTCGTCAACGCGCTGCTGATCAGCGCGGCCGTCGCGTTCGCGGCGGCGCTCGTCTATCTGTTCGTCGTCAAGGAAGTGGCGCCGGCGCCGCTCGCGAGTTCGATCGAGGCTCAACCCACCTGATCCGGCTTCCCACATGACATTCCAGAACCAGCTCCTCGAAGGCAAAACCGCGCTCGTGACGGGCGGCATGTCCGGCATCGGCGCGGCGATCGCCAACGCGCTCGCGCAACTCGGCGCGCACACGGTGGCGGCTGGTTTGCCGCTGCCCGAAGGCGCGCCCGATACGCTAAATCGCGAGATCGCGCGCACCGCGCTCGATGTACGCTCGGGCGACGCTGTCACCGCTGCGGTGAGCGCGTTCGAGCGTCTCGACATCGTGGTCAACTGCGCGGGCGTGATCAGCCGCGTCGAAGAGCATCGGCTCGACGTGTTCGAACGCGTGATGGATATCAACCTGAACGGCACGATGCGCGTGTGCGCGGCTGCGCGTCCTTTGCTGAAGGCATCGGCGGGCTGCATCGTGAATACGGCGTCGATGCTGAGTTTCTTCGGCGGTGGTCTCGTGCCTGCGTATAGCGCGAGCAAGGGCGCGGTCGCACAGTTGACGAAGTCGCTCGCGCTCGCGTACGCGGCCGACGGCGTTCGCGTCAATGCGATCGCGCCGGGCTGGATCGCAACCCCGCTCACGCAGGCGTTGCAGGACGACGATGCCCGCTCGCAGGCGATTCTGGAGCGCACGCCGCTGCGCCGCTGGGGCACGCCCGAAGAAGTCGCGCAGGTCGCGGTGTTTCTGTGCACGCCGGCGGCATCGTTCATGACGGGCGCGATCGTGCCGGTCGACGGTGGGTATCTTGTCGCGTGATCGAGCGGCGTAGCGTTCGTTTCGCACCTTGATTGAAGGCATAATTGCGTACCCGTGCCCTGCTTTTGTGTGATGTCGAGTTCCGCTTCCAAACCCTCTTCGCGCGCCGGCGCTGTTACTGTCGAGCGAACCCACAATAAAGCCGACACCAGGGCCGTCGCCGGCGCCGCCGCGTTCTCGAAGTTCATCGCGGTGCTGCAACTGATCGCCGATGCGCAAACCCCGCCCAACATCGCGAAGCTGAGCGCGGCGAGCGGCTATCCGCGCCCGACCGTGCATCGCATCGTTGCCGCGTTGCAGGCCGAAGGGCTGGTCGTCGCGACCGCTGGCGGCAACACCTTTGGCCTCGGGCCGCGCCTGATCAATCTCGCGAGCCATAGCTGGGAGCGCTCGGACCTGCGGCTCGCGGCCGTCGACGCGTTGATGCAACTGCGCGACCTCACCTCGGAGACGATCCACCTCGCGGTGCCGAGCCAGGGCGAAATGGTCTACATCGAGAAGCTCGAAAGCCCGCACGCGGTGCGAATGGCCTCGCGCATCGGCACGCGCGTGTCGCTGACGTCGAGCTCGGTCGGCAAGGCCTATCTGGCGACACTGAGCGAGGCCGAGCGCGAGGCGCTGCTGAAGGACGCGCCGCTCCAGCGTTTCACCGAGCACACGCTGACCGATCTCGACGCCGTGCGCCGGGAGCTCGATGTGACCGCGCAACGCGGCCACGCGGAGGATCACGAGGAGAACGAAGTATCGATCTGGTGCTACGGCGCGGCGATTCGCGGCCCGGACGGCCGCGCGGTCGGCTGCGTGAGCATCAGCATGCCGACCTTCCGTCGTCGCGACGATGTGCAAGCCGCTTACATCGAGCCGCTGCTGGCGGCGTGCCGCACGATCGCGGCGCGGCTAGGGCCAGCGAGCGAAAGATAGCTCGCGCTCGTGCCACCGCGACGGCCGCGCCCGTCGATAAACTGCTATTCTTGCTGTCGCGCGGCCGCTCTTGCCGCCCGCCGCGTGTCAGCGGCAGACCCCGACAGCCTCCGGGCGGCGCTCACGCGCCCGACTACGCAAAGACAGGAATACGCATGTTCGGTTTTCTGCGCGGCTACTTCTCCAACGATCTCGCGATCGACCTCGGCACATCGAACACGCTGATCTACATGCGCGGCAAGGGCATCGTGCTCGACGAGCCGTCAGTCGTGTCGATCCGCCAGGAAGGCGGCCCGAATGGCAAAAAGATCATTCTCGCCGTCGGCCGCGAAGCGAAGCAGATGCTCGGCAAAGTGCCGGGCAACATCGAGGCGATCCGCCCAATGAAAGACGGCGTGATCGCCGATTTCAACATCACCCAGCAGATGATCAAGCGCTTCATTCAGATGGCGCACGAGTCGCGGCTGTTTGCACCGTCGCCGCGCATCATCATCTGCGTGCCGTGCGGCTCGACCCAGGTCGAACGGCGCGCGATCAAGGAGGCCGCGCATAGCGCGGGCGCCTCGCAGGTCTATCTGATCGAGGAGCCGATGGCCGCCGCGACCGGTGCCGGCCTGCCGGTGTCGGAGGCAACGGGCTCGATGGTCGTCGACATCGGCGGCGGCACGACCGAGGTCGGTGTGATCTCGCTCGGCGGCATCGTGTACAAGGGCTCGGTGCGCGTCGGCGGCGACAAGTTCGACGACGCGATCGTCAACTACATCCGCCGCAACTACGGCATGCTGATCGGCGAGCAGACCGCCGAAGCCATCAAGAAGGAAATCGGCTCAGCGTTTCCGGGCTCCGAGGTCATGGAGATGGAGGTGAAAGGCCGCAACATGTCCGAGGGGATTCCACGCAGCTTCACGGTGTCGAGCAACGAGATTCTCGAAGCGCTGACCGATCCCCTGAACCAGATCGTGTCGTCGGTGAAGATCGCGCTCGAACAGACGCCGCCGGAACTCGGCGCGGACATCGCCGAACGCGGCATCATGCTCGCGGGCGGCGGCGCGCTGCTGCGCGACCTGGACCGCCTGCTCGCTGAAGAAACCGGCCTGCCGGTGTTCGTCGCCGAGGGGCCGCTGACCTGCGTCGTGCGCGGCTCGGGCATGGCGCTCGAGCGGATCGAGAAATTCGGCAGCTCGTTTTCCTATGACTGATGCGTGTGCCGAAGACTGAGCGATGACGACCCTGCCTCCCTACGAGCCGCCCGTCGACGAAACCGAGTTGCTGTTGAAATGGATCCGCCGCGCGCGCGAATCGCAGATGAGCCATTACGACATGGCGGACCTGCTGTCGGCGCGCGAGCGCGCCATCGGCTGGTTCGTGACCGCGCTGACCGCGTTCGTCGGCACGGCGGTGTTCGCGTCGCTGAGCGCGCCGCCGGTAACGATCGAGATGCGAATTGTCATTGGGCTCGTCAGCGTGGCAGCGGCGCTGTCGGCCGCGCTACAGACGTTCCTGCGCTATGCGGAGCGTGCCGAGAAGCATCGCGCGGCCGGTGCGCGCTATGGCGCGGTGCGTCGGCGGCTCGAAGCGGTGTTTGCCGGCGACGCCGACGCGCGCGAAGCACACTACCTCACCGCGATCCGCACCGAACTCGACCGGCTTGCCGAAGATTCTCCGAACGTGCCGCCGCGCATCTTCTATCGCACGCAGCGCACCTTGCTCGCCGACAGACCACGCCGGCGGGATGTGTGAAACGCGCGAGCGGGTTTCCGTCGCCGTTTTCGTTTCAGATCACAAATCGTCGGCGCTGATTCCCAGCTCTGTCGCCATGCGACGCACGACAGTCTGCAGCCGCGTGACTTCATCGGCGAGACGCTTCTGCTCGGCTTTGAGCGCCTCAAACGCGGACGGCGGCACGCTGTCGTCGTCGGCGCCAACGGACTGCGCGGTCTCGCTTATGCTGACCTCGCCGCACAACAGATGCATCCAGCGAGGCTCGCGCTCGCCCGCCATGCGCGGCAGCCGGACGACGCGCGGCGGCTCGCTCGCGGCAAGCTCGTCGAGAAACGCCTCGACCGACGAAATATCGGCGAAGCCATGCAGGCGCGCGCTGTTCAGGCGCAATTCAGCGGCCGTTTGCGGGCCGCGCAAGAGCAGCGTGGTCAGGAGCGCGATCGACTGTCCCGGCAGCCCGAGCACGCGGTTTATGTTGTGCTCGAAGCGCGGCACGCGGCTGCTGCTGCCTTCGAACACGAGGCTCAGGCGTTTCAAGCCGTCTATGGCAGTCAGCACCTCGGCCTCGCTCGCGTTCGTCACTGGCGCGCGGCCGGTCTTCTGATTGCAGCCGAGCGTCAGCGCGTTCAGCGACAACGGATAGCTATCGGGCACGGTGTGCTGTTTTTCGACGAGCACGCCGAGAACACGTCCTTCGAGCAAGGTCAGCGCACGCAGCGAGGGTCGGGAAGGAGCGTCGGGAGTCGAATTCATGGGGATGCGAGGTCTCGTGGTAGATGCGCGCGCCGTTCACGGAAGACGGCGCGTTCTGTCAGGTGGGCACTATGATAAACGTGGCGGGGCCGGCGCGGTGGGTGAATCGGCCCTCTTCCGGCTACCGCGCCTCAGGCCGTCTGCGAATCTGCTAGTGTGAGTGGATCAGCATGCCGTTTCGTGGAGAATCCGTTGTGTCCACTCGCCTGACCGACGCGCAGATCGCCGCCGAAGCGGCCCGCCGCC
>ABYL01000128.1 GCA_000173575.1 Burkholderia sp. H160 | reverse complement strand
CGGCCCCCGCTCAAGCGACGGCTCCGCCGCCCGCGTTTCCGCCGGCGAACGTCGTGATGCCGTCAGGTGACATGCCGAGCGACAACCCGCTGCATCCGATTCAGAACGGTGGCTACTGAGCCATGAAGGCGCAGCCTGATGCATTGAGTTCGCGTGGCCGGTCTGGCGCCGGCCAACGCGGCTTCACGCTGATCGAGGTGGTGATTACGCTGGCGCTGGTCGGTCTCCTGGCGCTCGCGATCATGCCGTTCTCGGAACTGATCGTGCAGCGGCAGAAAGAGCAGCAACTGAGCGCGGCGCTGCGCGAGATTCGCACCGCACTGGACGCGTACAAGGAAGCGAGCGATACCGGCCTGATCGAGCGGGAGGCGGATGCATCCGGCTACCCGCCCTCGCTGACCGTGCTGGTGACGGGTGTGAAGAATGCCAAAGATCCCAATGGCAGCTTGTTGATGTATCTTCGCCGCGTGCCCCGCGATCCGTTCTTTACGGGCGATGCGGATACCGCCGCCGAGGACACTTGGGACGTGCGCGCCTTCGGCGAGCCGCCGAATCCCGGTGAGGGCGGTGACGCGGAAGACGTATCCGCCGCCAATTCACGCGCCGGTAAAGACGTGTTCGACGTGACCTCGAAATCCGATCGTGTCGGCATCAACGGCATTCCCTACAAACAGTGGTGAGCCGAATCATGACAACCGTTCGCGCGCGCAAAGCCAGAGGCTTCACATTGATCGAACTGGTGGTCGTCATGGCGATCATCGGTATGTTGTTGACGATTGCATTGCCGCGTTACATGCACAGCATCGAGCGCGGCAAGGAGCAGGTGCGTCAACAGAATCTGGCGGTGATGCGTGACGCCATCGACAAGTACTATGGCGACAACGGCCAATACCCGGACACGCTCGACGATCTGGTGACGAAGCATTATTTGCGCGCGATTCCGGTCGATCCCGTCAACGGTGACGATAAATGGGCGGTGGTGGCGTCGCCTGACGAGAGCAAGACCGGTGTGTACGACATCATGCCGGCGAGCAGTCCGCAGGGGATGCCGAAAAACCGTGCGGGAGCCGCGCAATGAGCGATGCGGCCCAGCGGGCAAGGCGAAGGCACGCTGTCACTCGCGAAAATGGCATGGTTTTGCTGGCGCTCCTGATTGCGCTGATGCTGATGTCGATCGCATTGGCGGGCGCACTCGACGTGTGGTCGTTTGAGCGGCAGCGCGAAAAGGAGCAGCAACTGCTCTTCGTGGGCGATCAGTACCGGCTCGCGATTCTTCGCTACTACCGCGCAGGACGGGCGCTTCCGACGTCGATTGAGGAACTGCTCGACGACTCGCGTTTTCCGGTGCCGCTGCATCATTTGCGCCGCGCCTATGTGGATCCGGTGACGGGTAAGAACGATTGGGTTTTGATGCAGCAGGGCGGGCGCATATACGGCGTGCATAGCAGTTCCACCGACTTGCCGATCAAACATGCCGGTTTTCCGCTTCTCTATGAGGACTTCGCAAATCAGAAGACCTATGCCGGCTGGCAGTTTTTCTATTTGCCGCCGGTCGTGCGCAACTACACGAACACGAACGCGCTGAGCGCGCCGCCGAAACCGGCAACCTCCTTCGATCCTTTGAATGGCTCGTTGCCCACTTTCAATGGGCGCAGCATGGGCGGCTTGCGCTGAATATCGATGTCACGGACATGAACGCTGCACACAATGTCCGACGCCAGCGCTACAACGGCAGCCACTGCCAGTTTTCAGGCGCCGGCCCCAGGCGCTACGCGCCAAGTTGTTCGTTGTATGACCTGAATTCGCCTATAACAAGGACAGGTCAGTTCGACCCACCCGCCACGACGCTTCAACCGGCCGGGAGGAACGATATGAAGATGATCGGTTTGCTGGGACTGCTGGCGAGTGCCGCTGTGCAGGCACAGGTCACCCTGCCGTTGCCACCGGCGTACCCGACGCTGCTCGGGGTCTCGTGCGGCGGAGTGAATGTGACCAGCTATGTCACGGGATTCGACGAGAACGGGTATATCCGCGGCGAGGTCTACGCGTGGACCCGCTGCGGCAGTTCGGGACGCGGCGGCGGCTATCACAGCCAGACCTATCAGTCCTGGCACACCATCGTGTGGGACCTGAACCAGAACTACAAACTGCTGCCTTATGACAACCTGGTTCCGGACCCGGCATTCACGGCCACCGATGCGTACGGCAATAGCATCCGGGACACCTGTTCCGTTACGACCGACGGGCAGCCGGACTGCGTCGCCAGTGCCTATATCTACTATGTTTCGCCCACTATGACGCCGATTTCGGACACCGTGACCGCTAACCCGGTCTGCGCGCAATAGCCGCCGCCAGACACCGTCGTTAATGACCGTTCAACGGTCGGCGGTTGCTTGACCGGGCCCGGGAGTCTTTCACGCCGCTGCCCATCAATACGGCAGGAGAGCTAAGAGGACCCCGAAAGACCTGGGACATTCCCTACACAGCGTCCCAAGCGTTTCAAGCTTCCAGCGTCCAGCCGTGACCCCTGTCGGCGATGATCTGCCGCAAACCCCCGCCCGCATTGGCTGAGAAACGATTCCATGTTCAAACACGTTTCTCAGCGAACCCTTCACAAGAACGCCTCATTACCAAAGGTATCGAAAAGTACCCAGAAAATGTAGCTGGATAGTGAGATTTGGCTTGCTACTCTCCAATTCATGCATTTGGCACTGTTGAACGCGACATCGACGCATGTTTATTCTGCGTTCCATGAGAAGAATGACGTTTTGTTCGATCAGATGGTGCCGCAACGTTTGCTTTCGGCTCTTGCATTCGCAGTTCGGCGATGAAACTGGCTCGGAGGCGGCTAAAAGGAGCGAGACACTCAAGTGACGGACCTGCCAAGGTCAACACGTCACATGCTTCAATTTTTTGAACCTGCCAGTTGAGATGACAGAATGGCCCAAAACCTGACGTTCGCACCGGGAGGCGTAGTCCATCCCGGCGCAATCAACGCGGAAGACACTTCCGCCGTGGCGAAATCAATCGCAGTCTCTGGGACCGACATTCTTTCGGTCAAGAATCTGTCGAAGATCTTCGGACCGAAGCCAGAGCGTGCCGCTGAACTCGTGAAGCAAGGTCTCGGTCGGAACGAGATTTTCGAAAAGACCGGCAACATGGTGGCGGTCAATGACGTCAGTCTCAGCGTTAAGGCAGGCGAGATTTTTGTCGTCATGGGCCTCTCCGGTTCTGGAAAATCGACGCTCGTTCGGCTCCTCAATCGTCTGATTGAACCCACCTCCGGTCAGGTCGTTCTCGAAGGCCACGATATTGCCCCGATGTCCACGTCGGAACTGCGTGAAGTCCGCCGCAAGAAGATGGCGATGGTGTTCCAGTCGTTCGCACTTCTGCCGAACCGCACGGTGCTCGACAACATCTCATACGGCCTCGAGGTCGCTGGACTGAAGAAACCAGAACGGTACGAAATCGCTCGTGCGGCATTGACGAGAGTCGGTCTGGGCTCGTACGAAAAGCTGCTTCCCAGTGAACTGTCCGGCGGCATGCAGCAACGAGTAGGCCTCGCACGCGCGCTTGCGGTGAACCCCTCGGTGCTTCTGATGGACGAGGCATTCTCGGCACTGGACCCGCTGATTCGGTTCGAAATGCAGAACGAGCTTTTGCGGCTACAGAAGGAAGAGCAGCGCACCATCGTCTTCATTTCGCACGACATCGAAGAAGCCATCAAGATTGGCGGCCGGATTGGCATCATGAAGGACGGCTGTCTGATTCAGGTCGGCACACCTGCCGAGCTTATCCAGTCGCCTGCGGACGCCTACGTACGCGACTTCTTCCGCAATGTCGACGTCTCCCGCTTTCTCAAGGCTTCCACGCTCATGACGGGGGTCGACCGAAGACTGCTTTCTTGCGACATCGGTACGCCCGCTGAGCGTTACCTCAATCAGCTCATCGATAGCGGCGTTGAATGCGGCTATGTATGCGACGACACAGGTCGATACCAGGGCTGTATCACGTCAGCATCACTGCACCAGGCGGGTACGCGTCCTGTACGGGAGGCGCTGCTCCGCGATGTGAATGCCGTTTCGCTCGATGCGGACCTGCACGAGCTTGCAGCCATCGCATTGAGCCAGGAACACGATGTACCCGTCACGGATGCGGCCGGAAAGCTCGCAGGCGTGGTGTCCTGCCGGACGATACTCAAGCAGGTTATGGAACGGAGGGCAGCATGAATTCGTCAATCATCGGCAAGTTTGCAGAAGACGCCGTTAATTTTCTGTTCCACCATTTCCGGGGGGGCTTCGACGCGTTCTCTGCCTCGCTAGGCGCAGTGGTCAAGCTATTGGAGGACGGGCTCGGTGCCGTTCCATTCACCGCCATGCTGGTCATCTTCGTGGCTCTTGCCTTATGGCGGCGTGGCATCGTGTTTTCGGTGTTCGTGGGCATTGCGCTTCTGGCTATCCATTACATGGGACTGTGGACGCAAACCGTCTCGACGCTGGCGCTGGTTATCGCCGCGACGTTTTTCAGTCTGGTCATCGGCGTGCCGCTTGGCATCTGGGGCGCTCGAAACAAACGGGTCGAGCTGGTCCTGCGCTCGCTGCTCGATTTCATGCAGACGATGCCGGCGTTCGTGTACCTGATTCCAGCCGTCATCCTGTTCGGATTGGGCCGTGTTCCAGCCGTGATTGCCACCGTCGTTTTTGCCATGCCGCCCGTCGTGCGTCTCACCACCCTGGGTATCCGGCAGGTACGTGAAGAGTTGCTGGAGGCAGGCCGCTCGTTCGGCAGCACAGACCTGCAACTTCTCTGGAAGATCCAGTTGCCGAACGCGCTGCCGTCCATCATGGCAGGCGTGAACCAGACCATCATGATGGCGCTTTCGATGGTTGTCATCGCGTCGATGATTGGTGCCGGCGGTTTGGGTGAGTATGTGCTGAGCGGCATTCAACGGCTCGACATCGGGATCGGTTTCGAAGGTGGGCTGGGAGTCGTATTGCTTGCCATCGTGCTTGACCGCTTGACAGAAAGCTTCGGCATGAAGGCGAAGAAGGCAAAACGCGGCGGTCGCGCCGCGAAGGCTGGAGCGGGTGCCGCAGCTCGCACCTGACGGACGCAAAGGCGGCTACGCAGAGAGTCCCTTTCTGGTTCTGATTGCACTGCAGGCGCAGTGCAATCAGCAAAGGCAGTAGCGGGGTTGGGTATCGAGTCCGTCGTTTGACCGGGTCCAATAAATCTTCAATTACTTTGTATGTATGTAGGAGTGCTTCATGAAAAGCAATCTGCTCAAGTCGCTCATGGCGAAAGTAGCGATCTCGACGGTCGTTGCCATGGGGGTCGGCGCGGGGTCTGCCGTCGCGGCTGAACCAATCAAGATGGCGGTAACAAACTGGGCGGACGTTTTGGCCGTTGCCAACGTGGCTAAATACGTGCTCGAGAACAAGCTTCAGCAACCGGTCAAGTTTGTGCAGGCCGATATCGGCATTCAGTATCAGGGTGTCGCCCGCGGTGACCTCGACATCATGGTGGGTGGATGGCTGCCGGTGACCCACGCGGCTTATTACGCGAAGTACAAGAACGATATGGACGATGTCGGCATCATCTACACGGGAGGCAAGAACGGCTGGGCCGTGCCGGCGTACGTTCCCGAGTCGGAACTGTCGTCGATTTCCGACCTCAACAAGCCGAACGTCAAAGCCATGCTGAATGGGACGATTGACGGTATCGAGCCGGGAGGTGGCTTGATGCAGGCATCCGAAAAGACCATCAAGGGTTACGACCTCAACGGCTACAACCTGCAGTCATCGAGTGAGGCCGGCATGCTCGCTGGCGTTTCGCGAGCCTATCAGTCGAAGCAATGGGTTGTTGCCACGGTGTGGAGTCCCCACTGGCTTTTCCAGAAGTGGCAGATGCGTTACCTCAAGGACCCGAAAGGCACCTTGGGTGGCGAGGAGCAGGTTCACGCCTTCGCGTCCAAACAGTTCGCCTCCAGCTTTCCCCGCGCGGATGTCTTCTTCAAGCATTTCAAGTTGACGCTGGCTGACGTCGAGTCTATCGAGTACGACGGCAATGCCACGAACGACTACGCGAGCGCAGCGAAGAAATTCGTCGATGCGCATCCTGACAAGGTAAAGGCCTGGCTGGAGCAGTAAGGCAGGGTTGAGTGCGCCGCGAACGGGTGGAGTCCATCCTGTTCGCGGCGAGTTGAGCATTGCCCGTTTCCTGACGGGTAATAGAGAACGCTGCATCGCGCCATCAGCTGTTTCTTGAAGACATTGCTTCAAACGATTTCATCCGGAGTGACCACGTGAACGAGAACTCACGCTTTTTTGCTGAAACTCTCCAAAGCCGCGACCCCGTTATTGCCTCAGAGATTGCGTTGGAGTTGCGCCGGCAGCAAACGCAGATCGAATTGATTGCTTCCGAAAACATCGTGTCGGCAGCGGTGATGGAAGCGCAGGGTACCGTCCTGACCAACAAGTACGCCGAGGGGTATCCGTCGAAGCGCTATTACGGCGGCTGTGAGCACGTGGACAGGATCGAAGCGCTCGCCATCGACCGCGTGAAAGCCCTGTTTGAAGCCGAATACGCCAACGTGCAGCCTCATTCCGGAGCACAGGCGAACGGCGCCGTGATGCTGGCGCTCGTGAAGCCGGGCGAGACGGTGATGGGTATGTCCCTCGATGCGGGAGGCCACCTGACGCATGGCGCACGTCCCGCGCTTTCCGGTAAGTGGTTCAACGCCGTCCAATACGGAGTGAGTCCCGACACCTACCGCATCGACTATGAGCAGGTACGTCGCCTTGCGGAGGAACATCGTCCCAAGCTGATCATTGCCGGCTATTCAGCCTATCCACGTGCTTTGGATTTTGCAGCGTTCCGCGACATTGCCGATAGCGTTGGCGCGCTATTGATGGTTGATATGGCGCATATCGCGGGCATCGTTGCGGCCGGCCGGCACGAGAATCCGATCCGTTTTGCGGATGTGGTGACGTCGACCACGCACAAGACGCTGCGCGGCCCGCGAGGCGGGTTCATCCTGACGAACAACGGCGACATTGCGAAGAAGATCAACTCCGCCGTATTCCCTGGGCTGCAGGGTGGTCCGCTCATGCACGTCATCGCAGGTAAGGCGGTGGCATTTGGCGAGGCGCTGCGTCCCGAGTTCACGGCGTATATCGACCGGGTGCTACGTAACGCACAGGCGCTCGGCAACGTGCTCAGCGCGGGCGGCCTGAGTCTCGTGACGGGTGGAACCGATAACCACCTGCTGCTGGTCGATTTGCGCTCGAAGCGATTAACCGGTACGCAGGCGGAAAAGGCACTTGAGCGTGCAGGCATCACCTGCAACAAGAACGGCATCCCGTTCGACACGGAAAACCCCACCGTCACTTCCGGAATCCGGTTAGGCACGCCGGCAGGTACCACGCGCGGCTTTGGAACCGAGCAGTTCGAGCAGGTTGGACACATGATTCTCGAGGTTCTGGCTGCACTCGAACACGCCCCCGACGGCGATGAACGGGTCGAACGCACGGTGCGCAGCAAGGTGCGAGACCTCTGCAACCAGTTCCCGATTTACTCACATGCGGACGCTCTCGTTTAAGCCACGCGAGAGCGAAAGGACTTCGACGAGTCGTCGGAAAAAGTTGTCACCCTATATTTGAAGAGAGAACCAAGATGAGCTTCGAGGGAGTACATACACCTCTGGTCACGCCGTTCAAGGCAGACGGCGAGATTGACTATGAATTGCTCGGCAAGCATGCGGCCAATCTCGCGGGGCGTGTCGCGGGTCTTGGCGTCGGCGGGACCACGGGCGAATACTATGCGCTCAGTTTCGACGAACGTGTCCGCACGTTCAACACCGTAGCCGAAGCAGCAGGCGGCGAGACTTATCTGACGGCCGGCATCAACGCGACGACGACGAACGAAGTCATTCGCCTCGGTCAGGAAGCGAAGCGCGCCGGGCTGCCTGCATTGTTGCTGGCTGCTCCGTACTATGCCCAGCCGACGCAGGAAGAGCTGCTGAACCACATGCTGAAGGTGGACGACAGTCTCGACATGCCGATCATGCTGTACAACTTCCCGGCCCGCACCGGGACCGAAATCGGCGATACCGTGCTGGAAAAGCTGCTCGAGCGGTCGAACTTCGTCGCGATGAAGGAGAGCACCGGCGATATCTCGCATCTGCATCACCTTGCCACGCACTTCCGCGACAGGCTGGTTCTGAGCTGCGGGATGGACGACCAGGCGCTCGAGTTTTTCGTTTGGGGTGCAAGGAGCTGGGTCGGCGGTGCTGCGAACTTCCTGCCGGAAGCGCACACGGCTCTGTTCGACGCATGCGTGAAGCGCCATGACTTCGAAACCGGCCGCAAGTTGATGGCGCAATTGCTGCCGGTGCTCGAACTGCTGGAACGCAGCGGCAAGTTCATCCAATACGTTCGCTACGGATGTGAGCTGGCGGGTACGCCCGTGGGCGCCGCCCGGGCACCGCTCGGTACGCTCACGGAAGCAGAGCGCAGCGCGTTTGCGAAGCTGGTTCAACCCCTGTTACGCAACGCGCAGTAACGTTCATGGCCTCGAATCTGGAATTCGCGCGCCTTCCGGCGCCGGATGGGGTGAACGGTTGGTGGGAAAGTCTGCCGCCGCCTCGTCCCGCCGAGACTGTGTCGTCTGAACAGCGATTTGACTGGGTGATCATCGGCGGTGGCATCACGGGGCTATGTGCTGCCCGGCGCGTGGCTGAGCTTGCACCCGATGCCTCGATAGCACTGGTCGAGGCCGACCGTATTGGTCGCACCACGGCGGGACGCAATTCCGGGTTCTTCGTCGATCTGCCGCACGATATCAGCAGCGAAAGCTATTCGCGCAGTATGGAGGCGGACAAGGCCGATGTTCGCCTTCAGCGCCACGGTATCGACTACGTACGATCCGCGGTGAAGCAATACGGCATCGACTGTGACTGGCGCGATGACGGCAAATTTCATGCTTCGGTGAACCGGAAGGGGCACGCGGCACTTGCGCATTTCGCCGAAGGACTCGCGCGCATCGACGAAGACTTTGAATGGCTGGACGAAGCCGCCATCGCAAAGGTGACCGGCACCGGGTTTTACCACGGGGCGCTCTTTACGCCTGGGTGCAGCACGGCCCAGCCCGCCGCTCTTATGCGCGGCCTTGCTTCGACGCTGCCGGCAAACGTGAAGGTCTTCGAGCTCAGCGCCGTGAAGGGCATGGACGTGCAAGGCGCGGACAAAGTTTTGAGCTTTGCGAGGGGGAAGATTACTGCAAAGCGCGTGATTCGGTGCACCAATGCCTACGCCGCGACTTTCGGTGGTCATCCGAACGGCCTGTTGCCCGTGTACACCTTTGCCTCGATGACCCGCGTGATGACGCCGGACGAGGTGCAGCGGCTCGGCGGCAGTCGCTCATGGGCACTGATTCCGGCGGACCCGATGGGCTCGACGGTACGGCGTCTGATTACCGACCGCATCTGCGTTCGCAATCATTTTGCGTTTCGCCCCAGCCTTGAATTGTCAGAAGCAGACTTGGCGAAGGCGAAGAGTATGCATCAACGGTCGTTCGACCGGCGCTTTCCGATGCTGAAGGACGTTGAGCTCGAGTACACCTGGGGCGGCCCGCTATGTCTGTCGGTCAACAACGGGGCCCTTTTTGGGCGCTGTGGCGAAGGTGTTTTTGAAGCCGTGGGGTGCAATGGTCTGGGGCTGAGCAGGGGGTCCGCATCGGGGAAGCTGATTGCCGAGTACGCGCTCGGTCACGACAGCGAGCTCGTTCGTCAGCTTTTGAATCAGCCGCACCCGCGCTCACTGCCGGTTCGTCCCATTGCCGACGTCGCTGTCACCGCAGCTATCTGGATGAAGGAATTTTCGGCCGGTGCCGAGCTTTAAATTTGTGAGGACAGGACATGACGACCTATCAGGAATGGAAACAGAAAGCAGCAGCCTTGTCGCTCGACGGACGAGCGTTTATCGCTGGGCAAAGAAGCCCTGCGGCGTCGAATGAAACATTCCAGACCTTGAATCCGTCAACCGGGACAGTGCTGGCCAAAATCGCGAAGTGCGATACGAAAGACATCGACCGGGCGGTCGTCGCTGCGCGGGACGCCTTCGAGTCGGGAGTCTGGTCGAAGGCCGCGCCGGCCCAGAGAAAAGCCGTGTTGCTGCGTCTTGCACAACTGATTGAGGAAAACGCCGAAGAACTGGCGCTTCTCGAGACGCTCGAGGCCGGCAAGCCAATCAGCGAGTGCATGGGACTGGACATTCCCGAGTCGGCGGCATGTATTCGCTGGCATGCGGAAGTCACCGACAAGCGTTACGACGCCTTGTCGCCGTCGGGCGCGAGCGTGGTGAGCATGATTACCCGCGAGCCGATTGGCGTCGTGGGCGCGGTTCTGCCATGGAACTTTCCGGCGCTCATGCTTGCCTGGAAGATCGGTCCGGCGCTTTCGGTCGGCAATTCCGTCATTGTGAAACCCGCTGAGCAGACCTCGCTTTCGACTCTGCGCATCGCCGATCTGGCAGCCGAAGCGGGTGTGCCAGCCGGAGTCTTCAGTGTCGTGACGGGCTTCGGTGAAAGCGCGGGCCAGGCGTTAGGCCGGCATCCCGACGTCGACCTGGTCGCTTTCACGGGTTCCACAGAAACAGGGAAACGATTCCTCCATTACTCGGCGGATACCAACCTGAAGCGGGTGGTGCTGGAATGCGGCGGCAAGAATCCGCAAGTCGTGCTTCCCGACGTCGCGAATCTCGACGCCGTCGCGGAGCAAGCGGTGGCCGCCGCGTTCTGGAACATGGGCGAGAACTGCAGTGCGGGCTCGCGCATTCTCGTTCCGTCTGCCACGAAGTCACAGTTGCTCGAAAAGGTTCAGGCCGTCCTCGAAGGATGGAAGACTGGCGATCCGCTCGACCCCGACGTGAAGCTCGGCTCTCTGATTGAAGAGAAGCACTATGAAAAAGTGCTGGCCCACATCGAGAAGGCGAAGGCGGAAGGGGCACGCCTCGTGTGCGGCGGCAAGGCCACGCGCGCCGAGACGGGCGGATGGTTCGTCGAGCCGACCATCTTCGATAACGTCACAGCGGAGATGAGCATCGCTCGCGAAGAAGTCTTTGGTCCGGTTGTCTGCTTTATCGAATACGCTGATGTCGACGAGGCGGTGCGGATTGCCAACGATACGTGCTACGGACTGGCTGCATCGCTGTGGACCGACAACGTCAACAACGCGCACAAGATTGCCGCGCGCATCCGCGCGGGTACTGTCACGGTGAACTGCTTCGGTGAAGGCGACCTGTCGACGCCATTCGGCGGCTTCAAGCAATCGGGCTTCGGTGGTCGTGACAAGTCCGTCCATGCGCACGACCAGTATTGCGAGCTGAAGACCACCTGGCTGAAGCTCGAATGAATCCTGTCTGACTGCTGGATGCACTTGACGGCGTGCCGAGGCGAATCCAGGGGCTCGCGTAGCGAGCAGCCGCGGAAAGTATCATATAGGGGCGGATGGTTGGCGCAGTCCACGCTGCTCTGGGAGGGCCAGACGCAGCGGGTGACTTTGGCGCCTGCCCTTGTCAGCTAACACAAAGACTCGCAAACTATTTTTGCGCGAGAGCTTATTCGGCTCGGGCGCGGGACTAACGCGCTGTCACGGGGCAGTGCGCAGCGTTGACGAGGCTGTCTTCAGGCCATTCGGACGCTTCCGCTTCATAGGTGAGAGCCATGCAAAAGAAACAGGTGTTTGCCGACCGATTGCTCACTCAAATGCCGTCGTTACGGGCGCTCAAATGCTTCGTGACGGCCGCCCGATACGAAAGCTTCACGCAGGCAGCGGAGGTGCTTTGCGTTACGCAGGCGGCAATCAGCAGACAAATCAAGGAACTCGAGGACTCGCTCGACGTTGCGCTGTTTGAGCGGACCGGAAGACACATCGCACTCACCGACGCGGGGCGCATTCTGTATAACGCGTCCTATCTGTCGATCATGAACATCGCCGAGGCGGCCCAGGCGGTACGGCGAACCGACAAGCATGCGCTGACGATTTGCGTCTCGCATACGTTCTCGGCACTGTGGCTTTCGTTCAGGCTGCCCTCGTTCCGCAGGCGCTTTCCAGACATCCGATTGCATGTGATGGTGACGGAGCATTTTATGGAGCTCGATGAGCTCATGGAACCCGACATCATCATCACCAAGAATCCGCCGCGCGAAGCGGAGTACGACATTGAGCCGCTCTTTCATGATGTCGTCTATCCGGTCTGCAGCCAGTCGTTTTACGAACGTCATTTTCGCGGCAGGTACGTGAAACCGCTGGACCTTCTATCGCACGCCACGCTGAATCTTTCGTTGTTGGGGCGAGCGCAGATTTGCGAACATGTCGACTGGTCCGTATGGCGAAACTGGTTTCAGGAAGGTGATGGTTCGGACAGACAGGTCGAGAACGAACATCTGGAAAGCAACGATTATCGACTTCTCGTATCGCAGGCTGAAGCCGGCGAGGGTACCCTGCTTGGCTGGCATCACCTGGTTCACCGTCAGGTCGAGCAAGGACTGCTGGTTCGTCCGGTACAGAACGCGCTCGAATTTCACGACCGGCACCATTACCTGATAACGCACAAGAGCGCCAGGCTCCGGCCTGAATATCTTCAATTCCGCGAATGGCTCGGGGAGGAAGTTGGCGCAATGATGCGCGAATGGCGAGGCGTCGAATCCGAAACGACGAAATAAGGGCGCTGAAGTCAGTCCGGAAAGCTTGTCGATGATGCACAAAAAAGAAACGCCCCACAGCCATATCGGACGTTACGAGCGAGATGAAATCGGCAACTGGAAGGACTAAGGGATACCGGCGACTCATCCCCTCGATGACCGCGCTCGTCGAATTCGAAGCGGTCGCACGTCACAGCAGCTTCACTCTGGCTGCTGATGAGCTCGGAGTGACTCAGGCCGCGGTGAGTCGCCAGATCAAATTTCTCGAGGAAACGCTTGGGGCCCGGCTCTTCAATCGCCTGCATCTTTCAATCGAGCTCACTGAGGAAGGCGAAGCTTTGTATCTTGCCGTCGCAGACTCGATGCAGAGAATTGCTGGCGTGTTCGACCGGTTATCGAGCGGGCCGGTCCAGCAGGAACTCGTGCTTGAGGCGACGTCTGCATTCTCACATTTTCGCCTGATACCCCGGCTGGCGTCCCTCAAGGAAGCTCAACCGAATCTCCAGCTTCGCATCGCCACGCAGATGTTCACGGCTGATCTTCGATCGAGGGAGATTGATGTCGCTGTTCGATTCGGGAACGGGCGATGGGGCGATGGTTCCGCAACCCTGCTTTTCGACGAGGAAGTCTTCCCCGTCTGTTCGCCGCAGTGGGTGAAATCGCGAGCCATGCCGGAAACGCTGCAGGAGGTCGCTAACGCGGCTCTGATCGAATCGGATACCACCTCTGAAGGGTGGATGGGCTGGGAAGCGTGGTTTCACGCTTTGGGCTTCACGCCGGTGCGGCTGAACTTTGCCCTGCGCTGCAGTCTTTACACGGACGCCATCGAGGCCGCACGCTACGGCCAGGGTATCGCCCTAGGCTGGGGAAGACTGGTCCACGACCTGATCGAGGCCGGCGAACTCGTCCGTCTGCCTGTCGCGTCGTTCAAGGCGAGCGATTCGTACTACCTCATCGTGCCTCACGGACGCGCCATCACCCCTGCGATTGGCGGTCTCATCGACTGGCTTAGGCAAGATCCCAGCGAAGCCTGAAGCGTCTCCCGCGGCCGACGAAGCGGGGCGGCTCCAATCTGACACTTGCATAATTTAAAGTAATGCCAGGCCGAAAATAAAGCGCATTGACGTTGCTTTGCGTCAATCCAATACTCAGGTCATCGCGGGAACGATCGAAGTCCCGAGACCCCTGAACATTGGAGAAGACGATGTCTGAAGTGCAACTCAAAACGCATGCTGAGTTGATTCGAAGCCGTCAGCCCGGCCACGGTATGCCCGGCGAGCTTTTTGGCCGTCAGGATGTTTTCGAAACGGACGTTGACGTCTTTTTCCATAAGCACTGGATTCTCGTCGGAGTCACGGCGGACGTTCCCGAGCCGGGCGATGTGTCGACCGTGGACATTGGCAAGGCGTCCATCATCATCGTGCGCGATGACGACGAAAACGTGAGGACCTATCGCAACGTTTGTCGTCATCGGGGTGCGCGACTCAAGGAAGCAGGGAAGTCGACAGTGGGTATGCTGGTTTGCCCTTACCACCAATGGACGTACGACCTCGACGGGAGCCTGCGTCACACGACGCATATGGGGAAAGATTTCGACCCGACGTGCCGCAGTCTGATTCCAGTGCACACGAAGATCGTTGGAACGCATATCTTTGTGTGTCTCGACGAGAAGGCGCCAGAAGACATCTCGAAGCTGGAAGAGACGATGACGTCGCGTTTCGCGCCTTACGACCTGCGAAACACGAAGATTGCCTTCGAACAGGAAATCATCGAGAACGGCAATTGGAAACTCGTGATCGAGAACAACCGGGAGTGCTATCACTGCCAGGCCACTCACCCGGAACTGACGGCGTCATTCCTGCCCGAAGACTTCGGCTTCTGCCCGGAAAACCTGAGCGAAGAATCGTTGCGCGCGCTCGAAGACTACAAGACGCGCAACGCAACGTGCCAGACAAGCTGGGAGCGCGATGGGTTCATCGGAGAAACAGTCGAGTGGCTTGACGAAGAGGCGGTCACCCAGTTCCGGACGCAGCAACTCGTCATCGCTGGCGAAGGCGAGTCGCAGACCATCAGCACCAAGGTCGCCAGTACGAAGCTGTTCGGCAATCTCACGCGACGCGACCTCGGCGATCAGCACCTATGGACGCACAACTCATGGACGCATGTCATGAGCGACCACGCGGTCATCTCATACATCATTCCGCTTGCCCCTGACAAGACGCTGGTTCGCTCCAAGTGGCTCGTTCATGTCGATGCGGTAGAAGGCGTCGATTACAACGTAAAGGAGTTGACTGAAGTCTGGGTGGCGACCAACACACAGGACAAGCACCTGGTGGAAATCACGCACGAAGGCACGCAAGACCCGGCCTATGTTCCGGGCGTGTTCTCACCGTTCACCGAAGCCTATGTCGACCAGTTCTCGCGCTGGTATGCGGCGCGCCTGAGCGCGCACGCCATCTGAAGCACAGTCACCACCATGAATGCTGTCAAAAAAATGTTTATCCGGGCGCCAGAGGTTCTCGACCGGCTCACTAACGCTCGGACGTGGGAGAGCGGCGCACGGCACTGGCCGAGTAGTGAGCAGCAAACGCTGACGTGTTGTCGCATCGTTGACGAAACGCACGACGTCAAGAGCTTCGAGTTCCGCACGGAGGATGGTCTGCCGGTGCGCTTCGAGCCGGGGCAGTTCATGACGGTGTCGGCGAATTTACAGGGACAATCGGTCGAACGCTGCTACACGATTTCTTCGCCACCAACGCGCCCCTATCTCTTGTCGATTACCGTCAAGCGCGTACCTGGCGGCGTCATGTCGAACTGGCTCCACGACAACATGAAGCCGGGAAGTCAGTTGCGAGCGTACGGCCCCTCCGGAACCTTCACGTCTACGGTTTCCGCTGCGCCCAAGTCGCTCTATCTGTCGGCCGGTTCGGGCGTGACACCGTTGATGTCGATGACGCGGGCGAGCATTGACCTCGGGCTCGACCGGGATATTGCATTCGTGCACAGCGCGAGGACGCCTGCCGATATCGTTTTTCGCGCGGAGCTGCAGAGACTGGCGAAGCTGTCACCGCAACTGAAGCTGTTCTTCGTCTGTGAAGGCATCGGTGAGGAGAGCGATTGGGCCGGCGCCACAGGTAGGCTTAGCCTGCAACAGCTTTCTGAATGGCTGCCCGACTTCAAGGAACGGGAAGTCTTCACCTGCGGCCCTGCGGGATACATGTCCGCAGTCAGACAATTGCTTCACGAAGGCGGTCACGATCCGGACCGTTACCACCAGGAAAGCTTCACTTTTGCGGAGACAGTTGCCGCACCGGAACCCGTGCAGGAAGAGCGCGGTGCGGCTCAGGAAGTGTTCACGGTCAAGCTTTCCCGCTCGTCCAGGACGTTCACGATGAGCCCGTCTGAAACCGTTCTGGCTGCGGCGAAGAAGAACGGTGTTCCGATCCCGTCGTCCTGCAGTCAGGGCGTGTGCGGGACGTGTAAAACCAGGGTGCTCGACGGTACTGTGGACATGAAGCACAACGGGGGCATTCGTGAAAGAGAGGTCCAAAAGGGTTTCCGGCTCCTTTGCTGCAGCCGGCCAACTTCGGACCTCGTCCTTGAGCTTTGAAATCGCATCCGAAATTTCTCACGCGATAGTACGGCGCTGCGGCCGGTGCTTCGTGTCGAGGTTGTCCCTGGCATCGTCAGCACTCGAACAGACTCATCCCTCAGGAGGGGTTACATGCTTTGCAGCGACATGATTGACGCGAGTGATGTCGTCCATCCCGTGCGAATGGAGCGAACGCTCCCCGATGTTCGCGCCTATCGACTGTCACGCGTGCAGGAGCAACTGAAGCAGAACAACTGTTCGGCCATTCTGCTGTACGACCCCGTCAACATTCGCTACGCAACGGACACTTCAAATATGCAGATATGGACAGGGCGAAACCCGTCCAGGTATGTCATGGTTTTCGCGGACGGCCGCGTAGTCGGATGGGAGTTTCATAGCTGCAAACACGTGTGGGACGGTTTAACTCTGGACGTGGAATTGCGCAGTGCAGTGGCTTGGTCGTTCTTCAGTGCTGGTACCAACGCCGAAAGCCGGGCGGAGGTCTGGGCGGAAGAAATCCTCGATGTCTTGCATGCGCGCGCGCCACACGAAGCGAGGTTGGCAGTGGACCGGCTTGACCCGATGGGGGCTGCGTTGCTGGCGAAAGGAGGGGTGACTCTTCTGGACGGGCAAGCCATGATGGAATTGGCGCGCTCGATCAAGTCGCCGGGCGAGTTGGTTCTGATGAGCGAGTCAATCCGTGTGTGCGAAAGCGGAATTGAACGCATGCATCGCGAACTTCGTCCGGGAATGACAGAGCAGGATCTCTGGGCCCATCTTCACCACGAGAATATCCGTCATGGTGGAGAGTGGATCGAGACTCGACTGCTCGCATCGGGCGACCGAACCAATCCTTGGATGCACGAGTGCTCATCGCGAGTTTTGCAGCAAGGAGAGTTGCTCGCTTTCGATACGGACATGGTGGGGCCGAATGGCTACTGCTCTGATATATCGAGAACATGGACCGTCGGTCACGCGCGTCCGTCTGACGAGCAACGTCGTCTCTATGAAAAAGCCTATGCACAGATTCATTTCAATATGGAGTTGCTCCGTGCCGGCTTGACGTTCCGTGAATTCTGCGAGAAGGCCTGGAAGATTCCGGATATCTACGTCAAAAACCGATACAGCTGCGTGGCCCATGGCATTGGGATGGTCGATGAGTACCCGAATATCGCACACCAGGTCGATTGGGAAAGTGGTGGATATGATGGCCGGTTCGAATCAGGCATGACACTTTGCGTCGAAAGCTACATTGGTGCAGAAGGAGGAACCCAAGGGGTGAAACTCGAGCAACAGGTGGTTTTGACGGACCACGGCTGCTTGCCGCTGACGTCGTATGGTTTCGAGACCGAGTGGCTATGAGCGACTCGCCGCGAGACCGCGAATGAGTTGGCAAGGCACAACCAGGAGACACTTATCGAGCCAGGCGCTCGACTAGGTCGTCCTGCGGATCCGTGATTCTCGATGGGTTATGCGGTCTGCCAGCAGACGTCGCATTGTGGTCAGTAAAAGTTGCCCATCTACGGGCTTTCGGAGGAACCCATCGTAGCTGACGAAGGCAGGCGGGCTGGGCTCTCCGGAAATCAGGATAAAAGCTACATCGGCCAGGCCGGGTAGGGTGCGCAAACGGTGACAGAGTTCGCTCCCCGACATAATCGGCATACGCCAGTCAGCGACCACCACGTCGACGGGAGATTCGATGAACATTCTCAGCGCCGATTGTCCGTCGCGCGCGCTTCTTACTTCAAATCCGCCCGCGGCGCAACTGGCGCACCACGCGGCCAATGTCTCCACATCATCGTCTACCAGCAGCACGCTTGCCATGCCAGTTATCCGAATTGGGGAAATATGTTTGGCAGTTTGGTGCTGGTCAAGTTCACGAGGGGCGGATGAATTGCGTCGTGTGGGGCGGCGTTAGGTCGGCGAATATGCTTGTTGGTTAGTTTTCCGTAAATCGTCCGTGTCGCAGTGACGTTTGATAACTTTTGTCGCTTTTCATTGGCAACATGCGCGCCTGCGATACCTGGCGTAGTGGCTTTGAAATTGTCTTTGTTGGATGCCGCGGTGGCGCGTGATTCTGCGTCGGCTTTGGCCTGTCTGATGCTTAACGTTGCTCACGTAGTCAACCCCGGTTTGGTAATTCTGACTGGAGTCGGGTGAATTACTCGCTCAGAAGACGCTTCAATTCTTCGAGAAACGAAATGGTCGTATAGCCCAATAAAATTGGATTGAAATTGAATCCATAGGTTTCATAGAATTTTTTGTCGAGACTTTCGCCTGCTTCTTTTTTGAATTTTTCTATTTCACATAGCGCCTCTGCAATTTCTTCTGGAGAACTGTCTCGCTTGTAGCAGGATACAACCTCCTCCAAATTATTACCCCAGAGATCGCTGTCTTGGTTGAGATATCCCCCGAACAGGACATAGAACTGGGGATATAATTCTTCGTTCATCATTTCAGTAGATAAGACGTCAAAATGTAATATGGCATTCCATTGTATTTTTCATATTTCAAGACAACCTGAACCGTACTCAAACCCATTAATTTCCCGGTTTCCCGGTTAATTCCATAACCTACAGTTTCTCCAGCGTTATGGAATAGAGTTAAGACTTGTCTCGGATTTGATTGAGCCCAACTCCTGATTTTCAGTGTGTTGGATTCCATAACCCTGGAGATCGCCCATTCCGCCGACGGCAAATCCCGAAACGACGATACTACGTCTCTTTGGGGTTCCAGGCGCATCCTCTCGCGCAATTGCGCCTCAGTCCGCCCGACATGCTTTTCGATTGTATGCCCGCCGATCCGACTACCGTCCTTCGCTTCATGCTCCATCAGCCTGATCCGGCCCATCGTGACGCTGGCCACACGTGCAGCCTTGATCGAGCCAGCGAAGGCGAACGGCACGATCATATCGACTGAC
>ABYL01000129.1 GCA_000173575.1 Burkholderia sp. H160 | reverse complement strand
CCACCGCGCCGGCGCCGATCTCGCTGGTCTGGCCCGCCGACGGCACCGTGTTCCGCCGCTTCGACGGCGCCAACTCGAAGGGCATCGATATTTCCGCGGCTGCCGGCACGCCTATCGTCGCGGCGGCGCCGGGTACCGTCGTGTATGCGGGCAATGGCCTGCGCGGCTACGGCAACCTGCTGATCCTCAAGCACGACGCCGACTACCTGACCGCCTACGCGCATAACCGCGCGCTGTTCGTGAAGGAAGGCGAATCGGTCAAGCGCGGCCAGAAAATCGCCGAAATGGGCGACACCGATACCGATCGCGTGATGCTGCATTTCGAGTTGCGCTACCAGGGGCGCTCGATCGATCCGTCGAAGGAGCTGCCGCCGCGCTAGGCGGCGCAGGAGCGGGAATCCACCGTGCTATAAAAGCTCAATTCGAAGCGGCGTGGCTGCGCGCCACCCCGCCTTTGTTATTTGCAAGGAATCTGAAATGAAAAGCCCATTGTCGCGCGTCGCGACGGCTGTAACGATTTGTCTTGGCCTCCTGACGCTCGGCGGCCTCGGCGGCTGCTCGACCACGACCACGCTGACCTATCTGCCGAGCGGCGATACCGGCTTCGCGATCAACTGCAGCGGCGGCGACGCCAGCACGAGCTGGGCCGAATGCTACAAGCGCGCTGGCGAAGCCTGCGGCAACTACGGGTACGACGTAGTGTCGAAAGACGTCGACAGCGGTGCGACGTCGGGCGGCACGATCGGTGGGATTTTCGGCGCGAATGTGAAAAACCGCTCGATGGTGATTCGCTGCAAGCAGTAATGACGGCAGCGCAGCCGGCGAGTGACACCGATTAGCGGCGGCGCCAGCGCCCCGAGCGCGGATCGATGCGCGCGGCGAAGCGCAGCAGCAACGCGAGCGCGATCACCCAGACGCAGACAAAAATGAGCACCCCGTTCATAAGCCTCGCGCCGAAAAAATAATTCGCCGTCATCGGCCGCGTAGATGAATTCGCGGTGAACACTGCTGCGGCAGGTTTAAACATCCACGTAACTCCCCTGAAAAAAAGCCCGGCACGAAGCCGGGCTAACGGGGGTTCGGCGCATATCGGTAAAGGACCGGTTCACCATGCGCCAGAACGAAATCTAACAACCTGCATTTGCGAGTGCAATCCGCTAATTCTGCGGTCAATGTTACACGCCGCACGGATTCCGCAATCCGTGAATCGGAAATGTCGGAATGAGACCGGCTAAATGCGCCGTTGCTGCAATACTCGATGTGCGAATCCATCCGAACCGGATTGCACGAACGCCGCACCAGCCAATGTTCTCAGGCGAGCGAAAAAAAAACCCCCCAAAACCGCAGATGAAAGGCATCTGGCCGAATGACACTAACTCATTCGACATTAAGGCCATTTTTTGTTGCCGATATTAACTTGGTGCGGAAACGCACGTAACGGATCGATTAGTCTCAGCGGCGCCTCAAAATAAGTTTTTTATTTCATCACAACATATTCGCGAATGGCGAAATATTTAACATCGACAAATCGACCGACAAATCTTAAACCGAATTCAAACTCCGTTTCAGCTTTAAAAATCGGACGATTAATGTCGGCGATGATGTGAGGCACGGCTGGCAAGCCGCCGTCGTTGAATCGGCCGGCATCCAGGTTCAGAATCCGATTCAGCCCGGCTTCGCGCAAAAAGCCGCGTAGCGCGAAGCGCCAGGCCGCCGCGCGGCCCGCCGGCCCGCGACTATGGTTTATAGTGACGGCCCCGTCCGCCCCCGCTTACGATGACTTCCAACGACGCCTCCCAAAGCCCCCTCTATGCGAAGCTGCTCGGCGAAACCGCCAAGATCGGCTGGAGCGAACTCGAACGTTTCTTTGCGCGCGGCATGCTGCTGCGCGTCGCGCGCGACCTCGATCTCGTGAGCGTCGCCGAAGCGATCGCCAGCGACAACACCACACAGGTCGCGCAGTGGCTATCCGCTGGCCTCATCGAGCGCGTGCAGTCGGAGACGGCCGCCGATTTCGCCGCGCGCGACCCCGACCTGTGGGCGGTCGTCGTCTCGCCGTGGGTCTGCGTGCAGGAGCGCACTTGAGCGACGCCGCGCCCGACGCGGCGACCCCTGAAGCCAGCGCGCACGCAGCCAGCGCGCCCGCGCTGCCGGTGCGCTGGCACCGGCGAGTGCTTGCGCTCGCGTTTCCGATCGTCCTCGCGAACCTGACGCAACCGATCCTCGGCGCGGTCGATACCGCCGTTGCCGGTCATCTGGACGGCGCGTCGTATCTCGGCGGCGTCGCGCTCGGCGGGCTCTTCTTCAACTTCGTGTTCTGGGGCTTCGGCTTCTTGCGCATGGGCACGACCGGCCTGGTCGCGCAGGCCCACGGCGCGGGCCAGAGCGACGAGCTACGCAACACCGTCGTGCGTGCACTGCTGATGGCAGCCGCGATCGGTGCGCTGGTGCTGCTCGTGCGGCAACCGCTGATCAACTACGCGCTGCGGCTGATCGGCGGCAGCGACGCCGTGCAGCAGCACGCGCAGGTCTATTGTCACGCGCGCATCTGGGCCGCGCCGCTCGCGCTCGGCAACTACGTGGTACTCGGCTGGCTGCTCGGCACGCAGCGGGTGCGGCTCGCGTTGCTGTCGCAGGTGTTCATCAACAGCGTGAACATCGTCGCGGTGCTGTTGTACGTGTATGTGTTTCATTGGGGCGTGGCCGGCATCGGCGCGGCCACCGCGACCGCCGACGCGCTCGGCTTCATGCTTGGCCTCGCCCTGCTCTGGCAAGGCAGACCGCGCGGCCTGCCCGGGCTGAATCGCGCCGCGCTGTTCGACGCCGCCGCGCTCAAGCGGCTCGTCGTGCTCAATCGCGACATCTTCATGCGCACGCTCTGCCTGCTGTCGTCGTTCGGCTGGTTTGCGCATCTTGGCGCGCGGCAAGGCGACGCGACACTCGCGGCCAACGCGCTGCTACTGAACTTTCAGACCTTCATGGCGTACGGCCTCGATGGCTTCGCGCATGCGGCCGAGGCGCTGGTCGGCGCGGCGATCGGCGCGCGTGATCGTCACGCGTTCGCGCAGGCGGTCAAGGTCACCGCGCTGTGGTCGGCGCTCGGCGCGATCGGGTTCGCGTTCGTGTACTGGGGCGCAGGTGCGTGGATTATCGAACGGCTCACCGATCAGGCCGCGGTGCGCGCCGCGGCCGAAACCTATCTGCCGTGGGCGGCGCTGTCGCCGGTGATCTCGGTGTGGGGCTTCCTGCTCGACGGCGTGTTCATCGGCGCGACGCGTACGCGCGAGCTGATGATGGCGATGCTGGTGTCGCTTGCGGTGTTCGTGGCGGCGTCGTCGGCCTTGCTCGCGTTGCATGGCAATCACGGGCTGTGGGTCGCGCTGCTGATCTTCATGGCCACGCGCGGCGTGACGCTCGCGCGCTATTTGCCAGGGGTGTCGCGGGGAATTGCGGCGGCGTAATGCGGCGCGCTGCGTTCCGTTGGCGATTCGGCGGACGACAGGCAGTTACGGCTTGAAACAAGCGCATACATATCGCCCAACGAGCGCGCCCTAGAATGATTTCAGCCCGTGCTCTCCGCGCGAACAGTTGGCGCGGGTCAGAAGTGCCGGCGTGCCCGCGCCGGTGCTTCGCTTTGCCACTTCCGCCCGGTTCACTGCGCGTCGGGCGCGGGCACCATCGCGGGCGGCCGATCGTCAGTGGGCACGCCGTGGTAGTCAGCGGGATCCTGTGGGGGTGTGCCGTGATGCGCGGACGGATTGTCCGCACAGCCGGCAACGCCGGCGCACAGCAGCAAGGCAAGAGTCAGAACGCGGGTCATTTTGCAATCGTCTCCGGGACAAAGGGATGGCGGACGGAGGTCCGCCGACGCGCCGAGAGTCTACCCGCAAAGCGCCGCCGACGACGCCATCACGCGCAGTCGTGTCGCGCCCTTTCCATTTCGTGAGATTTCGCCAGACGTGCGCTACTATGGGTTCATGGCTGAACCTATCAGGAGACTGCCATGGACGGCGAATCGATCGCGGGCTTTGTCGGGCTCACAATAGGCCTGCTCGTGCTGGTGGCGTTGTCGATTTTCGAATCGCGAACCTACCGGCGTGAACACGATGGTGAGGGCATGCTGCATCACTGGGCGCATGAGCATGTGCATATGCCGCATTGGAAGCGTCCACGGCACTGAGGCGGGTGTTATTCGACTCGCTTCGAATGGTTTCCAGTCGCGGCACCGACATGGCACGGTGCCTCAGCTTCGCGTCCGCGCGATGACGCGATGACCGGCGTTGCGGCGCGTGCGAGCGTTGCGCGCGTCGACGTGCGCGACGTCATTCCAGTTCCTTCGGCATACATCAATCGACGGCGCTTCCGCCGCGTCGTTGCCGATACGGTTCCCCCGGACAAGGGATTGACGCTCCTGCTCTCACCCCCTATACTCTCGGATTCGTCGGAGCGTAGCGCAGCCTGGTAGCGCATCTGATTTGGGATCAGAGGGTCGTAGGTTCGAATCCTATCGCTCCGACCACGAAAAGCAATACGAAACCCGCGAAGCCTCCGGCTTCGCGGGTTTTTGCTTTTTGGCCTCGCGTTTGACCCAGGCACCCCCGCCTTGCAAATCATCACGCGCGCATGCGACAGTGCTTGCACACGTACGTCGCTCCGAAAACGCGCAAAGTCGAACGCAAACCCGCCGCAACGCGATCCGAAGCCGCTCAAGAAGGAGACACCCACATGGACCTGATCCTCTGGCGTCACGCCGAAGCCGAAGATGTCGCGGCGAGCGATCTCTCGCGCGCACTCACCACGCGCGGCCGCAAGCAGGCGCAGAACACCGCGAAATGGCTGCGCGCCCGTCTGCCCGAGGACGCGGTCATCCTCGCGAGCCCCGCCGTGCGCACGATCCAGACCGCCGAGACATTGAGCGACCAGTATCGCGTCGTGCGCGAGCTCGCGCCGAATGCGAGCGCGGACGATGTTCTCGAAGCGGCCGGCTGGCCCGGCGGTATCGCGCAGACCGTGGTGATCGTCGGCCATCAACCGACGCTCGGCCACGTCGCCGCCCAGTTGCTCGGCGACAGCCGCGCGAGCTGGCCGCTGAAAAAATCCGGCATCTGGTGGATCGAGAGCCGCGAGCGCGACGGCGAAGCTCAGGCGGTGCTGCGCGCCGCGATCAGCCCCGATCTGGTCTGACTTCGTGCGTCGCACGACGCACCCGACATTACAGGCGCGCACGCGAGGGCTTTCGGGCAGTCATCCAATCGTCACAGGTTTGCCATGCGAGCGTCACCCCGCGTTACTACATTGGCGAAAAAAGAAATCCTCACTCTTTTCGACCAGGACCGCCAATGCGAGAACTGCCGACGCCCACCCTGCCCTTCGCCTCGCTCTTCGAATCGCGCCGTCTGCCGCGTGCCGAGGAAACGGTTACCGCGCAACATCGCCTGCAAGTGTCGTGGGCGCGTACCGACGAAGAGCTGCGCGAAGCACAGCGTCTGCGCTACCGTGTATTTGCCGACGAAATGGGCGCTCGCCTGAGTGGCCCCGCTGGGCTCGACGTCGATGCATTTGATTCGTACTGCGATCATTTGCTGGTGCGCGATCTCGACACGCTCAAAGTAGTCGGCACGTATCGCGCGCTGCCGCCCCATCAGGCCGCGCGTATCGGCCGTCTGTACGCCGAAAGCGAGTTCGACGTGTCGCGTCTCACGCATCTGCGCGCGAAGATGGTTGAGGTCGGCCGCTCGTGCGTGCATCCCGACTATCGCAGCGGCTCGGTGATCATGTCGCTGTGGGCGGGGCTTGGCGCATACATGCAACACAATGGCTACGAGACCATGCTCGGCTGCGCAAGCGTCGCGATGGCCGACGGCGGCCACTATGCGGCGAACCTGTATTGCTCGTTGCGCGATAACGCGCTGACCGAGCCCGAATATCGCGCGTTCCCGCATACGCCGCTGCCGGTCGACGAACTTCAGACGGGCGCCGCCGTCGCGCCGCCGCCGCTCGTGAAGGGCTATCTGCGTCTGGGCGCGAAGATTTGCGGCGCGCCGGCATGGGATCCCGACTTCAATACCGCGGACTTTCTGACGCTGTTCCGTCTGTCCGATATCAATGCGCGTTATGCGCGGCACTTCCTTGGTGATGCGTTGCCCCGATAAGCTGCGCCGGGATATGAAAAAGCCCTGCATTTGCAGGGCTTTTTTTGTTCATGCGCACGCTGAGAACCGACGCGAGCGCCGATCTGCGTCGCGTCAATCGTCCGTATACACCACACGATACGGAATCCCGACTTTCTCCCATTCCGCCGCTTCCTGGATCAGGCTGTAGTCCGTCAACGGATTGTTGGCGACCCACTCGTTAGGAAGACGCACCTCGTAACCGCCATTGGCTTGAGCAACCGTGATGCCCGGCAGGCCGACATCCGCGCGTCGACGGCACAGCAGCGCCGCGAGTCGCAGGCAGAACAGCAGCGGCCATTCGACCTCGCGCGTCTGCGACAGCTTGCCCAACTTGCCCGCATGACCGAGCACGAGCGCGGCGAGGCGCGCCTGGTCGGTGCGCGAAAAGCCCGGCATGTCGGCGTTGCTCGCGATATACGCCGAATGCTTGTGATACGCGCTATGCGAGATCGACAGCCCGATTTCATGCAGAGAGGCCGCCCAGCCGATGAACATGCGGTTTTCCTCGCGGCGTTCTTCGTCCGGCTCGGCGAACTGGTCGTAGAAGCTCGTCGACAGATCGCTGATACGCACCGCCTGCGGGCGATCGACGCCATAGCGGCGCATGAAGCCCTCGACCGTCACCGTGCGCATATCTTCGTGCTGCGAACGGCCGAGCAGGTCGTACATGACGCCGAGCCGCAGCGCACCGTCGGTGGTGTCGACGTAATCGACCCCCAATTCGTCGAACACCGCGATCATGATCGACAGGCCGCCCGCGAGCACCGGCACGCGGTCGCTCTTTAGCGCGACCAGTTTCAGCCGGTTCACGTTTTCGGCCTTGATCAGCGCGCGCTTGAGCCGCTCGAGGCCGCCGCGCGAGATGCCGTGCGTGACGCCCGCATCGTTGAAATTGTTCGCCTCGACCAGTTCGGCGAGCGCGCGCGCGGTACCCGACGAGCCAATCGCCTGCTCCCAGCCGGTCTTCTTGTACTCGGCGGAAATGATCTGGATTTCGCGGCGCGCGGCGAGCTCGGCCTGGCGCATCGTGTACTCGTCGACGTTGCCGGCCGGGAAAAACGCGCGACTATGGCTCACGCAGCCGATATACAGGCTCTCCATCATGATCGGCGTGTAGTGCGAACCAATGATGAATTCCGTCGAGCCGCCACCGATATCGACGACGAGCCGCTTGCCCGCGCTCGCCGGCACCGAGTGCGCTGCGCCTGCGTAAATCAGACGCGCTTCCTCGCGCCCCGCGATCACTTCGATCGGAAATCCGAGTGCGGCCTGCGCCTCGCCGAGAAATTCGGCCGCGTTCTTGGCGATCCGCAAGGTATTGGTCGCGACCGCGCGCACGTGGTCCGGATGAAAATCGCGCAGGCGCTCGCCGAAGCGCTTCAGCGCATCCCAGCCGCGCACCTGCGAGGCGCGATCGAGCATCTTGTCGCTCGATAGCCCGGCGGCGAGCCGGACCGGCTCGCGCAAGGCGTCGACCTGATAGATCTGGCTGCCCGCGTCGGTTTCCTCGACCCGGCCCACGATCAGCCGGAAGCTGTTCGAACCAAGATCGACGGCAGCGAGGAGGTGAGGGGTATGTGCCATCGGGTAAGGGTACTCCATGCGCGCAAGCGCGGCGGCTGCGACCGCGGGCGTGGCGGGTGACGCTGGCCGCGTCACCCGCCTGCCCTGCGCGTTCGGCGCATGATGCGCGTCGCGGCCAGCAGCACTGTTCAAAGACGCCATTCTAAGCGTAGCAGCCTTCACAATGTCACCTCGCGGCGCAGAGAGTTCGGTATGCTCGCATAGGTGGTGCGTCATATTGACGACAAAAGACGATTGCGGCATAAATATTAAAAACACCGCCGATGTCATGAGGACGTCATCAAACCGTGAGAATTTCCGAGCGTCTTTCTGTCTCCATTTCAGACATACCAATCTCGCCGCCGATGTCCGTCCGCTATCCCTTATTGAATCGCGAGCTGGGCATTCTGGGTTTCAACGAGCGTGTGTTGGCGCAAGCCGCCGATCCCGCCGTCCCCTTGCTCGAACGCCTCCGTTTTATCTGCATCACCAGCAGCAACCTCGACGAATTCTTCGAAGTCCGTATGGCCGGGCTCCAGGAACAGATGCGCGACAACCCCGGCGCATTGTCGCCCGACGGCATGTCGCTGCAGCACGCGTATGACCTCGTGGTCGAACGTGCGCAGAAGCTCGTGCATCGCCAGTACACGATGCTGCAAGACACGGTGCTCACCGCGCTTGAACAGGAAGGCATCTATTTCCACGGCACCGAAGCATGGAGCGATGCGCAGACCGAATGGGCACGCAACTACTTCTTCGACGAACTGTTGCCCGTGCTTACGCCGATCGGCCTCGATCCCGCGCATCCGTTTCCGCGCGTGCTGAACAAGAGCCTGAACTTCGTCGTCGAACTCGAAGGCAAGGATGCGTTCGGCCGTCAGGCGATGATGGGCATCGTGCAGGCGCCACGCGCGCTGCCGCGCCTCGTGCGCATGCCGCAGGAGCTGTCGGGTTATCCGCATGGCTTCGTGCTGCTGAGCTCGCTGCTGCAACGCTTCGTCGGCGAGCTGTTTCCGAGTCTGGTCGTGCGCAGCTGCAATCAGTTTCGCATCACGCGCAATAGCGAACTGTTCGTCGACGAAGACGAAATCACCAATCTGCGCGTCGCGTTGCAGGGCGAACTGCCGGCGCGGCATCTGGGCAATGCGGTGCGGCTCGAGGTGTCGGCGGATACGCCCGCGCATGTGGCGCGGCGGTTGCTCGACGAAAGCGGCCTGTCGAACAAGGATTGCTACTACGTCAACGGCCCCGTCAATCTGGTCCGGCTGATGCAGCTGCCCGAGATGGTCGACCGGCCGGATCTGAAGTTCGTGCCGCATATTCCGTCGACGCCGCCGCAGATCGCCAACAGCGCCAGCATGTTCGACGTGATCGATCAAGGCGACGTCCTGCTGCATCATCCGTACGAGAGCTTCCAGCCGGTCCTCGAGCTGCTGCTGCAGGCGGCCAAGGACCCGAACGTGGTCGCGATCAAGCAGACCATCTACCGCACTGGCACCGACTCGCCACTGATGGACGCGCTGATGCAGGCCGCGCGCAACGGCAAGGAAGTGACGGTGGTCGTCGAGCTGCTCGCGCGCTTCGACGAGGAAACCAACATCAACTGGGCCTCACAGCTCGAAGCGGTCGGCGCGCATGTGGTCTACGGCGTGGTCGGCCACAAGTGCCACGCGAAGATGATGCTGATCGTGCGACGCGCGTCGATGGGCGGCAGGACGACGCTCAAGCGCTATGTGCACCTCGGCACCGGCAACTATCATCCGCGCACCGCGCGTCTCTATACCGACTTCGGTCTGATGAGCGCCGATCAGAAGACCTGCGAGGACGTGCACCACGTGTTCCAGCAGCTCACCGGCATCGGCGGCGAGCTGAAGCTGCACGAGCTGTGGCAGTCGCCGTTCACGCTGCATCCGAAGCTCGTCGAGGCGATCCGCAAGGAAGCCGAGCATGCGCGCGCGGGCAAGAAGGCGCGCATCGTCGCGAAGATGAACGCGCTGCTCGAACCGACGGTGATCGCTGAGCTGTACGAAGCATCGCAGGCCGGCGTGAAGATCGATCTGATCGTGCGCGGCGTGTGCTCGCTGCAGCCCGGCGTACCGGGGCTCTCCGAGAACATCACGGTGCGCTCGATCGTCGGGCGCTTTCTCGAACACCACCGCATCTACTACTTCTACGACGGCGGCAAGGAGCAGGTGTATCTGTCGAGCGCCGACTGGATGGATCGCAATCTGTTCCGGCGCGTCGAAGTCGCATTCCCGGTCAACAACCGTCGGCTGAAGCGGCGCGTGATCGCGGAAGGGCTGTCGGCGTTTCTCGGCGACAACCAGTCGGCCTGGTTGATGCAAAGCGACGGTCACTATCGCCGGCGTCGGCCCGGCAAGGCGTCGCGCAATGCGCAGATGAGTCTGCTCAGCAAGTTCTGTACGTAGTCGGCCGCGATCGGAGTGCAGGACGCGACGGCGGCCACTCCGAAATGAGCGTGCATAAAAAAACCGTCCTTTCTCGAGGGCGGTTTTTTTTATGAATCGACGTGTTGGCCGGCTGTTGCGTTCAAGCCGGCGCGGCCTGGCAACGCGCCGTCCGGGACACCGGGAAGCGCACCGTGAAGGTGCTGCCGCGCCCTTCTTCGCTCTTCACCTCGAGTTGCGCATCGTGCCGCTGCAGCACGTGCTTGACGATCGCAAGACCGAGGCCCGTGCCGCCCGTGTCGCGCGAACGGCTGCGATCGACGCGATAGAAGCGCTCGGTGAGCCGCGGGATATCGGCAGCCGGAATGCCGAGGCCGCTATCGGCAACCGAGAACACCGCCTGGCCACCATGCGCGCGCCAGCTCACCTTGATCGAACCGCCATCGGGCGTATAGCGGATCGCGTTCGTGACCAGATTGCCGAATGCGCTGAGAATCTCGGTTTCGACACCGGTGACGGTCAGCGCTTCATCGGCATCGAAGACGATCCTGTGATGATCGCTGGAGAGGCTTTCTGCGTCGTCCTGCAGATGCCGCAACACCGATTGCATGTCGATCATATGATCGCTCGGTGTCCTGTTGTCGCCCTCGAGCGTCGCGAGCACGAGCAGATCGCTGACGATATGACGCATGCGCGACGCCTGCTGCTCCATCAGATCGAGATAACGCGCCCGCTCCGCTTCGCTCAAGGGCAGCTCGCGCATCGTTTCGAGAAAACCGGACAGCACGGTGAGCGGCGTTTTCAATTCGTGCGATACGTTAGCGACGAAGTCGCGCCGCATCGCATCGGTGCGTTCGAGTTCGGTGATGTCCTGCGACAACACGAGCTTGCGATTGTCGCCATAAGGAAACACCTGCACCGACAGCACGTTCTGGCGCTTCTCGCCCATGCCGCGCATGATCAGCATTTCCTCGTACCGATGCGAATTCAGATAGCGCACGAAACTGGGATGACGCACCAGATGCGTGATGTGCTGACGCAGATCGCGCTTCGCGTCGAGCCCGAAGTGGCTTTCGGAAATCGCATTGCACCACTCGATCTGATCGTGATCGTCGAGCATCGCGACGCCGTTCGGTGACGCCTGGATCGCCTGGATGAAACGCGAATGCTGCTGTTCGACCTGGCGCACCTGGGCGTGCCAGCGCTTCGCGAGCTTATGCAGACGGTAGTAGATTTCGCCCCATATGCCAGGGGCGCTCGGCACTTCGCCGTACACCGGCGCGTCGAGCAGACGCCACAGGCGCTGCTTGTGGAAGGTGCTGAAGATGCTCTGTGCCAGCAGCATGACGATGGCGAGAGCGAGGCCCACCTTGACGTTCAACAGTGCGCCGACCACCACGCACAGAACAGCAAGCAGCACGACCGACACGATGGAGCGCGCCCAGATGATGTTCATGGTCTAGCGATCGAAGAGAAAATACAGCGCAGGAGGAAGGTGTGGCGGCACAGCGCAACGCAGTGCACCGCCGGCGGCTATCAGGCGCTCTTCGCCAGCCGGTAACCGCTGCCGCGAACCGTTTCAATCATAGCATCGCACCCGGCCGGCTTGAGTGCCGCGCGCAGACGCTTGATATGCACGTCGACGGTACGCTCTTCGACGAACACGTGATCGCCCCACACCTGGTCGAGCAGTTGGGTGCGGCTGTGCACGCGCTCCGGGTGAGTCATGAAGAAGTGCAGCAGACGGAATTCGGTCGGGCCGAGATCGAGCTTGATCTCGCTGCCTTCCGCATGCGCCGCGACGCGATGCGTGGCCGGATCGAGCTTCAGGCCGTTGATCGCGACCACGTCTTCGGTCAGCTGCGGCGCGCGGCGGCGCAGCACCGCCTTGATACGCGCCATCAGTTCCTTCGGCGAGAACGGCTTCGTCACGTAGTCGTCGGCGCCGATTTCGAGGCCGAGCACCTTGTCCTGCTCGTCGCCGCGCGCGGTCAGCATGATGATCGGGATATGCTTCGTGCGCTCGTTGTTGCGCAGATCGCGCGCGAACGAAATGCCCGATTTGCCCGGCAACATCCAGTCGAGCAGGACCAGATCGGGCAGCACGTCGCTGATCAGGTTGTGTGCCTGCTCCGCGTTGTACGCGCGAATCGGGCAGTGCCCGGCGTGTTGAAGATTGACCGAAATGAGTTCGGAAATGGCGGGCTCATCTTCAATGACGAGAATGCTGCTGGGCATCGACACCTCTGTTCCTTATCTCTGGAGATTAGCTGAGCGCTTCGCGTTCGAGCGTGTCGCGCGACTGGTGCCGCACGTCGGTGCCCTTCACGATGTAGATGATGAACTCAGCGATGTTCTTCGCGTGGTCGCCGATCCTCTCAATCGCCTTCGCGATGAACAGGAAGTCGAGGCCCACCGAGATCGACCGCGGATCTTCGGTCATATACGAAATCAGCTTGCGCACGAACGCGCGGAATTCCTCGTCGATCGCCTTGTCGTCGCGCACGATCTGCGCGGCGGCGACCGTGTCGAGACGTGCGAACGCGTCGAGCGCGCGGCGCAGGATCGACACTGCCATCTCGCCGGACAGCTTGATCTCGGCGATGTTGATGGTGCGCGATGCGCCGTCTTCCATCAGACGCTTGGTGCGCTTCGCGATCTTTTCGGCTTCGTCGCCGGCGCGCTCGAGATTCGTGATGGTCTTCGAGATCGCGAGCAGCAAGCGCAGGTCGCGCGCGGCCGGCTGACGGCGCGCGATGATGTTGCTGCATTCCTCGTCGATGTCGACTTCCATCTTGTTCAGACGGTCTTCGGTGGCGATGACCTGCTCGCAGATACCGAGGTCGAATTCGTTGAGCGCCTGCATCGCGCTGACGATTTGCGATTCGACGAGCCCGCCCATTTCGAGCACTTTCGACGAAACGAGGTTCAGGTCGGCGTCGAACTGGCTGGACAGATGTTTATCGGACATGTCGTACTCCGTTGTATTGCCCGGCGGATCAGCCGAAGCGGCCAGTAATGTAGTCCTCGGTTTCCTTGCGGACCGGCTTGATGAAGATCTTTTCGGTGTCGCCGAATTCGATCAGTTCACCGAGGTACATATACGCAGTGTAGTCCGAACAGCGGGCCGCCTGCTGCATGTTGTGCGTGACGATCACGACCGTGTAGTCGCTCTTCAGTTCGGCGATCAGCTCTTCGATACGGCCCGTCGAGATCGGGTCGAGCGCCGAGCACGGCTCGTCGAGCAGCAGCACTTCGGGGCGAATCGCAATGCCGCGCGCAATGCACAGACGCTGCTGCTGGCCGCCCGACAAACCATAGCCGCTCTGGCCGAGCTTGTCCTTCACTTCGTTCCACAGCGCAGCCTTCGTCAGCGCCCATTCGACGCGGTCGTCCATTTCCGAGCGCGACAGCTTCTCGAACATCTTCACGCCGAACGCGATGTTGTCGTAGATCGACATCGGGAACGGCGTCGGCTTCTGGAACACCATGCCGATGCGCGCACGCAGCAGCGAAATGTCCTGGCGCGTGGTCAGCAGGTTTTCGCCGTCCATCACGATTTCGCCTTCCGCGCGCTGCTCCGGATAGAGCGCGTACATCTTGTTGAAGGTACGCAGCAGCGTGGACTTGCCGCAGCCCGACGGGCCGATGAACGCGGTCACCTTGCCTTCGGGAATCTCCAGATTGATGTTCTTCAGCGCGTGATACTTGCCGTAGAAGAAGTTGAGGTCCTTGACCTCGATCTTCGGCCGCGACGGCGTTTGCGCGTTAGCGCTGTGTTCGGGGTCGGAGCCCGCGGGCGCGGCTGCGTGCCCGATCGGATTGAGTTGGGTTTCTGCCATGTTCATCGGATTCACTCCGCCCTTACTTGTTCGAGAAGATCGTGCGCGCGAGGACGTTCAGTCCCAGCACCGCGAGCGTGATCAGGAAGACGCCGGCCCACGCGAGCGATTGCCACTGCGCGAACGGGCTCATCGCAAACTTGTAGATCGTGACCGGCAGATTCGCGACCGGCTGACCCATATCGACGGTGAAGAACTGGTTCGACAACGCGGTGAAGAGCAGCGGCGCGGTTTCGCCGGCAATCCGCGCGACGGCGAGCAGCACACCGGTGACGATGCCCGCGACCGACGCTTTCAGCGTGATCGACATCACCATCTTCCACTTCGGCGTACCGAGCGCGAACGCGGCTTCACGCATCGCGTTCGGCACGAGCTTCAACATGTTTTCGGTCGTGCGGATCACGATCGGAACCTGCAGCAGCGCCAGCGCGAGCACGCCGGCCCAGCCGCTGAAGTGACCCATCTTCGCGACCACGAGCGCGTAGACGAACAGACCGATCACGATCGACGGCGCCGACAGCAGGATGTCGTTGATGAAGCGCGTAATGTTCGCGAGCCAGCCCTTCTGGCCGTATTCGGCGAGATAGACGCCCGCCATGATGCCGATCGGCGTGCCGACGAAGGTCGCGAGTCCCACCAGCATCAGGCTGCCGACGATCGCGTTGGCGAGACCGCCGCCATCGGTGTTCGGCGGCGGTGTCGACTGCGTGAACAGTTCGACCGACAGACCGCCGATACCGAGACGCAGCGTCGTATAGAGAATCCAGATGAGCCACAGCAGGCCGAACGCCATCGCGCCGAGCGACAGCGTCAGTGCGACCACGTTGGTCATGCGCCGGCGTCCTTGCAGACGCATGCGCATCGCTTCGAGCGTCGCGGGGTCCTTCAGGCCCGGCATGTTCAGGGATGGACCGCTCATTTCGCGCCCTCCCCTTTCTCGAGACGCAGCAGCATGATCTTCGAAATCGCCAGCACGATGAATGTAATCACGAACAGGATCAGGCCGAGTTCCATCAGCGCCGCCGTATGCAGGCCGGGGTCCGCTTCCGCGAACTCGTTGGCGAGCGCGGACGTGATGCTGTTGCCCGGCGAAAACAGCGAAATATTGTCGAGCAGATTGGTATTGCCGATCACGAACGTGACCGCCATCGTCTCACCAAGCGCGCGACCGAGGCCAAGCATGATGCCGCCGATCACACCGCTCTTCGTGAACGGCAGCACGATCTTCCACATCACTTCCCAAGTCGTGCAGCCGATACCGTACGCCGATTCTTTCAGCAGCACCGGCGTCACTTCGAACACGTCGCGCATCACGGCTGCGATGTAGGGAATGATCATGATCGCAAGGATCACGCCCGCGCACAGAATACCGATGCCGATCGGCGGACCCGCGAACAGCGCGCCGACGAACGGAATACTGCCGAGCACCGCGCCGAGCGGCTTCTGGAACCACATCGCGAAGATCGGCGCGAACACGAGCAGACCCCACATGCCGTACACGATCGACGGAATCGCGGCGAGCAGCTCGATCGCGATGCCGAGCGGCCGGCGCAGCCACGCGGGCGAAAGTTCAGTCAGAAATAGCGCAATGCCGAAGCTGACCGGCACCGCGATGAGAAGAGCGATGATCGACGTCGCCAGCGTGCCGTAGATCGGCACGAGCGCGCCAAATTGCTTGCTGGGTGGATCCCAGACTGCCGTCCAGAGGAACGCGAGACCGAACTCGCGAATCGACGGCATCGAGGCGATGATCAGTGAGACGATGATGCCGCCGAGCAGCAACAGCGTAACGATGGCGGAAAGGCGTGCGAGGCCGCCGAAGATCACATCGCCGGAGCGGCCAGGCGCTTTCTGCTGCGAGGCACTGCCAGGCGGAGTGGCCCGGCTCGTGCCGGACGCCAAATGAATATCGGACATGAGAGCCTGAGGGACCTGGTTCCAATTGCCGGACGACACATGTCGGGCGGCCGGTGACGCATGCGGCACATGCCGCGTGAAAGCCATCGGCCGTCCTCATGCGAGGACGGCCGGGGTACTGCAGGGCGCGTCGATCGACCGCGCCCGCGCTATCAACGCGCTTGTGCCTGTTACTCGGCGAGCGACTTGCCTGCCGAATCCTTCACCTTCTGCTTCCACTGCGTGCGGATTTCCGACACGACCGATTCCGGCAGCGAGATGTAGTCCAGCTCGTTCGCAGCCTGATTGCCGTTCTTGAACGCCCAGTCGAAGAACTTCAGCGTCTCGGCGCCTTGCGGTGCCTTGTCCTGCGTCGTGTGCAGCAGCACGAACGTCGCGCCGACGATCGGCCATGCGTTCTTGCCCGGCTCGTTCGTCAGGATCTGGTAGAACGACTTCGTCCAGTCAGCGCCAGCTGCCGCTGCCTTGAACGTCTCGGTTTGCGGCTGAACCACTGCGCCCGACTCGTTCTTCATCGCGACGTAGTCCATGTGGTTCTGCTTGGCGTACGCCCACTCCACATAGCCGATCGAGCCCGGCAGACGCTGCACGAATGCCGCGACACCGTCGTTGCCCTTGCCGCCCGTACCGGTCGGCCAGTTGACCGTGGTGCCTTCACCGACCTTCGTCTTCCATTCCGGGTTGACCTTCGACAGGTAGTTCGTCCAGATGAAGCTGGTACCCGAACCGTCTGCGCGGCGCACCACGGCGATGTCCAGATCCGGCAGCTTGACCTTCGGGTTCAGCGCGGCGATTGCCGGGTCATTCCACTTCTTGATCTTGCCCAGGTAGATGTCGCCGAGCACTTCACCCGACAGCACCAGTTCGCCCGGCTTCACGCCCGGCACGTTGACTGCCGGCACCACGCCGCCGACCACCGTCGGGAACTGGAACAGGCCGTCCTTCGCGAGTTCGTCGTCCTTCAGCGGAGCGTCCGAACCGGCGAAATCGACGGTCTTCGCGACGATCTGCTTGATGCCGCCCGACGAACCGATACCCTGATAGTTAACCTTGCCGCCGCCGGACTTCTGATAAGCGTCAGCCCACTTCGTGTAGATCGGTGCTGCGAACGTGCTGCCCGCGCCGGTGATGTCTGCTGCTTGCGCTGCGATTGCGAAGAGCGCGCCAGCGACGCCAGCGAACACGGTTTGCATCAATTTCATGAGACCTCCGAGGGGGTGTAAGCGTGTGGTGTGAGCGTGAAACTTGAACACCGCGAAGCTTAGGGTCTCTTTATGACAAAGCCGTGACTAACCGTGAAACAGGTGTGACAGTTTCATTACCGAGTGAAAGGTACGGGAGCCGACGAATTGGTGCTGTGACGATGCATTTTGCATCACTTCAACTAAGGTAGGCGAAAAAGATGGGGCGCGAACGTTTGCGCTCGGAGTGGAGGGTGGGTTTTGCGCGGGATATGCCGATCTTTTGGCGGGTGGGGAACGAGTCTTCGTTTAGCAATGAAGGTCGGCCGCGCAGTTCACGGGACTGCTGAGCCGACCGCGGTTGCGACGATAAGGCAGGCGGCGGTCGCCGCCTGCCCGTGATCCGGTCAGGTCGTCGCTTCCCGCACCGCGTCGGCAATCGCTTCTGAATGCTGAACCGCGTCCGCGACGTTCTGCGCTTCGACCATCACGCGCAGTACCGGCTCGGTGCCCGAGGCGCGGATCAGCACGCGACCGCGGCCGTCGAGCGCGCCTTCGGCCTCCTTGATCGCACGGCGGATCGGCTCGCTGCCCTTCCAGTCCGCGCCGGGCTTCATGCGCACGTTGATGAGCTTCTGCGGGAACAGCTTGACGCCGTCGAGCAGATCCGCGAGCGACTTGCCGCTGCGCTGCATCGCCGCCAGCACGAGCAGGGCGGACACGATGCCGTCGCCAGTCGAATGGCGATCCAGCGACAGAATGTGGCCCGAGCCTTCCGCGCCGAGCTGCCAGCCGTGCTCGCGAAGCTGTTCGAGCACATAGCGGTCGCCGACCGCGGCGCGCACGAACTTCACGCCGGCACGCTGCAGCGCGACTTCCACGGCCATGTTGGTCATCAGCGTGCCGACCGCTCCTTCCACATGGCCGGATGTCGCGATACGGTCCTTGACCAGCACGTACAACAGCTCGTCGCCGTTGAACAGGCGGCCGGACCCGTCAACGATCTGCAGACGGTCGGCGTCGCCATCGAGCGCGATACCGAGGTCCGCGTGGTTCGCGCGCACCGCGCGAACCAGCGCGTCGGGCGCGGTCGCGCCAACGCCGTCGTTGATATTGAAGCCGTTCGGCGCGACACCGATCGGGATCACTTCCGCGCCGAGTTCATGGAACACGTGCGGCGCGACGTCGTACGCGGCGCCATGCGCGCAATCGACGACGAGCTTCATGCCGCGCAGGTCGTACGCGGCCGGGAACGTGCTCTTGCAGAACTCGATGTAGCGGCCGGCCGCGTCATCGAGACGGCGTGCCTTGCCCAGTTGCTCGGAGGCCGCGCATGCGAGCGGCAGCTCGAGCTGCTCCTCGATCAACGCTTCAACGTCGTCCGGCAGCTTGTTGCCGTCCGCCGAGAAGAACTTGATGCCGTTGTCGTAGTACGGGTTGTGCGACGCACTGATCACGACGCCCGCGGCAAGCCGCAGCGCGCGCGTCAGATAGGCAATGCCGGGCGTCGGCATCGGGCCGGCCAGCATCACATCGACGCCGGCTGCCGAAAAGCCCGATTCGAGCGCGGCTTCGAGCATGTAGCCCGACACCCGCGTGTCCTTGCCGATCAGCACCGTCGGGCGAGTGCCCGTTTTCGCCCATCGATCAGCGCCGGCCAGCACCTTGCCGGCAGCGTAGCCAAGCCGCAACACAAATTCCGGCGTGATCGGCCCTTCGCCGACCTTGCCTCGAATGCCGTCCGTTCCGAAGTAACGACGTGCCATATTTGATCTCCCGTTATGTGGCTGCGGGTTCAACCGTGCGCGCGGCTCGCATTGGCCGCGTCGCGCAGGGTTGCCCATACTTTCAATGCATCGACTGTTTGTG
>ABYL01000130.1 GCA_000173575.1 Burkholderia sp. H160 | reverse complement strand
ACTTGATCGTCAATTTAGGTAATCGTGAAAAATACAGCCAAGCCGTCGTGGGTTGATGTCAAGGGACATCTCTCGCAATTCGATCGCGCCGGTTTGCTTGCGCTCGTTCAAGACTTGTACGCGGCGAGCGAGGAAAACCAGGCGTTCCTGCATGCGCGATTTAACCTGGGTGACGATCTTCTGAAGCCATACAAACGCACCATCGACAGATGGGTATGTCCTGACGTTTTCAGGGATCAGGCCGCTTCGGTCGCGAATGCGAAGAAGGCGATCTCGGATTACAGGAAAGCTGTCGGACGGCCAGAAGGGTTGGCAGAGCTTATGGTGTTTTATTGCGAACGCGCCGCTGGATTTTGCGCTGAGGTTGGTTTCGAAGATGGCACGTTTTTTGCCGCGTTGGTTCGAATGTATGAACAGGCTCTGAGATCGTCGGTTGGGTTGTCGCGTGAGGAGCGCGATCGATTCTTAGCGCGACCGACGCAGTATGTCGGGTCTGCAATAGCTTTGGCTACGGGATCAGCGATGATATGCGGGTGCTGTTTGCGGAATACGTCCCCGACGAGCGTTGATTGCAGCTTCACGCTTAACCGCCGTCGGGCGTGCGGTTGTAGATTAACTGGGGAGTTGGTCGCGCGGCAAAGGCACAGTGCGGCCACGAACAGCCGTTCGTATGCGTCGTCGATTGGACGTTCAGGCGTCGGCTTCGCACTGATTGTGTTGAAAAAGTCTTGTTTTGATACTTGGCGATAGTCCCGCGACACTCGCACGAGCGCTTTCTTCGTTTCCGAACATGTAGATCTCGCCGGAGCGACAGTTCCGTTGCGCGTCACCCAGCAGCAATCTTCATCTTTGTGTTTCCAGGCATGATCCTCTTCGCCATTCGTCGCAGGTTTTGCGCCGTTGCAGCCAGCAGGAACTCGTCGTGTGCACCTGTTGGCCCACGCAGTCGCAAGCGGTCAAGCTTCAGGATACGTTTGAGGTGAGCAAAAAGCATTTCCACCTTCTTTCGCTCCCTGCAAGATTGCCCGTATTCCGGCGTTGTCGCGATGCGCCTGGCTTCGTCGCGTGCGGATTCATAAATGCTGCGGGCGATTTTGCGCATCGGCGTATTCGGACAGCAGCGATCCTTCATCGAACAGCCGGCACAGTCGGACTGGCTCGATCGGTAGATAACCGTGTCTGCTTTTGTGATACGCGTGCGTGATCTTTTGAACTGGCGCCGGTCACTGCGTAACGCGCGTCCTGCAGGACAACGATATTCGTTGGCCAGCTCGTCCCAATGAAATTCGCTACTGGAGAACGTGTTGTCCTTGCGTGTGGTTTTGTCCCAGACCGGAACATGAGGGGCGATCTCCTTCTGCACGATCATCCAGTCAAGCAATGCTGCTGAGCCGTACGCCGTGTCGCCAACGAGACGATGAGGCTTCAGATCAAACCGCCGCTCCACGCGGTGGACCATCGTTCTGGTGGAGTCGACTTCGTACGATCGGTTCGCGCGCGTCGCTTCGACATCTACGATGATCCCCGCGTGCAGGTCAATCAGATAGTTGGTCGAGTAGGCAAAGAAGGCAGGGCTACCAGAAGCGGCTGTCCAGCTCGACGCTGGATCGGTCAGCGATATCTTCTTTGGCGTTGCCGATGACCCGGATGGTTCCGCCGTGTCCGCGCTCACCGGATTGGCTTCCTCAAGTCCACGCAGATATTCCCGTACGGCGCGACTTTGTCCGGCGACATGCCCCCAGTCATTGGGCTGCATTCGCGCCACCGCGTTGAAGCGGCTCGCATCGGCCTTGATGATACTTGCATCAATGGCGAATCCTTCGCCCTTCACGAGCCCCTCGGCCATGCAACGGCTCAGCACCGACTCGAACACGTGACGTAACACATCGCTGTCGCGGAAACGCCCGTGGCGATTCTTGGAGAACGTCGAATGTTCAGGCACATCGTCCTCCAGGCCCAGGCGACAAAACCATCGATAGGCGAGGTTGAGATGGACCTCTTCGCATAGCTTGCGCTCGGAGCGAATGCCGAAGCAGTAGCCCACAATCAGCATGCGAATCATGAGTTGTGGGTCAATCGATGGTCGGCCCATCGGGCTGTAGAACGGCGCGAGATGCTGGCGAAGATCGCCGAGATCGAGAACCTGATCGATACCTCGCGGCAGATGCGTACGAGGCACATGACTATCGAGGTTGAACGAGTAGAAAAGCTTGTCCTGCCCAGCACCCAACTGACCCATCATGACGATGCACTCCGGTCGATCGATGAGTTCCAGGATACCTGTGAATCCGCACGCCAGGAGACTTTTTCAACACAATCCACTACAAACGGTCCTTGGCCTTCGGAACACGGGCGCCGGAAATGACTGCCTGGGCAGGTCAAGACCCGTTCCTGGCGGGAAGCGCGAAAATGAGAGCGGAGAGACTCGGCCGGCAGGAGGGAGCTACGCGTTCATCCGGAGGCGGCGTGCTAAGCGTCGAGGAAATGCACTCAGGTGCTGCCCGGCGGTCTCTGCTAGCGGCAGCAGCGTGCCGGCGACTACCCGCTACTGCCGCTGCAACTCCCACTGGCCTTTGCCTTCCTTGCAGGCGGTCGGAGTCCAGCTTTGCGTCTGCCCTCTCGCAATCGCGACGAGCGTGAGCTTGCGGCAGGTTTGATCGCCATTCTTAACGGTGTCGTGCGGCGTGATCGTGCCATTGATCTGCACCGGATTGCGCGTGCCCTGATTGTTCCAGTCGAGCGATTCGCCGTCCTGCTTGGTATCGAGCGCGACACGCGCGGCGTCGTTCAATGCCTGCAGGTCGCGCTGCCTCATGTGAGTGATCGGTGTGTTCCTTAGGAAGCCGAGGTTTGAAGCGAACGCCGTTCCAGACGCTGCGAGAAGGACACTACCGGCGATCGTATAGACAGAGGCGCGCGCCAGCGCGCGGACGTGCGGCAGCATGAGCATTCTCCGATGTGCGAACGTTACGGTCTGCACGCGCTCCCTCACGAACGGCGCATGCATCAAGCGCTGACGAGAATAACATGGCGATGCGCGACGCAACGAGGCAACCACTGCGCAGACCGTCGAAGCGATCGTGGCGGCTGTCGAGCAGGTGCCCTGTGCAGCCAGGCAAGTCGAAGTTGACGACGCCCTGTTCTGCCGGTGTGTTGCTGCGTAAGAAGCTGCCGGAAGTATTCGGCGGGCCGGTAACCTTGTGTGGGCCCATCAACGCGTTTGCGCAATGTCTGCGTCACATATTTGCAAACTTTAGTCGCGATAGGTCGGATGGACACTGCCGATCGGGAACGGGCGCAGCGCCGCATGAGTGCGCGGCACGACAGGCTCGGACGGCGAATGGCATTGCTGTCGCCCGGTCGGTAAACGTTGGAACGGGCAAACCGCATTGCTGCGGCGCTGGAAAAATGCGATGTTTCCCGGACCCTTGATTGTCTACACCGATGACATTGTTGCTGGTAGACGCTTGCAACGAAGCGTATTTTCATAAGTCTTCATGTCACCCCGTGGGGTTAGCGGTCTTGTGACCAGTCGTCGACTGAGCGGCGGCTATGGACGGAAGATGGGCTGTTGGGGGAAATGTGGTCACCGACAGCATAGGGTCGCAAGTAGCATCCGCTTACAGTGAAAGCCGACATCCGCGGCTGCCAAGGTGCGAATATCGGAAAAAAAGCGAACTGTAGCCGCCTCACCGATACAGATACGTGAATGTCGGGTATGGTCGGACTGTTGTCCCCGAGATGCCGTCTTGGATGACCGGGCCACCTCGTTAGCCTCCCTTCGATGTCGACCGCGCGGCCGGCGGCAAAGGGTCGAGAGGACTCATTCGCCAACAGGGAAAGCTGAACCTCGCCGACACCGGGTCGCGAATGTCCGCGAGGCGACCTAGAACGGCCACACGTTGCTGATCAGCCACCGTCGGCTTTGGCCGATCAGCCGCCGGCCGTCTCAGTTAGGCAGTTGTGACCTGACGGTATCGCTGACGGTATCAACCTCCGAAGTCATCTCGAGATGCATCGCTTAGACGATTTTTCTTAAGCAGGCGGCGCTGATTTTCCGATGCGGCCCACCTAAGGCCGTTGAGTGCCGGGCGGGAATGCCGGTATCGCTGACGGTATCGGCGGGCGCTATGGGACCCGAGTCAGGCCCAGCATTGGGTTTGCGGCGGGTGGTGGTCAATTGAGTGGGGATAAACGGCTGCCGGTATGCGTTTCGTGGACGCAGGGCGCGCGAATCGCATACCGTGGGCGGCGGTTCCAAGCCGTTGGTGCGGGAACTGTTTGGCGAACGCCTGAATACAAGAGGGTAGAGGACCGTCTACGGTGGTATTTATGGTGGTATGGCTCTCTTCGTGAAAACGGAGATGCCTTCTGGCAAAGGCTTTGACGGAACTATTCGAGTCCGGTCCCCGCACCAGGTGCACATTGGCCGGCTCGTTCGGAATGCGTCGTTTCGCAATGAAAACAATGATTTAAGGCGAATTCGGCCGCTTTCCTGCCAGGACCGGCAACTACCTCGACGCCGATACGCGCGGTATCAGACCAAAGTCCCATACCGCAGACAATTCCGTACGTCTAATCTATTAGCCGAACCGCTCACCTGATTTCGAGGTGGCGCATGACGCTCGCCTTTCCCGCGCCGTCCTACCCATTGCGCGAAAGGGGGGCTGGACGACGAGGCCGATGATCGAGGCATTCGTGCACATCATTTGTGCAGCTGGAGCGTGACCAATCGAGGCTCCTCTGATGAGCGATATTGACCCGGTGCGAAAGTCAGAGGAACTGCGCAGCTTCCTGTTCCTGACCGTTGTCATGGTGCCCGCGCTGACAGTGGCGCTGATCGCGGTATATGGGTTCGCGGTGTGGTTTTATCAGATGCTGGTCGGCGGCCCGCCGCACTAATCTTGAGCGGCTCCGCAGCAGCGACGTGGAGGTCAGCATGAGGGTCGATGTGCAAAGCACAGCGGACGACGCGGCCACACCCCGCGAGTTTCACGTCGCCGGGGTCATCCTGTACGCGCGCAGCGACCGGTGCGACAGCCTCGCCCACACCCTCGGCATGCTCCCAGGCGCACAGGTTCATGCGGTGACCGCGGATGGCCGGATGGTCGTCACGCTGGAGGGCATGCACTCGTCGTCAATCGAAGAGCAGCTCAACGCGATCAATGCGTTGCCAGGCATTCTTTCCTCCGCGCTCGTCTATCAGCATCACGAGGACATCGAATCGCTGGAAAAGGAGTTTGTCGATGAAGCTGACCCGTCGCGAATTCATTAAGCAGACCGCAGCATCAGCCGCTGCCGCCGCTGCCGGTATCACGCTGCCGGGTGGCGACGTTCTTGCCGCGGACGATGAGCTCAAATGGTCGAAGGCGCCGTGCCGGTTTTGTGGAACCGGCTGCGGTGTGCTGGTTGGCGTGAAGAGCGAGAAGGTGGTGGCAACGCTCGCGGATCCCCAATCGGAAGTCAATCGCGGGCTGAACTGCGTGAAGGGCTATTTCCTCTCGAAGATCATGTACGGCCAGGACCGGCTGACAACGCCGCTGCTGCGCATGAAGGACGGCAAGTACGACAAGAATGGCGAATTCGCGCCGGTTTCCTGGGATCAGGCCTTCGACGTGATGGAGGCGCAGTGGAAGCAGGTGCTCAAGGACAAGGGGCCGACAGCAGTCGGTATGTTCGGCTCCGGTCAGTGGACGGTCTGGGAAGGTTACGCGGCCGTCAAGCTGATGAAAGCCGGCTTTCGCAGCAACAACATCGACCCGAATGCGCGTCACTGCATGGCCTCCGCGGTCGTGGGATTCATGCGGACGTTCGGCATGGACGAGCCGATGGGCTGCTACGACGATATCGAAAAGACCGATGCGTTCGTGCTGTGGGGATCGAACATGGCGGAGATGCACCCGGTGCTGTGGACCCGGGTGACGGCACGCCGGCTCAGTGCGCCGAAAACGAAAGTCGTGGTGCTCTCGACGTTCGAGCACCGCTCCTGCGAACTTGCCGACCAGACGATTATCTTCACGCCGCAGGGTGATCTCGCGGTGCTCAACTACATTGCGAACTACATCATCCGGAACGGCAAGGTCAATCGTGACTTCGTCGACAAGCACACGGTGTTCAGGCAAGGCAACACCGACATCGGCTATGGATTGCGTCCTGACCATCCGCTCGAAAAAGCCGCGAAGAACGCCAAGGATCCCGGCGGCTCGAAGCTCATTACCTATGACGAGTTTGCCGCATTCGTCTCGAAGTACGACGCCGCTTACGTGACGAAAATCTCGGGCGTGCCGAAAGCGAAACTCGATCAGCTCGCCCGACTGTATGCCGATCCCAACATCAAGGTCGTGTCGTTCTGGACCATGGGCTTCAACCAGCATACGAGAGGCGTGTGGGCCAACAACATGGTCTACAACCTGCATCTGCTCACCGGCAAGATCTCGACGCCCGGCAACAGTCCATTTTCGCTGACCGGTCAGCCGTCGGCATGCGGCACCGCGCGCGAAGTGGGCACGTTTTCACATCGTCTGCCTGCCGACATGGTGGTGACCAACCCGAAGCATCGCGAGGAGGCGGAGCACATCTGGCTGCTGCCTCCCGGCACGATTCCGGAGAAACCCGGGTTTCACGCGGTGCTGCAGAACCGGATGTTGCGCGACGGCAAGCTCAACGCCTACTGGGTGCAGGTCAACAACAACATGCAGGCCGCGGCGAATATGAATGTGGAGGGCTTGCCGGGGTATCGGAATCCCGACAACTTCGTGGTGGTCTCGGACGTCTATCCGACCGTGACGGCCGTCGCAGCGGACCTGATCCTGCCCACGTCGATGTGGGTGGAAAAGGAGGGCGCCTACGGCAACGCGGAGCGGCGCACGCAGTTCTGGCATCAGATGGTGTCGGCACCCGGCGACGCGCGCTCGGACCTCTGGCAACTCGTGGAGTTTTCGAAGCGCTTCAAGGTCGAGGAGGTGTGGCCCGCGGACCTGCTGGCCAAGAAGCCGGAGTACAAGGGCAAGACGCTCTACGACATTCTGTATCGCAACGGGCAGGTCGACAAATTCACACTCAAGGAGGTCGATAGTAGCTTTCCCAATGACGAGGCGAAGGCGTTCGGCTTCTACATCCAGAAAGGATTGTTCGAGGAGTATGCGCAGTTTGGCCGCGGTCACGGGCACGATCTTGCGCCGTTCGACGACTACCACAAGGCGCGCGGCTTGCGCTGGCCGGTGGTGGATGGCAAGGAAACGCTGTGGCGCTACAAGGAAGGCACGGATCCCTACGTGAAGGCCGGCACCGGTTGGCAGTTCTACGGCAATCCGGACGGCCGCGCCGTCATTTTCGCGCTGCCTTTCGAACCGGCCGCCGAGGCGCCCGACAAGGAATATCCATTCTGGCTCGTGACGGGCCGCGTGCTCGAGCATTGGCATTCGGGCTCGATGACGCGCCGGGTGCCCGAACTCTACCGCGCGTTTCCCAACGCGGTGTGCTTCATGCATCCCGATGACGCGAAGGCGCTGGGCGTGCGCCGCGGCGTCGAGGTCAAGGTGATGTCGAGAAGGGGCTATATCCGCACGCGCGTCGAGACACGCGGTCGCGACAGGCCGCCGCGCGGGCTCGTGTTCGTGCCATGGTTCGACTCGAGCCAGCTGATCAACAAGGTCACCCTCGACGCCACCGATCCGATTTCCCTGCAGACCGACTTCAAGAAGTGCGCGGTCAGGATCGTCAGGGTCTGAACGGAGCACGCCATGAGAAACTGGACTGCGCTCGTGATTGCCTCGGTCGTGGCATTGGCGGCCGGGGCGCAACCCACGGTCCCCGGCAAGGCGTTCCATGACCCGCTGCGCGGTACGACGCCCCTGAACGAGGAACCCCGGCCGCCGCTGATGTGGCCGACGGAAAACAGCGATGTCATTCGCGGGCGGGCCTACGCGCAGCAGCCGCCGACGATTCCGCACAAAATCGATGGCTACCAGCTCGACAGGAATGCGAATAAATGTCTGGACTGTCACGCCGGCAGCCGCGCGGCGGAGAGCGGTGCGGTGCCGATCGGCATCTCGCACTATACGAACCGTGCCGGCGAAACGCTCGGGCATCTCGCTCCGCGCCGCTATTTCTGCACGCAATGCCATGTCCCGCAGGCTGACGCGAAGCCGCTCGTCGCCAATACCTTTACCGCGATCGAGGACATCAGGACGCGGGCTGCACCGCAGGCGCGGAAGAAATAGGGGAGCCACATGCGCGACTTGTTCCGACGCTACTGGAGGACGATCTGGCGGCCGAGCGTGTATTTCAGCCTTGGTTTTCTGACGCTGGGCGGCTTCGTTGCGGGCGTCGTGTTCTGGGGCGCCTTCAACACGGCGATGGAATGGACCAATACCGAGGCGTTCTGTATCAGCTGCCATGAGATGCGCGACAACACCTACGCGGAGCTGAAAACGACGATTCACTTCAGCAACCGCACGGGTGTGCATGCGAAGTGCTCCGACTGCCACGTGCCGCACGACTGGACCAACAAGATCGCGCGCAAGATGCAGGCGTCAAAGGAAGTGTGGGCCAAGGTGTTCGGCACGGTCAGCACTCGTGAGCAGTTCGAGGCGAGGCGCCTCGAACTCGCTGAACACGAATGGGCCCGCTTCAAGGCGAACAATTCGCTGGAGTGTCGCAACTGCCACTCGTTCGAGTACATGGATCTCACGCGGCAGAGCCCGCGCGCGCAGCAGGCGCACACGCGCTATCTGGAGACCGGTGAAAAGACCTGTATCGACTGCCACAAGGGCATCGCGCACCGCCTGCCGAACATGGCGGCAGCGCAGGAAGGCGCTCAGGAAGGAGGTAACGGGCAGAAGCAGTGAGCAATCCGGACATGACCTTGGGCTTATCCGAACGGTGTCGTGCATGTATTCCATAGAGCAGCTTGCCGTTGAACGCGGCGGGCGGACGATCGTGAGCGGCATCGACCTCAGCATCGAGGCCGGCTGGGCGCTGCAGATTCACGGCGCGAACGGTAGCGGAAAAACGACGCTGCTCGCTGCGTTCGCGGGCCTTCTACCGCTCACACGCGGCAGGGTTTGCTGGCGCGGCGAGGATGTACGTAGCGTGCCACGACAATTCCGTCGCGAGCTCGCTTTTGTCGGGCATTCGAACGGCGTCAGCGACGACCTGACCGTGCAGGAGAACCTCCAGTTCTGCGCGTTGCTGGGCGATGCCGGCGGGCCTTCGGGCCGCGATCGCGCGGCCAGTGCGCGCGAGGAGGACGTGCTCGGGCAAGCGGGACTGCTGCCGCTGCGGCACACGCGCCTTAACCAGCTCTCTCAGGGCCAGCGGCGCCGGGTCGCGCTGGCGCGCCTGATGCTAGCGCGTAAGCCATTGTGGCTACTCGACGAGCCTACCGACACGCTCGACGCCGACGCGACCCGCTGGCTCACCGCATGCCTCGACGCGCATCTGCGCGAGGGCGGTATCGTCGCGCTCACGACTCACCGGGCGCTGGACAGCGGCTTGAACCGCACGCGCCACCTCTATCTTGGGGGGGACGCGGGATGATCGACGTGATGGGCGGCATCATCCGCCGCGAACTGATGTTGAGCTGGCGCAGACGCAGCGTGACGCTCGGCGCACTGATGTTTTTCGTTGTCGCCTCGAGCCTCTTCCCGCTTGCCATCGGCACCGACGCCAGAACGCTGCAGATGATCGCACCGGGCGTGCTATGGGTGACGGCGCTGTTCGCCGCGCTGTTGTCGGCGGGGCAACTGTTCGGCAATGACTACGCGAGCGGCGCGCTCGAGCAGATGCTGCTGTCGCCGCTGCCGTTGCCGGCCATCGTATTCGGCAAGATCGTCGCGCACTGGCTGACGAGCGGGCTCGCGCTCGCGCTTCTGGCACCTGTGGTCGCACTTCAGTACGCGCTCGGCGCGCGCGAGACGCTCTATCTGATGACCACCTTGCTCGTCGGCACGCCGCTGCTGAGCCTGATCGGCGCGATGGGCGCCGCGCTCACGCTCGGCGTGCGCGGCGGCGGTGTCGTGCTGGCCCTGCTGGTGTTGCCCCTCTACGTGCCCGTGCTGATCTTCGGGGTTGGCGCGGCCGATCCGATGGGGGTGCCGGGGCGTATGCAGGCGAGCTTCTCGCTGCTCGGGGCGGCGTTGTGCGTAGGGGCCTGGGCTTGCCCGTGGGCGAGCGCGGCGGCGTTGCGCATTGTCATGGAGTGACGCACATGAAGCGCGTGAACTGGTTCCGGTATGCGTCGCCCATCGCGTTCGACGGTGTCGCGAAGCGGCTCGCGCCGGGGTTTGGTGCGCTCGCTGTACTGCTCGTGTGCGCCGGGCTCGTGACCGGGCTGGCGATTGCCCCGGTGGACGCGCGCCAAGGCGACGTCTACCGCATCATGTTCGTTCATGTTCCCTCGGCCTGGATGTCGATGTTCATTTACATCGTGATGGCCGGATACTGCGCGCTCGATCTCGTGCTGAACGCGCGGCTCCCGGCCATGATGGCACAGGCGCTTGCGCCGACCGGTGCGCTTTTCACGTTTCTCGCGCTCGTGTCGGGCGCGCTTTGGGGCAAGCCCACGTGGGGCGCGTGGTGGGTCTGGGATGCGCGGCTCACCTCGGAGCTGATCCTGCTTTTCCTCTATGCGGGTTTCATGACGCTGCACGCGGCCATTGATGGCACGCGGCGCGCCGATCGTGCGTGCGCCGTGCTCGCGCTGATCGGCGTGGTCAATATCCCGGTGATCTTCTTTTCGGTGCAATGGTGGTACACGTTGCATCAGGGGCCGTCACTCGGCTTCGGCAGCGGCGTAGCGATGAGTGCGTCGATGGCTGTGGGCCTCCTCGTCATGACCGCGGGATTCTGGTGCTACACGATTGCGGTCGTGCTCACGCGCGTGCGCGTCATCATGCGGGAGCGCGAGACGGTGTCATCCTGGCAGGTCCATGTCGAGGAGCGTCCGGCATGAACACCCTGACCGGCGTCTTGACCATGCTCGCGCATACGCCCTATCTCGCAGCAGCGCTCGTCGTGACCTTCGGCCTGCTTGGGCTCGAGGCGTGGATTGTGCGCGGCCAGTCGCGCTCCCGCGCCGGTCGCGACGCGGAGCAATAGTGAAAGCGCGCCACCGCCGCCTGGCCTTGCTCGCCGCCGGTGTCGCCAGTGCGGGACTGGCTTGCGCGCTCGTGTTGAACGCACTGCGCGCCAACCTGATGTTCTTCGTGACGCCGAGCCAGGTTGCCTCGCACGAGGCGCCTCTGACGCAACGGTTCCGGCTCGGCGGACTCGTCGAGCGCCATACGCTCAGACGCGATCCTGACGGGTTGACCGTGCACTTCGTCGTGGCAGATGCGGCGTCGACGGTTACGGTGGTGTATCGCGGCACGTTGCCGGACCTCTTTCGCGAGGGCAGCGGCGTCGTCGCGCAGGGCGTACTCGGCGCCGACGGCCAGTTCCACGCGGACGAAGTCCTCGCGAAGCACGACGAAAAATACACGCCGCCCGAGGTGAGCCGCGCGCTGCGCGACACGGCGAATGCGGCGCAGCCCGCCGCCGTGCAGGTTGCCACGAGCCTCAAGAGCGCGGGAGTGCAGCGATGATTCCCGAGATCGGCCATTTCGCGCTGATCCTCGCCTTGCTGCTCGCGTTGACGACTGGCGTGCTACCGCTTCTCGGCGCGCAACTGGGCGTCGCGGGCTGGATGCGCGTCGCGTGGCCCGCGGCGCGCGCGCAGTTCGCTTTCGTCGCGCTTGCCTTCGGTGCGCTTGCATGGTCGTTCTGGCGCAACGATTTTTCCGTCGTCTACGTGGTGGAGAACTCGAATTCGGCGCTTCCCGACGTCTACCGCCTCGCGGCCGTCTGGGGCGGCCACGAGGGCTCGTTGCTGCTCTGGGTTCTGTTGCTGACGCTCTGGATGGTCGCCGTGACCTGCTTCAGCCGGCAATTGCCGCTGGAGCTGGTTGCCCGCGTGCTGGGCGTGATGAGCTGGATTGCCGTGGGCTTTCTGTCGTTCATGTTGTTCACGTCAAATCCGTTCGCGCGCCTGATGCCGCCGGCCATGGACGGCCGCGATCTCAACGCGCTGCTGCAGGACCCCGGCATGGTGCTGCATCCGCCCATTCTTTACATGGGCTATGTCGGCTTTTCGGTTGCCTTCGCGTTCGCCGTTGCAGCGTTGCTGGCAGGGCGGCTCGATGCGGCCTGGGCACGTTGGTCGAGGCCGTGGACCACGGCGGCATGGATGTTCCTCACGCTCGGCATCGCGCTGGGCAGCGGCTGGTCCTACTACGTGCTCGGCTGGGGCGGATGGTGGGCGTGGGACCCGGTGGAGAACGCGTCGTTCATGCCGTGGCTCGCGGGCACGGCGCTGATTCACTCGCTGGTGGTCACCGAAAAGCGCGGCAGCTTTCGCAGCTGGACCGCGCTGCTGGCGATTTGCGCCTTTTCGCTGAGCCTCGTCGGCACCTTTCTCGTGCGCTCGGGCGTGGTCACCTCGGTGCATGCGTTCGCCTCGGACCCCGCGCGCGGCATCTTCGTCCTCGCGTTTCTTGCCTTGATCACCGGCGGCGCGCTCCTGCTGTTCGCATGGCGCGCACCGCAAATCGGCCTTGGCGCGGGCTTCGGGCCGGTATCGCGTGAGGCGTTGCTGCTATCGAATAACCTGCTGCTGATGGTCGCGGCGGGATCGGTGCTGCTCGGCACGCTGTATCCGATGATCCTCGACGCGCTCGGCGCCGACAAGATCTCCGTCGGTGCGCCGTATTTCGATAGCGTGTTCGTGCCGCTGATGACGCCAGCCATCTTCCTGATGGGGCTCGGGCCGCTGGCGCGCTGGAGGTCGGCGCGCGTGCCGGACCTCGCCGTGCGGCTGCGCTGGGCGGCGCTCGTGAGCGTGCTCACGGCGCTCGTGCTGCCGTGGCTGCTGGGCAGCTGGCGCCCGCTCGTGAGTCTCGGCGTGCTGCTCGCCGCCTGGACTCTCACGAGCGTTGCCGTCAGCGTTCGCGAGCGTCTGCGCGCCTTGCGCGGATCGATCTTCGCGCGCCTGCGCAGCGTGCCGCGCGCGACGTACGGCATGTGGATCGCGCATGCTGGCGTCGGTGTTTTCATTGTCGGCGTCACGCTCGTGAAGGGTTACGAAACCGAGCGCGACGTGTTGCTGCGACCGGGCGAGAGCGTCACCGTCGATGCCTACGTTTTTCGCTTCGAGGGGGTAAAGAGCATTGCAGGGCCGAACTATCAGGCCACGCGCGCGACGCTCATGGCGAGCCGCCGCGGCGAACCCGTTGCGACGCTCTTGCCCGAGAAGCGTGTGTTTGCAGTCCAGAACACGCCGATCACGCAAGCGGCCATCGACCGCGGGGTGCTGCGCGATCTCTACGTCGCGCTCGATCAGCCGGTCGGTGCGGACGCCTGGTCGATTCGCATCCAGATCAAACCGTTCGTGCGCTGGATCTGGGGCGGCTGTCTGCTGATGGCGCTAGGCGGATTGCTCGCCGCGACCGATCGCCGCTACCGTCTGGTTCCGCGGCGTCGTACGCAAGGGACGTCCGCCGCGACCGACAGCGCGAAGCTGCCCGAGGTGATGGCAGCAGTGCGCGATGTGCCGGTTGCCGCGAAGCGCGCGGCACCGGCAGGTGAGGCGGGCAGATGAAGCGCTTTCTGATTCCGCTCGCTGTGTTCGTGGCGCTTCTGGCCGTGCTGCTGGTCGGGCTCCGGCACGATCCGCGCCGGCTGCCCTCGGCATTGATCGGCAAGCCGGCGCCGGAATTCGATTTGCCGAAACTGGACGAGCCGCAACAGCGTCTGTCCACGCGAGCCCTGCGCGGCGAGGTCTGGATACTGAACGTGTGGGCGTCATGGTGCGAGTCGTGCCGCGACGAGCAGGCGCCGCTCGTCGAGCTGTCGCGGCAGCGCGTCGCGCCCGTGTTCGGGCTGAACTACAAGGACGACCGCGAGAGCGCGCTGCAATGGCTCGCGCAGGCGGGTGATCCGTATTCATCGTCGATCGTCGACCGCACGGGACAAACCGCGATCGACTACGGTGTGTACGGGGTCCCGGAGACGTTCGTCGTCGACCGTGCGGGCATCGTGCGCTACCGCGAGGCTGGCCCGCTGACGCGTGCGCGCATCGACAGCGTGATTCTGCCGCTCGTGCGCAAGCTGCAAAGCGAGGGTGGGCCGTGAGCCGCCGCGCGCGAATGCTGGCCGCCTGTCTCGTCGTCACGATGACGCTGGCACCGGCGTGCGTCATGGCGACGTCGGGCGAATCCGGCGTCGACGCGCGCTTGCGGCGGCTGGACGAGAGCTTTCGCTGCGTCGTGTGCCAGAACCAGAGCCTCGCGGACTCGGATGCCGAACTCGCCGCCGACCTGCGCGCACAGATTCGGGACCAGGTTCGAGGTGGCGCAACCGACGAGCAGATCAGGGCCTACATGGTGCGCCGCTATGGAGACTTCGTGCTGTACCGTCCGCCGATGAAGGCTGTGACCTGGGCGCTTTGGCTTGGCCCGTTCATGGCGCTCGTGGCAGGGGCGTTCGCGATGTGGCGCAGTATCGTTGTGCGGCGCGACCTGAATAGTCCCGCGCTCGACGCTGACGAACTCGCGCGTGTTGTGGCTCTGCGCGGGGATGAGGAGGAGGGCCCAGTACGATGATGACCTTCTGGCTGATCCTCGCCGCGATGATGGCGATCGCACTCGCGTGCGTGATCGCTCCGCTCTGGCGCGGGCCGGATTCACGTGCGAACCCGCGGACGATGGCAATCGCCCTCTACCGCTCGGGGATGGCCGAGCTCGAACAGGAATGCTCGAGCGGCCTCATCCCTGCGGAGCATCGGGCCCAGGCACAGCGCGAACTCGAGCGACGGCTCGTTGATGAAGCCACTGACACGAGTCCGAGCGCGCCAACCGCTTCCCGGCCCGCTGGCAACCTGATGCGCGCCGTTGTTGCGGCGCTGCTAGTGGCGCTGCTGCCAGCGGGGGCTCTGGTGCTGTACATGCGAATCGGCGATCCGGTTGCTGTTGCGATCGAAAGCGAGGACGGCGCGCAGACCGTTGAGCATAGGGACTCGCAAGGCTCGCTCGAGTATGTCGTGAGCCGGCTCGCGATGCGATTGCGCGAACAACCCGGCGACGCCGCCGCGTGGGCGATGCTGGCGCGCTCTTATGTCGTGCTGGAGCGCCCGGAGGATGCCGTTGCGGCGTACCGTCGCGCGCTCGCCTTGACGCATGCGGACCCGGAGCTTCTCGCCGACTATGCGGACGCACTGGCGACGCTGCGCGGCGGTGATCTGAACGGGGAGGCGCTGCAAAGCATTCAGGCGGCGCTCGCGCTCGACCCGCTCAACGTGAAAGCGCTTGCGCTCGCCGGGTCCGCGGCGCTTGACCGGCATGATTATCGGCAAGCCATGCAGTATTGGGAGCGGCTGAAGGCCGTAGGAGATCCGGAGATCGCGGCACAGGCGCAGCGCAACATCGAGACGACCGGTGCTCTCATGGCGACGGCGCGCTAGGTTCTGTCTACAAAATGCCCGACCTTGTCGATCAGCGCGACTATGCGTAATATCGGTCCCGCAAAACTCAGTTCGCCTACATGTCCCCCCTCAAATACCTCGCCGGCTACCCCGCACCTCTGCTTGACAAGGTGCGAACGCTGATCGCCGCCGATCAACTCGGCTCCTATCTCGCGCAGAAGTACCCGAACACGCACGACGTGCAAACCGACCGCGCGCTATATGAGTACTGCGCGGAACTCAAACGCGAACACCTGCGCAATGCCGAGCAGATCGACAAGGTCACCTACGACAGCAAGCTCGACGTGATGCGGCACGCGCTCGGCCTGCACACGAGCATTTCGCGCGTGCAGGGCAGCAAGCTGAAGGCGAAGAAGGAAATCCGTGTTGCGTCGCTATTCAAGTCGACGGCGCCGGAGTTTCTGAAGATGATCGTCGTGCACGAACTCGCTCATCTGAAAGAGAGCGATCACAACAAGGCGTTTTATCGTCTGTGCGAGTTCATGCAGCCGGGTTATCACCAGATCGAATTCGATCTGCGTCTGTATCTGACGCATCGCGATCTGGCGAAGAAGACTGTGTGAAGCAGGGCTGGCTTCAAGCCGTCAGAGTCGCGACGTCCTTCACGGCAGACGCCGTCAACAACACCGGAATCGACTTCGACGTCGGCGTACCGGCGCCATCCGCGACCGAGGAGAGCGGCACCAGCGGATTCGTCTCCGGGTAATAAGCGCCGAGGCAGCCGCGCGGAATGTCGTACTCGACGAGCAGAAAGCCGTCCACGCGACGCTCGATGCCATCGGCCCACACGCTCGTGATATCCACACGCTGTTCGGCCGCGAAGCCGAGCATCGCGAGATCGTCCTTGTTGGCGAACAGCACGCGCCGCTGGCCGTACACGCCACGATAGCGATCGTCGAGACCGTAAATCGTCGTGTTGTACTGATCATGTGAGCGCGTGGTCATCAGCGTCATCAGGCGCTCGCCGTATTGCTTGCGTGCCTGATGAATCGGCGTGTCGAGCGCGATCGCGTGCGCGATGAATTGCGCCTTGCCGCTCGGCGTTTTCCAGATGCGATCTCGCGACGCGACGCCGAGGTGAAAGCCGCCCGGTTGCTTCAGGCGCTCGTTGTAGTCGTGGAAGCCATCGATCACCTTCGCGATGCCGTCGCGAATCAGCGCGTAGTCGCCCGCATGCGCGAGCCAGTCCACCTTGGCGCTGCCGAGTGTCGCGTGCGCCATGCGCGCGACGATCGCCACTTCGGAGAGCAGATTGTCCGACGCCGGCTTGTTCATCCCGTACGAGATGTGCACCATGCTCATCGAGTCCTCGACGCTGACGCCTTGTGCCACGCCGTTCTGCACATCGATCTCGGTGCGCCCGAGCGTTGGCAGAATCAGCGCGTCGCGGCCATGCACGAGGTGGCTGCGATTGAGCTTCGTCGTCACGTGCACGGTCAGGTCGCACGCGCGCATCGCGTCCCACGTGCGCGGCGTGTCGGGCGTTGCAATCGAGAAATTGCCGCCAAGCCCGATGAACACTTTCACCTTGCCATCGAGCATCGCCTGAATCGTGTTGACGACGTCCAGTCCGTGCTCGCGCGGCGGCGCGAAATCGTAGGCCGCGCCGAGGCGGTCGAGAAACGCATCGGTCGGTTTCTCCTCGATGCCGACCGTGCGGTCGCCCTGCACGTTCGAGTGGCCGCGCACCGGGCACAGCCCCGCGCCACGCCGGCCGATATTGCCGCGCATCATCATCAGGTTGGACAGCAACTGCACGGTCGCCACCGAGTTCTTGTGCTGCGTGAGGCCCATGCCCCACGTCGAGATCACCGCGCGCCCCTTCGCGTAGATATCGGCGAGCTTCAGCACCTCGTCGAGCGGCACGCCCGCTTCGGCGACGATCGTGTCCCAGCGCTCGGCGCGCAGATCGTAGGCGAACGCGGCGAAGCCGACCGTGTGTTCGGCGATGAAGCCGACGTCGAGCACGCGCTCGAGGCCCGACGCGAGCGCTTCGTCGTCGAGTTCGAGCACGCGCTTGGCGACGCCCTTGATCAGCGCGAAATCGCCGCCGACCTTCGGGCGGATGAACACCGAGCTGATCTTCGTGCTGCCCATCGTCAGCATTTCGACCGGATGCTGCGGGCTGGCGAAGCGTTCGAGGCCACGCTCCTTCAGCGGATTGATCGACACGATCGTCGCGCCGCGCTTCGCGCATTCGCGCAGCTCGCCGAGCATGCGCGGATGGTTGGTGGCCGGGTTCTGGCCGAAGATCAGCAGCGTATCCGCGTGTTCGAAGTCATCGAGCGTGACCGTGCCCTTGCCGATGCCGACCGTGTGCGGCAGGCCACGGCTCGTCGCTTCGTGGCACATGTTCGAGCAGTCGGGGAAGTTGTTGGTGCCGTACATCCGTACGAACAGCTGATACAGGAACGCGGCTTCGTTGCTCGCGCGGCCCGACGTATAGAAGGCGGCGCGGTTCGGATCGTCGAGGCGCTGCAGATGACGCGCGATCAGCTCGAACGCGTCGAGCCAGCCGATCGGCACATAGCGGTCGCGCGCGGCGTCGTAGACGAGCGGATCGGTCAGGCGGCCGTGCTGTTCGAGCTCGAAGTCCGATTGCGTCATCAGCTCGGCGACGCTGTGCTGCTCGAAGAACGCGGGCGTCACGCGCTTGCTGGTCGCCTCGGCGGCCACCGCCTTCACGCCGTTTTCGCAGAACTCGAAGGTCGACGCGTGCTCGCGATCCGGCCACGCACAGCCGGGACAGTCGAAGCCGTCGGGCTGGTTCTGCTTGAGCAGCGTGCGGTAGTTGCCGCCCGCGACCTTTTCCTTGATCAGGTTGATCGCGACATTCTTCAGCGCGCCCCAGCCGGCGGCCGGGTGCGTGTACGGTTCGATGCGCGGTTCGATACGGGCTTCAGCGCGGGCTTCGTTCTTCTTCATGAGGTGGCAGTGGACAGATTTTGCAGACCGGTAGCGCGAAGCCTACTGTGTTCCACAAACCACGTCGGATACAGAAAATCGGAAAGAATAGGAGTACAGTTGCGCGATGCTGCCTGAAGCCACCCGAATCGCATGAGGCTCTACGAAAAACTCGCCGACGAAATCACCGAAGCCGTGCGCCGCGGCGTGTTCGCAGCCGGCGAGCGGATTGCGTCGGTGCGTCAGGCGAGCC
>ABYL01000131.1 GCA_000173575.1 Burkholderia sp. H160 | reverse complement strand
AAGCGCCGGCCGCACCGGCCGCGGGTGACGCCGCCAATCAGGCCAGTGCGCCGCCGCCCGCGCGTCAAAGCACGGCCGGCTATCGCGGTCTCAACGAATTCGTCATCACCTACCGGCGTGGCGAGGGCAACGCGAATTACTCGGCGATCTTCCGTCGCGAAGGTCTGGTTACATGGAAGCTCGCGGCGATCGATCTGAACGAGTGAGGTTGGCGCGCGCCCTGAAGGGATGCGTGGCGGGCCTCACGCCGCAGCGGCCTGCTGCTGCTCCTGCGCCGACGAGCACGCCACCAGAATGCTGCACGACACCCGGTCGAGCAGCGGCGTGTTGCCCGCTCCCATCCACCAGCGCGACAAACCGGTCCGGCAGCGATGGCCGACCACCACGAGGTCGACCTGCAACTCGTTGGCAAGATTGGCGATCTCATCGATCGGATGACCGAACGCAAAATGCCCTTGCGCATTCACGCCGCGCTCGGTCAGCCAGTTCACCCCCTCCTGCAGAATCTCCCGAGCCGTTTTTTCGAAGCTGCCGCAGGCGACGTCGGTCAACAGGCCCGCGCTCTGCGCAATGCTCGAACGCATGTCGACGACCGACAGCAGGTGCGTTTCCGCTTTCAGGTCCAACGCCAGATCGGCACCGCAACGCAGGGCTTTGCGGCCTTCGCGCGAGCCGTCGTAGCACAACAGGATTTTCTTATAGCTCGCCATCATTTTTCTCCTTTCACGCGAAAAGCGCGGTCTGAATCAATCATGGTGCGCCGCAATTCGGCTTGCAAGGGATGGAAAACGCTAAGTACATAGTCGGTGCATGCCGATCCGGTCTGCACAAGCGTTGGGCGACTCGCGACAACGTTTGCAGACCAATGCTGCAAGGCAAAAACCTCGCGTCCGACCGTTGCGCCGGCACTTCGCAGGCCGTGCGGCGCGCCAATCGTGCCGATGGCTTATAGCGGCACCGGGCGATACCACTTACCCCATGCATTACGCGTTCCCGGTCACCTGCGAGCATCAGCGGCCGATCCCCTAAAATAAGCGGCTTCGCAGCCCTCGCGGCCGCGCGTGCGCAATGCGTGCGGCGCAGGTATGGTGTGTGTCTCGCGCTCACGTTGTGCCCTCTTCCGGAGTCTCGCTCGACCCATGCCCGCCGCCCCCATCGAATTCCATCAGGTCAGGAAAAACTACGGCGAAAAAACGGTCGTCGATGGATTGTCGTTTCATGTGAACGCCGGCGAATGCTTCGGGCTGCTCGGCCCCAACGGCGCCGGCAAGACCACCACCTTGCGCATGCTGCTCGGCATCGCGGCGCCCGACGCCGGCGTGATTCGCCTATGCGGCGAGCCGATCCCGGGCCGCGCGCGCCTCGCGCGCTCACGCGTTGGCGTGGTGCCGCAGTTCGACAACCTCGATCCCGATTTCACGGTGCGTGAAAATCTGCTCGTGTTCGGCCGCTACTTTGGCCTGAGCGCTGCGCAGTGTCGCGCGGCGGTACCGGGTCTGCTCGAATTCGCCCGCCTCGAGAACAAGGCGGACGCCCGTGTGAGTGAACTGTCGGGCGGCATGAAGCGGCGCCTCACGCTCGCGCGTGCGCTGATCAACGATCCCGACGTGCTGATCATGGACGAGCCGACCACCGGTCTCGATCCGCAAGCGCGCCATCTGATCTGGGAGCGGCTGCGCTCGCTGCTCGCGCGCGGCAAGACCATCCTGCTGACCACGCACTTTATGGAAGAAGCCGAACGGCTTTGTCATCGGCTGTGCGTGATCGAGGAAGGACGCAAGATCGCCGAGGGTGCGCCGCGCGAGCTGATCGAGACCGAGATTGGTTGCGACGTGATCGAAATCTACGGTCCCGATCCGTTTGCGTTGCGTGACGAACTCGCGCCGCTCGCCGAGCGCACGGAGATCAGCGGCGAGACGCTGTTCTGCTATGTGAACGACGCACAGCCCGTGCATGCGCGGCTCAAGCAGCGGGCCGATTTGCGCTATCTGCATCGGCCGGCGAATCTCGAAGATGTATTTCTGCGGCTCACCGGACGCGAGATGCAGGACTGATTGCGCAGCGAGGCTACTTCATGGACGCACGTACTTACGAAACCCACGACGGCACACCATCGGCACAGGAGCCGTTCGGCGCCTTCCCCGCCAACGCCATGAACTGGATAGCAGTGTGGCGCCGCAACTATCTGGTGTGGAAGAAACTCGCGATCGCGTCGATGTTCGGCAACCTCGCCGATCCGATGATCTATCTCTTCGGTCTTGGCCTCGGGCTCGGGTTGATGGTCGGGCACGTCGACGGCGTGTCGTATATCTCGTTTCTCGCGGCAGGCACGGTGGCCTCGAGCGTGATGATGTCGGCGAGCTTCGAGTCTATGTATTCGGGTTTTTCACGCATGCATGTGCAGCGCACCTGGGAAGCGATCATGCATACGCCGCTCACGCTCGGCGATATCGTGCTCGGCGAGGTGGTGTGGGCCGCGAGCAAATCCGTGTTGTCGGGTGTGGCCATCATGCTGGTGGCGGGTGCACTCGGCTATGCGAGTTTTCCGTCGATGCTGCTCGCACTGCCGATCGTCGTGCTGGCCGGTCTCGCGTTCGCGAGCCTCGCGATGATCGTGACGGCGCTTGCGCCGTCGTACGACTTTTTCATGTTCTATCAGACGCTCGTGCTCACGCCAATGCTGCTGCTCTCCGGCGTGTTCTTTCCGACCTCGCAACTGCCCGCGGCCGCACAGGCCGTGACCGCCGCGCTGCCGCTCGCCAATGCGGTCGATCTGATGCGCCCGGCGATGCTCGGCCGGCCGATCGATCACGCCGCGATGCATGTGAGCGTGCTGGCCGCTTATGCAATCGGTGGTTTTATCGTCTCGGCGATCCTGTTTCGGCGCCGCATGATGAAGTAAGCCCAACGCGCGGGCGCATCGTGCATGCCCCCGCGCCAAACCGCTCCGCCTCAGTTTTCGTCATCGGTCCACGGAATCTCGACGTCGGAGATGAATGCGACCGTCGCGAACGGCCCGCCCTCGTGACGCCCGATCTTGCCATCGGCGCGCTGCCATTCGACCCGGAACACGGTAGCCGGATCGTCCGCGATCAGCCGCACCGTGCGCAATTCGTCGGGATCGGAGTCCTCGACCGGTCCGTCGAGCGAGATCAGCAGCGCCTGTGGCCACAGACCGTCGGCGGGATCGTAGATCCTGTCGCCGTCGTGAATCAGCGTGAAGGCTTCCACGCCGATGGTCGCCGACGCATCGACGATCATCCTGGCAAGCGCGCGCAATAACGCGGTCGCTCGCGCCGAGTTCGCCTGGCGGATCGCGAGATCACCGCGCGTGAGGGCCTGCTCGAGTTTGGGATTGGTTTTCTGTTGCGCCATGGATGTGTTGGTCCTATCGCTCTGTTATCGGCGACGCGTCATCGGAGCGACGCGCCGCGTTTCTTTTTGGGTCCACATGCCGCCGCTGGTGTGCGTTGCAGCATCGCGGGCTGCACGGCATGTCCTCGGTTCGACTGTCATTGTTTTGCCGCTTTCCTGATCGCTGCGCGCACTATCAGAGTCGCTTTTCAAAGGACGGTCGGTGCCGTCCACCACAGTTTAGGTCGTGATTCGGATTCAGGGAGAACATTTGCCGCATAGTGCGTGGTATGTGTCGCATTTCATGCATCGGTTCGCGCGCGCCGCGAGGGGTGCTTACCGCGGCTCCGGGGCGTTTTCGACGCGAGTGCCCCGGCCGGCTTCACACCGATGATCCGCGCAATCAGATGGTCGCAAAACGCCCGCACCGAAGGCGGCAACTCGCGCGGTTGAAGCGGTGGCGCGACGCTTTGCCTTTTCGGCAACGCAAGCTTCGAAACGCGATCATTGTGACAAAAATAGCGTGCTTCTAGAATCGGTCGCAATGAGATCCCGCTCACCCATTCCCCGCATTGGAGACATCGACATGAGCCGCAACCAGGCTATCGAGCTTGCCACCCGGCACTTCGAATCCGGCGCTTTTCTCGCGGACCTGAATCGCCGCGTCGGCTTTCGCACCGAGAGCCAGGAGAGCGATCGCGATGCGCTGCTGCGGTCTTATCTGACCGACGAAATCACGCCTGAAGCGGCACGCCTCGGCTTTAGCACACGCATCGTCGATAACCCCGTCGATGGTTTCGGGCCGTTCCTGATCGCCAACCGTCGCGAAGGCGATGATCTGCCGACCGTGCTGATCTACGGCCACGGCGACGTCGTGCGCGGCTACGACAGCCAGTGGCGCGCGCCGCTGACGCCATGGGCGGTGACGGTCGAAGGCGAGCGCTGGTTCGGTCGCGGCACCGCCGACAACAAGGGCCAGCACTCGATCAACCTGGCCGCGCTCGCGAGCACGCTCGCCGCGCGCGACGGCAAGCTCGGCTTCAACACGAAGCTGCTGATCGAGATGGGCGAGGAAACCGGCTCGCCGGGGCTCGACGCGATCTGTCATGCGCATCGCGACGAACTCGCCGCCGACGTGCTGATCGCCTCCGACGGTCCGCGTCTGGCCGCGCACCGTCCGACCGTGTTTCTCGGCTCGCGCGGCGCGGTCAATTTCAGGCTGTCGCTGAACCTGCGCGACGGCGCGCATCACTCGGGCAACTGGGGCGGCCTGCTGCGCAACCCGGCGACGGTGCTCGCCAACGCGCTCGCGAGTCTGGTCGATGCACGCGGCGTGATCGCGGTCGAAGGCCTGCGTCCGCCGCCGATCCCCGCGGCCGTACGCCTTGCGCTTGCCGACATCACGGTAGGCGGCGGTCCGGGCGACCCCGCCGTCGACGACAACTGGGGCGAGCCGGGTCTTTCCGCGCCCGAGCGCGTGTTCGGCTGGAACAGCTTCGAGGTGCTGGCCTTCAAGGCGGGCAATCCGGAGAACCCGATCAACGCGATTCCACCGTCGGCATTCGCGGTCTGCCAGTTGCGTTTCGTGGTCGGCACCGATTGGGAAAACCTCGGCAGGCATCTGCGCGCGCATCTCGATGCGCATGGCTTTCAGCTGGTCGAGATCGAGGTCGAACGCGGTGCGCCAGCCACGCGTCTGGATCCGGAAGATCCGTGGGTCAGGTGGGCAATCGCGTCGCTGGAAGAAACCACCGGCAAGAAGACCGCGGTGCTGCCGAATCTCGGCGGCACGCTGCCGAACGAGGTATTCGCCGACACGCTCGGTCTGCCGACGATCTGGGTGCCGCATTCGTATCCGGCCTGCTCGCAGCATGCGCCCAACGAGCACCTGCTCGGGCCGGTCGTACGCGAAGGCCTGCGGATCATGGCGGGACTGTTCTGGGATCTCGGCGAGAATTCGCCGTATGCGGCGAAGCGCCAGATGGATGCGGCAAAGGCCGCGGTTTGAGTTCGGACGACTGGCCTGAAACGCCAATCCGCTTGCCGCGGCCGCCCCGGCGATCGACCGGGGCAACCACAGCAGGCAAATCGCGATTACATCGACATCAAGGTGCCGGATTCGGCTGCAGTTCGTGCAGCCGGTCGATTTCCGCGAGCACTTCCGGCGACAGCTTCACGTCCGCGCTGGCGATGTTCTCCTTCAACTGCTCGAGCGAAGTCGCGCCGATCAGATTGCTCGTCACGAACGGGCGGCTATTGACGAACGCGAGCGCGAATTGAGCGGGCGACAACCCGTGTCGCTTCGCGAGTTCGACGTAACGCGTGGTCGCCTGCACCGCTTGCGGCTTGCTGTAACGCTGGAAGCGCTCGAACAGCGTGATGCGCGCGCCGGCCGGACGTGCACCGCCTTCGTACTTGCCCGACAGCCAGCCGAACGCGAGCGGCGAATACGCGAGCAGACCGATGTTGTCGCGATGCGCGTACTCGGACAGACCCGCTTCGTAGGTGCGGTTCAACAGGCTGTACGGATTCTGGATGCTGACGATGCGCGGCAAGCCGAGCTTTTCGGCCGCGCGCAGAAATTGCGCGACGCCCCACGGCGTTTCATTCGACACGCCGATATGGCGCACCTTGCCGGCCTTGACGAATTCGGCGAGCACCGTGAGCGTTTCCTCGATCGGCACCGTGTACGCGTCGTCGACCCACGGATACGACGGACGGCCGAACGTCATCGTGCTGCGATCCGGCCAGTGCAGTTGATACAGATCGACGTAATCCGTTTGCAGACGTTTGAGGCTGTCGTTGAGCGCCTCGGTCAGGTTCTTGCGATCGAACTGGTTGCCTTCGCCGCGAATATGACGCGGATTGTGCGGCTGACGCGCGGGGCCCGCGATCTTGGTGGCGAGCACGATCTTCTCGCGCGCGCTCTTGTGCTGCGCGAGCCACGTGCCGATGTAGAGCTCCGTCGAGCCTTGCGTTTCAGCGCGCGGCGGCACCGGATACATTTCGGCGGTGTCGACCAGGTTCACGCCGTGATCGAGCGCATAGTCGATCTGTGCATGCGCTTCTTGCTCGGTGTTCTGCTCGCCCCACGTCATCGTGCCCAGACCAATCAGGCTAACCTTCACGTCGGAGTCGCCAAGTCTGCGGTATTCCATCTAACTTGTCCTGTTGAAGAGATGAACGGAAAGCGCAGACGTTACCATGCCGGCGCAATACCTGCAGCGAGGCTAGAATGCGGGGCCCATGCGTCGCATTGCGCTCTGGATGCACGCTTCATCACGACTTCGTTGCCATGAATCACGAACAACTCGAATTGCTGGTCACGCGCGTGATGCCCTACGGAAAATATAAAGGCCGTGTGATTGCCGACCTTCCTGGTCACTATTTGAACTGGTTTGCGAGCCAGGGCTTTCCGCCCGGCGAGATCGGCCGACTGATCGCGTTGATGCACGAGATCGATCACAACGGTTTGAAGCCGCTGCTCGAACCGCTGCGCAAAGCGAAGTCCCAGCAGCGTTGAAACCGTCGTCCTGAAAGCCGCGCGAAGTCATGCCAAGCCGCCTGAAAGTCGCGACGCAGGCAAGCTGCAAGCAAGGCAGACCAGTGCAAATTCATACGGTCTTTTGTCCTTGCGGATCGCGTTTGCGTGACCTTTAATCGGCTTAGGTCGTCGCGCTGTGATACGTCGACAGTTCAGTCGTCACTCGTTGAACTGTTCCGATGTGTTCCGGCGCCTGCGATCCCCCGCCTTCGCGATCGCCTGCCTGATCATGTCCCACATCAGCCTGTCTGCGCTGCTTGAATTCTTCGGCCACGATCTGTCGCCGGTGCGCGCGGTCCTCCTGTTCTTCGCAATCGGCTACCTGGTGGTCGGCTTGCCTGTGCACTTTCGTCAGGGTGCGGCCTCGCGCGACATTTGGGGCACGGCGGCCGGCGTGACGATGGCCGTGCTGTACGGGGCCTTCATTGCCGGCGTGTACCCGTGGCTGCATCACGTGTCGGTCGTCGCGCATTGAGCGTCGGCCGCCGCAAGTTCCGGTCCAAGACCTTCGCATAGCGGTTCGAGCAATTCCCGACGCGGCTGCCAGCGCCGCATCGAGCTTCGATACAGCGGCTGGCGCACCTGCGCCGAACTCGCGGTGCTCACATGCCGCGTCGCCTCGTGAAACGCGAGGCAGCGTTCGTCCCACTCGAGCCCGCAATGCGCGAGCAGGCGACGCACGTTCGCTTCGAAATCGTCGACCAGCTGCTCGTACCCGATCTCGATCATCACGCCCGCGGGCAGCACGCGCCGCCAGTGCGTCATCAACGCATCGTACGCACGGTAATAGCGGCCCAGTTCGCCGAGGTCGTAGCCGAACGGCACGTCGTGAAAAATGTGCGAGAAAATCGACAGACAGGTCTGCAACGGCGAACGGCGGCAATGAATGATGCGCGCGTTCGGCAGCGCGAGATGAATGAAGCCGACGTTGATGAAGTTGAACAGATATTTGTCGGTAAAGCGTGCGACCTGTTCGTCGGATTCCGCGCACAGGCGCTGCATCCGTCGCAGATAGTCCGCGCCGAGCGCGCTCCACTGCGGCGCGCCCGCTTGCTCCAACGCCTCGATGTCGATCCGCAACGGATCGTCTGCATCACGGCGAATGCATTGGACGAGTGCCTCGCCGAATTCGGTGCGTTCGCCCGCGCCGAACACGCGCGGATGACTCGCGAGAATCTGCTCGATCAAGGTCGAGCCGGAACGCGGCATACCAACGATAAAAATCGGCGCCGTCGACGGATTGCCGATACCACGTGCCGCCGCGAGCACATCCGCGTTGAACAGTTGGGGCAGGCGCGCGAATAGTCCAAGCGATTCCGCCTCGTTGTAGCGCATGCCCTCGCGATAGAGCGCGTTGCCTTTGAGCAGATGATCGAACGAGGCATCGTCGCGACCGACGCCCGACAGCGCCGCGCCATATGCAAAGTGCAACTCGGCCTGGTCGGCGCGGCCGAGCGATGCGGCGTCGCCGGCAAGCTGCTCGAGTTGCGCGAAGACGGGATCGTCGGCGGCGAGGCGCTTGGTCTGCACGAAGTTGCGGTAGTAGAGCGGCACGCGCGGCGCACTGTGGATCGCGCGCCGGTATGCCTCATGCGCTTCGTCGAAACGGCCGAGCGCCTGCAGACAGTTGCCCAGGTTGTTGCTCGAACCGGCGGCGCGCGGATTCAGACGCACCGCTTCGCGATAGGCGTCGACGGCCGCTTCGAGCCGATGCAACTGCTCGAGCGCCCAGCCGAGTCCGTGACGCAAATCGGCGTTATGCGGATCGTGCGAGATCGCCTCGCGATAACCGACATCCGCTTCGGCAAAGCGGTTCAACGCGGCAAGCGTCGCGGCGCGGCGCTCGAAATGAATCGCTTCGGCGGGCTCTAGCGCGCACGCGGATTCGAAACATCGCAACGCGGCTTCGAGATCGCCGCGCGCGATACAGGCGTCGCCTTCGACGCGCCATTGCGCGGCGGTGTCCTGTTGGGGATCGGGCTTCATTGACGGCGGTGGATCGCTGGTGAGGGCTGGAGAACGGCTGGCGCGACGGCGGGTGGCCGGCGGCCTCGCAGGCGAGTGGGTTGTTTGCGTCGAGCTGAAGCGTGGAATGCCGCGCAGGCGCGCGCATCGCTTCAGGCTCAAAGACGAATCGTCCGACGGAACTTAGCAGCCGTGCCCTTCAGTAGCGTTTCGGATCGTTAACGAAGTGTTACGGCAGCGCCGTACGGTAATGCGCGGGAAGATTGACGGAAGGATTGAGCGTCGTGGCAATGGCTCGCGTGGTTGCGTCCCCGAGCGCGTGCCGCCTCGCCGATGCGGTAACGCCCCGACACAAATGCCGCTGAACTCCATCGCATGCGGTTTTATGATGGTTATGTGAAGGAGAGAATCGTGAGCAGGCTCATTGCATCGATGATGCTTCTAGCGGCCGCGGCAGCGAGCTTCAGTGGATGCGTCGTCCCGCCACCCGCGGAATACGGTTATCCGTATGAGCAGCCCTACTACCCTTATGCGTACGGACCGCCTTACTACGGACCGGTGTATGGCTCGGTCGGTATCTACGGCGGTTTTGGCGGTCCATGCTGCTATTTCGGACATGGAGACTGGCACGGACGCGGCGGATGGCATGGCGGCGGATGGCATGGCGGTGGCTGGCACGGCGGACATGGCGGGGACGGCGGACACGGCGGATGGCATGGCGGCGGAGAGGGAGGCATGCACGGCGGCGGGAGCGCGTGGAGTCCTGGTGGCGGGATGGGGGGACATGGGCATTGAGGCATTGACGAACCAGTGCTCACGTCCGTCGCGGTAGTCACACGCCTTCCGCGCGCCCGGCGGTTTCTGGCCTTGCGGTAAAATTGCTGCTTTGATTCAAGCCGTCTGGCCGTCCCATGTCTTTACCTCGCACTCCCAGTCCCCGCCGCGTATCCGTCGCGCCAATGATGGACTGGACGGATCGTCATTGCCGCTCGCTGCATCGGATGATTTCGCGCCATACGTGGCTCTACACGGAAATGGTGACGACCGGCGCGCTGCTGCACGGCGACGTCCCGCGCCATCTCGCGTTTACGCCCGAAGAAGCGCCGGTCGCGCTGCAACTCGGCGGCAGCGAGCCCGACGATCTCGCGCGCTCGGCGAGGCTCGGCGAGCAATGGGGTTACGACGAAATCAACCTGAATTGCGGCTGCCCGTCCGAGCGCGTGCGACGCGGCGCGTTCGGCGCGTGCCTCATGAACGAGCCGCAACTCGTCGCCGATTGCGTGAAGGCGATGCGCGACGTCGTATCGGTCCCGGTCACGGTCAAGCACCGGATCGGCGTCGATACGGTGGAGGAATACGGCTTCGTGCGGGATTTCGTCGGCACCATCGCCCAGGCCGGCTGCGAGGTCTTTATCGTTCACGCGCGCAACGCGATCCTGAAGGGGTTGAGCCCGAAGGAAAACCGCGAGATTCCGCCGCTCAAGTACGACTACGCGTATCAGCTGAAGCGAGATTTTCCGCAGCTGGAGATCATCATCAACGGCGGCATCAAGACGCTCGACGAAGTCGACACGCATCTTCAGCACGTCGACGGCGTGATGCTCGGGCGCGAGGCCTATCACAACCCCTATGTGCTCGCCGAGGTCGACTCGCGCTTCTATGGGTCGACGCAGGCGCCGCTGACGCGCGAGCAGGTCGAAGCGAAACTGATCGAGTATTGCGCGACCGAAATGGCGCGCGGGACCTATCTCGGTGCGATCACACGCCATGCGCTCGGCCTGTATCGCGGCGAAGCGGGTGCGCGCGGCTGGCGCCGCGTTTTGTCCGACAGCAAGCGGCTCGCGGCCCGCGACCTGACCATCTTCGACGAAGCAAGACAGCATCTGCGCGAACCCATCGATATTTTTGAGTAAAGGTTGAATAAAGGACTAGGCAAATGCAAATCTAGTCCCTATAATCTCGTTTCTTCGTCGGCGAGACAGGTTTTTAAAGCAAGTCAAGCAGATGTTAGTGGTGGCTGTAGCTCAGTTGGTAGAGTCCAGGATTGTGATTCCTGTCGTCGTGGGTTCGAGTCCCATCAGCCACCCCAAAGAATTCAAGCAAACGGCGTTGTGAGCAATCACAACGCCGTTTTTGTTTTTGCCGGCCGTCTCTGCCCCGCAAAGTTCCCTCCTGCCTCCTCCAGTTTTTCAAAAAATCCCTTGGTCAACAGGACCGGATCACCGGTCTGCCTTGCCGCGCTTACGCCTGACCGATTGTTTCCGGGTGGGGAATAGTAAATTCAAATTATCGGCACAAATTTTCGATAGTAGGGGTATACACTGCCTTCCATCGCGTTGCAGACACCTTGCTCACTGGCTCCTGCAACTCTTCCTGAAATGCAGTCGAAACGTTATCGGAGTCCTACCATGAAGACCAAGTTCATCGCCGCCCTACTGGTTGCCGCTTCTGCCTCGATCGCCGCTCCCGCTTTCGCAAGCGGCTACGGTCCGGCACCGTACTATCGTCCGTCGGTTGGCGCGCCGGCTTCGCAACAAGGCCAGAATGCGCAGACCGTCGCTGCTGAACAGGCCAACGCCCAATCGAACCAATCGAATGCATACGGTGGCGTGCAGAGCGTATCGACGCAATCGGGCACCCGCAGCGAACCCACTTCGGGTCCGCATTCCGTGTTCTTCGGCCACTAAGCCACCACCAGCACCGTCAGATCCGCTGCCCGCGTGGGCAGCAATCAAACTGGGCGCCGCGCATGCAGTATCGATGCCGGCGCCTCGTTTCGTTTACGACGGCCGTGGGTGGTGCCTTCGCGCCTACCCGCATCTACCTCGCCAGCCCCGCATCGATCAGCTCGCGCGCCGCGCGAAAACCCGCCTCCGCGGCCGCATGCTCGGTGGACCACAAGGTATCGATGTGCACGAGCTGCCAGTCGACCACCGTCGAATCGTCGCGCAGCACCCGGAAATGCGCCTTGACGCCGGACAGCACCTGTTCGACCGCCACCTCGATGTCGTAGTCGCCATAGCGCGCCTGGTAGTCGCCCATGTCGACGCCCTTCGGCTCCATGCTCTCCTCCGCAGAATCGCTGATCGCGGGCAAGTGGGCACGCGCGCCCCGCGGGCGTCGCAATCGCCAACTACCGGCTCACGACTCACCCGCGACGCGCCGCCCCGCTTTCCAGACCAGCCGTGCGGCCGGCCGCCGATCGGCGGATCAATCGCAATCGCCGGAAAGATACTGCCGGCCCTTGCAGTTGATTTCGACCTCACCGCTGCCCGCTTCGGCAACGAGGTCGCATGCCAGTAACTCCGCCGCGACAGACTGCGCGACTTGGGGCGCCGTCTGTCCGACGCCGACGTCGTTCAGACGCCGCAACGCTTCGACCGCTTCAGGACTCAGGGACTTCGCCATGGCCGTCTCCGTCGGAATGCTCAATTCATCGTAGCAAGTTTCATCGGCCGATGCAGGCGTGCGCGAGAGATGGGCGCCCCAGCAGCGGCCCCGGAACACGGCCTGCTACTAGCGAATCGTACATACAGCCGCGTGCCGACCGACGGCAGGCGACATCGAAGGAGAACGATATGAAGCTAGGCAAATGGGTCACGCAGACGACCACCGCCACCGCGTTGGCGGCGCTGCTCGCCAGCGGCGCAAGCGCCGTCGCGCAGACGCCGCCCAGCGCGCCGCCGGACAGTCATGCGCCGATGGCCAGACCGCCCGCGGCGGCATCGGGTGCCGGCGGTTCGAGTAATCCCGACAACATGCCGATCAAGCGGCCCGTCAAGCCGACCAACGACCGCATGTCGCACGAGCCGCCCGCGAGCGGCGCGAACGCGAAGTAGCCGTTGGGCACGGCGCTCGCATCAGGAACACGTCATCAGAGGCGCGCGATCGACACCTCGGTCGACTTCACGAGCGCGACCACCTCCGAGCCGACTTTCAGTTCGAGCTCGTCGACCGAGCGAGTCGTGATCACCGACGTGACGATGCCGAACGGCGTCTCCACGTCGACTTCGGATACCACCGAGCCGCGGATGATTTCCTTGACCTTGCCTTTGAACTGATTGCGCACGTTGATGGCGGAAATGCTCATTTCAGATAACTCCAAAGAAGTAGTTGATAACGGAACGGATTGGATCGGATCGAACCGGTTGAAAACTCAGACAGCCCAGCGCACGTCCATCGGCCGCGTGTGGCGGCCCGGTTCGGGCAAGCCGTACGGGTCATAGGGCTCATACGCGCGATGCGCCAGCGCGTCGTCGTTCGGCGCGCTTTTCAGCACACGTTGCAGCACGTGGTCTTCGAGCGCGGCGAAGCCCGCCGACGCCCGCGCGCGCGGCCGCGCAAGCGCGACCGGCTGATCGAGCGCGATGCGGCCTTCCTCGATCAGCAGAATCCGGTCGCCGAGCGCGACGGCTTCGTGCACGTCATGCGTGACGAGCAGCGCGGTGAAGCGATGCTCGCGCCACAGCCGTTCGATCAGCGTGTGCATTTCGATGCGCGTCAACGCATCGAGCGCGCCGAGCGGTTCGTCGAGCAGCAGCAATTGCGGACGATGCACGAGCGCCCGCGCGAGCGCGACGCGTTGCCGCTGCCCGCCCGATAGTTGCGCGGGCCAGTCGTTCGCGCGTTCGAGCAGGCCAACTTCGGCGAGCACTGCGCGCGCATCGTCGCGCGCGCCGCGGCCGAGGCCCAGCATCACGTTCTGCAGCACGCTTTTCCACGGCAGCAGACGCGCATCCTGAAACATGATGCGGGTGTCGAGCGGACCGCCGTTCCCGGCGCGCTTTTGGAGCACGCCCGAGCTGGCTTCTTCGAGACCCGCAACGAGCCGCAGCAAGGTCGACTTGCCGCAGCCGCTGCGGCCGACGATCGCGACGAAGCTGCCCCGCTCGATCGACAGATCGAAGCCCGACAGCACCTCGCGCTCGCCATAGCGTTTGCCGACGCCGCGCAATTGCACCGCGTAGTCGCTAGCGCGGCGCGCGTCGTTACGTGCGAGCGCGGCGGCGGGTTGCACGGCGAGACGCGCCGCAGCCGCACCGCACCGCTCAATCTCCAACACCTCATTCGCGTCATGATCCGCGACCCGCGGTTGCGCGAGTTCGGCCTCGAGATCGCTGCCGGCGATGCCGCCGAACGTCGTCGATAGCGTCGTTGCACTCATGCTTGTGCTCCTCGCTGATAGGCCGGATGCCAGCGCAGCGACACGCGCTCGAGGCTCTTCGCGAGCATGTCCGCGAGTTTGCCGAGCGCCGCGTACAGCAGAATGCCGACCACCACCACATCGGTTTGCAGGAATTCGCGCGCGTTCATCGTCATGTAGCCGATGCCCGATTGCGCGGAAATGGTCTCGGCGACGATCAGCGTGACCCACATCAGACCAAACGCGAAACGCACGCCAACCAGAATCGACGGCAGCGCGCCCGGCAAAATCACATGGCGGTACAGCGCGAAACCTTTGACGCCATAGCTGCGCGCCATCTCGATCAGGTTCAGATCGACCGAACGGATGCCGTGGAACGTATTCACATAGACGGGGAAAAACACGCCGAGCGCGACAAGGAACACCTTCGCTGATTCCTCGATGCCGAACCACAGGATCACGAGCGGAATCATCGCGAGCGCGGGGATGTTGCGGATCATCTGCACGGTCGAATCGAGCACGATCTCGGCGGGTTTGAAGAGACCCGTCGCCAGTCCGAGCACGAGACCGATGCCCCCGCCGATCGCGAACCCCGACACCGCGCGCCATGTGCTGACCTTCACGTCCGCCCACATTTCGCCGGACTGGATCAGCGACCAGGCGGCCTTTACGACCGCGAGCGGCTCGGGCAGCACGCGGGTCGACAGCGCGCCGCTACGCGCGGCGATTTCCCACGCCAGCAGGATGGCGATCGGCGCCAGCCACGGCAGCAGATGCGCGCCTAAACGGCGCAGCGCGGCAGCGCGCGTCGCGGGCGCGGCCTGCGGGGTTGCCCCCGCTGCCGCGCTCAAAGTAGTGTCACTCATGTTGGCTTTCTCCTTGCCTGTCGATCGTCGGGTGCGCTCAGCTTGCGCTCGCCGCCTTCGGCAGATAGCTGGTGCCGACGATCTCGCCAAACGGCCCAGACAACGGCCCGTTAGCGACCTTGCTCAAGCGTTGCGGCAGCAGCGGAAACACGAGCTCGGCAAAACGATAGGACTCCTCGAGGTGGGGATAGCCCGACAGGATGAACGTCTCGATGCCGAGCGCCGCATATTCCTTCATGCGCGCGGCCACCTGCTCCGGACTGCCGACCAGCGCCGTGCCCGCGCCGCCGCGCACGAGCCCGACGCCCGCCCACAGGTTCGGATAGACCTCGAGCTGCTCGCGCCCGCCGCGCTTGCCGCCGTGCAGCGCGGCCATGCGGCGCTGTCCTTCCGAGTCCATCTTCGCGAACGAGGCTTGGGCACGCGCGACCGTGTCGTCGTCGAGCTTGCTGATCAGTTTGTCGGCGGCGGCCCACGCTTCTTCCTCGGTCTCGCGCACGATCACGTGCAGGCGGATGCCGAAGCGGATCTGCCGGCCGCGCGCCGCGGCGCGTGCGCGAATGTCGGCGATCTTCTTCGCGACCGCTTCGGGCGCCTCGCCCCACGTCAGATAGGTGTCGATATGCTCGGCCGCGATATCGTGCGCTGCCGCCGACGAGCCGCCGAACCACAGCGGCGGATGCGGGTTCTGAACCGGCGGATACAGCGCCTTGCCGCCCTTCGACTGCAGATGCTCGCCGTCGAAATCGATCGCTTCGTTGCTGTGTGACGCGGTGAGCAGCTTGCGCCAGATATGCAGGTATTCGTCGGTGATTTCGTAGCGCGTGTCGTGATCGACGAACACGCCGTCGCCGGCCAGCTCGGCCGCGTCGCCGCCGGTCACCACGTTGATCAGCAAACGCCCGTTGGACAGCCGGTCGAACGTCGCCGCCATGCGCGCGGCAAGCCCCGGCGACGACAGTCCCGGTCGAATCGCGACGAGGAACTTCAGCCGCTGCGTCGCGGCAATCAGGCTCGACGCGACGACCCATGCGTCCTCGCATGAACGGCCAGTCGGCAGCAGCACGCCCTCATAGCCGAGCGTATCGGCGGCGACGGCGATCTGACGGAAGTAGTCGTAATCGGCTGCGCGTGCGCCTTGGGACGTACCGAGGTAGCGGCTGTCGCCGTGAGTCGGAATGAACCAGAACACATTCATGTTGTTGCTCCTGCCTGTTCTAAACGGAATGAAAACGGTGCGCGCGAGCGCCGGCCGCACGCATCGAGCCGGCTACCGGCAAGGCGCTGCGACGTGTCGAAGGATTGAAAAACGGACGGTGGACTCAGACCACCAACGTGCGCGCGATGCGCTCGATTTAACGGATGACGGCGACACCCGCGCCGCCTGCATGAGGGAACAGTCTATGGAGCGGTCCGTGGCTTTTGAACGATTATTTTGAGCTTAGGATTTCCGCTTTCGTGATTAGCCAGGCGCTACCGCATACGGATGTTGCGCTTTATACACGCGCCCCCGGCCGGCCCCACCCCGATCGATATAATGGCGCTCGTTTCCAATCACCCGGTACAGGTCTTGCGATTCGCGTCGCCTGTACGTTGCCGGTGCAATGCATGCAAAAAATTATTCTGCCGTTCGTCGCCGGTTTTCTGGCTTCCCTGTTCTTTCGCGAATCGACGCTAGCTCTGATGCACGCCGCCGGCACGATCGATTCCAGCGGTTTTTCGACTGCGCCGTTTTTGCCGCTCGGCCTGCCTGAGTTCATCGCGAACGCAATCTGGAGCGCATGCTGGGCCGTGCTAATGGCCTGGCTGCTGCGGGTCGCGCCGCACCGGCACGCACCGTGGGTGCCCGCGTTCGTGTTCGGCGGCACCGTGTTGACGGCGGCGAGCGTGTTCGTGGTCGATCCGCTGCGTGGCATCTGGCCGAGCGGCAACATGCTGCCGCGTCTCGCGGTCGGCTTCGCCGCGAATGCGATGTGGGGCTGGGGCGCGCTCGTATTCATGCGCGCGTTCATGGCAAGCGAGGTCGAGGAATAAGCGCGGCGCGCGTTCAGCCGCGCAGCGCGCGCAGCGGATGCTCGTTCACCGGCCACGGGCTCTCGAACATCTTCTCCACATCGGCCGGGTTGATGTCCTCGACGCGGGCGAAACGCCAGCGCGGCGAGTTGTCCTTGTCGATGATGCGCGCGCGAATCCCTTCCACCGTATCGCCGAGCAGAAAACTCGAGCGCGTCAGATCGAGATCGACGCGCAGCACGTCGGCCATCGACCCTTCGGCGCGCGTGACCACTTCGAGCGAGACCGCCATCGCTAGCGGCGAGCGTTCGCGCAGCACCGCGATCGTCTGCTCGGCCCACTCCGCCGCGTCGCCGCCGCGCTCGCGTTCCTGTTCGAGCGACGCGAGGATCCGCGCGACATCGGGTAGCGCGAAATGCCGGTCGATCAGCGTACGCGCCTTCGCAAGCGGGCTTTCCTCGGGCCGCGGCGCGACCCGATGCGCGAGCGTCTCGCGCTCGATGCACGCAACCACATCCGCGCCGCGCTCGAACGGTTCGCGGCGCAACGTGCGGATCAGCGCGGGCAACGCCTCGTCGTCGATATAGGCATCGGCGAGACCCGCGTACAGCGCGTCGGCCGCGCCGATCGTCTCGCCGGTCACGGCCAGGTAGCGGCCGATCGCGCCGGGCGTGCGCGCGAGAAACCAGCTCGCGCCGACGTCGGGAAAGAAGCCGATGCGCGTTTCGGGCATCGCCATCTTCGTCGATTGCGTGACGACGCGTAGGCCGCCGGTGCGATGCGCGCCCTGCGAAATGCCCATGCCGCCGCCCATCACGATGCCGTTCATCAAGGCGATATACGGCTTCGGGTACGTGAAGATCGCGTGGTTGAGGCGGTATTCCTCGGTGAAGAAGGTGTCGCGCGCCGACTGGTCGGCGCGTTGCGCCGTCTCGTACATGAAGCGGAGATCGCCGCCCGCGCAGAACGCGCGCGCGTGCTCGCTGCGCACGACCACGGCCAGCACCTCGGGATCCTCACGCCACTGGTCGAGCGCCGCGTGGATCGCGCGGATCATGCCGGTCGACAGCGCATTCAGCGCTTTCGGCCGCTCCAGTTCGATGAAACCGACGCGGTTGGCTACGTGGGTCGCGACTTCGTCGCTACTGGCGGGCGAGGCGGACATGGACATGGCGAACTGGGCGCGGCGGCACGGGATGAGGTGGAAGTGAACGTTATCACGGGCCTGCCGCTTTGCGTTTGGTGGAAGGCTCGGGGGTCGCGTCCGTGGAGTCGGCCGGGTGCCGCGCGGCCGGTTTCTCGCCGTGTACGACGGCGCTGGCCGTTGCGCCCGCCTCCACGGCCT
>ABYL01000132.1 GCA_000173575.1 Burkholderia sp. H160 | reverse complement strand
CGAGTCGACGGGGAGGCCGCTCAGCGCGGCGGCTTCGAGTTCGTTCGGAATCAGGTAGTCGATCAGCGGCAGCCAGTCGGCCGGCAACGGACCGGTGGCGGGCGCCGGGTTCAGGATCACTGTCTTGCCGAGCCGCCGCGCCGCGGCGAGCGCCGCGCGCACCGACTCGGGCGGCGTTTCGAGCTGGCAGATCACGACAGCGGCGGCGGCGAGCGTCGCTTCGTGCCGAGCGATCGTCGCGGGTGTGACCTCGCCGTTGCTGCCCGCGACGATCACGATCGTGTTCTGGCTCGTATCGTCGACGACGATCAGCGCGACACCGCTCGGCTCGCGGCCGGTTTCGAGCGCCGCGCAGTCGATGCGCTCCGCTTCGAGGCCCGCGCGCAGTTGCGCGCCGTTCGCATCGGCGCCGACACAGCCGAGCATCGACACCTGTGCGCCGAGCCGCGCGGCCGCAACGGCCTGGTTGCCGCCCTTGCCACCCGCGACCTGCGCGAAGGTGCGGCCGGCCAGCGTCTCACCCGGCTGCGGCAGGCGCGGTGAGCGCACCACGAGGTCCATGTTCAGACTGCCGACCACCGTCACGCGTGCGCGCGTATCGTTGCTTGCCACTTGAGTGCCCTCCGTGGCGCGGCGGGTGGGGTTGCTATCCCGCGCGCGCGTCCCTCGCACAACCGATCAAGCCGCCAGATCCCGCCGCGCACCGCCCGCCCATGTCGCCGTGGATTCGCGCACGATCAGCCGCGGCGTCACCACGCGCCGGCGCGCCGGTGCGCGCACGGTGTTATTCGACGACGCCTCGGCGATCCGCTCGATCAGCGTCTGCGCGGCCGTGTCGCCGAGCGTGCGCACTGACTGCCCGACCGTCGACAGCGACGGGAACGTGAAGCGGCCCAGCTCGATATCGTCGAAACCGATGATCGAGCAATCGCGCGGCACGCTGATATTGCGCTCCGCCGCCGCACGCAGGGCGCCGATGCCCATCATGTCGTTGCCCGCGAAAATCGCCGACGGCCTGACCGTGTCGAACAACTGCGCGGCCGCGCGGTGTCCGCCCGATCCCGAAAAATCGCTTTCGACGATCGCATCGGCCGGAATCTCGATGCCGCGCTCGGCCATCGCGCGAATGAAGCCGTGCACGCGCATCGCGCTGACCGCGGTCTGCACGTGCCCCGTGATGCAGCCGATCCGCACGTGCCCGAGCTCCAGCAGATGGCGCGTGGCCAGATACGCGCCCTTCTCGTGATCGATCTGCACGAGGTCCGCGCTGATCCCCTCGATGTTGCGATCCACCACGACGAGCGGCTCGCGCGAGTCGGCGAGCGTTTGCGCCAGGACCGCGTCGTCGCCGGCGGACGCGACGATCAGCCCATCGATGCGCTTTTCCTGCAGCACGCGCAGATAGTTGCGCTGCTTCGCGGGGTCGTCATCGGAGTTGCAGAAGAACACGCAGTAGCCATTGCGCGCGCAGCCGTCCTCGATACCCCGCGCGAGTTCCGCGAAATACGGGTTGGTGCTGTTCGGCACCACCAGTCCGATCGTCGCGGTCGCGCGCGCCTTCAGCGAACGCGCGACCGCCGACGGCACATAGTGCAGTTGACGGATCGCGTGCTCGACTTTCGCGCGTACATCGGCCGACACCGGCCGCGAGTTGTTCACGACGTGCGATACCGTCGTGAACGACACACCCGCCACGGCCGCTACATCCTTGATCGTCGCCATAACCTGTTGCTCTCCCACTGCCTGTTGTTCCCGCTGGTCGCGCCGCCTGGCGACCCACGGACGTCTTCATCGAAGACAGACCACACTTATTCATTCATCGTTGCGCCGCGGCGCGCAAGTCAGGCGCGTTTGCGGCGGCTGCGGTACGTATCGAGCACCACCGCCACCACGATCACCGCGCCGGTGATCATGCGCTTGGTCGGCTCGTTCGCGCCGATCTGCGCGAGGCCCGCCGCCAGCACCGAAATGATCAGCACGCCGAAGAACGTGCTGATCACCGAACCGCGCCCACCCATCAAACTCGTGCCGCCGATCACGACCGCCGCGATCACCTGCAGCTCCACGCCGACGCCCGCATTCGGATCGGCCGCCTCGAGCCGCGAGATCTGGAACAGCGCCGCGAGTCCGGACAGCGCGCCCATCAGCGCAAACACGATCACCTTGTACGGCCGCGGATTGACGCCCGCGAGCCGCACCGCTTCCTCATTGGTGCCGATGCCGACCAGATAACGACCGAACACCGTGCGCGTCAGCACCAGCTGCGCGATCACCATCACCGCGACCGCGATCAGGAAGGCCGGCGAGATGCCGAGCGCGATCGGGTTCGACAGAAAGTCGAACGCGTCGCCGATATACGCGGTGCGCGAATTGGTCATCTGATACGCCAGACCGCGCGCCGCCTCGAGCACGCCGAGCGAGACGATGAACGACGGAATCCGCCAGCCCACCGTCACCGCGCCGGTCACGGTGCCGGTCAGCGCCGCGACCGCGACACCGAGCAGCGCACCCGCGGCCGGCCCCCAGCCCCACTTCAGCGTCACCACGCTGACCACCGACGCGCCGAGCGCGAGCACCGAGCCCACCGACAGATCGATTCCCGCGATGATCAGCACGAAGGTCATGCCGACCGACATCACGACGAGATCCGGAATCTGGTTCGCGATCGTGCTGAACGTGTCGTAGGTCAGAAAGTGCGAACTGAGCAGCGAGAACAGCACGATCATCGCGAGCAGCGCGCCGGCGAGCCCCAGGTAGTTCGAAAAGCCGAGCCGCGTACCGGCCGGCTTGCCGCTCGCGAGCGGCGCCGACGGGTCGGCGGGTGGCGTCACGACAGGCGCGTCCGGCGCGCCCGCCGGCTTGCCGCCCCTGGTTGACACCGCCTGCGTCGCGCCACGATTGATCGGTCATCACAGACTCCCTGCTTCGTTGACGGCGTGCGTGTGCAGCAGCGCTTCGCGGCCCCGGTAGCCGGCGAACGCGGCCGCGAGCAGCGCATCCTGGCTCCAGCTCGCGCGCTCGAACACGCCCGTCATGCTGCCCGCGGACATCACGCCGATCCGGTCGCAGATCAGCATCAGCTCGCGCAGATCGCTCGACACCACGACGAGCGCCCGACCGTCGCGAGCGAGCGCGCCCATCAGGCCGTAAATATCGAACTTCGCGCCGACGTCGATGCCGCGCGTCGGTTCGTCGAACAACAGCACGCGACAGTCGCGCGCGAGCCAGCGGCCGATCACGACCTTCTGCTGGTTGCCGCCCGACAGCTCGCCGACGATCTGCGCGGGCCCCGAGGTGCGAATCCGCATCGCGGCGATCTGCTTTTGCGCCAGCGCGTTCTCGCGCTTAGCGTCGACCACGCCGTGCCGCGCGACGCCGCCGAGATTGCCGAGCGATAGATTCGCCGCGATCGGTTGCGGCAGCAGCAGCCCTTCGCCCTTACGGTCCTCGGTGATCAGTGCGATGCCCGCGCGCACCGCGTCCGCCGGCGAGTCGATCCGCACCGGCGTGGGCGGCGCACCCGGCGTCGCGGCGAGCGATACGCTGCCGCCGTCCTTGCGATCGGCGCCGTAAATCAGCCGCATCAGCTCGGTGCGGCCCGCGCCGATCAGGCCGCTCACGCCGAAAATTTCGCCCGCGCGCACCTCGAACGACACGTCGCGCACGACCTTGCCGCGTGCGAGACGCTCCACTTTCAGCAGCGGCGCGCCGATGTTGCGCTCGCCGAGATCGATATGCTCACCGAGTTCGCGGCCGACCATCGACGTGACGATCTGCTCGCTCGTCAGGTTCGCCATCGCGTCGACCTGCACGAGGCGGCCGTCGCGCAGCACCGCGACCCGTTCGGCCACGCGCGCCAGCTCCTCGAGCCGGTGCGAGATATAGACGAGCGCAACGCCGCGCGCCTTCAGCCGATCGATCTGCTCGAACAGCAGATCGACCTCGCGCGCGGTCAGCATCGCGGTCGGTTCGTCGAGGATCAGCACTCGGCAGTCGTCGATCAGGTTGCGGGCGATCTCGACCATCTGCTGATGACCGATGCCGAGTTCGCCGACCAGCGTGTCGGGCTCGATCGCATCGAGCCCGACCTGCGCCATCGCCTCGCGCGCGTTCTCGCGCAGCTTGCGACGGTCGATCCAGCCGAAGCTGAACGCGCCCGCGCGCGGTAGCCGGTTCAGGAACAGGTTCTCGGCGACCGACAGCGTCGGCAGCAGATTCAACTCCTGCATCACCATGCGCACGCCGAGCGCCTCGGCCTCGGTGCGGCTCACGGGTGCGTACGGCGCGTCGGCGAGCCGCATCGTGCCCGCGCTCGGCTCGACCAGCCCGCCGATGATCTTCGACAGCGTGCTCTTGCCCGCGCCGTTCTCGCCGGTCAACGCCAATACCTCGCCCGCTCGCAGCGACAGCGACACGTCGGCGAGCACCGGTTCGGCGTAGGTCTTGCCGATGCCGCTGACGGTCAGTACGACAGGCAAGGCGTCGTGGTCGGTCGAATCCATCGCGCTCCTGGTTGCATGGCGCTGCTGGCGCCTTCGTGGCGCATGGGCGGCCCGCTGCGCTTGCCGCACAGCAAGCCGCGCCCGGCTGCCACGAGTCATGCCGGCCCACCGCGCGGAATGCGCGGGTGCTCATGGCCGCGCTTCCTCTCACCGCGCGAGCCGCCGTCATGACGCTTATCTCTGGCATTAACGGCGGTGCGGCGGGATTCTTGAGCGTTCGTTGAATAAAAGCGGATCTTTGGGGGCCGTTTGCCTCTGAAACATGCTAATCGCATAAATCGTGGTGGTTTTTACGGCTTCCCGTGCGCTTTTCCGGCAGCGCCCGGCTCGTACTTCACGCCGGGCGCCACGCTCACTTCAGGGTGTCCTTCGTCACCAGAACGACCGGTGTTTCGACGACGCCCGACAGCTCCGACTGCTTTTTCTTTTCGCTCAACGCCTTCAACGCGGTATCGATGCCGAACACGGCCTGCTTCGCCGCGAACTGGTCGGCGGTGGCGAGCACGCGGCCGTCCTTCAGCATCGGATGGATCGCATTGATGTTGTCGTAGCCGACCACCATCACCTTGCCCTGCTTGCCGGCCGCGCGCACGGCCGACACCGCGCCGATCGCCATGTTGTCGTTGCCGGCGAGCAGCGCCTTCAGGTTCGGATACTCATTGAGCATCGCCGACGCGACCGCGTTGCCCTTGTCGATTTCCCACTCGCCCGACTGCACCGACACGACCTTCGCGCCGACTGTCTGCATCGCGTCCTTGAAGCCCGCGGTGCGCTGCTGCGCGTTGGTGGTGGTCGAGACGCCTTCGAGAATGCCGACCTCGTCGCCGGCCTTCTGGCTTTTCGCGAGGTAGTCGCCGACCATGCGCGCGCCCTTGCGGTTGTCGGGACCGACGAACGGCACGTTCAGGTCTTTCGACTTCAGCACGTCCTGATCGAGCCGGTTGTCGATGTTGACGACGATGATGCCCGCGTCGACCGCCTTCTTGACGACCGGCACGAGCGCCTTCGAATCGGCCGGCGCGAGCACGATCGCGTCGACCTTCGACACGATCATCTGCTCGACGATGCGGATCTGGTTGGCGGTGTCGGTTTCGTCCTTGATGCCGTTCGTGATCAGGTCGAACTTGTCGGGGTTGTGCTTCTGATAGTCCTTGGCGCCGGTCTCCATGGTCAGGAAGAACTCGTTGGCGAGCGACTTCATCACGAGCGCGACCTTGGGCTTATGCGGCGCGTTCTGCGCGTAGGCGGCGGAAAAAGGCAGGACGGCGGAGGCGGTGACGAGAACTGCGGCGGCAAGAAGGCGACGGCGGGTTCGATGGCTCATGCGTATCTCCAGGTTGTCAGGCTCGCGGGCGAGCCGTATTTTTCTGATGCGCAAACGTTTGCGATGGCTATTCTCAGCGCACAGCTTTCGGCATGTCAACGCTTCGCGGTGTTGCAACGCACCGGCGCGCGAGTTGCGCGGCGCGGCAATACGCTCGATCGATCCAGGCAGTGTGTGGCAAGGAGCCCTCGCTCGGTCCGTGCAGTCGATAGCGCCTGTGCGTCGCACGCGGCGCAATATCAGGCCGCTTATGCTGACCTGATATTGCGCGCGCCGCAAGCGAATCCGCGAGGAAACCCGAAGGGGCGACCGCTACAGCCAGCCGGCCTTGCGAAAACGCCGGTACAGCACGAAGTCGATCGCCAGCATCACCACCAGAACGACCGGATAGCCGAACTTGAAATGCAGCTCGGGGATGCGCTCGAAGTTCATTCCGTAGATCCCGGCGATCATCGTCGGCACCGCGAATAGCGCAGCGAACGCGCCGAGCCGCTTGGCGATTTCGCTCTCGGCGAGCGAGATCATGCCGAGGTTCACCTGCACCGCCGTGACGACGATATCGCGCCGCCCCTCGATGGTTCTGACGATCCGTTCGAGGTGGTCGTAGACGTCGCGGAAGTACGCCTGCATGCCTACGCAAAGGCTCGGAATGCGCCCGCCCGTCAGTTTGCCGAGCGCTTCCTGCAGCGGCGCGATATGGTGCTGAAGGGTCACGAGCCGGCGTTTCATCGTGTACAGATCCTGCACGATCGCGCGCGAGGCAGCCGAATCGTTCTTCTCGAAGATCCGGTCCTCGAGCGTTTCGAGCTCGGTGCTCATCGCCTCGACGACCGGGAAATAGCGGTCGACCACGTCGTCGATCAGCGCGTACAGCACGAACGCCGAGCCTTCCTTCAACAGATGCGGCTCGCGCTCGCAGCGCTCACGCACGCTCTGAAAACCGGTGCGCGCGCCGCGGCGCACCGACAGCACATAGTTGCTGCCGACGAACACATCGACTTCGCCGATCACCAGCTCGCCTTGGTCGTCCATCTCGACCGTGTGCATCACCGTAAACAGCGAATTGCCGTACTCCTCGATTTTCGGGCGCTGATGGCCGTGTTGCGCGTCCTCGACCGCGAGTTCGTGCAGATTGAACTCCTCTTTCATCGCCGCGAGTTCGTCGGGGCCCGGGTCTTTCAGCGCGACCCAGACGAAGCACTCGGGCCGCGCGACGTAGTCGCTGATGCTGTCGATATCGATGTCAGCGAGTTTCCGGCCGTCCTGATAGGCGGCGCAATTGATCAGCATGTTCGGATTACCTTGCATACAGAAGCAGACCTCGCCGCTGTCTCGCGACAGCATGGCGTGAGACGGGCGACAGGGCTACGTGAACGGACAAGCACGCGGACAAGCACGCTTGCAGGCGGCTTGCATCAGCCGCCATGTTAAGGCGCGATGGATAAACCGCGCGTATCCGATTGTTAATGAGCGAGCGCATGCTACTGTGCGACCCGCTGCAGGCCGATGCGATGATCGTCGTTGAACGTGACCGATGCGCGGTTCGTGTAGCGCGGGTCGGCCGTCACCATGAAGTTCAGCTCGACGACCGGATCGAACTGCGTCGATACGCCGATCCGATGCGCGCCGGGCGGCAGATAGAAAACCACGTGCTCGCCGTTCATCAGGTCGGTCACGCGCTCGCCGTCGAGATAAACGAGCGCGTCGCGAAACCGCACGATCACATCGCGCGAACGCTCGCGCCGTATGTCCACCGCGACGAGGCCGGGCCCCGGTTGCGTGTAGCCCTGTCTGACGATGCGCTCGGCCGGCACCGGTTTGAACGGCACCGGCTCGGCGGGGGTCGACGCGCAGCCGGCCAGCGTGAGCGCGGTGAGCAGGACGCATGCGGAAAGGGTGGCGCAGCGTGCGGACCCGGCAATCCGTGCGGCTCGGCCGCGGCAAGACAGGCGCATCGGCATGCTGGTTCTCCCTTGGTCCAGCGTTCGCATGTGCCGCATGATAGCAACGCGCGAATATCGCGCCAGCCGGGTGCGCCGATCCGCGCGCCGCGCCACTTGCGCGGGGCGGCGTTCTTCTTCATGATCGCTGCAAAGGTAGCCGCACGATCAAGGAGACTGCGATGTGGTATTTCACCTGGATTCTCGGCGTGGGTGTGGCGCTCGGCTTCGGCATCATTAACGTGTTGTGGCTCGAGACCAACGGCAAGTTCGCGCGCGACCCGCACCCCGATGCCGCCGCGCCGCATGAGGACAAGCCGGCGTGAGTTTGCTGGTTTTCTTTTGCGGTCATGCGGGCACGGGCAAAACAACGCTTGCGAAAAAACTGCTCGGCCCGCTGATGAAAGCGAGCGGCACCCCTTTCTGCCTGCTCGACAAGGACACGCTGTACGGCGGCTACAGCGCGGCAGCGATGGGCATGCTGACCGGCGATCCGAACGATCGCGACAGCCCACTGTTCCTCAAGCATCTGCGCGACCCCGAGTATCGCGGCCTCATCGATACCGCGCGCGACAATCTCGAACTTGGCGTCAGCGCGTTGGTCGTCGGCCCGCTCTCGCGCGAGGTGCGCGAGCGGCGTCTGTTCGATCATGCGTGGCTCGGCGTCGCGCCGGACGTGAAGCTGCGCGTCGTGTGGGTGGAGTCGTCGGAGGACGTGGCGCGGCAGCGCATCGTCGCACGCGGCGATCCCAACGATGCGTACAAGCTCGCGCACTGGGACGATTACCGGCAGCGCCGCTTCGTGCCGACCGGCGCGAGCAGCGAAGGTCTGCTGAGGTTCGACAATACCGCGCCGACCTCGGCGGACTACGAAGCGCTCGTTACGTGGATCGTGGCCCAGTGATGGGCCGAAAAACGAAAATCCCCGTACGTCACTGACCGTACGGGGATTTTCAATTGCTGCTAGCGATCAGCGGATGATCGCAATCTGAACCTCAAACCGTCACCATCGCCTCCAGCGACTGCCCTTCGTACAGCTTGCCGAAGCGGTTCGCCAGAAAATCGCCGAGCGACACCTGCTCCTGGCGCACGAAGCCCTTTTGCGGCAGCTTGCGCTCGCGGAACAGATCGAGCACCGCGCACATCGCGCCGGCCGTTGTGATCTGGATCGCACTCATCGGCACGCCGCAGACGGTCTTCGCGAAGATCTTGCGCGTGAACACCTCCTGCACGAGCTGACCGTCGCGCATGCCGCTCACCGTGATGAACACGAGCACGACGTCCTGGGCGGTCGATGGTACCGAGCGGCGCATGATGGTCTTCAAGGTATCGCGGTCGCTCGACAGACGCAGGTCTTCCAGCAGGAACTGCATCAGGTTACGATGGCCCGGATAGCGCACCGACTTGTAGTCGAGCGATTCGACGCGGCCCGACAGCGTTTCGCACAGCGTGCCGAGGCCGCCCGACGTGTTGAACGCTTCGTACTCGGTGCCGTCGAGCGAGAAATGCTCGAGGCCTTCGAGCGGCTGCACCCATTGCGTGCGGCCGTCGCGAATCGCCTCGCACGGCTGGCAGTACTCGTTGATCAGACCGTCGACACTCCACGTCAGGTTGTACTTCAGCGCGTTGGTCGGAAACTCGGGCAGCGCGCCGACGCGCATTTTCACGTCGCGGATTTCCGTGAAGCGGTTCGCCAGTTCGTGCGCGGCAATGCCGATAAAGCCCGGCGCGAGACCGCACTGCGGCATGAACGCGTGATCGGCCTCTTCGGCGATCGCGCGGATCGCGTGCGTCGCGCGCACGTCCTCGGTCAGGTCGAAGTAATGCACGCCCGCGCCCTTCGCGGCCGCGGCGACATTGACCGCGAGGTAGTACGGCAGCGCGTTGATCAGCACGTCGAAGCCCTGGATCGCGGCGCGCAGCACGGCGGCGTCGGCGGAATCGATGCGGTGCGTTGGAATGCCCTGGGCGGCCAGTTTGGAGAGCGCGTGCTGATCGCGGTCGAACGCGACGACTTCATAGTCGCCCGTCTCGCGCAACATATGGGCAATGGTGTGACCGATCAGACCTGCGCCAACGATAGCTACTTTCATGTGCTTCTCCTTGTTATCTGTGCTGTCTCTGAGCTTGGGAAGTGCGCCGCGCGTTGCGCGCGGCGCCTGCGGGCCGAACCCTTGAACGACAGTGTAGGAAGAAGCAAAAACAGTTCATACGCACAAAATGCTGCGGTATGACCGTCAAGTTCGACGTTCTGACGAACCAGTCAAACGATTCGTCGAAAAGTCATAAAAAAGGTGTTAACGAAGGACTCGCCAAGAATCGCGGGCTCACACCGTACCGCGGTCGATCTTGCGCGCGAGAATGATCGACGTCGTGGTCCGCTCGACGCCTTCGAGCCCGCCGATCTGATCGAGCAGATCGTTCAGGCGCTCCGGCGAATCGGCGCGCAGCCATGCCACATAGTCGAACTCGCCGCTCACCGCGCACAGCAGTTGCACTTCGGGCATCTTGCCGAGGCGCTTCTGCACGGCCGGCCCGTGCTTCGGCGCGATGATGATGCCGACATAAGCGACGATGCTCGAATCGAGCACGTCCTGGCCAAGCCGCACGCTGTAGCCGGCGATCACGTTGCTGCGTTCGAGCCGTGCGATGCGCGCGATCACGGTCGTGCGCGCGACGCCGAGTTGCCGCGCGAGATTCGCGACACTTTCTCGCGCGTTGGCTTGCAGCAATGCAACGAGGTTGCGGTCGAGGTCGTCGAGCTGGTCGAGGCGCGGTGGTCTCATCGAAGGGGAAAGGAAGTTGGTCTGGAATGTCGCGGATTATCGCGCGTCTGCGCGGGCAGCGGCGCTGTGTCGCGGTGTGCGGTCACAGGTGCGAGGCACACTCTCGGGCGGCCGCAACGCAATGTGTCGGTGCAAACGCCGCTCAGTCGCGAGCCGTTTCCCTTTGGTTTCGGTTGTAAGCGTTTGTCGCACAGGAACCGGATTGTAGGGATATCGTGTTACTAATAGCGGCGCCGGGCGAATGCGGCAGCCGGGTCACCGTGCGCCGCCATTTGCCGCTGGCGCGAGGCGGCCCGCCCGCCGCGCGCCGGGTCTCAATACGAACAGACATCAGGAGTTTCGATGAAAAAAGCACTGGTAATGCTGGCTACGGCCGTTTCGATGGGCGGCGCGTTCGCCCAAACCGCCGCGCCGGCCGCAGCGCCGGACACCACGGCCTCGGCGGCCAGGGCCGGCCATGAACGCAACGTCGAAGACCGCATCGCTTATCTGCACTCGCAACTGAAGATCACCCCCGCGCAGGAAACGCAATGGAAGGCGTTCGCCGACGTCATGCGCAGCAACGGCGACACGATGCGCCAGTTGTTCGAGCAGCGCAAGGCGGCCACCAACGTGAGCGCGCTCGACGATATGAAACAGTACGCAACGATCGCGCAGGCACATGCGGACGGCATGAAGAAGCTCGTCGATGCGTTCGATCCGCTGTATAGCAGCCTGTCGCCGGAGCAGAAGAAACTCGCCGACGCGACGTTCCACCAGGGCGGCCCCGAGGGTGGCCGTCATCGCGGCCCCCATGGCAACGGCAAGGACGGCAAGCCCGCGGCCGAAGCCGCGAGCGACGCAGCCGCGAAGCAGTAACGAAAGGACGCGCCCGCAGCAGTGGTTGCCGTTGCGGGCGTGGTTGGTTTCAGCCCGAGCACGCCTCAGCCTTTCAAATCGCCCGCCCGCTCTACGCATCTGGCATGATTCGGGTGCGCGGTGTCTGGACCGGCTACCCGTCCCTGCGACTCGACATACGATCGCCGCAAAGCGACGAGCCTCACCGCAACGCCTCCCCTAACTTCCCCCCGCTTCATGACCGAACTCAGAAATCTCGATCTGCGTGACGATCCGCACGCTCAACGTGTCGTCAAGGACGAAACGGTAAGCGTCGAATTCGCTGCCGCCGAAGGCCAGTTGATGAGCCTCGAAGGCCCGAACCGTTATGTGCGCGGCGATGCGCTGATCACCGGCTCGACCGGCGACCGCTGGGTCGTCTCGCGCGAGCGCTTCGACGCGAAGTACCTGCCCGCCGATGCGGCGCTCGCGCACGGCGAACCCGGCGCCTATCGCAACCGCCCGGCGGTCGTGCTGGCCCGCCGGATGGACGAGGCTTTCTCGCTCGCGCGCACGGCGGGCGGCGGCGACGTGCTGCACGGCGCGGCCGGCGACTGGGTCATGCAGTACGCGCCCGGCGACTATGGCGTCGTGCAGGCCGCGCGTTTTGCGAAGGTCTATCGCCTCGCGGATTGAAACGGCTTCATCCGCGCTTTACCCGCGCGTCACGCGAACTCGTCGCCGAGATCCACCGTGACTTCGCGCGGGACTGCCTCGCCGTTTGCATACATTTCTTCGAGCGAGCCCAGGCTCGCTTCGACGTACGCGCGCAATACCGCGAAGCTGCGGCCGCGCAGCCGCGCCGGCATCGCGCGATAACGCGCGAGCGCCGGTGGCGCGATCGCGACCGTCATCACGATGCGGCGCGCGGTCGAACCGAAGCGCATCGCTACCCAGTGAATTGTCAGCATGGGCGTGCCGTCGTCGGCGGTACGCTCGATGAACTGCGTCTGCTCGGGAAACAGATCGCTGATGACGCGCGCGAGCTCGTCGAACTCCGGATGCGCGCAGTCGTATTGGTAAGCTTCCATGAAGGCTGCCGGGAATTGAAGATCCTGAAACGTAGGCGCATTTTAGAGAAACGCTCGAGGGATAGCGAGGCGCATGGCTGCGGCCACACACCCTTTCGCTCACGCCGCGCCCGGCCGCCGGTAAATCCGAATCAGCAGTCCCGCGACGAACACCGCCGCCACCGCATAGATCGTATCGACCGCCGCGAGCGGCAGCAGCCGCGCCTGCGTCATGGCGGCGGGCACGTCGATCAGCGCGTGCGCCACGATCGCAACCGGCAGGATGCTGCGCGAACCGGCCCGCACGCCGCGCCACATCAACACCGACAGGCCGATCTGGAACACCAGCGCCGCAATGCGTTCGAGCGCGAAAATGCCGGCCAGTTGCGGCGTCAGGCTCGCGAGAATCAGATGCACGCGCATCACCGCTTCGGGCGGCAGATTGCCGAGATAGTCGCCGAGCCGGCCGCGGTTTTCGAGGACCGCGAACACGAGCCACTGCAACTGCACGAGCACGCCGACCATCCACGCTTCCGCGCCGCCGTGGCCGAGACCGTAGCTGAGCGCGGCGCCATCGTCGGCACGCAATGCGGCGGTGCGCGCGTTGGCCGTCGTGCCGGCGACGGTGCTGGTAGTGGTGCCCGCGCCAGCATCAACACCGGCATTCGCATCGACGCCCGCCTTTCCGCGCGCCGAGGGCCGCGCCGCCGCGCGCTTCATGAGCAGCCGCATGCCGATGAACCGCCCCACTTCCTCGCAGACGCCCGCGGCCAGCGCACCATAGATAACAAACGCGAGCGGCTGCGAAAGGAACGCCGCCGTCGTCTCGTTGCCGCGCAGCAGATAGTCGTTCAGCGCACGCTCGATCACCATCGCGAACAGCGCAAAGACCGCGACGCCGGCAATCGCGTCGCGCGGCCTGAGCGCGAGCGGCCGGCGCATCTGCCGGTAAATCAGAAACGGTAACGCGGCGATGAGGAGCGTGGCGAGCGCGAGGCTCGCGAGGGTAAGCGGCGGCACGACCATGAGTATCCTTGCGCGGGTTCCTTGCAATCCTCGGCGCGCAACCGCTGCGCGCCGCAGCCCCGAATGATCTCAGATTGAGCGGAAATCAGCGCGCCGTCGACGCACGCACGATCAGCTCGCCCGGTAGCAGACAGTCGCGCGCGCCCGTCTGCGCGCCTTCGATGCGCTCGTGCAGGAACTCGACCGCGCGATAACCGATGTCGTAGGTCGGCTGACGGATCGTCGAGATGCCGGCGAGTTCGGCCCAATCCGGGTCGTCGATGGAAAGCAGCGCGACGCGGGTCTGCCAGTGCGCGCCGTAACGCGCTTTCAGATGCAGCGCGAGGCGCAACGCGACCGGTGCGTTGGCCGCGAACAGCGCGACACGTGGGGATGCACCGGCGAGCCCGGCACCGTCCCCGTTCAATGAGTCGATCGCACGATCCAGTTCCGCGAGGCCGCGCTCGAGCGCGTCCGCATCGGCGAGATCGAGCACCAGCGTATGACCGCGCGCGCGGCCGTCGCCGCGCATCGCGCGATCGAACGCTTCGACGCGCAGCTGCCGCGAGCTGACCCGCTCGAACGGCTGCACGACGAACCAGATGTGCTCGAAGCCCTGTTCGAGCAGATGCCGCGTGCCGAGTTCGGCGGCGGCGACATTGTCGAGACCAACCATGTCGGCGACCAGCCCCTCCACCCGTCGATCGACCAGCACCGCCGGAATCCCGCCCTCGCCGACCGGTCGCAAGGTCTCCTCGCGCACGCCGAGCGCGTTGACGATCACGCCTTCTACGCGATACGTGGTCAGCAACTGCAGATAGCGCCGCTCCATCTCGACTTCGTTCGCCGCGTGGCAGATCAGCGGCATCAGGCCGAGCGCGTGGCACGCGGCCTCGACGCCTTGCAGCACTTCGACGGAGTAGGGATTGGTCAGGTCGGCGAGCAGCATGCCGATCAGCCGGTTGCGGCCGCGCTTCAGGCCGCGCGCCATCTGGTTCGGCTGATAGTCGAGCCGCGCGATCGCGGCCTCGATGCGCGCGCGCAGTTCGGGCGACAACACGTTCATCTCACCGTTCAGATAGCGCGAGATGCTGGTCTTGCCGGTGCCGGCTTCGCGCGCGACATCGGTGATCGTCGCGCGGCGCGTCGCCGGAGGTGACGAACCGGGTGGCGTGCTGGGCGGGGTCGTGCTCATTCGCTCATCGCTCGTGTCGGTAGCGGGGCGGCAGGTCAAGCGCTGGGCCGCGGCTCACTTCGCCAGCACTTCACGATTGACGATGTTCGTCGTCAACGTGCCGTCGAGCGCGGCGACCAGATTCTCGGCCGCGTTGAGCGCCATCGCGTGACGGGTCTCGTGCGTCGCCGAGCCGATATGCGGCAGCGCGACCACGTTCGGCATGGAAAGCAACGGCGAGTCGGCCGGCAACGGTTCGGTGTCGAACACATCGAGGCCCGCGCCGTGAATCGTGCCGTTGCGCAAAGCCTCGATCAGCGCGGCTTCGTCGACGGTCGCGCCGCGCGAGGCATTGATCAGGATCGCGCTCTTCTTCATCGCGCGCAGTTCGGCCGCGCCGATCAGATGCCGCGTCTCTCGCGTGAGCGGCACCTGCAGACAGACGAAATCTGACTGCGCGAGCAACTCGGCCAGTTCGACGCGCCGCGCGCCATACGCCTGTTCCGCCTGGCGATTCGCGCTGCGGTTCGTGTACAGCACCTTCATGTTGAAGCCGAGCGCCGCGCGGCGCGCGACCGCACCGCCGATCCGCCCCATGCCAACGATGCCGATAGTCTTGCCCTGCACGTCGAGCCCGAACTGCGCAGGCCCGATGCTCGTACGCCACTGCCCCGCCTTGACCCAGTCGGCCAGCTCGACGACGCGCCGCGCGGACGCAAGGATCAGCGAGAACACGGTATCGGCGGTCGATTCGGTCAGCACGTCCGGCGTGTGCGCAAGCACGATGCCACGGCGCGTGAGGTCGTCGACGTCGAACTGGTCGTAGCCAACCGAGATGGTCGAGAGCGCCTTCAGCCGGCTCGCGCCTTCGAGCATCGCGGGCGTGATCGTCACGCTCGCACCGATGCCGCCGTCGGCATCGCGCAGCGCGGCGACGAACGCATCATGCTGCGATGGATCGGCCTGCACGACCTGCGCATATTGTTGCAGATATGCGAGCACATCCTCGGGCAGTGACTTCCAGGCGACGATCTTCTTCATCAGCTAATTTTCCTTGCGACGGTGGGGCGAGCCGGTTGACGCTGTTCGGCGGTGGCCGGCTTGACAGCGAGTGTCAGAATCACCGCGGCGACGAGCGCCACGCTCATGAACGCATACGATGCCGCGGGCGATCCGGTCGCGCCGTTCAGATAGCCGACCACGTACGAGCCGACGAATGAACCGAGCGCGCCCATGCTGTTGATCAGCGCCATCGCGCCGCCCGCGACGTTCTTCGGCAGCAGTTCCGGCACGATCGCGAAGAACGGTCCGTACGGCGCATACATGGCGGCGCCCGCGATCACGAGCAGCGCATACGAGATCCAGAAATGTGTCGAGCCGAGCCCGTACGACGCCGCGAACGCGATCGCGCCGATCAGCAGGAACGGCCACACGAACACCTTGCGGCGGTTGAGTTTATCCGATGCCCACGAAGCTGCAAGCATCGCGATCGTCGCGGCCAGATACGGCAGCGCCGACAGCCAGCCGGTTTCGACCATGCCGAGCGACGCGCCGTTCTTCAGGATCGACGGCAGCCACAGCACGAAGCCGTAGACGCCGATGCTCCAGCAGAAATACTGCGCGCACAGCTTGATGACCGCGGGCGTGCGAAACGCCTCGCTGTAGTTGCGCACCGGCTTGATCGCGGCCTGCTCGGCGCGCAGCGTCTGCGCGAGCGCGTCTTTTTCCTGCTGCGTCAGCCACGACACCTGCTCGGGCTTGTCCTTGACGAGGAACCACCAGCAGATCGCCCAGATGATCGCGGGCGCGCCCTCGGCGATGAACATCTGGCGCCAGCCGAACGAATGCACGAGATAGCCCGACACGACCGACATCCACAGCACCGTGACCGGATTGCCGAGAATCAGGAACGTGTTCGCGCGCGAGCGCTCGCTCTTCGTGAACCAGTTGCTGATGAAGATCAGCATCGCCGGCATCACAGCGGCTTCGACGACACCGAGCAGAAAGCGGATCGCCATCAGCGACGGGATGTTGCTGACCATGCCGGTCAACGCCGCGCAGCCGCCCCACAGAACGAGGCTCCAGAACACGAGCTTCTTCACGCTGCGGCGCTCGGCGTAGATCGCACCCGGAATCTGGAAGAAGAAATAGCCGAGAAAGAACAGCGCGCCGATCAGCGACGCGAGCCCCTTGCTGATGCCGAGATCCTGGTTGATACCGGCCGCCGCCGCGAAGCCGAAATTCGCGCGATCGAGATACGCGAGGCTGTAGGTGATGAACACGATCGGCATGATCGTCCACCAGCGGCGAATCGCAAGCGATGAGGTCATGAAAGTCTCCTTGGACGGCGTCGTCCCGAATCAATGATGAATAAATCTCGGCGCGCTGTGGGCGCTCTTGTTGTCGTGTAGGGATGTTGTCGATGCAGTTCGATCTGCGTCAGGTCGCGCTCGCGACGCCCGCCACCTCGGCCAGCTCGAGCGCGCCGAGTTCGGCGCGGCTCGGCAATCCTTCCGAATCGCCGATCACCTGGATCGCGAGCGCGCCGATCCGGTTGCCGCGCGCGACCGCCTGCGCGAGCGTGCGGCCTTCGAGCAGCGCGCTGATCACGCCGACCGCGAAGCCATCGCCCGCGCCGACCGTATCGACGACGTTCGCGACCGGCTGGCCGGCGATCGTCGTGGCGTCGGTCGCGGTACGGTAATACGCGCCGTGGGCGCCGAGCTTGACGATCACGCCGCGCGCGCCGCGCTCCAGATAGAACTTCGCGATGTCCTCCGGCTGCGTGTAGCCGGTCAGAATCTCGCCCTCGCCGATGCCGGGCAGCACCCAGTCGGCCAGCGCCGCGAGCGCGTTCAAGCCTTCGATCATCGCCGCGCGCGACGGCCACAGCGTCGGGCGCAGGTTCGGGTCGAACGAGATCGTCCTGCCTGCCGCGCGCATTTCGCGGGCCAGGTGGAACGCGAGTTCGCGCGAGCTTGCCGAGATCGCCGGGGCGACGCCCGTCAGATGCAGATGGCGCGCGGGCAGCACGTAGTCGGCGACGTAGTCGTCGAGCGACAGATGGCTCGCCGCCGAGCCTTTGCGGAAGTATTCGACCACCGGGTCGCTGCCGTCGTCGTTCCTCGACTTCAGTTGGAAGCCAGTCGGATAGCGCGCATCCGTGCTCACACAGCGCTGGTCGATGCCCTCTTTCGTCAGCGTGTCGCGCACGTACTGGCCGAACGAGTCGTCGCCGACACGGCTCATCCAGCCCACCCTGAAGCCGAGCCGCGACAGGCCGATCGCGACGTTCAGGTCCGCGCCGGCGATGCGCTTCGTGAAGTGCCCGACGCCCGCGAGCGGGCCCGTTTCGGCGGCGACGAACATCGCCATCGCTTCGCCGTAGGTGATCACGTCGAGGGCGGGGTACGGGTGGGTCATGCTGGGCTCCTGGTGGTTTTACGCGCGCGCGAGCCAGCTCACGGAGCGCGCGGCATCCGCGTCGATCCGGCTCGCGTCGAACGGAAACTCGATGCCGCGCGGCACGTCGCGCGGCAGGCGGTCGAGGACCGCGCGGAA
>ABYL01000133.1 GCA_000173575.1 Burkholderia sp. H160 | reverse complement strand
CCGGTGCGGGCCTGCACGGCGTGACCGAATCGAAGCGCGCGGGCGTGTCGGACGATGCGAAGCGCCTCGCCGATGCGGTCGCGAAGCAGATCGCGCAGTTTGGCGTCGAAGCCGGCTGGATGCAGACTGCGCAGAAGAGCTGAGAGGTTGAGCGCGGCGGGCTGCGAGCCCGGCCAGAAAACGCGGCGGCGTGGAACGGTCTCCACGCCGCCGCGTTTTTGTTTGTTGCGCGCGAGTTGAACGGCGTGGCGCCGCCTCGTGTCACTCGACCGGCGGCTCGCCTTGGGGTTTTTTCTTCAGCCGCTGCTGATCGTCGTCGCGCGGCCGCAACTTGCTTTTTTCGCTATCGCTGTGCTTGGCGGGCTGGGGATGCCTGAGCTGCTCCTCGACGTCTTTCATGGTGTGCCTCCGTGCGAACGCAACACAACCCAAACACAACGCTCATGAATGTTCGGCGGACCGCGCGGTCTCGCCCGCGACCGCGCTCGGCGCATCGGCTGCCGCGCCCATCGTCACCAGCACGCTGCATGTCACGCGATCGAGCAGCAGCCCGTCGTGACGGCCACCCCACCAGCGCGCGAGCCCATGACTGCGACGATGCCCGACGACGACCAGATCGGCCTTCAGATCATTGGCGAAAAACGGAATCTCATCGAGCGGTTCGCCGACCGCGAGATGACCTGTCGCCCGGATTCCGCGTGCGGCGAGTTTCTGCAAGCCCTCGTCGAGCAACGCTTTGGCGGATTCGTTGATGAAATCGACCGGCACCGCGGACGTGATGTCCGCGCCCTGCATCCAGGCCGTATTGTTGAGTACGGAAAGCAGGTGCACTTCCGCCTCCAGATCTTGCGCGAGAGCGGCACCGTCCTTCAACGCGTGTTGTCCTTCGCGTGTTCCGTCGTAACAGAGAAGAATGCGCTTGAAGCTCGACATAAGAACCTCCCTGCGCTAGGTGCGCGGCACATCGTTATGCACAAATTATATGTCAATTCGTGATATATACCGCGCGGCGTCATTCATGCAAATGCCTACAGAAACGCCGCGCTACGGCTCCGGCCACAGGAAGAAAACATGAGCCGTGTTTGCCGTGGAATCGACAGACAAACGATAGCCATGCGATCGGGCGGTCCATGTTTCGTGCGGCGAACCGTTCGGCCATTTCACGAGTACCACCGCTCCGTTGGACAACTGGTCGACAACGGTGCCGCCATACACACCGATCACGCTGCTTCGCACCCCCGCGTCGCACGCCGCGGTGCATGAGCCGCGTATCGGCGGCTGGTATCGGCCGGTCTCCTGCGCAGGTGAGAATGCACAGGCAAGCGGAACGGCGCAAACCGAAATAAGCAGGATTGCGAATCGTCGCCGCGACGCACGTCGTTTCATCGCGACTCCTTCAACGAACTACAGCCCCCAGATAATGTCCGCGTGCGAGGCGCGCGCCGCGCGCATCATGTCCAGAAACGGCCACGCTCGCTGCGACAGCCGGTTGGGCGAATCGCGCTGATTGCTCGCCGAGCAGTGCAATGCTTCGAGCGTCGTTTCCGCGGTCGCGTCTTCGGTGATGGCGGCTTCGAGCCGGTCGATCGCGTGCGGCAACTCGTCATGGCTGATGACGCCGCGCTCGCCGAGCCGCTTGCCGATCAGGCCGAGCAGATATTGCGCGAGATCCCTGAGCATGACGACATCCGGCGACGCCGTCGATTGAAATGTGATCATCATGATGGCTCCTTTATAGAAGTATCAGACAACGGGCCGATGAATCCTCCTGCCAATATTTTATATCACATCATGATGTAAAAGAACGCATCGAAGTCGATCCCGTTCCAAGCTCGACGACGTCGGCCGCGCTTCCGACTGTCTACGAAAGGCGACAGTATTCCCGCGCCGCGAACGACGTGGAGAACTTTTTATATCATATTGAAATATAATCATGACCAGAGTGTATTCGCGTTGCCAGGGTTTCCCCGGTAATGCCGGGCCCGGCATCATCGACTACTTTCTGCTCCTATCTTGTCCCGTTCCCCTGTTACCAACTGGCTTGCCAGCTTTCGCCCCGCACCGGTTTCCGTGAAATGGCACGAGCGTGCGCGTTCGTGCCTCGGCGCACTGCTCGGCATCGCGTTCACCGGTGGTCTGATGTATCTGCTGCTCGATCCCGCCGCGAGCATTCCGCTGCTGGTCGCGCCGATGGGCGCGTCCGCCGTGCTGCTGTTCGCGGTGCCCGCGAGCCCGCTCGCGCAGCCGTGGTCGATCATCGGCGGCAACCTCGTGTCGGCGACGATCGGCGTGACCTGCGCGATGCTGATCGGCGATCCGACGCTCGCGGCCGCGCTCGCCGTGTCGCTGTCGATCTGCGGTATGTTCGCGCTGCGCTGCGTACACCCGCCGTCGGGCGCGGTTGCGTTGACCGCGGTGCTCGGCGGCCCGGTCATTCACGCGCTCGGCTACCGCTTCGTGCTCGAACCGATCGCAATCCAGTCGGCCGCGCTGCTGTTCGCGGCGCTCGTCTATCACGCGGCGACCGGTCACCGCTACCCGCATGCGGGCCGCCAGGACCGCGCGACGCCGAGCCAGGCCGCCGACGAAGCCGCGCGCATCGGCTTCACGCGCGACGACGTAAAGGCCGTGCTCGAACGCCGCGATGAAATGCTCGACATCGACACCGACGACCTCTATTCGCTGCTGCGCGAAACGCAGCTTCAGGCTTTCTCGCGCAGTTTCAACGAACTGCGCTGCGAAGACGTGATGTCGCGCCACGTCGTGTCGGTCTCGCCCGACACGCGTGCGGCCGCCGCATGGGAGCTGTTCAAGCGCCACCACGTGAAGGCGCTGCCGGTCGTCGACGCCGGGCAGAAGCTGCTTGGCATCGTCACGCGTGCCGATTTCGTCGAGAGGAAAGGCTTCGGCGTGCTCGCGCCGATGCTGAACTACTTCGATGGCTGGCTGCGCGGCGATGCGCTTCGCACTTCAACCGTCGGCCGCGTGATGACCGCCGACGTTTGCACCGTCGCCGCAACCGCACCGATCATCGAACTCGTGCCGATGTTCGCGAACTTCGGCCATCACCACATACCGGTGCTCGATCGCGCGGGGCGGGTGGTCGGCATGATCACGCAGGTGGATCTGATCTCGGGCCTATATCGACAAACCGCCACCCGAGCGCGCGAGGCGGCCTGATTTTCCATTAAAAGAACGAGGAGACCTGCCGCGCGATGCCGTTGCGACGGCCGCGACTCAACCAAAAACATCATGATGTGATATATTTTCAGTTTTCTTCACATCGGCGGATATCCCATGAAAGTACGGACTCGCAAGCTCGTTAAGAGTGATTTCGAGCAGTTGTCGGAGTTTCGCTACCAGATGCGGCGCTTCGAGCGCTTCTCCGAGCAGGCCGCGCAGAATGAGGGCATCACGCCGTTGCAATACCTGTTGTTGCTGCATATCAAGGGCTATCCGGAGCGCGACTGGGCAACTGTCGGCGAAATCGCGGAACGTCTGCAGGCGCAGCATCACGGCGTCGTCGCACTGGTATCGCGCTGCGAGGCACTGAATCTGGTGCGCCGCCAGGTCAGCGAAACCGACCGCCGCCAGGTTGAAGTACACATTGAAAAAGCGGGAGAACGGGTACTCGAGCGGCTCGCGGAACTGCACCGCGCCGAACTGAGATCGCTCGAAGGCTCCTTCCAGATTCCACAGATCGACCTCGACTCACCATGAGCATGGATTCCCACAAACGCGACTTCGCTGCGAATGCACGGCTGCCCGGCATTTTCGCGCTGGCCGCGTGCATCGGCCTCGTCAGCACGTTTGCCGCTTTTGTTCTGCTGAACCTGATTCACCTCTTCACCAATCTGTTTTTCTTCGGCACGCTGTCGTTCGTCGACCGCTCGCCCGCCACCAACACGCTCGGCCTGTGGGTGATCGGCGTGCCCGTGATCGGCGGCCTGATCGTCGGGTTGATGGCGCGCTTCGGCTCCGAGAAGATTCGCGGCCACGGCATTCCCGAGGCGATCGAGGCAATCCTGTTCGGCAAGAGCAAGATGTCGCCGAAAGTTGCGGTGCTCAAGCCGTTGTCGTCAGGCATCGTGATCGGCAGCGGCGGGCCGTTCGGCGCGGAAGGCCCGATCATCATGACCGGCGGCGCGCTCGGCTCGCTGATCGCGCAGTGCGTGAAGCTCACGTCGGCGGAACGCAAGACGCTGCTCGTGGCCGGCGCCGCGGCCGGCATGACCGCGGTGTTCGGCACGCCGGTCGCGGCCGTGCTGCTCGCGGTCGAACTGCTGCTGTTCGAATGGCGGCCGCGCAGTTTTCTGCCGGTCGCGGTGGCTTGCGCGGTCGCCGGTTTCGCCCGCGCGATTTTCTTCGGTACCGGTCCGCTGTTTCCGCTGCAGACTGCCGCGCCCAACGGCTGGTCGCTGCTGTCGTGCGCGATCGCCGGCCTGTTGTCGGGCGCGCTGGCGTCGGGGCTGTCCGCCGCGCTCTACAAGGTGGAAGACCTGTTCGGCAAACTGCCGATCCACTGGATGTGGTGGCCCGCGCTCGGCGGCATCGTGATTGGGATCGGCGGCTGGCTCGAACCGCGCGCGCTCGGCGTCGGTTACGACGTGATCGGCGATCTGCTGCATCAGCACATTGCGGTCCAGGTCGCGCTTGTGCTGCTCGCCGTGAAGGCAGTGATGTGGGTCATCGCGCTCGGCTCGGGCACCTCGGGCGGCGTGCTCGCACCGCTCCTGATGCTCGGCGCCGGGCTCGGCACGGTACTCGCGCACTGGCTGCCGGGCAGCGAGCCGGCGCTGTGGCCGCTCGTCTGCATGGCCGCGACGCTCGGCGCCACGCTCGGCGCGCCGCTGACGGCCATCGTGTTCGCGTTCGGCCTCACGTACGATGCCAACGCGTTGCTGCCGCTGCTGGCGGCAACGCTGATCGCGCACGGTTTCGCCACGGTCGTGATGCGGCGCTCGATCATGACGGAGAAAATCGCGCGCCGCGGCTATCACATCTATCGCGAGTACGGTGTCGATCCGCTCGAGCGTCACTATGTCGACGAAGTGATGACCGCCTCGGTCGAATCGGTCGATGCCGCCACGACGGTCGGCGCAACGCTGCAGACGCTGTTCGGCGCAAACCAGCGGCGCCGGGCGTATCCGGTGGTACGCGACGGCAAGGTGATCGGCGTAGCCGACCGGATGTTGCTCGAAAGCTTCTGCGCCGAGGACGCGGAGCACAAACGCGCGATGACGCTCGCCGACGTGTTCGCGCAGCACAACACCGCCTTTGCCTTGCCATCCGAAACATGCCGGCTCGTGGCGACGCGGCTCGCCGTGCTAGGTCTTGAACGCCTGCCGGTGGTCGCCGATAGCCACAGCATGCGTCTGATCGGCATCGTGTCGCGCAGCGATCTGGTCAAGCCGTCGCTGGCTCACTTCGAAGAAGAACACAAGCGGGAGCGCTTCCGTCGCATCGGACCGTCGCGGGGCAAGCGACGCTTCGCGCCGGTTCGTAAAACCGGCTGAAAAAAGCCGCGGTAAAAATCAAAGGCCGAGTCCCATCAGGGACTCTGCCTTTCTATTTGCCCGCACCGCGCGACTCGGTGCAACCCAGCACGAGCGTATCGCCCGATTTCGCGCCGGGAGCGAGCGCCGCGCTGTGAAAGTCGGCGTGGTCGCAACGCCATTCGGCCTGGAAGTCGCTTGGGCACGCCATCATCAATCCGGCCTTGTGCAGGCTGGGCATCGCGTAGTTGCAAGTCTCCCGCCTGTTGCAATGACGCGCGAGCTCGCGGGTCAGATTACCGCGCGGCGCCCCGCAATTCTGCCCATAGGTGCCCGATACGATCGTAATCGCGCGCATCTGGGCGTCGGCGTTGACAGACAACATCAATGCGCCTGCTAGCACCAGTGCAGCGCGAAGAATTCCACTGAGGAAAATCCGTCCGCGCCGCGAAGGTTCTATCGGCCTCGTCACTTTGCACCTCCGTTCCGTCTCTACCAGATATAGAGCACGGAACAAAGGGCTGCCATGCAAATATCCATGTCCGGACCTGAACGCGGTCAACGCCGTTATTCGAGCGCCTTGTCGTTCGGCTGCGCGTACAGCTGCTTCAGCGAATCGCTCATCGGAAAGTCGAAGCTGATGTTCTTCGGCGGCACCGGCTTGACGAACCACCGGTCGTACATCGTGTGGATTTCCGGTCCTTTCATCGTCTGTTCGAGCGTGTCGTCGACGAGTTTTCTGAACTCGGGATCTTCGCGGCGCATCATGAAACCGTACGCTTCCGAGGATTGCGGCGTGCCGGTGATGATCCAGTCCGACGGCTTCGCGGTCAGCGTGCGCGTACCGGCAAGCAACACGTCGTCCATCATGTACGCGACGGCACGGCCGCTTTCGAGCGTGAGGCGCCCTTCGCCGTAATCCTTCGCGCTGATGATCTGCATGTTCATCTTCTTGTCTTCGTTCATCTTGCGCAGGATGCGCTCGGACGTCGTGCCCTGATTCGTCACCACCGTCTTGCCCGCGAGATCCGGGAAGTCCTTGATCCCCGAGTCCTTGCGCGTCAGAAGACGCGTCGTCGCGACGAAGAACGTGTCGCCAAACGTGACCTGACTTTGGCGCGCGGCGAGATTGGTCGTCACGCCGCACTCGAGATCGACCGTGCCGTTCTGCACGAGAGGAATGCGATTCTGCGAGGTGACGGGGATGAAGCGCACCTTGAGGTCCGGACGCTTCGTTTTCACCTTCACCGCATCGATGACCTTGTTGCACAGATCCTGCGAAAAGCCGATCACCTGGTTGTTCGAGTCGACATACGAGAACGGCACCGACGTCTCGCGGTGGCCAATCGCGATCACGCCGCTTTGCTGGATCTTCGCGAGCGTGGAGGTCGCGTCCTGCGCGAACGCGCCCGGACTCGCCGAGGTTGCCGCCACGAGCACGGCAACAGTGGACCAATTCATCACTTTCATGGGTATCTCCGATCGTGCGGTAGTTTCCTGATGGATGGCGGGCTGGTTCTTCGCCAGCCGTCTACATATGTTGCCATTAAAAAAATAATTGCAACAGATGTTAACTACCGAGTGTTGGAGCACCGGGCGGCTCGAGACGACACGCAAATTGAGCTTGAATCCACGAACAATCAACGACTTAGATATCAATACGACAGCGGCTTCAAGATCCGCCCCCCTTAATTGAGATATCCCGCCCGCTCGAACATAGGCCTCACCTTGGGTGCGTGAGCGGGCGCCGCTAGTCGGAAGTGGCCGCAATCGATCCGGTATCCGATTGCGGCTCGACAAATCCCCGACAGCGTGAAGTCACCGCTTTCTCTTGATGAGGAATGCATTGTCCGCGGGCGAGAAGCTCAAGCCCGGGTAATACGACATGGCGCCAGGCGCTGAAAGCAGAACGACACTCACCTCATCACCCACCACATCGTGCGTTCTCTGGACAAGTTCCTTGCCGATTCCGTGCCCCTGGTATTCCTTGTCCACCGCAAGATCCGACAAATAGCAGCAATAGGCATAGTCAGTTAGCGAGCGGGACAGCCCTACAAGGCGATCTTGATGCCAGGCGGAAATCGTCAGTGAAGGCGCGGCAAACATGCGCGCGATACGCGGCAGGTCATTCACAGGACGGGTAATGCCTGACGCCAGAAACACCCGAACCACATCGTGCGGATCGAGTGGAAGGTTGTGCTTATAGGTAATCTCAACACTGCTCATGATTTTTGCTCCAGATAGTTTTCTCAAACGAACCTTGGCCATTCGATCAACCGTCGGCGAGGTGGCTTGAGGACTATTAAATGCGGACATTGAAATGTGGTCAAGGCACATGTCTTCATGAGCAGATTCCATCACCTCATGTAGTCTTCCGGATGAGCTTGTGCATTGATCGACGCACGTGTTTCGCGGCTACTGAGCCAGTTGGTCGGCACCGATTAGCTTCAACTTGACGAGCTGCCGCTGAACGGCCCGAATGAACTCGTTCGCCAGCGCGTTAGCGGGTGCGCCCTGCGGACGCAGAACCGCGAACGAATAGTCGATCGGCGGTGAGAATGAACGCGCGATGCACCCGCATTGTTTAGCGACCTGGGCGGTAAAAGGATCAATGACCGAAACGCCCAGCCCACTCGACACCATCGAGCTCACGGCGATGGACCAGGTGGCGTCCATTTCTGTGTTGCGAGGCACGTTTGCCGACCGGAACACGCTATCGATTGCCAGCCGGGTCGTATTGCCGGACCCAAGCGATATGAAATCTTCATCGCGCAGATCTGCCGGCGTGACGGTGCGTTTCTTCGCCAGACGATGCTCAGGCGGCAGGATGCAAACGCATCGGACTTTCCAGAGACATTCCGCGACGACCTTGTCGGTGTCCACTGGACTGGTCGCAAAACCGAGGTCAAACAAACCTGAGGCAACGAGGTTGATCACTTCGTGCGAGTTGTATGTCTCGATCGAGGCGCTGACCTTTGGATGCTGCTCCCGGAACGCTGCGATCACCGACTGCAGGAAGCCGCACGACACGGTAGACATCGCCACGATCCTCAGCCGCCCCTCCTGCCCGAGGCGAATGCGCTCCGCGGTGCGCACGACCTGATCGAGACCCACGAACACTCTTTCGACTTCCACGTACAGTGCTTTCGCCGCGGCCGTCGGCAACAGCCCGCCCTTGCGGCGCGAGAACAGCTCGAAGCCAACCTCCTCCTCGAATTCCCGCATGATCTTGCTCACCGCGGACTGCGTCACGAACAGCATCTTTGCCGCCTCCGTCATGCTGTTTCCGCGCATCACGGCTCGGAAAGCCTCGATCTGTTTCAATGTAATCATCATGAGTTTCCAGACTGTATAGAGTCAGAAATGTAGCTTGACCTCATATCTTTGAACAGCCTTAATACCCATCATTCACTCTTCCGATTGGGGGTCCTATGGAATCCAAAGTCAGTGGTCTTCTGCACGAAGCGCTTTCCAGCGAGGCGCAAACGGCAATTTTTCTTCCGTGGATCGAGCAGTCCTTCGGGCCGTCGCTGCCGTTGCTGACCGAGATCAATCAGGCGCATGTGGTGATGCTTCACGACACCGGACTACTGGAGCGTGAAACGGCGTCCAGCCTGCTTGCCGTCGTCGATGACCTGGCCGTGGCCGGACCGGCGGCATTCACGTTGGACGCGTCATTGGAAGACGTCTACTTCAACTACGAGGCGGAGGTCATCCGACGTTTGGGTCAGGACATTGGCGGCCGCTTGCACACGGCGCGCAGCCGGAACGACCTCCAGTCGACACTGGATCGCATGAGGGCGCGCCAGGTCGCGTTGTCTCTTATCGACGGAAACCTGTCGTTGCGGCGATCTCTGATCAGGCAGGCAACGCGGTACACGGATTGTGTGATGCCCGGTTATACACACCTTCAGCATGCGCAGCCGATTACCTACGGCTTCTATCTTTCCGCCGTGGAGAGAGGCCTGCAACGTGACTTCGATCGGCTGCTGGGCGCGTTTCACCGCTTGAACGAATGTCCGCTCGGCGCTGGCGCGATGGCTGGGACGACATTTCCGGTCGATCGCCACGCTGTCTCGGCGTTGCTTGGGTTTTCCGCACCCGTGGCCCATGCGCTGGACGCAGTCGCGAGCAAGGATCCACTTCTTGAACTGCTTTGCGCGGCGTTGTTTGTCGCGACGACCTTCGGGCGTCTTGCCCAGGACTTCTATCTGATGTCGACGTTTGAATTTTCGACGCTGACTCTGCCGGACTCTTTAGCGATTACGTCCAGCATCATGCCGCAGAAAAAGAACCAGGCAGTGCTGGAGTTTCTCAAGGGGCGCCAGTCTCATCTACTCGGCGCGCTGGTGACGGGCTTTGCGTCGTTCCGTGCCGCGCCATACTCGCACGCGCTCGACTCGAACGCCGACAGCCTGCATTGGCTTTGGCAAGCCGTTGACGAGTTGGTCGAGACGATTCCAGTGATGGACCAGGTCATCAGCCGGGCAACTCCCAACTCGCAAAGAATGGCTAAACTCGCGGGTGCGAATTTTTCCACCGCAACCGATCTGGCCGACTTGCTCGTGCAGAAGAAGGGGCTTTCGTTCAAGGAAGCTCATCACATCACGGGGCGTGTTGTCAGACTGGCAATTGATGCAGGCTTGGGCGTCGCAGACATTCCACCGGAGCTCGTGTCGCGCGCCGCCCAGGAAGCCACGGGGCGGGACATTTCGCTGTCGCGGGAGGAAATCGCCGACGCGCTCGATCCGCGCGCCGCGGTCGAGCGCAGGACCAACGGCGGCGGCCCTTCGGGCCACGACATGGAATCGCTGCTCACGCAGTCTGAGCTGCAACTTGCCGCAGACGTGGAAGCCCACCAAACTATCCGTTCGTCGATAGCGCACGCGAGTGATCAGCTTCGCACTCGCGTTGCGGAATTTCATCAGGCGGCCATGCTTACCAAGGAGATTTAGGGAATGTCGGACACGATTCAAATACGTAATGCCTTGCCGTCCGATCGGGAGGACTGGTATCGCCTGTGGGCAGGCTATACCGCATTTTACGAGGCCACCGTGCCGCCGCAGATCACTGCACGGACGTGGCAGCGGATTCTCGAACCTGAGTCAACGATGCTCGGCCGTGTCGCGGAATGCGGCGGTCGGGTCGTGGCATTCAGCATCAGCATCCTGCACGAGGGAACGTGGGTGGTCGAGCCGATCTGCTATCTGGAAGACCTGTTCGTCGATCCTGGCTGGCGTGGTCAAGGCATCGGAAGAAAGCTGATCGAGGATCTCATGGTTCTCGGCAAGGCGCGTGGCTGGTCGAGGCTTTATTGGCACACGCGCCAGGATAATCCCGCGCGCCGCCTGTACGACACATTTGCCGAGGCGGATGATTTTGTGCGCTATCGGTTGGATATCTAGCAGGCACCTGCTCAGCCGAAAAAGTCGCCGTCGATCCGTACCGGACACCATCCTCAAAACCGTACAGGTACTGTACCGGGCACTATCGCTAGAATGAGCTTCACCGCTTTCTGTTGGCGACACCGGAGCCCCCATGTCTTTCGTCACTCTCAGCGCGCTGCCCGCCGGGATCCTGTTCGCGCTCGTCACCTCGATCACGCCCGGTCCGAATAACACGATGCTGCTCGCGTCGGGCGTCAATTTCGGCTTTCGCCGCACGCTGCCGCATATCTCCGGCATCAGCGTCGGCGTGGTGCTGTTGATGCTGTCGGTCGGGATCGGTCTCGGCGAGGCGTTCGTGCACTTCCCTGTCCTGTACACGGTGCTCGAAGTCGTCAGCGTCGCTTATCTGCTGTATCTGGCCTGGAAAATCGGCACGTCGGGCGAACTGAAGCTCAGGAGCGGCGAGCGCCGGCCGATGCGCTTTCATGAAGCGATCGCGTTTCAGTGGGTCAATCCGAAGGCGTGGATGATGGTGCTGACCGCCGCGACGACGATCCATCTCAGCAACAGCTTCGGCATCAACGCGGTCGCGATGGCGGCCGTGTTCTATGTGATCGGATTTCCGTGCATCTGCGTGTGGGCGGGTTTCGGCACGGCGATGCGCGAGGTGCTGTCGAACCCGAGGCGGTTGCGCATCTTCAACATCGCGATGGCGCTCCTGCTCGTGGCGTCGCTATATCCGATCGCGCTGAAGCTGCTTGGCCTCGGCGGCTGATGAGCCCAGACGAAGCGGCGCCTACCACGTCCCCTGCCCGACCCGCTCGATGAAACGCCACAACGCGTCGTCGGTCGAATACGGCGCGTTGAAGCGGAACCAGGCGCTCGGCGCGTCGTCGGGACGGAAGTAGGAGCCCGGCGCGAGCCAGATGCCGTGCGCGAGCGCGGCGGTCGCGACCTCGGCGGCGCGCTCCGCTTCGATCGGCAGGCGCGCCAGCATGAAGAGTCCCGCGCGCGGCCGGTGAAACGTCTCGAGCCCGAGCGCGTCGAGCCGTTCTTCGAGCGCCGTGTGCGCGAGCTTGAGCCGTTCGTTGACCGTCTCGACGTGGCGCGCGTAATGCCCTTCCACCAGTACCTTGTCGACGATCCGTTCGATCGTTTCCGACGACGTCAGCCCCACCGCCATCTTGGTCCGCGCGAGTTCCCGCAGCACGGCCTGCTCGGCGACCACGTAGCCGCAGCGCAGCGCCGGCGTCACCGTCTTCGAAAAACCGCCGACGTACAGCACGCGCTGCAGGCCTTCCATTGCCGCGAACAGCGGCGCGCCGGCCGGCGCGAGTTCGCGGCTCACGTCGTCCTCGATCACCCAGATGCGCTCGCGCTCGGCGATCTGCAGCAAGCGGAACGCGGCCGACATGCCGTACGTCGCGCCGGTCGGATTCTGCAGCGTCGTGTTGACGAAGATCGCCTTCGGCTTGTGCCGCTCGACCAGTGTGGCGAGCACGTCCGTATCGACGCCGGCCGGCGTGCGCGGCACACCATGCACGACCAGCCCGGCGAGCTTGAGGATCTGCAGCAGGTTGCAGTAGCCGGGATCCTCGACGATTACCGCGTCGCCCGCGCGCAGCAGCGTACGCACGATCAGATCGAGCCCCTGCGTCGCACCCTGCGTGAGCAGCACGTTCGAGACGTCGACCGGCAGGCCGCGCCGGTCGAGCTGTTCGGCAATGCGCTCGCGCAGCGGCGCGAAACCGTACGGATGGCCGTAGTCGCCAAGGCGCGCGGCCGGCGCCCGGCTCAACGCGCGCAACGCGTGCTGCAGGCCGCTTTCGTTGATCCATTCGCTCGGCAGCCAGCCGCAGCCGGCCTTGATCGGCACCGAGTGATCGGCGAACACGTCGGACAGCAGCCACGTCGCGGTCAGGCTCGGCGGCTGCCAGTCGGCGACGGCCGCTCGCGTCGACGGCGAGCGCGCCGCCACGCGATAGCCGGAGCCGCGCCGCGCGACGACGAGCCCCATCGACACGAGCCGGTTGTACGCCTCGGTCACGGTGAAGGTGCTCAGCGCGTGGCTATGCGCAAGCTGCCGCACCGATGGCAGCAGCGCGCCGGCGCGCAGCGATTGCGCGTCGATCGCGCGTGCGAAGCCTTGCACGACCTGTTCGACGAGCGTCGGTGCCGCGCGCCGGTCGCGTTGAAGATCCAGTTCGATCATGTTTCGGGCGAAAAACCAGGGGCGAAAAAAACGAACCGCGGACCGCCGCCCACCAAGACAGTTCGCGCGATTCAACCAGCACAGTTGGCACCACACTTCGTCAACTGTTTATGCCGCCATTAAACCGCGGACGCTACAGTTTGGCTACGCTGAAAACCCACTTCCGCCCCCCAACTTCGAGGAGATGCCATGACTTCGCGCCCCGTCATCGACGATCTGTCGTCCTTCTGGATGCCCTTTACCGCCAACCGCCAGTTCAAGGCCGCGCCGCGCCTGCTGGAGTCGGCCAAGGGCATGTACTACCGCAGCACCGACGGGCGCGAGATTCTCGATGGTTGCGCCGGGCTATGGTGCGTGAACGCGGGCCATAGCCGCGACGAGATCGTCGCCGCGATCACGCAGCAGCTATCGACGCTCGATTTCGCGCCGACCTTCCAGATGGGTCACCCGCTCGCGTTCGAAGCGGCCACGAAGGTTGCGGAGCTGATGCCGGCCGGTCTTGATCGCATCTTCTTCACGAACTCGGGCTCCGAATCAGTCGATACCGCGCTGAAAATCGCGCTCGCCTACCATCGCGCGCGCGGCGAAGCTCAGCGCACGCGTCTGATCGGTCGCGAGCGCGGCTATCACGGCGTCGGTTTCGGTGGCATTTCGGTCGGCGGCATCGCGCCGAATCGCAAGACGTTTTCGGGCGCGCTGCTGCCGGCGGTCGATCACCTGCCGCACACGCACAATCTCGAACACAACGCGTTCTCGAAGGGCCAGCCCGCGTGGGGCGCGCATCTGGCCGAGGAACTGGAGCGCATCGTCAACCTGCACGATGCCTCGACGATCGCCGCGGTGATCGTCGAGCCGGTGGCCGGCTCGACCGGCGTGCTGATTCCGCCGCAAGGCTATCTGCAGAAGCTGCGCGAGATCTGCACGAAGCACGGCATCCTGCTGATCTTCGATGAGGTGATCACGGGCTTCGGCCGCGTCGGCAAGGCGACCGCGAGCGAGTACTTCGGCGTCACGCCGGACCTGATTACGCTGGCGAAGGCGATCAACAACGCGTCGATTCCGATGGGCGCGGTCGCGGCGAGCCGCGCGATTCACGACACGGTCGTGGGTAGCGGCGCGCCGGGCGCGATCGAGCTGTTCCACGGCTACACCTACTCGGCGCATCCGGCGGCGGCCGCGGCCGCGATCGCGACGCTCGATCTGTACCGCCGCGACCAGCTGTTCGAGCGCGCGGCCAGCCTCGCGCCGACGTTCGAAGCCGCCGCGCATGCGCTGCGCGGCGCGAAGCACGTGAAGGACGTGCGCAACCTTGGCCTCGTCGCCGGCATCGAGCTCGAATCGCGCGACGGCGCGCCGGGCGCGCGCGCTTACGAGGCGTTCGTCAAATGCTTCGAGGCGGGCGTGCTGATCCGCTTCACCGGCGACATCCTCGCGTTCTCGCCGCCGCTGATCATCGACGAAGAGCAGATCGCGCGGCTCTTCCGCACGGTCGGCGAGGTGCTGGCGACGGTGCAGTAAGAGGGCGCGCGAGCGCGCCACTCCGTAACGTCAGTGATGCGTGCGGGAGGCTCGCGTATGCGCGGCCTTCTTCGCGGCAGCGGAGCGTCCAGCCGCGCCCTTCGTCGCCGCCGCCTTTTTGGCTGCGGCGGAACGGCTCGCGGCAGGGCGCCTCGCCGCCGCCGACTTCGCCTGCTTCGACATCGCCGCCGGCGACGCCCCAGCCTTGCTCTCGCGCTTGAGCACACTCTCCGACACGCGTGAGCGTTTCGCACTCGACTCCTTGCTCGCGCTCTTCTTCGCGGCACCCTCGTGCTTGCCCGCCGCACTGTCCTTCTGCGCTTTCTTGCGGGTCGCCTCGCTCGTCGCACCTTTCTTCGGCGACTTCACATCGACGCCCGCGCGGCGCGCCTCGGACAGCCCGATCGCGATCGCCTGCTTCGCCGAACGCACGCCGTGCTTGCCGGCGCGGACCTTGTCCACCTGTTCCTTGATGAACTCTCCCGCTTGAGTACTCGCTGATTTGCCGGCGCGTTTATCGGCCGCGGCACGCTTCAAGGTTTTCTGCTCTGGCATGACGGTTCTCCGGTTGTGGGTGAGCGTTTATCACTGAGCAACGGGCGTGCCGGAGTGCCTATCCCCGCCGGAGTTAGGCGCGTGGCCAGGCGGGACTCGCGTGCGTCGGCGGGACAGGGTATGGTGTGGAGATGAGATCGGAGTAAGCGCTGAAGCGCCAACTCCGATCCACAGGAGACAGCCATGAAGATTCCTACCGTTCGCGCTGGCACCCATATCGAAGGTGTGCACTGGATCGCCGAATACGCCGAAGACGTCCACGAAATTCGCGTGTTTCGCGAGGGGCAGGAAGTGGACGTGCACGACGCGCCGTCCACATTGTTCGGCGACGAAGAGAACGCGGGCTCGAAAAACACCGCCGATCATCGCGCGATGGAAGCGGCCGTGCTCGCCTATCTGAGGCGCTTCGTCACCGAGCACGACGCGGAAGAGTAGCTTCCGCCCCGCCAGCAGCAAAAGCCATCGCGCGGCAGTCACCACGGACCGCCGCGCACCACGACCTCAATCCGCCGGCCGCAGCTTCTTCACCTCGGCATCCGACGGCTGCACGCTCGCGCCATCCACATACCGGTACGACGTCATCACGCCCTTGCCATCCTTCAAGCCGGTCACCCCGACATACGCTCCCATCGTCGACTGGTTGTCCTGCGCGCGATACATGATCGGGCCGAACGGTGTCTGCACGTTGAGCCCCTTGAACGCCGCGGCGAGCTTGTCCGGATCGGTCGAACCCGCCTTCCTGATCCCGTCCGCGATCGACATCAGCGCCGAATAGCCGACTACCGAACCCAGCCGCGGATAGTCGTGATACTTCGCCTGATACGCATCGACGAATTGCTTGTTCGCGGCCGTATCGATCGAATACCACGGGTAGCCGGTCACGATCCAGCCGGTCGGTGCTTCGGCGCCGAGCGGATCGAGGTAGTCGGGCTCGCCGGTCAGCAGCGACACCACCGCGCGATCCTTGAAGAGACCGCGCGTATTGCCTTCGCGCACGAACTTGCCGAGGTCGGCGCCGAACAGCACATTGAAGATCGCATCGGGCTTCGCATCGGCGATCGCCTGGGTCACCGCGCCCGCGTCGACGTTGCCGAGCGGCGTTGCCTGTTCGACGACGAACTGCACGTCCGGCTGCGCGGCCGTCAGCAGCTTCTTGAAGGTCGCCACCGCCGATTGCCCGTACTCGTAGTTCGGATACACGATCGCCCAGCGCTTTTTCTTCAGCTTCGCGGCCTCGGGCACCAGCATCGCGACCTGCATGTAGGTCGAAGGACGCAGACGGTACGTGTATTTATTGCCATCGGCCCAGACGATCTTGTCGGTCAGCGGTTCGGCTGCGAGGAAGAAGATCTTCTTCTGCTTCGCGAAGTCGGCGAGCGCGAGGCCGGTGTTCGACAGGAAGCCGCCGAACAGCAGTTGCACCTGCTCACGCGCGATCAGCTCCTGCGCGACGCGGATCGCGTCGCCGGGGTTGCCGCTGTCGTCGCGCGAAACCACTTCGAGCTGCTTGCCGAGCACGCCGCCCGCTGCGTTCACCTGTTCGAGCGCGAGATTCCAGCCTTGCTTGTAAGGCCCGAGAAAGGCGGGCTGTGCCTTGTAGCTATTGATTTCGCCGATCTTGATGGTCTGCTGGGCGCTCGCGCCGAGCGCGGCGAACGAGCACACGGTCGTCACCATGAGGCGAGAGATCCATCCTGCGCGCGTGGTCATACGTTTCTCCGTTATCAGAAGGATTACTGGTTTTTGTCAGACGTGTGGACATACAAGCGTTCGGACATACGGGCGATGGGCGGCTCATGGCTCGCGCGGTTTCGCACGGATTCTGGCCACGCTCGCTGCAACGTCCTGCCATGCCGGCTTGCCGCCCGCGAACTGCGTGCGCAGATACGACACGAGTTCGGCGACCTGGGCGTCATTGAAGCTGTCGCGGTAAGCCGGCATCGTACCGAGTTCGGGCCGGGCAGGCGAGCCGATGCCGTCGAGAATCACGCGAATCAGGTTGTCCGGCGTCGCGCCGTGCAGGTTCGTGTTCAGCGCGAGCGACGGATGCGCGCCGAACAGTTGCGGCCCGCTGCCGGTGTGATGGCAGGCGGCGCAGGCACCGTCGAAGAGCCGCGCGCCCGCCGTGACCGGCGCGCCCGTCAGCGTGCTGGCCTGCTCGTAGGCGCGCGCGGTCGCGGCCGGATCGGCGTTCGGCTCCAGCGGATTGAGCGAGGCGAGATAGACGGCCATCGCGCGGATGTCGCTATCGGGCAGCGCCGCGAGATCGCCGATCACCGGCGCCATCGGGCCGGCCGCGACGCCGTGCAGCGGCGCGTGACCGTCGCGCAGATAGCGGAACAGCTCGTCCTCGCTCCACGGCACCGGCGCATTCGACAACGCCGACAATGCGGGCGCCTCCCAGCCTTCCGCGCTGCCGCCGCCCATGAACGCGGCACCGGTTTGCTCGGCGCCGAACGCATTGCGCGGCGTGTGGCACGCGCTGCAATGGCCAAGGCCATTCACCAGATACGCGCCGCGATTCCATTGCGCGCTCTGCGCGGGATCGGCACTGAACGCCGTGCGGCCGAGAAACAGGCCGTTCCAGGCGGCCATCAGCGGACGCACGCTGAACGGGAACGCGAGCTTCGTTTCCGGCGCCCGGCTGCGCACCGGTGTTTGCGACATCAGGTACGCGTAGAGCGCGTGCAGATCGTCGTCGGAGATGTTCTGGAACGACGTGTACGGAAACGCCGGATACAGCCGATGACCGTCGCGGCTGATGCCGTGCCGCATCGCTCGCACGAACGCTTCGAGCGACCAGTGGCCGATCCCCGTCTGGCCGTCGGGCGTGATATTGGTGGTGAAGACGGTGCCGAATGGCGTCGCGAGCGGCTTGCCGCCGGCGTTCGGCACGCCGTTGTGCGCGGTATGGCAGACCGCGCAATTGCCGAGCGACGCGAGCAGCTTGCCGCGCGCGACCAGCTCCTGCGCGAACGCGGTCGCGAGCGGCGG
>ABYL01000134.1 GCA_000173575.1 Burkholderia sp. H160 | reverse complement strand
TTCGAATTTACCTTTAGCCATGTTTCTCTTCTTTCAGAAAGTTAATCGTTGAATGACTCTACCGCGCGATTACTTCGACTTCGCGCTGATGATCGCTTCCGACACGTTGCGCGGAGCTTCAGCGTAGTGCTTGAACTCCATCGTGTACGTTGCACGACCTTGCGTCAGCGAACGCAGCGACGTCGAGTAGCCGAACATTTCCGACAGCGGCACTTCGGCGCGAACGATCTTGCCGCCGCCAACCATGTCATCCATGCCCTGAACAATACCGCGACGGCCAGAGAGGTCGCCCATCACGTTGCCCATGTAGTCTTCCGGCGTTTCGACTTCGACAGCCATCATCGGTTCGAGGATGACCGGCTGAGCCTTGCGCATCGCTTCCTTGAACGCCATCGAACCGGCCATGCGGAACGCGTTTTCGTTCGAGTCGACGTCGTGGTACGAACCGAACGTCAGGTGAACCTTCACGTCAACGACAGGGAAGCCAGCCAGCACGCCAGCCTTCAGCGTTTCCTGGATACCCTTGTCGACTGCCGGGATGTATTCACGCGGAATCACACCGCCCTTGATCTCGTCCAGGAACTCGTAGCCCTTGCCTTGCTCGTTCGGCTCAAGCGTGATGACCGCGTGACCGTACTGGCCGCGACCACCCGACTGCTTGACGAACTTGCCGTCAACGTCTTCCGCCTTGCCGCGAATCGTTTCGCGGTAAGCCACCTGCGGCTTGCCAACCGTTGCTTCGACGCCGAACTCACGCTTCATCCGGTCGACCAGAATTTCCAGGTGGAGCTCGCCCATGCCCGAAATAATGGTTTGACCCGATTCTTCGTCCGTTTGAACGCGGAACGACGGATCTTCCTGCGCCAGACGGTTCAGCGCCAGACCCATCTTTTCCTGGTCCGGCTTCGTCTTCGGCTCAACAGCCTGCGAAATCACAGGTTCCGGGAAAACCATGCGCTCGAGCACGATCGGGCTCGTCGGATCGCACAGCGTGTCGCCGGTGGTCGCGTCCTTCAGGCCGACCGCAGCAGCGATGTCGCCTGCGCGCACTTCCTTGATTTCTTCGCGCTGGTTCGCGTGCATCTGCAGAATACGGCCGAGACGTTCCTTCTTGTCCTTGGTCGCGTTCAGCAGCGTGTCGCCCGAATTCACAACGCCAGAGTAGACACGGAAGAAGATCAGTTGGCCGACGAACGGGTCGGTCATGATCTTGAATGCCAGTGCCGAGAACTTTTCGTCGTCAGCAGCGCGGCGCTCACCCTTTTCACCGTTTTCCAGCTCGCCGGTAACCGGCGGGATGTCGATCGGCGACGGCAGGAAGTCGAGCACGGCGTCCAGCATGCGCTGCACACCCTTGTTCTTGAACGCGGTGCCGCACAGCATCGGCTGGATTTCGCAAGCGATCGTACGGTCGCGCAGGCCCTTGATGATTTCCTCCTCGGTCAACTCACCCGACTCGAGGTACTTGTTCATCATTTCTTCGTTCGCTTCAGCCGCAGCCTCGACCATCTTTTCACGCCATTCGTTGCACGTGTCGACGAGCTCTGCCGGGATGTCTTCGTACGAAAACTTGGTGCCCTGGGACGCGTCGTCCCAAATGATCGCCTTCATCTTCATCAGATCGACGACGCCCGTGAAGCTCTCTTCCGCGCCGATAGGCACCACGACCGGAACCGGATTCGCCTTCAGACGCAGCTTGAGCTGGTCGTAGACCTTGAAGAAGTTCGCGCCGGTACGGTCCATCTTGTTGATGAACGCGAGACGGGGAACCTTGTACTTGTTAGCCTGACGCCACACGGTTTCCGACTGGGGCTGCACGCCGCCCACAGCGCAGTAAACCATGCATGCGCCGTCGAGCACGCGCATCGAGCGCTCGACTTCGATCGTGAAGTCGACGTGACCCGGGGTGTCGATGATGTTGATGCGGTGCTCGGCACGGTCGCCTGCCATGCCCTTCCAGAATGCCGTGGTAGCAGCGGAAGTAATCGTGATACCGCGTTCCTGTTCCTGCTCCATCCAGTCCATGGTGGCAGCACCGTCGTGAACTTCACCAATCTTGTGGTTCACGCCCGTGTAGAACAGAATGCGCTCGGTCGTCGTCGTTTTGCCGGCGTCGATGTGAGCGCTAATACCGATGTTACGGTAGCGCTCGATAGGAGTCTTGCGAGCCACTTTGATCCTCTATTGGGATGACGCGATGCGAGAGATACCCATCGCGCTGTAACACAAACGGGCGAGGCGCCTTTGAAGCGCACCCGCCCGGAATTTCTTTCCGCCTTTCCGCTAAACCCGGGGTCGGGTAGCTTAGAAACGGAAGTGCGAGAACGCCTTGTTGGCTTCTGCCATCCGGTGAACTTCGTCGCGCTTCTTCATCGCGCCGCCGCGGCCTTCGGCCGCTTCGGAGAGTTCACCTGCCAGACGCAGGGCCATCGACTTCTCGCTGCGCTTCTTCGCGGCTTCACGCAGCCAACGCATCGCCAATGCCATACGACGCGACGGGCGCACTTCGACCGGAACCTGATAGTTCGCACCACCAACGCGGCGGCTCTTCACTTCGACCACCGGCTTGACGTTGTTGAGCGCCACCGTGAACACTTCCAGCGGGTCCTTGCCACCCTTGGTCTGGATCTGTTCGAAAGCGCCGTACACGATACGCTCGGCAACCGACTTCTTGCCGGAGAGCATCAGCACGTTCATGAACTTTGCTACATCAACGTTGCCGAACTTCGGATCCGGCAACACTTCCCGCTTGGGGACTTCGCGACGACGCGGCATGTTTCTTCCTTTACCTTTTCAGTTGGAGCTGTTTGCAGCCCCGCGGCCACCAACTAACCCGATTCATCCGTAAGACTAACCAGCCTGGTCGGGTGACCACTTACTCGATAGCACCGGCGATTCCGGCACCATCGCTATAACCGCCTTTGCAGGCGACCTGAAACTACGATTGACCGGCTAATTACTTGCCGGCCTTGGCACGCTTCGCACCGTACTTCGAGCGAGCCTGCTTACGATCCTTAACGCCCTGGGTATCCAGCGAGCCGCGAACCATGTGGTAACGCACACCCGGCAAGTCCTTCACACGGCCGCCGCGAATCAGCACGACCGAGTGTTCCTGCAAGTTGTGGCCTTCACCACCGATGTACGAAATGACTTCGAAGCCATTCGTCAGACGAACCTTGGCGACCTTACGGAGTGCCGAGTTCGGCTTCTTCGGCGTCGTGGTGTACACACGGGTGCACACGCCACGACGCTGGGGGCAGTCCTGCAAGGCCGGGCTCTTGCTTTTCGTCGTTTCCGACGTGCGGCCTTTGCGAACCAGTTGATTGATGGTTGGCATTGTTTATTCCTGAAATTGAACAAAATCGACGCATCTGTTTCCGGGCAAAGCGGAAACGCCCGCGCATCGAACTTCCGGCTGACCTGCTCACGCACGAATTGAAGCCGCGCGCAAACATGCCAAGAACCGGAACCTAGCATAATATTCCGAAAACACTAAGAGAGTCAACAGGTTGCAGTGTTTCGTACCCCTGTCGATCCGGCGAAACAGCCAGATGAAGTCAGTCTGCTGCTACGACGTGCAGCAATTCGTAGCCGAAACGGTCGAGTTTACGCGCACCCATGCCCGGAATGCCACGCAAATCGTCGATCGAATCAGGGCCGAGACGGGCGATTTCCGCGAGCGTCGCGTCATGGAAAATCACGTAAGCCGGCACTCCGTCGCTCTTCGCCGTTTCAGTGCGCCACATGCGCAGACGCTCCCAGCGCGCGCGCTCGCGCGGGCCCATGCCGATCGTTGGATCGGCACGCTCACTCGTACGCCCTGCGGATTGGCGCGTGCGCGTCGGCTTCACGTAGCGGCGCATCGTCACCTTCTGCTCGCCCTTGAGCACTGGCTTGCTCGCTTCCGTCAGCACGAGCGAGCCGAAACCTTCGTGGTCGACCGTCAGATAGCCGAACGCGACGAGCTGGCGGAACACCGCCCGCCATTCCGGCTCACCAAGCGCCGCGCCGATACCAAACGTGGTCAGCTTCTCGTGGCCGCGCTGCAGGATTTTCTCGCTGCGGTTGCCGCGCAAAATGTCGATCAGATGTCCGGCGCCGAAATGAAATCCGCTCGCCCGCTGCGCGCGGAACACGCACGACAGCGCCATCTGAGCCTCGCGCGTCGCATCCCAGGTCGGTGGCGGCTCGAGGCAGTTATCGCAGTTGCCGCACGGCTGGCTCGTTTCACCGAAGTACGCGAGCAGGCGCACGCGCCGGCAGGTCGCCGTTTCGCACAGACCGAGCAGCGCGTCGAGCTTGCCGGTCTGGACACGCTTGTGCGCTTCGTCGGCTTCCGATTCGTCGATCATTTTGCGCTGCTGCACGACGTCGCCGAGTCCGTAGGCCATCCACGCGTTCGACGGCAGCCCGTCGCGACCCGCACGGCCGGTCTCCTGGTAGTAGCCTTCGACGCTCTTTGGCAGATCCAGATGCGCGACGAACCGCACGTCGGGTTTGTCGATGCCCATGCCAAACGCAATCGTCGCGCACATGACGATACCTTCCTCGCGCTGGAACATTTCCTGATGCTTCTGGCGCACCTCGAACTCCATACCAGCGTGGTACGGCAGCGCACGCATACCCTTTTCCTTCAGCCACTCCGCGGTTTCCTCGACCTTGCGGCGCGACAGGCAATAGACGACGCCCGCGTCGGTGGTACCGTCCGGTTTCGTATGCTCGGCGCGGATGAAGTCGAGCAGCTGCGTGCGCGCATTGTCCTTTTCGGCGATGCGGTAGCGGATATTCGGCCGATCGAAACTCGACACGAACACGCGCGCATCCTCGAGTGCGAGACGGTGAATGATTTCGTCGCGCGTAATCGCGTCGGCGGTGGCCGTCAGCGCGATGCGGGGCACATTCGGAAAGCGCTCGTGGAGCACCGAAAGCTGGATATATTCGGGCCGGAAATCGTGTCCCCATTGCGACACGCAGTGCGCTTCGTCGATCGCGAAAAGGCCTATGCGCGTGCGCGCGAGCAGATCCTGAAACCGGGGCGTCATTAGTCGTTCCGGCGCGACATAAAGCAGATCGATGTCACCGTCGCGCAGCGCGCGCTCGGTGGCAATCGCCTCGGCGCTCGAGAGCGTCGAATTCAGATACGCGGCGCGCACGCCGACTTCGGTCAGTGCCGCCACCTGGTCCTGCATAAGCGCGATCAGCGGCGACACGACGATGCCGGCGCCGAAGCCGCGTTCGCGCCGCACCAGCGACGGAATCTGATAGCACAGCGATTTGCCGCCACCCGTCGGCATCAGCACGAGGCAATCGCCGCCGTCGGCGACGTGCTCGACAATTTCGCCCTGCTGTCCTCTGAACGCGGGATAACCGAAGACTTCGTTGAGGATTTCGAGCGGACGGGACATGTATTTGACAGAGACGGCGAAGGGAACGGCACGCAGGCGGTGACACGAATTTTACCAACGCATTCGTGCCGCGCCGGCGCTTTGCGACAACGTTAGCCATCAGGCCTAGGACTGCGCCGCCGCATGGCACCAATCCACGCGCGAAAAAGCAAAAAAAAGCCGCTCAGTCGAAACTGAGCGGCTTTTACTCATCAGGCGAGGCGGCTTGCGCCGCCAGCACTTACTCGCCCGAGTGCTGCTGCTCGGCAGCCGGGGTTTCCGGCGTACCGAATTCGAACGACTCTTCCGCTGCGATCTGATCGAAACGCTCGCGGTCGGCCAGTTCCTTGCTCTTGCGCGCTTTGTGGAACGCGAGACCCGTACCGGCCGGAATCAGACGTCCGACGATCACGTTTTCCTTCAAGCCACGCAGGTCGTCGCGCTTGCCCATGATCGCCGCTTCGGTCAGCACGCGGGTCGTTTCCTGGAACGACGCCGCAGAGATGAACGAATCGGTCGACAGCGACGCCTTCGTAATACCGAGCAGCACGTTTTCGTACGTTGCCGGACGCTTGTCTTCCGCGATCATACGGTCGTTCTCGTCGAGCATGTCCGACCGCTCGACCTGTTCGCCCGGGATGAAACGCGTATCGCCGTTGTCCGAAATCTGCACGCGGCGCAGCATCTGACGCACGATCACTTCGATGTGCTTGTCGTTGATCTTCACGCCCTGCAGACGGTACACGTCCTGCACTTCGTCCACGATGTAGCGCGACAGCGCCTCGACGCCCTGCAGACGCAGGATGTCGTGCGGATCCGCCGGTCCGTCGACGATCATTTCGCCCTTGTTGACGACCTGACCATCGTGCACCAGAACCTGCTTTTCCTTCGCAATCAGGAACTCGTGCTGGTTGCCCTCGAGGTCCGTGATAACGAGACGCTGCTTGCCCTTCGTGTCCTTACCGAACGACGTCGTACCCGTGACTTCCGCCAGGATACCCGCGTCCTTCGGCGAACGTGCTTCGAACAGTTCCGCCACACGCGGCAGACCACCGGTAATGTCACGCGTCTTCTGCGATTCGGTCGGGATACGTGCGAGCACTTCACCGACCTGCACCTGCTGACCGTCCTTCACCGTGATCAGCGCGCCGACCTGGAAGCCGATCTGCACCGAGTGCTCGGTGTTCGGGATCTTCACTTCCTCGCCGTTCGCGTCGAGCAGCTTCACCTGCGGACGTACCGTCTTCGACGCCTGCGACCCACGACGCTTCACGTCGATCACGACGAGCGTGGACAGACCCGTCACGTCGTCGATCTGCTTCGCGACCGTCACGCCTTCCTCGACGTTCTCGAACTTCACCGTACCACCGTACTCGGTGATGATCGGACGCGTCATCGGATCCCACGTGGCCAGTTGCGTGCCGGCCTTGATCTGCGCACCATCGAGCTGCAGCAGCGTGGCGCCGTACGGCACCTTGTGACGCTCGCGCTCGCGGCCGTGATCGTCGGTGATCATTGCTTCGCCCGAACGCGAGATGACGATCTGCTCGCCCTTCGCATTCGTGACGTAACGCATCGTCGACGTGAAACGCACCGTACCGTTCGACTTCGCTTCGACCGACGAAGCCACCGCCGCACGCGACGCCGCACCACCGATGTGGAACGTACGCATCGTGAGCTGCGTGCCCGGTTCACCGATCGACTGCGCCGCGATCACGCCGACCGCTTCGCCGACGTTCACCAGCGAGCCGCGGCCGAGGTCGCGACCGTAGCAGGCCGCGCACAGACCGTAGCGCGTTTCGCAGGTGAGCGGCGTGCGCACGCGCACTTCGTCGATGCCGAGGCGTTCGATGTCTTCGACCGCGTCTTCGTCGAGCAACGTGCCCGCTTCGAACAGCGTTTCCTGCGATTCCGGGTTGACGATGTCAGCCACGGCCACGCGACCCAGAATACGGTCACGCAGCGCTTCGACCACTTCACCGCCTTCCACGAGCGCCTTCATCGCCACGCCGTTCGACGTGCCGCAATCTTCCTCGACGACGACCAGATCCTGCGTCACGTCGACGAGACGACGCGTCAGGTAACCCGAGTTCGCGGTCTTCAGTGCCGTATCAGCCAGACCCTTACGTGCGCCGTGGGTCGAGATGAAGTACTGCAACACGTTCAGACCTTCGCGGAAGTTCGCCGTAATCGGCGTCTCGATGATCGAGCCGTCCGGCTTCGCCATCAGGCCGCGCATACCGGCCAGCTGACGAATCTGAACCGCGGAACCACGAGCGCCCGAGTCCGCCATCATGTAGATGGAGTTGAACGACTCCTGACGCGTCTGGTTGCCTTCGCGATCCGTGACCGGTTCCGTCGACAGCTGCTCCATCATCGCCTTGCCGACCGCTTCCGACGTTGCCGACCAGATGTCGACCACGTTGTTGTAGCGTTCCTGCGCGGTGACGAGACCCGACATGTACTGACGGTCGTACTCCTTCACCTTCTTCGCGGCATCGCCAACGATGGTTTCCTTCTGCGGCGGCACGAGCATGTCGTCTACGCAGATCGAAATACCAGCGCGCGTTGCCAGACGGAAGCCCGACTGCATCAGCTGGTCGGCGAAAATCACCGTCTCACGCAGACCGCACTTGCGGAACGCCGTGTTGATCAGACGCGAGATTTCCTTCTTCTTCAGCGGCTTGTTCAGCACCGAGAACGGCAGACCCGGCGGCAGGATTTCCGACAGGATCGAGCGGCCAACCGTGGTTGCGTACAGCGTGATCTTCGGCACGAATGCCGGCGCGCCTTCCGACTTGTCTTCGTTGTGGACCATTTCGGTGATCCGCACGTTGACGCGCGAAGCCAGCTCGACTTCCTTGTTCTCGTACGCGCGCAGCACTTCCGACACGCCCGTGAACGTCAGGCCTTCGCCCTTGCCGTTCACCGCTTCGCGCGTCGCGTAGTACAGGCCGAGCACGATATCCTGCGACGGCACGATCGACGGATCGCCGTTAGCCGGGAACAGCACGTTGTTCGAGGCGAGCATCAGCGTGCGCGCTTCCATCTGCGCTTCGAGCGACAGCGGCACGTGAACGGCCATCTGGTCACCGTCGAAGTCGGCGTTGAACGCCGCGCAAACGAGCGGGTGCAGCTGGATTGCCTTACCTTCGATCAGCACCGGCTCGAAAGCCTGGATGCCGAGACGGTGCAACGTCGGCGCACGGTTCAGCATGACCGGATGTTCGCGGATCACCTCTTCGAGGATGTCCCACACGACCGGCGTCTGGTTCTCGACTTCCTTCTTCGCAGCCTTGATGGTGGTAGCGACTCCCATCACTTCGAGCTTGTTGAAGATGAAGGGCTTGAACAGTTCGAGCGCCATCAGCTTCGGCAGACCGCACTGGTGCAGCTTCAGCGTCGGGCCGACCACGATCACCGAACGGCCCGAGTAGTCGACACGCTTACCGAGCAGATTCTGACGGAAGCGACCGCCCTTACCCTTGATCATGTCGGCGAGCGACTTCAGCGGACGCTTGTTCGCGCCGGTCATCGCCTTGCCGCGGCGGCCGTTGTCGAGCAGCGAGTCGACAGCTTCCTGCAGCATCCGCTTTTCGTTGCGGACGATGATTTCAGGCGCCTTCAGCTCAAGCAGACGCTTCAACCGGTTGTTACGGTTGATCACGCGGCGATACAGGTCGTTCAGGTCCGACGTCGCGAAACGGCCGCCGTCGAGCGGCACCAGCGGACGCAGTTCCGGCGGCAGCACCGGCAGCACTTCGAGGACCATCCAGTCCGGCTTGATGCCCGAACGCTGGAACGCCTCGAGCACCTTCAGGCGCTTCGCGTACTTCTTGATCTTCGCTTCCGAGCCGGTGTTCTTGAGCTCCGTGCGCAGCAGTTCGACCTGCTCGTCGATGTTGATCGCGCGCAGCAGTTCGCGAATACCTTCCGCGCCCATCTCGGCACGGAATTCGTCGCCGTATTCCTCGACCTTGTTGTAGTAATCCTCTTCGGTCATGATCTGCCGCGCTTTGAGCGGCGTCATGCCCGGATCAATCACCACGTATGCTTCGAAGTACAGCACGCGCTCGATGTCGCGCAGCGTCATGTCGAGCACCATGCCCAGACGCGACGGCAGCGACTTCAGGAACCAGATGTGCGCGACCGGCGAGGCCAGCTCGATGTGGCCCATCCGCTCACGACGCACCTTCGCGAGCGTCACTTCGACGCCGCACTTCTCGCAGATCACGCCGCGGTGCTTCAGGCGCTTGTACTTACCGCAAAGGCATTCGTAGTCCTTGATCGGACCAAAAATCTTCGCGCAGAACAGACCATCGCGCTCCGGCTTGAACGTGCGGTAGTTGATGGTTTCCGGCTTCTTGACTTCACCGAACGACCACGAACGGATCTTGTCCGGCGAGGCCAGACCGATCTTGATCGCGTCAAAAACTTCAGGTTGTTGGACTTGCTTGAATAGATCGAGCAAAGCTTTCATCGCTTCTCTCCAGTAGTCCGATTAGTTCCGGTCCAGGTCGATGTCGATACCCAGCGACCGGATTTCCTTCACCAACACGTTGAACGACTCAGGCATGCCGGCATCGATCACGTGATCGCCCTTGACCAGGTTCTCGTAAACCTTGGTCCGGCCCGTCACGTCGTCCGACTTCACCGTCAGCATTTCCTGCAGCACGTACGATGCGCCGTACGCTTCGAGCGCCCACACTTCCATTTCACCGAAACGCTGGCCACCGAACTGCGCCTTACCGCCCAACGGCTGCTGCGTGACGAGCGAGTACGGGCCCGTGGAACGCGCGTGCATCTTGTCGTCGACCAGGTGGTGCAGCTTCAGGTAGTGCATGTAGCCGACCGTCACCGTACGTTCGAACATCTCGCCCGTGCGGCCGTCGAACAGGCGCACCTGGTTCTTCGACGGCGTCATGCCGAGGTTCTGCGCGATTTCGTCCGGGAATGCCAGATCCAGCGCGCGCGACATTTCTTCTTCCGTCGCACCGTCGAACACCGGCGTCGCGAACGGCACGCCTTCGCGCAGGTTCTTCGCGAGTTCGATGATCTCGTCGTCGGAGAAGCTTTCCAGCTCTTCGGCGCGGCCCGACTCGTTGTAGATCTTGGTCAGGAATTCGCGCAGTTCAGCGATCTTCGCCTGACGCTGCAGCATTTCGCCGATACGCCAGCCGAGACCCTTCGCGGCCCAACCCAGATGCACTTCGAGAACCTGACCCACGTTCATCCGCGACGGCACGCCGAGCGGGTTCAGAACGACGTCAGCCGGACGGCCGTCGGCCATGTACGGCATGTCTTCGATCGGCACGATCTTCGACACCACACCCTTGTTACCGTGACGGCCTGCCATCTTGTCGCCAGGCTGCAGACGGCGCTTCACCGCCAGATACACCTTGACCATCTTCAGCACGCCCGGCGGCAGTTCGTCGCCTTGCGTGAGCTTCTTGCGCTTCTCTTCGAACGCGAGGTCGAACTGGTGACGCTTCTCTTCGATCGAGTTCTTGATCGCTTCGAGCTGGGCCGCTGCTTCTTCATCCGCGAGGCGGATGTCGAACCAGTGGTAGTGGTCCAGATCTTCGAGGTAAGCGCGTTCGATCTTCGTGCCCTTGGCGAGCTTCTTCGGACCGCCGTTCGCAACCTTGCCTTCGAGCATGCGCGCGAGACGCTGGAACGCATCGCCTTCCACGATACGCAGCTGGTCGTTCAGGTCGAGGCGATAGCGCTTCAGTTCATCGTCGATGATCTGTTGCGCGCGCTTGTCGCGCTGGATGCCTTCACGCGTGAACACCTGCACGTCGATCACGGTACCGCTCATGCCCGACGGCACGCGCAGCGACGTGTCCTTCACGTCCGACGCCTTCTCACCGAAGATCGCGCGCAGCAGCTTCTCTTCCGGCGTCAGCTGGGTTTCGCCCTTCGGCGTGACCTTGCCGACCAGCACGTCGCCCGCTTCGACTTCCGCGCCGATGTACACGATGCCCGACTCGTCGAGACGGCCAAGCTGCACTTCCGCGAGGTTCGAGATGTCGCGCGTGATTTCTTCCGGTCCGAGCTTCGTGTCGCGAGCAACGACGTTCAGCTCTTCGATGTGGATCGACGTGTAGCGATCGTCCGCAACGACCTTCTCCGAGATCAGGATCGAGTCTTCGAAGTTGTAGCCGTTCCACGGCATGAACGCGATCAGCATGTTCTGGCCGAGCGCGAGCTCGCCCAGATCGGTCGATGCGCCGTCAGCCAGCACGTCACCGCGCGCAACCTTGTCGCCCATCTTCACGATCGGACGCTGGTTGATGTTCGTGTTCTGGTTCGAACGCGTGTACTTGATCAGGTTGTAGATGTCGACACCGACTTCACCCGCGACCGCTTCGTCGTCGTTCACGCGAATCACGATACGGCCCGCGTCGACGTAATCGACCACACCGCCGCGCAGTGCCTGAACCGTCGTGCCCGAGTCGACCGCCACGGTCCGCTCGATGCCCGTACCGACGACCGGCTTTTCCGGACGCAGACACGGCACAGCCTGACGCTGCATGTTCGAGCCCATCAACGCGCGGTTCGCGTCGTCGTGCTCGAGGAACGGAATCAGCGAAGCTGCGACCGACACGATCTGCGACGGCGCCACGTCCATGTACTGGATGCGGTCCGGCGTGACCATCAGCGTTTCGCCCGCTTCACGCGACGACACGAGTTCGTCGGTCAGCGTACCGTCGTCGCCCACCGCGGCGTTCGCCTGAGCGATCACGTAACGGCCTTCTTCGATCGCCGACAGGTAGTCGATCTGGTCAGTCACCTTCCCGTCCGCGACCTTGCGATACGGCGTTTCGAGGAAGCCGTATTCGTTCAGGTGCGCGTACAGAGCGAGCGAGTTGATCAGGCCGATGTTCGGACCTTCCGGCGTCTCGATCGGGCAAACGCGGCCGTAGTGGGTCGGGTGCACGTCGCGGACTTCAAAGCCTGCGCGTTCGCGCGTCAGACCGCCCGGGCCGAGTGCGGAAACACGACGCTTGTGCGTGATTTCCGACAGCGGGTTGGTCTGGTCCATGAACTGCGACAGCTGCGACGAACCGAAGAACTCGCGGATTGCCGACGAAATCGGCTTCGAGTTGATCAGGTCGTGCGGCATCAGGTTTTCGCTTTCGGCCTGGCCGAGGCGTTCCTTCACGGCACGTTCGACACGGACGAGACCCGCGCGGAACTGGTTCTCCGCGAGTTCGCCGACGCAACGCACACGACGGTTGCCGAGGTGGTCGATGTCGTCGACTTCGCCCTTGCCGTTGCGCAGCTCGACGAGGATCTTGATCGTCGCGAGGATGTCGTCGTCCTGCAGCGTCATCGGACCGACGATTTCGTCGCGGCCGACCCGGCGATTGAACTTCATACGACCCACCTTCGACAGGTCGTACGCTTCTTCGCTGTAGAACAGACGGTTGAACAGTGCCTCGACCGCTTCTTCGGTCGGCGGCTCGCCCGGGCGCATCATGCGGTAGATCGCAATGCGCGCGGCCATCTTGTCGGCCGTTTCGTCGATACGCAGCGTCGACGAGATATACGGACCCTGGTCCAGATCGTTCGTGTAGAGCGTCTGGATGTCCTTGATCTTCGCCTCGCGCAGCTTCTCGAGCACGGACTCGGTGATTTCGTCGTTCGCGTTCGCGATGACTTCGCCGGTATCGCCGTCGATCACGTTCTTCGCGAGCACGCGGCCGAGCAGATAGTCTTCCGGCACCGAGATGAACTTGGTCTTCGCGTTATCGAGGTCGCGAATGTGCTTCGCGTTGATCCGCTTGTCCTTCTGGACGATCACGTTGCCGTCGCGGTCCGTGATATCGAAGCGCGCGACTTCACCACGCAGACGCTCCGGCACGAATTCCATCTGCGCGCCTTCCGGCATCAGCGTGAAATTGTCGAACACGAAGAAGTTTGCGAGGATCTGCTCCGGCGTCAGGCCGATTGCCTTCAGCAGGATCGTAACCGGCATCTTGCGGCGACGGTCGACGCGGAAGTACAGCACGTCCTTCGGGTCGAACTCGAAGTCGAGCCATGAGCCACGGTAAGGAATGATACGTGCCGAAAACAGCAGCTTGCCCGAGCTGTGCGTCTTGCCCTTGTCGTGTTCGAAGAACACGCCCGGCGAACGGTGCAGCTGCGAAACGATCACACGTTCCGTGCCGTTGATAACGAACGAACCGGTCGGCGTCATGAGCGGAATTTCGCCCATGTACACTTCCTGCTCCTTCACTTCCTTCACGACAGGCTTGCTCGGCGATTCCTTGTCGAGCAACACCAGACGTACCTTGGCGCGCAGCGCCGAGCAGTACGTCAGACCGCGCTGCTGGCATTCCTTGATGTTGAATGCCGGCGGCGACAGCATGTAGCTGACGAACTCGAGACGCGCGAAGCCGTTGTGCGAAACGATCGGGAAAACGGAAGTAAACGCTGCCTGCAAGCCTTCCGGCTTGCGTTGCGTAGACGACGTATCTGCTTGCAGAAACGTGCTGAATGATTCAAGCTGGGTAGCCAGCAGGAAAGGTACTTGGTGAACGATGGGGCGCTTCGCAAAACTCTTGCGAATACGCTTCTTCTCGGTGAAGGAATATTGCATACGATCTCCGAATCACGGCGGGCATAGTTGTCGAGGCAGGATACCTTGATGAGACAACCCGAGTGTTCACCGACTGAGACCCGATGGCCGTCCGATGGCTTGAACGAGCCTAGAAGCTTGGTGGTTGGCCGCTACCAACCGCTGGCTGACGGCAGCGGATGCCTGTGTTGCCCGCTACCCGACCAAACTTGCCTTCTGCAGTCGCTTCAGAAGACAAAGAGAAACGCCGGTCAATATTACCGAAGGCGTTTTTCTTTGGTTTCTGGGGATTACATTCATGCCGGCCTACGCCCGCAAAAACGTGCCCCCCGCAAAGCACAAAAAGGCCGGCGGTAAAAAACCGCCAGCCTTCGCACAGCGCGTTGAAACTTACTTGATTTCAGCCTTCGCGCCGGCTTCTTCCAGCTTCTTCTTGGCTTCTTCAGCTGCAGCCTTGGGCACCGCTTCCTTAACAGGCTTCGGTGCGCCGTCGACCAGATCCTTAGCTTCCTTCAGGCCGAGACCCGTCAGTTCGCGAACAGCCTTAATGACGGAAACCTTGTTTGCGCCGACTTCAGCCAGGATGACCGTGAATTCGGTCTGCTCTTCAGCAGCAGCAGCGCCGCCGCCTGCACCTGCCGGGCCTGCCACTGCAACAGCAGCTGCCGACACGCCAAACTTTTCTTCGAACGCCTTAACCAGCTCGTTCAGTTCCAGAACCGACATCGAGCCTACGGCTTCGAGGATGTCTTCTTTTGCGATTGCCATTTGAAATACTCCTAAATTGAATTCGGATACAGCCAGCGATCAATCACGCTCGACCGAAGTGCATTACGCAGCGGTTTCTTCGCCTTGTTTCTTTTCTGCCAGCGCGGCCAGAGCGCGCGCAAAGCCGGAAACAGGTGCCTGCATAACGTACAACAGCTTGGAGAGCAGTTCTTCGCGGCTCGGGATGTTCGCCAGCGCCTGCACGCCAGCCTTGTCCATCACCTTGCCTTCGTAGGAACCAGCCTTGATGACCAACTTGTCATTGCTCTTGCTGAAGTCATTGACGACCTTAGCAGCAGCAATTGCATCTTCCGAGATGCCGTAGATCAGGGGGCCAGTCATCTGCTCTGCCAGCGGAGCAAACGGGGTACCTTCGACAGCGCGACGCGCCAGCGTGTTCTTCAACACGCGAAGGTATACCTGTTGCTCGCGCGCTTTCGCGCGCAGCTTGGTCAGATCGCCAACCGCGATTCCACGATACTCAGCCAGAACCACGGTCTGAGCTTTCGCGACTTGCGCGGCAACCTCAGCGACGACGGCCTGCTTGCTTTCTTTGTTGAGTGGCACGGTTAACCTCCAGATTCGATACACGCAGCGTGCGCCTTGTGTACCGCGTTCAATAACGGCGTCCGACCAGTCAGGAGTATTTCGACCGCCCAAAGCCCGTATTGCTACGGACATCCAACGGCTTCATCACTACAAAACCTTTTCGGGTTCGCCATCTGCGTTGGCTTTACATTAAGGACCCGCCTACTTGCTGCGTGCCCGCCAACGGTCTTTGACAACCGGTTACGCGATGCAGACTGCCACCTCGCAACCGCCCAAAGCCCTTAAAAACCGCCCCGGATCGCGCCGGAGCGGCCAAATTCCTTACTGTGCAGCGATCGACGTTTGGTCGACGCGAACGCCAACACCCATCGTGCTCGACAGAGCGACCTTGCGGAGGTACACGCCCTTGCTCGTTGCCGGCTTCGCCTTTTGAAGCGCTTCGATCAGCGCGTTCAGGTTGTTGCGCAGAGCAGCCGGTTCGAACGAAGCACGGCCGATGGTTGCGTGGATGATACCGGCCTTGTCGACACGGAATTGCACCTGACCAGCCTTTGCATTCTTGACCGCGGTCGCGACGTCCGGCGTGACCGTGCCAACCTTCGGGTTTGGCATCAGGCCGCGCGGGCCGAGGATCTGACCGAGCGTACCGACGATACGCATCGTGTCCGGCGAAGCGATCACGATGTCGAAGTTCAGGTTACCGGCCTTGACCTGTTCTGCCAGGTCTTCCATACCGACGACATCAGCACCAGCTGCACGAGCCTGCTCAGCCTTTTCGCCCTGTGCGAACACAGCGACGCGGACTGACTTACCGGTGCCAGCCGGCAGCACGACCGAGCCGCGAACGACTTGGTCCGACTTCTTCGCGTCGATGCCGAGTTGTACGGCGACGTCGATCGACTCGTCGAACTTCGCGCTAGCGCATTCCTTCACGAGCGACAGAGCGTCTTCGATCGGGTACAACTTCTGACGGTCAACCTTGACTGCAAATGCTTGCAGACGCTTTGAAAGCTTAGCCATTTACACGCCCTCCACGGTGATGCCCATCGAGCGGGCGCTACCAGCGATCGTACGAACCGCTGCGTCCAGATCGGCGGCCGTCAGATCGGGCATCTTGGTCTTGGCGATATCTTCAGCTTGAGCGCGGGTGATCTTGCCGACCTTGTCGGTATGCGGCTTGCTCGAACCTTTGTCCAGCTTCGCTGCCTTTTTGATCAGAACCGTAGCCGGCGGCGTCTTCAGGACGAACGTGAAGCTCTTGTCCGCAAATGCCGTGATCACGACAGGAATCGGCAGACCCGGTTCCATTGCTTGAGTCTGCGCGTTGAACGCCTTGCAGAACTCCATGATGTTCAGGCCGCGCTGGCCCAGTGCCGGACCGACCGGCGGCGACGGGTTGGCTTTACCTGCAGGAATCTGCAGCTTGATAAAGCCGATGATTTTCTTTGCCATTTCGAGAACCTCTTTGGAACGTCGGCTTGCGCGAGGACGTTCAGTGAGTAGTAGCGCGCGTTCGCCGACAAAGCTGGCTAGTGACGCTCCTCAACGGCCATTACGCGGACCGTAAGCGCGAAATACGGAACGCCCCGGACGGTGCGTTCCGCAAAATCTGGATTACAACTTTTCGACCTGACCGAATTCCAGCTCGACCGGCGTTGCGCGGCCAAAGATCGTAACGGAAACACGGACTCGCGACTTTTCGTAGTTCACTTCTTCGACGCTGCCGTTGAAATCAGTGAATGGACCCTCCTTCACCCGCACCATCTCGCCTACTTCAAACAGGGTCTTCGGACGCGGCTTCTCCACGCCTTCCTGCATCTGCGACATGATTTTTTCAACTTCCCTTGGGGAAATTGGGCTCGGACGATTGCGCGCTCCACCCACAAAACCGGTCACCTTTGCCGTGTTCTTCACGAGGTGCCACGTTTCGTCTGTCATTTCCATTTCGACCAGCACGTAGCCGGGAAAGAACCGACGTTCTGTCACCGATTTGTGACCGCCCTTCACCTCGACAACCTCTTCTGTCGGAACGAGGATCTGGCCAAACTGGTTCTGCATGCCGGCACGCTCGATACGCTCCTGAAGCGCTCGTTGCACACTTTTCTCCATGCCGGAGTAGGCGTGCACTACGTACCAACGTTTGCCGCTCGGGGATGCCGGAGTATCGCTCATATCATTTCCAACCCAGAATCGCCGAGAAAATCGCCCATTCAATGGATTTGTCACAAACCCAGAGAAAGATTGCCATCACGACTACGAAGCCGAACACTACGAGCGTTGTTTGGGTCGCCTCTTTGCGAGTGGGCCAGACAACCTTGCGGACTTCTTTGTACGAGTCTTTGGCGAAAGCGATAAAACCCTTGCCAGGCGCTGAGAGAAGACCGACTGCAACACCCGCGATCGCACCAACAGCCAAGGCGGCTCCGCGGATGTACCATTCCTGGCCATTCAGCCAGAAGAACCCCACGAACCCGGCCAAGACCAGCAACACACCCGCGATCAACATCAACTTGTCGCCGGATGCATTTACAGTTTCGACGGAAGGATTCGCCATAACACCTTAACGAAGCGCCACTACGACGCGATAGTTGGCAGGGGCAGAGGGAATCGAACCCCCAACCTTCGGTTTTGGAGACCGACGCTCTGCCAGTTGAGCTATACCCCTAAACCATTTGGGGTTGACGACACCGCCAACCCCGATACAACCAATTATCGAGAACTGTCTGGCGTTACTCGATGATCTTTGCGACGACACCAGCGCCGACCGTACGGCCACCTTCGCGGATTGCGAAGCGCAGGCCTT
>ABYL01000135.1 GCA_000173575.1 Burkholderia sp. H160 | reverse complement strand
TCACGATCGAACTGGCTGCGATGCCCATGGCGAGCAACTGACGATAGGCGGCGGTGGCGTCGTCGAGCGCGGCCGGGAAGCGATGCTCGGGCGCGAGGCGGTAGTCGAGCGAAAAGAGCCGTGCGTCGGCGCGCGTCGCGAGGGCGAACGTCAGCGACCGATGCGAACGCGGCGAGCAGAAGTAGTAGCCGCCCCCGTGGCAATACAGCACAGTAGGCTCCGCGCCGCCGGCCGTGCCGCCGTCCACGCGCTCCAGCCATTCGCCGACGAGCGGTGCATCGTTCGCGCCATACGTTTCGCGCAGATGCCAACCGCGCGGCACGCGCGGCGACCACACGCGCGTCGAGGTCAGCGCGCGAGCCCGTTCGACATTGATGAACGGTTTGAGGGTTTCAGGCCGGAACCGCCTGCGCAAATACCAGCACGCGAGCGCGTTTTGCCAACTCATCGGGACATGCTCCTACGTTGAAGTCCCGTCATGGTACGTGTGTTGGCGGGGGCACCGGTGGGTGGCGGGTTCTAATCGCGTAATGGTGTGCGTGCGCCGCGGCACGCGCGCGAGGCGCATGCGGGCGCCGCGCTTAGTTCGCCGGCAACACCTGCCCGCGAATCTCGCCCGTCGGATTCTGCGCGGTATAAACGTTGAAGTACCACTGCCCTGCCATCAGATCCGTGACCTGCCGCTCGGTCAGCTTCACGGTGCCTTTGATCGGGCTCGCGAGCGCATTTCTTTCGATCGGCACCTGGATCTTTGCGTTCTGGCCGACCGGCGCGGGACCGTGGAAATGCGCGGCGGTGCACGGACCGCTCAAGCCCTCATAAGTGATGGTCCACTGCAGCGATTGGGTGGACGTGTCGAAGGTGGCATTCAGTACGCCGTGTCCGTGACTCACGCGCGGCGGCACTTCGCTCGACGGCTCGAGATTCGCCTTCAACTCCACCGTATCCGCGAATGCAGCGCTCGATGCGAGCGCCCAAAACACCACGGCCAGATTCAATTTTCGCAGCGAAATCATGGTCTTCTCCGGACATTGACGCGCGGCGGCGGCACCACTGTCGGCCGCGCGGAGCTTCCACATACTAGTGCAAATCGTTCGGAGCCGGTGAGGCTGGGCTGGCTGCTTGCGCAATGCCGGTTTAACCCAAACCGGACTGTGATTCAAACGCAATGCCTATTGCGGCAAAGTGCTAAATACGTACAAGCGTTCGTCGAATGTGCCTGGACTATAGGCGCAAAGGTATTGCGCAAACGTTTTAATCGATTTGTTCGAAAAGTTAATTGCGCGATTTGGAATGAATAAATGACGCAATTGTTGGTATGATTTGATTAGCGAGAAGTGACTCCTTCATCGAAGGAAGTCTCCAAATCTTTAACGCGGCTTCGGCCGCGTTTTTTTTCGTCCCGATTATTCCCCGACCGATTGAATTGCTTGTGTGTTTGCGCGGGGACCACTACGCGCCGCACACTAGGCGAGCAATGCTGCCTGCTGTTCAATGCCGTCGAGCATCGCCTCGCATTCGCGGATCAGCGTCCGCCCCTCGTCACGCAACTGCTCGGGCGATTTTGCGGCGATGTCGTAGCGATAGGCTTCGAGCGCCCGCACGAGCGGCGGATATTGCAGCACGCTCGCCGCCCCCGTCACCCGATGCAGCCAGTCGCGCACCCGCCCCGCGTCCGCGCGTTCGAGTAACGTCGCAAGCGCTTTGATGTCGTCGCGCATCGACGAGACGAACGAGCCGAGCAACGCCTTGACCGTCGACTCGCTCCCCCACAACTGCGTCATGTGCGCGAGTTCGACCGGCACGAACGGTTCAGCGCTCACGCGCTGCATGGCCGGCCGCTCCCCGGCTGGCGCACACGACGTGCGACTGGGCGTTTCCGCCGGCGCGGCCTGCGGCAAATTGTCGGTGTCAAACCAGCGGCTCAGGTAGTCGCGCAACGTGGCGAGCCGGGTCGGCTTGATCAGACTGTCGTCCATGCCGGCTTCGCGGCACAGACTCAGATCGTTGGGCGCGGTATTGGCCGTGACGCCGAGTATCGGCAGACGCTGCGCACCGCCGCGCCGTGCCTCTGCTTCGCGGATACGGCGGGTCAGTTCGTAGCCGGACAGGTTCGGCATGTGACAGTCCGTGATCAGGCAACCGTAGTTCGTGCGCTCCAGCGCGGCGAGCGCCTCGGCGCCGTCGTTCGCGACGTCGCACGCAAAACCCAGCAGTGCGAGTTGGTGGCGGATCAGCTCCTGATTGACGGGATGATCCTCCGCGACAAGAATCAGCCGCCCACTCGCGATCGCGCGTTCACGATCGGGCCGCGTCGCGACGCCTTCGGTCGTGAGCGGCACGCCTGCCGCGCGCGATGCTATCGGGGCCATCGACGGCAGCCCCGTCGTCGCGGCCGCGCATGCGGCGCCGAGACCGCGCCACGAAATCGGATTGATGCTCACGCGCACCTTGTCGTCAAGGACGCGGTAACCCGTCGGCTTCGATTTTTCGGTCAGCGTGATGACGCGTGTATTTGCGCCGATATGCGCGGGCAACGTGACGTCTTCACCGATGAACAGCAGATCCGCGCGGCTCAGTGCGGCGCTGTCGCCCAGCATCGCGGCGTCGGGTGCGAGGCTGTGCAGTTCGAGCCCAAGCGCCTCGCCGAACTGCGCGAGGGCCCGGCCGATGCGAGGATCACGCGTGATCACCACGCCGGCTTTGCCGCGCAGTCCATTGACCGAATAGCGCTGTGCGACGACCGGCATCGTCAGCCGCACGATCATGCTCGTGCCGTGGCCCAATTCGCTGCGCAGCGTGAGCGTGCCGTTCATCAGTTCGATCAGCTTGCGGCAGATCGTGAGCCCAAGGCCCGTGCCGCCGAAGCGCCGCGTGGTGGACGACTCCGCCTGCACGAACGGCTCGAACAAACCCGCCTGCGCGTCCGGTGCGATGCCGATGCCGGTGTCCCGCACGGTCAGGTCCAGGGTCTGCGAATCCGCGCGATCTTCGACGACCGATACGCTCACGCCCACCTCGCCCTTCGGCGTGAACTTGATCGCATTGCCAAGCAGGTTGAACAGAATCTGCCGCAGACGCACGCTGTCGCCGCGCAGCGTGGCGGCGACGCGGGCCGCAATCTCCACGCGCACTTTCAGCCCTTTTTCGTGGGCGCGCCCCGCGAGCAGGCCGACTGCGTTATCGACGAGCTCACGCAGATCGACCGGCTCGGCTTCGAGCGTGAGCCGCCCCGCTTCGATCTTCGAATAGTCGAGCAGGTCATCGAGAATCTGCAGCAGCGCGCCCGCCGACTCGTGGATCATGCCGAGCATTTCGCTCTGGTCGGTACTGAGCGGCGTGCGCTCGAGCACTTCGACGAGACCGAGCACGCCATTCATCGGCGTGCGGATTTCGTGGCTCATCATCGCGAAGAAGTTGTCCTTCGCGCGCGAGGCCGCCTCGGCCACATCGCGCGCCCGCGCGAGTTCCTCGTTGCGCGCGCGTTCGACGCTCGCATCGACCCAATAGCCGCTCCACACGACGCCGCCATCAGCTTCGCGGCGCGGCACCAACTCGGCCCGCACCCACTTCGGCTGGCCGGCGCTTTCGAGGCGGAACTCCATATGCACGGGCGTGGCAAGGCTCGCGGAACGCTCGAGCTCGCCGAGCACGAGCGGCCGATCCCGCTCCGACACGCGCTCGAAATCGACCCGCGCAAGCCCGGGCGACGCATCGCCGACGCCATCACCCTCGCCGAGCAGATGGCGCGTGTCGCCGCCGACGTACGGGAACGAATACACGCCGGCCGGCGAGCGCCGCAACTGGAACACGACGGCCGGCAACGAGCGCGTGACGTCGAACAGGCGCCGCTCGGTTTCGCGCGCGCGCATTTCGGCACGCCGGATATCGGTGATATCGACCATCGTGCCGAGCACGTACGCCGGCTGTCCGTCGGTGCCCTTGCAGACGCTGGTCCAGAAAAGCCCATGCCGCGACTCGCCCGCGCCGTCCTTGAACTGCAGTTCGACTTTCCCGATGCCGCCGCCGCGCAGAATCTCGCGCGTCATGTCGTCGAGCCTGCGGCTGTTCGCCTCGCCCCATGTGCCTACCTCGGCCGTCGTGCGCCCGAGCACGGCCTCCCGGTCGAGCCCGCACGCTTTCTCATAGGCCTCGTTGATCGCGATGTACCGTCCGTCCAGGCCTTTCGCGATGAGCGGATACGGCACTGTCTTCATCATCGTTTCCTGGAAGTTCAGTTGCAGCGCAAGCTCGCGCTCGGTCTGCTTGCGCAGCCGGACTTCGCGTTGCAGCAGCACGTACGCGCGCAACGTGACCAGCAGGACGACGCCGATGCCGATCAGCACCGGCAGCAGCCGCACGGCGGTCACGCTCCAGATCGCGTCGTCCGGTGCGGCGGGCCTCACCCACTTGCGGCGGATGCGCTGCTTTTCGGCGGGCGGCATCGCCTGCAAGGCACGATCGATCAGCTTGACGAGCGGGCTCAGATCCTCGCGCACCGCAAAATACAACGAGTCGGATTCGCCGAGCGTGCCGAGCACCCTGAGCGCGCCGGCGTATTGCTGCGGCAGCTGCGCGTTGATCGCGGCCGCGTTGCCGACCGCCACGTCGGCCTCGCCGCTCGCGACCTTGCGCAGCGCATCGTCGAGGCTCGCCGCGACGACGATGTGATCGACCGGCACCGCTTCGAACGCGAGCGGCACCGAGCCGGCTACATGCGGCGACATCACGACGCGGCACGATGTGAAGTCGTCGAACGAACATGGGGACGGCGCGCCTTTGCGCCCGACTATCACCAGCGGATCGCGCTCGTACACGCGGCTATGCTCGGCGCCTTCGAGAAGCGAACCGTGGCTCGACGCGGTGGCCAGCATCGCGAGGTCGCCGCGCTGGAACGCTTCGACGGTGGCGGGCCAGTCAGCCATGCGCGCGCGGTTGAGCACGACGCCCAGCGTTCTGCTCAGGTACGCGAGGTAATCGGCGGTCAGACCGACGGGGCGACCGGCGTCGTCGACATAGCTGAATGGCGCCCAGTCTTTGTCAAAACCGATCTGCAACGGCGGCAGTGCACGCAGCCAGCTCTGTTCTTCCGGCGTTAGCGTGAAGCCAGACGCATCCGGTGCGGGCGCCGCGTTGAAGTTGCCGGACAGCCAGCGCGCGCGGATCTCGGCGGCCTCGGCGGGGTTCAGTGAAGCGAGCGCGCGGTTCAGTTGATCGCGCAACGCGACCCGCCGAGGCGAGACGGCGAAGCGCAGGTCGAGTGCCTTGCCAACTGGCTCGAAGGCCACGCGCAGGCCGCGATAAGCCTGCGTGGCCAGTTCATATTGGATGACCGGCGTGAAGCCGAAGTAGAGGTCGGCATTGCCGTGCAGGACCGCCGTCAGCGCTTCGTGCGTGCTCGCAAACGAGACGATCCTCGCGCGCGGAAAACCATCGCGCAATAGACGCTCACGCGCAAAACCTCGCTCGATCGCGATACGCGCGCCGGCGAGGTCGGCGGAATTCGCGTAACGGGTATCGTCGCGACGCACGACAGCCGACGCAAACGCGCGGAAGTACGGAGCCGTGAAACGCAGGCAGCGTTCGCGCTCCGGCGTGCGCGCTACGCTCATCAGCAGGTCGACCTGGCCGGAGCATGCGGCGTCGATCAGTTTGGCCATGTTGGGAAAGGCCTTCGTCTCGATGACGACGTTCGGCCCCACGAGCGCATGCAACAGGTCGCCGCTGACGCCGGCGGGCCGGCCATCCTGCTCGATGTCGAACGGCGGCCAGCCGCCTTCGAGTATGCCGACCGTCAGTCTGGCGGGAAATGCAGTGGGTGACGGGGCGGAAGAGCGGACTTGCACCGTGGAGGGCGCGGAGGCAGAGGCGATTGCGGGCTCCTCCGACTCGGCGCCGCCAAGTGCGGCCAGGCAGATCGCATGCGTGGCGGCCAGCAGACATAACGCGAGCCAATGGATCATTGAGTGGCGCAGTGCGTGACGCCCTGCGCTCACGAAACGTCACCCTGGCCGTCCGCCAACGACCCTTTGGACGCGTCGGCATGGCCGTCCAGAAACGAAAACAGCACGCCAGCCGCGACCGCGCCGGCCAACGGTGCGGCCCAGAACAGCCACAGCTGGTCCAGCGCCCAATTGCCGACGAATAGCGCCTGCGCGGTCGAGCGCGCGGGATTGACCGAACCATTGGTGACCGGAATCGATACCAGATACACGAGCATCAGACATGCACCGGTGATGAACGGCGCAACCGTTGCCAGCTCTTTTCGAACGACGACCAGCAGGCAGGCCGCGACGAACACGAACGACAGCACGAACTCCATGACGAGAGCCGAGTGCAACGGATAGTCGGCGGGCGAATGCGCGCCGAAGCCGTTCGCCGCGAATTCGCTCGCTGCAAGTTCGAAACCCGGCCGGCCGCACGCGAGATAGGCAAGAAACGCCGCGGCGACGATTGCGCCCGCGATTTGCGCGGCGATATAGGGCAACAGATCACGCACCGGAAAACGCTGCGCGACCGTGAGGCCGATGGTGACGGCAGGATTGAAATGCGCGCCGGAAATCTTGCCGAACGCATAGCTAGCGGTAGCGAGCGCAAGACCGAACGCCAGCGACATTTGCAGCGCACCGCTGCCCTGCAGCACGCCCGAAGTGTCCAGCACCGTACTCGCGCAGCCGACGAACACAAGCCATGCCGTACCCACGCCCTCGCTCCACAATCGCTTGCCTAACGCCACCATCTCTATCCCATCCGCCAAATACGAGGCGCAGACGCCGAACGTTCGCACGAAGGCGCCTGCACAGGATTTCTCTGATCCATCAGTAATCGGGATCACGAAATAGCCACAGCGGCAGTTGTGGCGCGAGGCGCGCAGCAACTGGCCGCGGCCAGAATTATTGAGTGCCGCCAACGCCGCGCCTATCAGAGGATTCTGATACGGGCCACTTCAAATTCATCCAGAACAAGAATTTTTTTGACAATTGCAGCGCCTCATATCAGCCCGATCTGAGTGGCGTAGTCGATCAGATCGGCTTCTGTTTCCAGTCCGAGCTTGCGCATCGCGCTGCGCTTTTGCGTGCTGATGGTTTTGTCGCTACGTCGCAGACGCGTCGCGATTTCGTGCACCGCAAGGCCTCGCGCATAGAGCTGAAACACCTCCCACTCGCGCGCGCTCATAGCACCGCCGCGCCTGGGCGGCGCATGTTCAGCAGCCGCGAGTGCCACCATCACCTGCTCAGATAGATGAGTGCGCCCGGCGGCGACGGCTTCGATTGCGTCGATCAGTGCGCTCGCGGCGTCGCGCTTGTCGACGATTCCTGTCACACCGATATTGCGCAAGCCCGACAACATGTGCGCACGCTCGATCATGGTCAGCACGACCACGTGCGGATGCGACTTGCGCCGCAACAGGCGACGCAGCAGCGGTACCGCACTGCTGTCTCCGTCGAGTCCCGGCATGCCGATGTCCGATACGACGACGTCGCATGCGCAGGCATCGAGCAGCCTCGCGAGAGCATCGGTGTCGGCCGCCTCGCCGACGATTTCGATATTCGGCTTGTCGTACAGCAGAGATCGGACGCCCTCACGGACGCAGCCGTGATCGTCCGCCACGACGACGTGTATCTTGTTCGTCATTCTTTTCCGTGGCTTTCTTATGTTGTCGATCGGCATACCGCACGAAACGTGCTCCCCGGTATTGCCGATATATTCGCCGCGCGCCTGCGCAGCAAGTTGCTGCCCCGTTAGCGGCCGCTACCATGCCCTTCGGGCACTACTCCATTCTCGACGGCGAAACGAAACAATTCGGCGTCGCTATTCAACGACAGCTTGCGCATAGCCATGCACTTTTGTGCGCTGATCGTCTTCACACTACGCCCGAGCCGCACAGCGATTTCGGTGACCCCGAGTCCCGACGCGTACTGCGTAAATACTTCGAGCTCGCGGCGAGACAATGTGGTGCGCAGGTAGTCGACCCGTTGCGTCAGAGTGACGTCGGTGAGCATGGCGCGCACCGCCGGACCGACATAACACTCGCGCGCCAGCGCCATGACCATCGCCACATGAATCAGATCGATGCGGTCGCGCTTGCTCAGCAGTCCATCCACACCGAGCGACATGACTTTGCGCAGCGTCGCGGCCTCCGTTTCCATTGTCAAAACGACGAGCGCGACGTTGGGATAGCGTGCCTTGAACTGCCTCACGGCTTCGAACCCGTTGTCGTTGTGCCCTCCCGGCATGTAAAGGTCCATCAGCACGAGATCGCAGGGACTGCGGTCGGCTTCGATGAACAGTTCGGCGACATCTGCCGCGCGGCCAACCACCTTCAGGTTGGGATAATTGCCAATCAGATTTTCTATTGCCAGCAGAACCAACGGATGATCGTCCGCGATGATCGTTCGAACAGGCGTGCCTGATGCAGCCATGAGGTTCATCGTCTGCCGCTCCTCGATACTTTCATTTCCCGACACCTTGTTATGTATGACCGGCGCTCACACAATGGTCGAGCATTTCTTTTCCGACAAACATAAGAACGCTCTGAAATCGACTGAATAGCGTTGGCTAGTTTTCGGGTTCCAGCAGCAGCGTGCCGCAGGCGCGCACGCAGGAGAAAAGCGCGGCGTCGTCGTTGACGCCGAGCCGCGCCATCGCTTCGCGTTTTTGCCGGCTCACCGTGCGGCGATTGCAGCCGAGCGCCGTCGCGATCTGCGCGATGGACTCGCCGTTCACGAGCCTGCGCAGGATGTCGGTCTGCCGCTTCGACAACAGCAGTGCCGATACGAGCTGACCGTTGTCCTGCTGCGAACGCGCGAGCGTTTCGACCACCGAGCGGCCCAGGTAGCGCGCACCGCGCACGCTGTCGCTGATGGCCCGCGGCAGTTCGTCGAGCGAATCGGTTTTCCCTATCACGCTGACGGCGCCATCGGAGGCGATGACGCGCAACATCGCGGCGTTCGTCTGCGCGGTCACGACGACGATGCGCAATGAAGGCCACGCACCGCGAATGCGCCGGATCAGGCCGAGTCCGTCGCCGATCTCGCCGGCGGGCTCCGGCATGGAAAGATCGACAGCGAGCACGTCGCACCGCGTGCGTTGCAGCAATGCGATCAACGCCGTGGGCGTGCGCGCCTGCCCGACGACAGACAGTCCCTCGCACCTCTCCAGTGTGGATTTCAGGCCAAGCAGGACGAACGGATGATCGTCCGCCAGAATGATTCGAAGATTCGCCACGATGGGTCTTGCTCGTTATATGAGTGGTTGGCATGTGCGCAGGAATTACCATGCATGCGATATGCGTCGACCTGCGTCGCGGCACTGAAGCGCCGTGCCGGAAAAGCCATCTCATCACCCTCACACAATCACGACAATCGGAGCCTTCCTAATCCGGCTTAAGCATCGGGTAATTCGTAGTTCTACAAACAAACCATATGCGCGCCGCCATTGCTCGTCCTGCCTGTCTCACGCCGCATCACAAGCGCGCGTCGCGCGCATCGCACGCATCGATGCCGCGCGCGGAAACACCGGCAACGCGAGCAACGCGCACGCGCTCGCGACCGCCCACACCAGTGGCCATGCTCCGATCGACAGCAGCATCGGAATCGCGAGCGGCGTCAGGAACAGCGTGAGGAACACACAGGTGTTGCCGATCGCGAGCGCGGTGCCCGCACGGCGCGTACCGGCGAGCGTCGCGAGTTCGGTGAACGCGACGCCGTGCCACGCCGACGCGCTGACGCCGCCGAGCACGATCATCAGCGCGAACAACGCGACCGCCCCGGCGCGATGCATGCCGACGAGCCCGGTCGCGAGCGCAAGCAGCACAAACAGCACGGCGGTCAACAGACTGCATGCCCGCATATACGCGCGACGATTGCCGCGCCGGTCGGTCCACGCGCCGCTCCAGACCCGCGCGATCGCGGCGCCGGTCTGCACCGCGGCCATCGTCGCGCTGATCGCGAACACGCCGGCACGGCCGAAGTCGTGCAGGAACACCGTGCCGAACGTGATCACGGCGATCTGCGGCACGCACAACGCGCCCGCGCCGAGCGCGACGCGCCAGATCGCGATGTCTCGCAATGGCGACATCGCTGGCGACGCGCCGACGTTGGAGGTGTTTGCGCTCTGCGCGCTGGCCGCCACCGTGTCGTGCGCGTGCGCGGGCTCGTGGAGCCAACACCACGCGAACCACGCGGTGATCGCGCACGCCAACGCGAGCCCCCCATAAGCGCTCGCAAAGCCGAAGCGCGAGGCGAGCGCCGGCAACACCAATGCACCGAGTCCGCCACCCGCGGGCACGGCGCATTGGCGGATACTCATCGCGAGACCGCGCTCGCCTTCGCGAAACCACGCCATCACCGCTCGGCCGCTCGATCCGTTGACGCTGCCGCCCAGCAGTCCGACCAGCAGCAGCCCAAGCGCAAGTGGCGCGATGCCCGGCACATACGCGCCACCCGGCGACACGAACAGCGCGAGACCGGCAAGCGCGGCCGCGGTCGACAGCAGCCCGAGCAGCAGCACCCGACGATCGCCCCAGCGGTCGGTCAGGAGTCCCCACGGCAACTCGCTGAGCGCGATGCCGAGCCCGAGCATGCCGAGCACGAGGCCGAGCCCGTGGTTGCCGAGGTGATAGTCCGAACGCAGGAACACCGCGGTCGTCGGGATGCCCGAAAATGCCGCCGAAAAGCTCGCGTTCGCGGCAAAGCCCACGCCCAGCACCTTCCAGCGATGCTTCGCGCCGCGGTCGCCGCCGCCGCGCGACGCTGTCATAGATCCGTTCTCCATCACACCCTCCGCAAGTGATTCGGGGGTATGCTACGGCTGGGTATTCCATCGGAAAAGCCGGAATTTCAGATCACCACCATCGGAAAATCCGAATCATGAGCCAACGTGGTTTCGACCTGGCGCAGTTGCGGACCTTCGTCGTCGTCGCCGAATCGGGCAGCGTGTCGGCGGGCGCCGAGCGCGTGTTCCTGTCGCAGTCGTCGGTCAGTGAGCAGTTGAAGAAGCTCGAGGAGCGCGCCGGCCAGCCGCTCTTCGTGCGCGGCCGGCAGGGCGTGAGTCCGACGCCCGCGGGCGAGCGTCTGCTCGAGCACGCGCGCGGCATCATCGCGATGAGCGAAGCGGCGTTCGACGACCTGCAAGGCCGCTCGCTCGACGGCGAGCTGCGCATCGCGATCACCGACTACTACCGGCCGCACGACATCGCACGCATCCTGAAGACGTTTTCGGACCAGCATCCGCGGCTGAAGCTGCACGTGACCGTGCTGCCGAGCTCGGTGATCGACAGTGGCGCGGACGACCATGCGTCGTTCGACATCGGTCTGTCGGCGCGCCTCGTCACAGGCCAGACACGTGCGCGCGGCGTGGGCGCCGGTGCAGCGAGCATCGTCGTGCGGCGCGAAAAGCTGTTGTGGGCCCGTTGCGCCGATGCCGCGCCCCGCCCCGCCGAACCGTTTCAGCTGGTGCTGCTGCCGTCGACGTGTCAGTTGCAGCGCTTCGTCGTCAAGCTGCTCGACGAACACAAGGTGGCGTACGTGATCTCGCATTCGGCGTCGGGCGTCGCGGGACTGCAGCTCGCGTTGAAGGCGGGGCTTGGCATTTCCTGTCTGAACGAGTCGTCGCTCGGCGACGGCGTGGTGGCGTGTGCCGCGAACATCGGCTTGCCCTCGCTGCCTGCCATCGAGTTTCATCTGCTGCCGGGACGTCCGGGCGAAAGCGAACTCGTCAGCAATGCGCGTGAGGCGCTCGTGCGGCTCTTTGCATGACAGGCACAAATGAAATTCACAACAAAATTGATCGATCGACATCAGATAATCACATTCACCTGATGCATTGAGATCAATTACCCGCGCTGCAACAAAACCCTTTGCACGCGGGCCTTCATCCAAGTCGACCCACGATTATCGGAACGCCTGTTTTCCTTTGCATTCTCTATTGACGCGTCCGATAAATTGCTGCACGCTGCCACACGGTACCGCGCGTTTTTTCAGCACCTCATTGGTCGCGTCTTGCTGCCCGAAAGCCGCCGTCCCAGGCACCTCCAGCGCGGATCATTGTCGTAGATCAAAGTTTTGGCCCGACAATTGCATCATCATTGCGCATCTGTACTTCGCGGTTCCGAACCAGCCCGTTCCGATTAGCGGTTAATAGCAAGTCAAATAACAACAGGAAGTCCCATGATGCGTCGTTTCCGGATTCATAAGGCAATCCGCACACGCGCCTAGGGTAAATAAATCTGGCAATAAGAACGTTCCCCAACGAGGTCCGGTGTGTATCGCAAAACTATCGGCTCTTCGGTGCTGTTCGTGTTATGCGCGCTTCACGCGCTGTGGAGCGGCGCGGCATTCGCGGCCACCGACGCAGCAGCCGGCACGATGCCTACGGCGATGGACCAGCGCGTGCGTGCCTGCACGTCGTGCCACGGCATACAGGGCCAGGGCCTCAGAAACGACTACTTTCCACGCATCGCCGGCAAACCGTCCGAGTACCTGTTCAATCAGCTGATCGCCTTTCGCGACGGCGGCCGCACCTACCCGCCGATGGGCTATCTGCTCGCGTTCCTGCCCGACGACTACCTGCATCAGATCAGTGAGTATTTCGCAGCCCTGCAGCCGCCCTACCCCGAATCCGATCACGCCGCCGTATCGCCGAAGCTGCTTGCCGCTGGCGAAAAGCTCGTCAGGCATGGCGACCCGGCGCGCGGCATACCGGCGTGCGTCGCCTGTCACAGCGCGCGCATGACCGGCACGCAGCCGGGCATTCCAGGCCTGCTCGGCTTACACGCGAGCTATATCGGCGGACAGATGGGCACGTGGCGCTCGGGCACCCGCCACGCGCTCGCGCCGGACTGCATGCACACGATCGCGCTCAAGCTGAACGACAGCGACATCGCCGCGGTATCGAACTGGCTCGCGCGCCAGCCGCGCCCCGACGATCCCCGCCCCGCACCGGCATCCGCCGCGCGGCTGCCCCTCGCTTGCGGGAGCCAACCGCAATGAAGCCGACACTTCGCCCGTCCGGTTGGCTGCGCCCGGCAAGCATGGCCAGCGTCCTTGCGACCGGCAGCCTCACGCTTGCGTTACTGGTCCATGCACCGTTCGCCACGACGGCGCATGCCGCCACCGCTGCCCCGCAAGGCACGGAAACAGCCGCCGCGACAGCCGACACCCGCCCCGACATCGTCAAACGCGGCGAATACCTCGCGCGCGCGGGCGACTGCATTGCGTGTCACACCGCACCGCGCGGCAGGCTGTTCGCCGGCGGCCTCGCGATGGAGACGCCCTTCGGCACGCTATACTCGCCGAACATCACGCCGGACCCGCAGTACGGCATCGGCACCTGGAGCGAGGAAGCGTTCTTCAAGATGATGCGCACCGGCCGCAAGCCGGATGGCGCGCTGATCTATCCGGCGATGCCGATTGCTCAGTACACGAAGGTCACGCGCGAGGATTCGAACGCGATCTTCGCGTTCCTGAAGACCATCGAGCCGGTCCGTCAGCCGAACCGTCCGCACACGCTGCGCTTCCCGTTCAATCAGCGCGATCTGCTGTACGGCTGGCGCACGCTGTATTTCCGCGAGGGAGAGTTCCAGCCCGATCCGACCAAATCGGTCGAATGGAATCGCGGCGCGTATCTGGTCCAAGGGCTCGGGCACTGCACGATGTGCCACACACGCATCAACATGCTGGGCGGCTCGTCGCCGCGCGAGCAGTTCGCGGGCGGGCTGATTCCGGTGGAGAACTGGTATGCGCCGTCGCTGACCTCGGACAAGGAAGGCGGCCTCGGCGACTGGAGCATCGAGGACATCGTCGATCTGCTGCGCTGGGGCGTCTCCAAGCGCGGCGCCGTCTACGGTCCGATGGCCGAGGTCACCTATCACAGCCTGCAATATCTGACCGACGAAGACGTCCGTGCGATGGCCGTCTATCTAAAGTCGCTGCCCGACCAGGGCGGGCGCAAGACCGGGCCGAGTGCGACGCCGGACCCGACCGTGTTCGCGCTCGGCAAGCGGATCTACGCGGAAAAATGCGCGATCTGCCACGGCGACAATGGCGAAGGACAGGTGCCGAATTACCCGCCGCTCGCGGGCAACCAGTCGATCGAAATGGATTCGAACGTCAATCCGATCCGCATCGTGCTGAACGGCGGCTTTCCGCCCGGCACGAAACAGAATCCGCAGCCGTTCGGCATGCCGCCGTTCGGCCAGGAGCTGAACGATACCGAGGCGGCCGCCGTCGTCACGTTCATCCGCACCGCGTGGGGCAATCACGGCCTGCCGGTGACGGCCCACGAGGTGAACGAGTTGCGCAAGGCGCCTCTGCATTGAGATGCCGCAGCCAGGCGCCGTACTGAAGCGCCGCATAGGAGCACCAACCACATGAAAGCGAACGACTCGCACAGCGCCGCCCCGCCGACCGACGAGGAAGTCGAACACGTCGTCGCGGCCGGTCCGCGCGGCGCGATCGCGCTGGCCGGCATCGCCACGGTCATCGTGATGGCGATCTGGTTCGCCTTCTACTATCTCGCCTTTTTGCCGCGCGGCATCATCCACTGACCATGTCGACCGACTCTTCTCATCAACCCGGTAGCGGCCACGAGGTCGCATTGCGCGCCGAGCGGCGCTGGGCCGTCTTCGCGGTCGCGCTGATCGCGATAATGCTCGCCGTGATCGTGTACCAGGGCGTGCATTGGGCCTGGATGCCGCCGTCGCGCGTCGAGACGATCGATCCCTCGCGCCTGCAACTATCCGGCGAATTCGCCGAGGACAATCTCGGCAGTGCGGTGCAGCCGGACGGCTCGGTGATCGTGCGCTTCGTCGCGCAGCAGTACTCGTTCACGCCGCAATGTCTGCTCGTGCCCGCCGATACGCCGATCACGATCCGCACCACCAGCGCCGACGTCGTGCACGGCCTGCTCGTCACCGACACCAACATCAACACGATGGTCGTGCCCGGCTACGTCGCGACGCTAAACACGGAGTTCGACCATCCCGCCGATCACGCGATGCCGTGCCACGAATTCTGCGGCTTCGGCCATCAGACCATGTGGGCGCACGTCAAAGTGATCGACAAAACCGCCTTCTTCGAACAGGCCCGACAATCACGGAGACTGAGCTGTGTTCCACGCTAAGCGACTCGTACTCGCGCATTTCTGGCTCGCCTTCATCACGTTCGCGATCGCACTGTGCCTCGGCGCGTGGCAGATGCTGGTGCGCAGTCCCCTGTTGCCGTGGATCGGCGATCCCGAGTTGTACTATCGATCGGTGACTGCGCACGGCACCGTGATGGCCTACGTGCTGCCGACGCTGGTCGCGATGGGCTTCGGCTACGCGATCGTCGAACTCGCGCTCGCGCAGCGCCTCGTCGGCCTCAAATGGGCGTGGGCCGCGCTCATTGTGCTGCTGGTCGGCGCGGTGATGGCGATGGTGCCGGTCGCGCTCGGCCAGGCCTCGGTGCTCTTCACGTTCTATCCGCCGATGATCGGCAGTCCGTTCTACTACCTCGGCGTCGTGCTCGTGGTGGTCGGCTCGTGGATCTGGGTCGCGCTGATGCACGTGAACCTGCGCATCTGGAAACGCGCGAATCCGGGCAAGCCGGTGCCGCTCGCGATGTTCGCGAACGTCGCCGGCGCGTACCTGTGGGCATGGACCGCGATCGGCGCGGCGCTCGAGATCCTGTTCCAGATCCTGCCCGTCGCGCTCGGCTTCGCCCACACGATCGACGCGGGCCTCGCGCGCGTGCTGTTCTCGTGGACGCTGCACGCGATCGTCTACTTCTGGCTGATTCCGGCTTACATCGCGTACTACACGCTGGTGCCGCGCGCGATCGGCGGACGGCTCTACAGCGATTCGATGGCGCGCGTGTCTTTCATCATGTTCCTCGTGTTCGCGATGCCGATCGGTATCCATCACCTGTTCGTCGATCCGCAAGTCGGCGCGGGCTTCAAGTTCCTGCACTCGGTGTTCACTGGTATGGTGTCGGTGCCGACGCTCTTGACCGTGTTCACGATCTGCGCGTCGGTGGAAATCGCCGGCCGGCTGCGCGGCGGCAAGGGCGCGCTCGGCTGGCTCACCGTGCTGCCGTGGAGCAATCCAATGATGCTGGTGCTCGCGTTCTCATTCGTGATGCTCGGCTTCGGCGGCGCGGGCGGGCTCATCAACATGAGCTATCAGATGAACGCGACCGTGCACAACACACAGTGGATAACCGGCCACTTCCACCTGATTTTCGGCGGCGCGATCGTCATCATGTACTTCGCGATCGCGTACGAACTGTGGCCGCAACTGACCGGCCGCGCGATCGTGTCGGCGAAACTGGTGCGTACGCAGTTGTGGCTGTGGTTCATCGGCATGATGGTGGTCACGATACCGTGGCATTGGGTCGGCCTGCTCGGCGCGCCGCGCCGCATGGCCTACTACGATTACGCGATGGCCGGCGTGCAGGGGCAGGGATTCTGGGTCGGCGTGTCGGCGATCGGCGGATTGATCCTGCTGGTGTCCGGCCTGCTGTTCGTCTATATCCTCGCGAAGTCGCAATTCGGCCCCGTGGAAGAGCCGCCGGCGTTCCGCTTCGCGGTCGCGGCGCACCCGGTTGATCGCGTGCCCGTCGCGCTCAACAGCTTTGGTCTGTGGGTCGCGCTGATGATCGGGCTCACGGTCGTCAACTACAGCGTGCCGATCTTCCAGCTGCTCAGACTGCCGCAGACTTCGGTGCCGGCAGTCGTCATCGGAGCACAGCGATGAACGAAGAACGCTTGTTCACCCTGCGCAATTCGTGGTTCGTATGGAGCGTCGGCAGTACCGTCGCAATCGCGATCGTCTCGATCCTGATCGGCTTCGTGTGGCTGCCAGCCAGGAGCAGCGCGTTCGGCGACCTCAGCCTGTGGGCGAGGATTTGCGGCGCCGCCGGCGTGCCGTCGATCTGGTACAGCGGTAACGAAACCAGCCAGGTGCCGAGCAACGTCGTCGTGTTGCCGCCTTCGGGCCAGGGTCACCCGATGGCGGATTCGATCGGCCGCGGCGCAACGATCGCGACTCAGCACTGCTCGATGTGTCACGGGGTAGTCGCCAATGCGCCGGTCACCGCGCCCCCGCTCGCCGGACAGTACGCCGATGTGATCTACAAGGAGATGCGCGACTTCCAGAGCGGCCAGCGGCCGAGCGCGGTCATGCAGGAGATCATCGCGGCACGCAGCGACCAGGATCTGCACGATCTGGCGGTTTACTACGCGTCGCTCCCACGCGCTGCGGCGGTCGAGAAAACCCGGGCCGGCGAAGGCCCCGATGCGACCGCGGTCAGGCTTGTCATGCAGGGCGATCCGCAGCGCAATATCGCGCCGTGCGCCGCGTGCCATGGCGAGCTCGATCGCAAGGGCGCGGCACCGTGGCTCGGCGGAATGTCGGCGGTCTATCTGGCCGCGGAGTTGCACGCGTTCGCATCCGGCGCGCGGCACAACGACATCAACGAACAGATGCGCAATGTCGCGCGGCAGATGTCGCCCGAGGAAATCGATGCCGTGGCGAGGTATTACGCGGCGATGCAGTAATCGGGCGGCGAACGGTGGCGCGGCGGGGCAGCGCAACCGCTCGCGTCACGCAGCAGCAAACCCGCTATCCAGTCGCCGCTCACCGGCCAGCTTTGCGCCGCGCGCCGAAGCACCGCCACGCGACTCACTTCCAGTGCGGAACACCGCCACCGCCGCCGACAGGCGCCGCGCCTGATCTTCCAGCGAACTCGCCGCCGCGGCCGCCTGCTCGACGAGCGCCGCATTCTGCTGCGTGACCTCGTCCATCTGACCGACCGCAAGATTGACCTGATCGATGCCGGTGCTCTGTTCGAGCGCCGCCGCCGCGATCTCGTTCATGATCGAACTGACGCGCGCGATCGCGCCGACGATGTCGTTCATCGTCGTGCCCGAGCGTTCGACGAGTTGCGAGCCCTGCTCCACGCGCGCGGTCGACGCGTCGATCAAGCCCTTGATCTCCTTGGCCGACGCCGCGCTGCGCTGCGC
>ABYL01000136.1 GCA_000173575.1 Burkholderia sp. H160 | reverse complement strand
GCGACGCTGCGCGCGGCCGGCCTCGCGCCCGCGACGCGCGCGCTGCCCGATCATTACGCATTCGAGCGCAATCCGTTCACCGACGTCGACGCCGACGCGATCCTGATTACGGAAAAGGATGCGGTAAAATTGGGGGCTTGGCACGACGCGCGCATCTGGGTAGTCCCGGTCGAAGCCGCGCTCGATCATCGCCTCACTGCATTAGTTGTGGAGAAAGTCCGTGGACGCTCGCCTGCTTGAAATCCTCGTCTGCCCGATCTGCAAGGGCCCGCTCAGTTACGACCGCGCCGCGCAGGAATTGATCTGCAACGCCGACAAGCTCGCCTATCCGATCCGCGACGGCATTCCCGTGATGCTCGTCGACGAGGCGCGGCAGACGGTCGAAGGCACACCGGTCGATCTGAATCCCGGCTCGGTCGCCTGACGCGGCGCGACGCCGCACCGCAGGACGCCGCCTTGCCTCGCGCGGGCCAACGCAAGCATCGATGCCAGTGCCGGCCCCCGCCTACGCTCCCCAATCGATCCGCAGCCGTTTTCGTCGCTCCGGCTTATGTCTGACTCTGCGTGCGCGTCGCGCGCGCAGCCTCTTCCTCCGGGCTAATCGCCGCCCGCTCCTGATCCGATGACCCAAACCGCTTCTCATCCGTTTATCGCCGTCGTGCCGGCCCGCCTCGCGTCGACGCGTCTGCCCAACAAGCCGCTCGCGGACATCGGCGGCAAGCCGATGGTCGTACGCGTCGCGGAGCGCGCGCGCGAAGCGGGCGCGCAGCAGGTGCTGGTCGCGTCGGACGCGCAGGAAGTGCTCGACGCGGCGCACGACCACGGCTTCGAAGCGGTGCTCACGCGCGCCGATCATCCGTCGGGCACCGACCGTCTGGCGGAAGTGGCGACGCGCTTCGGCTGGAGCGATGACACGATCGTCGTCAACGTGCAGGGGGACGAGCCGCTGATCGATCCGGCGCTCGTGCGCGGCGTCGCCGCGCATCTGGCGACGACGAGCGACTGCGCAATCGCGACGGCGGCGCATCCGATCACCGATCCCGCCGAAATTTTCAATCCGAATGTCGTCAAGGTCGTGCCAGATGCGCGCGGCGTCGCGCTGTATTTCTCACGCGCACCGATCCCATGGGCTCGCGACGCGTGGCAAGCGCAATGGCCCAACATCGCGTCGATGACCACGCCGCCCGCGCCCGCCGTCGTGTACCGGCATATCGGCTTGTATGCGTATCGCGCGAAATTCCTGCGCACGTACCCGAGTCTCGCGATCTCGCCGATCGAGCAGGTCGAAGCGCTCGAACAGCTGCGCGCGATGTGGCATGGCGAGCGCATCGCGGTACTCGTTACGCACGACGTACCGTTGCCCGGCGTCGATACCCCCGCCGATCTCGCGCGCGTACGGGCTTTATTCGGGTCTTGAGCCCGGGAAGCCGTGGCATAATCGAACGGTTATGCGCGCCTCCCAGCGCAGGCGACACTCGGGTTATCCCGATCGCACCGTTCGAGACTTGCAGCGCCGTCGTATTCGACGTGCAGCGCGAGCTAACCAACGGTAGGCGATGCGGGTCCTGCGAGAATCGCCGGGAAGCATGCCGCGTCAACAAAGAATTCACATAGATCTGGAGATATCCATGCGTTTGATCCTGTTGGGTGCACCGGGTGCTGGCAAAGGCACTCAGGCCAACTTCATCAAGGAAAAGTTCGGCATTCCGCAAATTTCGACCGGCGACATGCTGCGCGCGGCCGTCAAGGCCGGCACGCCGCTCGGCGTCGAAGCGAAGCGCTTCATGGACGCAGGCGAACTCGTCACCGATGAGCTGATCATCAACCTCGTGAAAGAGCGTCTGCAGCAGCCGGACTGCGCGAACGGCTATCTGTTCGACGGCTTCCCGCGCACGATTCCGCAAGCCGAGGCGATGAAGCAAGCCGGCGTCGCGATCGACTACGTGCTCGAAATCGACGTGCCGTTCGACGAGATCATCGTGCGCATGAGCGGCCGTCGCTCGCACCCGGCTTCGGGCCGCACGTATCACGTGAAGTTCAATCCGCCGAAGGTCGAAGGCATCGACGACGTGACCGGCGAGCCGCTGATCCAGCGCGACGACGACAAGGAAGAAACCGTCAAGAAGCGCCTGGAAGTCTACGAATCGCAGACCAAGCCGCTGATCGAGTACTACAACAGCTGGGCGAACAACGGCGATGCGTCGAGCTCGGTGAAGGCGCCTCAATATCGCCGCATTTCGGGCCTCGGCAGCGTCGACGAAATTCGCGCCCGTGCGTTCGACGCACTGAAGTAAGCGTCGCCCGCTGTTTGCGTCTGATGAAAAACCCGCCCGCGTCGGCGGGTTTTTTATTGGCAAGTGCGCAAATCAAACTGCAGTCAGCGATGCGGATCGCGCAGGAAAAATAGTTAGTTTTCCATAGCGCCCCGCATACCGCCGCCCGCTTCGCTTTCCGCATCGCAGCATAGCCGCTACAATCGATCGTCGAAAAATGCTTCGATCTAGACTGCACTGAACAACCGTAGCAAAGGAGAAGAGATGGACATTCGTGACAACGTGTTCCTGATCACCGGCGGTGCATCGGGCCTCGGTGCCGCCACCGCGCGCCTGCTCGTCGAGAACGGCGGCAAGGTCGTGCTCGCCGACCTGAATCTGGACGCCGGCGAAGCGCTCGCAAAGGAACTCGGCGGCGTGTTCGTCAAATGCGACGTGAGCCGCGAAGAGGATGCGCAAAAGGCCGTCGAAGCCGCGACGAAGCTCGGCACGCTGCGCGGTCTCGTCAATTGCGCGGGCGTCGCGCCGGCCGCGAAGACCGTCGGCAAGGACGGGGCGCATCCGCTCGATCTGTTCACGCGCACGATCTCGATCAACCTGATCGGCACGTTCAACATGATCCGGCTCGCCGCGGTGCAGATGTCGAAGAACGAGCCGAACGCGAACGGCGAGCGTGGTGTGATCATCAACACGGCATCGGTCGCCGCGTACGACGGCCAGATGGGCCAGGCGGCCTACTCCGCGTCGAAGGGCGGCATCGTCGGCATGACGCTGCCGATCGCGCGCGACCTGTCGCGCAACGCGATCCGCGTGATGACGATCGCCCCCGGCATCTTCGAAACACCGATGCTGCTCGGCATGCCGCAGGAAGTGCAGGACGCGCTCGGCGCGATGGTGCCGTTCCCGTCGCGCCTCGGCAAACCGGCCGAATACGCGATGCTGGCCAAGCAGATCTTCGACAATCCGATGCTGAACGGCGAGGTGATCCGGCTGGACGGCGCGATCCGTATGCAGCCGAAGTAAGGATCGCTGAACGGGATCAGTCGTCGAGGTGTGGTGCGAGCCCGCATACGGCGACAAAAAAACGCCTGCACATGCGCGAAATGTGCAGGCGTTTTGCGTTTTATGACGCTTGGCGATGCGCGTCGTTACTCGCCGCCATCGTGCCGCGTGCGCTGCCGCAACTCGTGCAGCTGCGACTCGACCACCGTCGCATCCTCCGCGTCGGGGCGATCGCCGAGATAGCTTTCGAGGTCCTCGAGCGCGGGCCGCAGATAATCGAGCCGCGCATACGCGAAACCGCGATCGCGCACTTCCTCGATATTGTCCGGCAGCAGAATGACGAGCCGCTGCTGCACCGCGAGCAGACGCTGCCAGCGCTCGGTTTGCAGATAGATTGCCTTCAGGTTGCGCAACATCCGCGCGACGATCTCGCGCCGGGTGGCCGGTTGCAGCAACATGCGCAGCGCGCGCCCGATCGAATCTCCAGCCGACGCGACGTACGGCTCGAGCATCTCGACCATCTGCGCTTCGGACAGCGAATGACCGGTGGTCGGATCGAGCATCACGTCGCCGTCGGGCGTCGTCACGCGCAGCAGGAAGTGGCCCGGAAACGACACCCCGCGCACCGGAACGCCGAATTGCTCGGCCATCTCCAGGTAGAGCACGGCGAGCGAAATCGGAATACCGCGGCGACGTTTGAGAACGACGTTCAGATGACTGTTGTCGGGGTCGTAGTAATCGTTCAGATTGCTCGCGAAACCGAGTTCACGGAAAAAGAAACGATTGAGGATGCCAACCTTCTGACGGATATCGGCATCGTCGGGCATGCGGCGCCGCAGCCGCAGCACCAGCTCGTCGATCTCGGCGAGCACCGACTGCAGGTCGAGGTCGGGGTAGGCGTCCTGCGCGATCGAGAGCGCCGTCTCGGTCAGCGGCAGACTCTCGTCTTCGGCGACGAGCGTGCTGAAATAATCGAGAACCCGCGACATGGTGATCACTTCACTCGCCTTTTGAAATACGCGTACTTGAAGCCCATCAACCAAAGCATACCGAAATATAGCGCGGCGAACAGCACGAGGCACGCGCCAAGCAACACGATGCGGCTGACCGGCTGGTTATGCATACCAATCCAGTCGAAGCTGATCGCGAGCCAGCGCATCACGCCGGCAAGCACGAGGCACGCACCGAGCAATTGCGCGAAGAACTTGAGCCAGCCGCTCGACGGCATATAGATGCCGCGTTTGCGCAGGCCAATGAACAGCAGCAACGCATTGACGCAAGCGCCGAGCCCGACGCTCAGCGTAAGACCCGCATGCGCGAACACCGGTACGAACACGTAGTTGCTCAACTGCGTGACAACCAGCACGCCGATACCGATCTTGACCGGCGTCTTGATGTCCTGCTTCGCGTAGAAGCCCGGCGCGAGGATTTTGATCATGATCAGACCAATCAGGCCGACGCCGTAGGCCGCGAGCGCGCGGCTCACCATCACGACCGAGTTGCCGTCGAACTTGCCGTAGTTGAACAGCACGGCAGTCAGCGGCTGCGCGAAGAAGAACAAGGCGATCGCGCTCGGCGCGGCGAGCAGGAACGTAACGCGCAGCCCCCAGTCGAGCAGCGACGAATACTCGTGCGAATCGGCATCGACGTGTGCCTTCGACAGGCTCGGCAGCAGGATCGTACCGAGCGCGACGCCGAGCAGCGCGGTCGGAAACTCCATCAGCCGGTCGGCGTAGTTGATCCACGACACCGCGCCCGGCCCGATGTGCGACGCGATGTTCGTGTTGATGATCAGGCTGATCTGCGCGACCGACACCGCGAACATCGCCGGCACCATCTTCGCGAGCACCCGCTTCACGCCGCGATGCGCGAGCGCACGCAGCGGATTCAGGCCGATGCGCGGCACCATGTCGATCTTTTTGAGGCCCGGAAGCTGCACCACGAATTGCAGCACCCCGCCGACGATTACCGCCCACGCGAGCGCATAGACCGGCGTTTGCAGGTGCGGCGCGAGGAACAACGCCGCCAGGATGAACGAAACGTTCAGCAGCACGGGCGCGAACGCGGGCAGCGAGAAGTTCTTGTACGTATTCAGCACGCCCGACGCCAGCGACGTCAGCGAGATGAAAATGATGTACGGGAACATGATGCGTGTCATCGCGACGGCAAGCTGGTACGCGTGCCCCTCGCGCGCGAGGCCGGACGCGACGACGAAAACGACGCCCGACGCCCCGACCACTCCGATCAGCGACAGCACGGCGAGCGCCCACGCGAGCACGGTCGAGGTCGCGTCGACGAGCGCCTTGGTGGCGTCGTGGCCTTGCTGGTTCTTGAACTCGGCGAGGATCGGCACGAAGGCCTGCGAGAACGCGCCTTCGGCGGAAATGCGGCGCAGCAGGTTCGGAATGCGAAAGGCGACGTAGAAAGCGTCGGTGTATTGACTGGCGCCGAACGCACGGGCGATCAACGTTTCACGGGCCAGTCCGGTCACGCGCGACAGCAGCGTGAAGCCGCTGACCGTCAGCAGGGCTCGGAATAGATTCATGGGGCGCTTATTATACGGGTCCCGCCAGTGCGGGCGACGAGCCGGAACGCGATTCGGACCGATTTGCCGCGCGGACGTTCGCCGCAATCGGCTGGAAAGCGCGATTTTCTGTGCTTTTTGTGGTCCCCCGATACGGTCAACGCTTTCCGGCGGCGCCTTCGCGCGAAGGTCAGCGCATAAACGCCAAAGTGACGCCGGACCAGCCACTGCTGCCGCAGCGCGCGTTTTCCGTTGCCACGTGCCTGATTTTGTTGCTATAATCATCGGTTTCGAAGCTTGCTCAGTTTTCGAACGGTCTTCGGACGGGATTCTCAGCTTGGCGCAACGTCATCTGTCAATGCATCCGGACACCTGAAAACACGAGCCCGCCTTCGCGTAGTTCGATCGATTTTTTCGACACTTTTGCGCCCTTGGGCAATCGCTTCCAGGGGTTCGGAACGAGAAGCAGCACCTCGCCTCTTCAATCAAGGCCGGGTACTGGAAACAGGAACAGGATAAGGAACCGTCATGGCTAACTCCGCACAAGCACGCAAGCGCGCCCGCCAGGCCGCGAAGGCAAACTCGCACAACTCGGCACTGCGCTCGAAGTTCCGCACGGCTATCAAGGCTGTCCGCAAGGCAATCGACGCAGGCGACCAGGCTAAGGCCGCTGAAATCTTCAAGGCATCGTCGAAGACCATCGACATCATCGCCGACAAGAACATCATTCACAAGAACAAGGCAGCTCGCAACAAGAGCCGCCTCGCTGCAGCCATCAAGGGTCTGCAAGCGCCCGCAGCGCAGTAATTCCGGTCGGCCCGCTTCGGCGGGCTACCTCCTGTTTCCGCTGCACAAGAAGCCCGCTTTGGCGGGCTTTTTTGTTTTGCCCGTCGGGCGTGCTCGTGCACGCTGGATTGTCAGCCACAAAAAAACCCGCTACTTGCGGGTTTTTGCTTGCGCTGATCCGGCCAGCTTGCGTCAGATCACGTGCCGTTTGGCTTGCGGCGCAGGCGCGTGCTCGAGTTCCAGTTCGCACGCCTCGGTGACGAGCAGGTCGTTGTCTTTCGCAAAGTTCATGACGAAATCGAAGGCCATCGGCTCGATGTCGCGCAACCGCGAATCGAGAATCACGCATTTGAGGTCGCCGATCATGGTCGGCCGCACGTACAGCGAGTACTGCATATAAGCATTCGGCCCCTTCCTCACGCCGGGCCCGAACGACGACATGACGCCCGCGAGCCGCTCCGACCAGTCGCTCGGCCGAAACTTTTTTCCGGTCGACGTAATGCCCTGAATGAAATATTCGATTGGAGCTGCTTCGGCCATGTAGGAATACCTGTGTGACTGCCCAGCGGGATGACGACCAACCGGTGACGCCAGCTGTGCGCCCGAATTCGCAGCAAGCGACATGCACGGCAGGCGCTTGCAGCCACCTGCGACGTACGTGGGACCTGGCGCTAACGCAACAATGACGAACCGCACCACGAGAACCGCTGCGGCGGCGAACCGGCTGAACCGCTCTGACGCCTGCCATGACGGCGACGCCGTGACAGGCTTTCCGCGCCACGCGAGCCACGTTTCTTCATGCGAAACGCCGGCCTGCTGGGCTTTGGGATAACCCTTAGATTATAGCGCAGCAGGCCCTTTTCCGCACCGCACCCAACCCCTCTCCGATGGCCCCGCAAAGCCCCACGCACTGCTTTCGAAACGCTCTCGCCGCCTTCCCGCCGACTCGTCAAACGAGGCGAAATCCTTTATGCTGCATTGACTTACCACCAAATCGACGGCGGCGCAGTCCGGCAACCCTGCCGGGTGAAACCGCCGTATTTGTTTCATGACCGCCAAGAAAATTCGCCACTACCTGCAGTTCAAGGATTTCTCGCTGGAAGACTACGAGTACGTGCTGGAACGCGCGCGCATCCTGAAACGCAAATTCAAGAACTACGAGACCTATCACCCGCTGCACGACCGCACGCTGGCGATGATCTTCGAAAAGAATTCGACACGCACGCGTCTGTCGTTCGAGGCCGGCATCTTCCAGCTCGGCGGCCACGCGGTCTTCATGAGCACGCGCGATACGCAGCTCGGCCGCGGCGAGCCGATCGAAGACGCCGCGCAGGTGATCTCGCGTATGGTCGACATCATCATGATCCGCACGTTCGGCCAGGACATCATCCAGCGCTTCGCCGAAAATTCGCGCGTGCCGGTGATCAACGGGCTCACCAACGAGTACCACCCGTGCCAGGTGCTCGCGGACATCTTCACGTACTTCGAGCATCGCGGTCCGATCCGCGACAAGACCGTCGCGTGGGTCGGCGACGCGAACAACATGCTGTACACGTGGATCGAAGCGGCGCAGATACTCGGCTTCAAGCTGCGCCTGTCCACGCCGCCCGGCTACAAGCTCGACCGTGCGCTCGTCGCGGCAGAAAGCGCTGCGTTCTATGAGGAATTCGACGACCCACACGAAGCCTGCGCGGGCGCCGATCTCGTCACCACGGACGTCTGGACCAGCATGGGCTTCGAGGCCGAAAACGAAGCGCGTAAGAAGGCTTTCGCCGACTGGTGCGTCGACGCCGACATGATGGCGCGCGCGAAACCGGACGCGCTCTTCATGCACTGCCTGCCCGCGCATCGCGGCGAGGAAGTCAGCGCGGAAGTGATCGACGGGCCGCAGAGCGTCGTATGGGATGAGGCGGAGAACCGTCTGCACGTGCAGAAGGCATTGATGGAATTCCTGCTGCTCGGCAAGCTCAATCACTGAGCGAGCCGCCACTCCGGACGTACACCGGAATCGCGGTACAAAAAAGGCGCCGGGAGGAAACTCCCGGCGCCTTTTTGCATGAGTCGGCGGCGCTGCTTCGCGCGCCAACCCAGCGCGAAAAAAACGACCTGCCGTTCACAGGCAAACCGGCTCCGCCTCCAGTTCCACGCCAAATCGCTCGCGCACGTCATTCTGGATTGCCCGCGCCAGCGCCAGCACTTCCGTACCGCTCGCGCCACCACGATTCACCAGCACCAGCGCCTGGCGCTCATGCACGGCCGCCGCGCCCATCGCGCGGCCCTTCCAGCCGCATCGGTCGATCAGCCAGCCGGCCGCCAGCTTCACCCGGCCGTCCGCTTGCGCGTACGACACGATATCCGGCTCGCGGCGCTTCAGCGCCTCGAACTGCGCGGCGTCGATCACCGGATTCTTGAAGAAGCTCCCCGCGTTGCCAAGCTCGAGCGGATCGGGCAGCTTCGCGCGTCGCACGGCGACGACCGCATCGAAAATGGCCTGCGCGGTCGGCTGTATGGCCGCGCCATCGGCTTCCCCGGTGCTCGCCGCATGACCGCGCGCCGCCAGCTCGCGCGCGAGATCCGCATAGCCCGCGCGCGGCTGCCACGCCTTCGGCAAACGAAATGTCACCGAGGTGATCACGAAGCGCTCGCGCCCTTCCCGTTTGAAAAAGCTGTCACGATAGCCGAACCCGCACGCATCGGCGCCGAACTCCACCGCCTTGCCGGTCGCGAGCTCGATCGCCCGCAGCGACACGAAGCGCTCGCACATTTCGAGCCCGTACGCGCCGATGTTCTGGATCGGCGCCGCGCCGACCGTGCCCGGAATCAGTGCGAGGTTCTCGAGGCCGGGCATGCCCTGCGCCAACGTCCATGCGACGAACTCGTGCCACGGCTCGCCGCCGGCCGCTTCGACATACCACGCGTCCTGGTCCTCGCGCACCACGCGGCGGCCGCGCAGCGCCACCAGCAGCACGAGTCCGGCGAAGTCGCCGGTCAGCACGACGTTGCTGCCGCCGCCGAGCACGAGGCGCGGCAGGCCCGCGACGCGCGGATCGCGCACCGCGGCGAGCAACTGCGCCTCACGCTCGATCAGGCACGCGAACTGCGCGCGCACGTCGAAGCCAAAGGTGTTGTGGGCCTTCAGTGGATAGCCGGCCATGAGGGACGCGACGGCGGGAGCGGCAAGATCGGATTGGGACATCGGAATGGCAACAGGGCAACGACGAATGACGGGTCGGGCGACCGGAGCAGCGTCGCCCGACGCGGGATTGCCCGCCGTCACGACCCTGCGCGGCGGTCTTGGGCAAAAGGGAGTGGCGTCGGTAAAATGACGTCCGGTCCGTGATTATAGCGAGTGCCTCGCACGCAGCCGACCGGCCGCGTCGCGCACTGCCGCACTATTGGGAGAATGCAATGCCATCGTTTGACGTCGTCTGCGAAGCGAACATGATCGAAGTCAAGAATGCGATCGAACAGTCCAACAAGGAAATTTCCACGCGTTTCGACTTCAAGGGGTCCGACGCGCGCGTCGAACAGAAGGAAAACGAAATCACCGCGTATGCCGACGACGACTTCAAGCTCGGCCAGGTGAAGGACGTGCTGCTGTCAAAAATGGCCAAGCGCAATGTCGACGTGCGCTTCCTCGACTACGGCAAGGTCGAGAAGATCGGCGGCGACAAGGTCAAGCAGGTCATCAAGATCAAGAAGGGCGTGTCGGGCGATCTGTCGAAGAAGATCGTGCGCCTCGTGAAGGACAGCAAGATCAAGGTGCAGGCGAGCATTCAGGGCGATGCGGTGCGCATCACCGGTGCGAAGCGCGACGATCTGCAAAGCGTGATCGCGCTGCTGCGCAAGGACGTGACCGACACGCCGCTCGACTTCAACAACTTCCGCGATTAAGCGTCACTGCGCACGAGGCTTGCAACGAGCCTCGCGCGCTCCGAGCGGCTTCGCCTAAAACCGGGCGAAGCGCTCAGTCCACGTCAAAGATCGTTGCCGGCTGCGGGACTCGCGGCCTTCTTCTTGTCGCCGATACGGCTCTCCTGCCCCTTCATCAGCTTCGCGATATTGCCGCGATGCCGCCACACGAGCAGCAGGCTCATCACCAGAACCGCGAGCGCGACGATGCGCGGCCCGAACAGGAATACGTAGAAGAGCGGCGCGAACAGCGCCGAGCACAGCGCCGCGAGCGACGAGTAGCGCGTGAAGAACGCGACGATCAGCCAGGTCAGCAAGGTCGCGATGCCGAGCGTCGGGTTGATCGCGAGCAGCACGCCCGCGGCGGTCGCCACGCCCTTGCCGCCCTTGAAGCGGAAGAAAATCGGATACAGGTGGCCGAGAAACACCGCGAGCGCCGCAATCGCGATCGAACGCTCGTCGAGCCCGTAACGCGGGCCGAAATGCGCGACCAGCCATACCGGTAGCCAGCCCTTGAAGGCGTCGCCGATCAGCGTCAGAATCGCGGCCTTCCTGCTGCCGCTGCGCAGCACGTTGGTGGCGCCCGGGTTGCCCGAGCCATACGAGCGCGGGTCGTCGAGACCCATCGCGGCGCTCACGATCACGGCAAACGACAACGAACCGATCAGATAGGCAACGACAGCGACGATCAGGTTTTGCATCTGGGACTCTTATAAGGATCACGGTCTGACATTCGACACCCCAACCGCAACAGGGCATGCCCGTCGAAACGAGGCGGCGCACATTTTACCGAACGCATCCGCGCGAAAAACATTCAGGCAAACGTCAATTCGCGCATGGGCGTCAGTCCACGCTCGCGCACTGCACCGGCGTGGCCGCCAGCAAATCGGTGAGCACCTTCGGTTCGATGCTGACGAGAAAGCCGCGCCGTCCACCGTTCAGCAGGATCTTGTCCATCTCGAGAATGGTCGACTCGACATACACCGGCATCTGCTTGCGCGTGCCGAACGGCGACGTGCCGCCGATCAGATAACCCGAATGCCGGTTCGCGACGTCGGGCTTGCATGGTTCGACGCGCTTCGCGCCGATCTGTCGCGCGAGGTTCTTCGTGCTGACGGTGCGATCGCCGTGCATCAGCACGATCAGCGGCTTCGCGTGTTCGTCTTCCATCACCAGCGTCTTCACGACGTGATGCTCGTCGACGCCGAGCTGGCGCGACGATTCCGCGGTGCCCCCATGCTCGACATAGTCGTAAGGATGCTCGCCGAACGTGATGCCGTGACGGCGCAGAAACTGAGTGGCGGGTGTTTCGGAGACGTGTCTGGATTTGCTCATCGGCGCATTGTAATGGCGAGTTTGCACAACGGCTATTTGCCGAACGGGCAATTGTGCGGGTCCAGAGCTTGTGGCACGATCGTTCGAAAATATGCCGGCGCGGCGCGACATACTGCACGCAGGGCAACGAATTGGTAAAAGGGAGACAGTGTTGAGCTCAGCTTCATCCAACCGTTCCACGATCGACATCCCCGCGCTGCTCGCCGCTCTGCCCGCGCGCATCAGCGACATTCCGGCGCTCGCCGCCTCGCGCGATCCGCAGCATGTCGCGCTGATCGAAGATGCGCGCCGCCTGAGCAACGCACAACTGCTCCTCGCCGTCGATGCCGCCGCCGCGCTGCTGCGCGACTGGGGCGTGCGCGGCGGCGATCGCGTGATGATCGTCGCGGAGAACAGCATCGCGCAGATCGCGCTGCTGTTTGCGACGGCGAAGCTCGATGCGTGGGCGCTCGTGTCGAACGCGCGGCTATCCGCGGCCGAGCTCGATTCGATCCGCGCGCACGCGCAGCCGCGCGTCGTCGCCTATGCGGTCGAAAGCTCGCCCGACGCGCGCCAGCATGCCGAGCGCCATCAAGCGACGCACGAACCCACGCTGTCGCCGGACATTGGCGCATGGTCGTATGCAGTGGATAGCAGCGCGCAGGCCGAGCCGGTTGAAGCCGCCAACGACCGCCAATGCGCGGCGCTGATCTACACGACCGGCACCACCGGCGCGCCGAAGGGCGTGATGCTGTCGCATCGCAATCTGCTTTACATCGCGGCGGTGTCGAGCCGGCTGCGCCAGGTCGGGCCCGACGACGTCGTGTATGCGGTGCTGCCGATCTCGCACGTGTACGGGTTCGCGTCGGTGTGCCTCGGCAGCCTGCATGCGGGCGCGACGTTGCGGCTCGCGCCGCGCTTCGTGCCCGAAGCGGTGCGCCGCGCCCTCGCCGACGAACGCGTGTCGATCTTCCAGGGCGTGCCGGCGATGCACGCGAAGCTGCTCGAACATTTGCACACGCACGGCCACGCATGGTCCGCGCCGCGGCTGCGCTTCGCGTATTCGGGCGGCTCACCGCTCGACGCCGCGTTGAAAGCGCAGGCCGAAGCCGTGTACGGTCTGCCGCTGCACAACGGCTACGGGATGACCGAAAGCAGCCCGACCGTGTCGCACACGATGCTCGACGCGCCGCGCAGCGACTGCTCGGTCGGCGAGGTGATTCCAGGCGTCGAGGTGAAGTTCGTCGGGCTCGACGGCGTCGAAGCGGCGCCGGGCGAGATCGGCGAACTGTGGGTGCGCGGGCCGAACGTGATGCTCGGCTACTATCGCAGCCCCGAGCAGACGCGCGCGGCGCTCACCGAAGACGGCTGGCTGAAGACCGGCGACCTCGCACGGCAGGACGAGGACGGCGCGTTGCATATCGTCGGGCGCAGCAAGGAGCTGATCATCCGCTCGGGCTTCAACGTGTATCCGGCAGAGGTCGAGCACGTCCTGAACGCGCATCCGCAGGTCGTGCAGTCGGCGGTGATCGGACGCGCGGTCGAGGGCAACGAGGAAGTGATCGCGTTCGTCGAGCTGATTTCAGGCGCGACAGTCACGCCCGCGGAGTTGATCGCGTGGTGCGGCGAGCGGCTCGCGCCGTACAAGCGGCCAGCCGAGTTGAAGGTACTCGCGGCGCTGCCGGCCGCGTCGACCGGGAAGATTCTCAAGCACCGGTTGCGCGAGTTGGTGTGAAACGGCGCGCGCCCCCACGCTTCCCGGCGTGCTCACCCGCGCGGATGATGCTGCGCATGCAGCGATTTCAAACGCTCTCGCGCAACATGCGTGTAGATCTGCGTCGTTGAAATATCGGTGTGTCCAAGCAGCAATTGCACGACGCGCAGATCCGCGCCGTGATTGAGCAGATGGGTCGCGAACGCGTGCCGCAGCGTGTGCGGCGACAACGGTGCATGAACGCCGGCCACCTGCGCATGCCGCTTGATGATGTTCCAGAACTGCTGGCGCGTCATGCCTTCCGCGCGGGCCGTCACGAATAGCGCATCGGCCGCGCGCGGGCCAAGCAGCGCCGGGCGCGCTTCGCGCAGATAGCGCTCGATCCACGCGTGCGCCTCTTCGCCGAACGGAATCAGCCGCTCCTTGGAGCCCTTGCCGGTCACGCGCACGACGCCTTCGTTGAGACCCACCTCGACGGTCTTCAGCGTAACCAGTTCGGTCACGCGCAAACCGCTCGCGTACATCAACTCGAGCATTGTGCGATCGCGCAAGCCCAGCGGCGTATCGATGTCGGGCGCGCCGAGCAGCGCTTCGACCTGCGCTTCGCTCAACGTCGATGGAAAACGCGGCGGCTGCTTCGCCGAGCGGATGCGCAGCGTGGGATCGGCGGCCGCGCGATGCTCGCGCACCGCCCACGCGTAATAGCGGCGAAACACCGACAACCGGCGGTTCGCCGAGGTCGCCTTGTCCTGTTGCCGTGCCGCGCTGTAGGCGGTCAGGTCGGCTTCGCTCGCGGTGTCGAGCGACGCGTTGCGCGTGTGCGCGAGCCATTCGCAGAAGAGCCGCAAGTCGCGCCGATACGCGTCGAGCGTGTTGCGAGACAGGCCGTGTTCGAGCCACAGCGCGTCGCAAAAGGCGTCGATCGATGCGGAGCTGGTCAGCAGCAGCGGCGAGGCGGAAGCTGAGTCTTCAACGTGTGCGGCAGTGTCGGTGGTGGCGCTCGTGCTCATGCGTACGGCACACCTTCATGCGCGAGCAGCCAGCGCTTCACGTTGCGAAAGAAGCCATCGCCGCCATCATGCGCGAAGCCGCCGATGCCGCTCGAACTCACCACGCGGTGGCACGGAATCACGATTGGAAAGAAATTCGCGCCGCACGCCTGGCCGACCGCGCGCGGCACGCTGCCGAGCTGCTTTGCGAGTTGCCCGTACGTCAGCACGACACCCGGCGGGATATCGCAGATCGCCTGCCACACGCGCCGCTGGAACGCGGTGCCGCACTCGGCGAGCGGCAGCTCGAACTTCGCCGACGCTTGCTCGAAGTAACGCTCGATCTGTTCGGCCGCCTCGCGCGCGAGCGGTGTCGTTGGCGCGACGTTGGGCGTCGACTCGGGCAGATAGACGATCTCGCGCACGGCCTCGCCTTCGAGCCGGATGCCGACCTTGCCGAACGGCGCATCGATCACTGCGTTGAACATGATTGCCTGCTCCTCAAGCGTGCCCGATTGCGGGCACCGGATTGCCGCCACTTTACGCCGCTTCGAGCGCCCACTCCACATGCTCGCGCACGAGCGCCGAAGGATCGTCGGCGCGCTGCCTCAACGCCCGCACGATCGCGGCACGCGCGTCGGCGTCAAGGCTTGCGGGTGCGGCGCGCAACGCGTTGCCCATGCCGACCGCGAGATTGCGCAGCCAGCATTCGTAACCGATGCGGCGAATCGCGCTGCCCTGCATGCGGGTATCGAACTCGTCCGCGCTCCACGCGAACAATTCGACCAGCGACGCGCGATCGAGCCCATGTCGCACGTCGAAATCGGCGACCGGCGCGGCCTGCGCGAACTTGTTCCACGGACACACGAGCTGGCAGTCGTCGCAGCCGTACACGCGATTGCCGATCAGCGGCCGCAGGTCAGGCGGAATACTGCCCTTCAGCTCGATCGTCAGATACGAGATGCAGCGCCGCGCGTCGACCTTGTACGGCGCGACGATCGCGCCGGTCGGGCAGGCGCCGATGCAACGAGTGCAGCTGCCGCAATGCGAGCCCGGCGTTTCGGGCGCGGCCTCGGGCGAGGTTTCGGCGTCGGTCGGCAGCGGGATGTCGACATAGATCTCGCCGAGGAAAAACAGCGAGCCGGCGTCGCGCTGCAGCAGCAATGTGTGCTTGCCGCGCCAGCCGATGCCGGCCTTCTGCGCGAGCTCGACTTCGAGCACCGGCGCCGAATCGGTGAACACGCGATAGCCGAACGGACCGATCGCCGCTTCGATCCGGTCGGCCAGTTGTTGCAGGCGATGACGCATCACCTTGTGATAGTCACGGCCGCGCGCATAGATCGATACGACCGCCGTCGACGGGTCCGCGAGCCGCGCGTGCTCGGCTGCGCGCCAGTCGCGCGGTTGAGGTGCCGCGTGTGAGGTGGATTGCTCGGCGTCCTGCGGCATGCTTTCATGCGCCTCTTCCTGCAGCATCTGCGCAGGCAAATAAGCGATGCGCGCGGTGATCACGCGTCGCGTGCCGGCCACAAGCTCGGCCGGCCGCGCGCGTTTCATGCCGTGTTTGGCCATATAATCCATCTCGCCGTGGCAACCCGCTTCGAGCCACGCGGCAAGCGGCGCTTCGGCGGCCGACAGATCGGTATCGCTGATGCCGATCGCCCCGAAACCGAGTTCACGGCCCCACGTCTTGATGTCGAGCGCGAGCGCTTGCAGCGCTGCTCCATCGAAACGGGACATCGCACACGAGGCTCGCGCGGCATCATTAGCCGACGCGGGCGTGCAGGAAACAGGGGACTTCGGACTTCGGTTCATCACGCCATTTTACGAGAATGCCTGTCAATCCCGATCACGCGACCCTACCGCCCGCTCCCGTGCTGCTCGAACGCACTTTCGCGCTAGCGGACGAAGCCGCCACGCAGGCATTCGGCGCGCGCTTCGCACAGGCGATCGAAAGCGTGCGCGCAGCCTCGCAGGTACAGCCTGGCGCCGCAAGCGGCCTCGCGTTCCACGGCCTGCAAGTGCAACTCCTCGGCGATCTCGGCGCAGGCAAAACCACGCTCGTGCGCGCGACCTTGCGCGGCCTCGGCCACACCGGCCGCGTGCGCAGTCCAACCTACACGCTCGTCGAACCGTATGTGCTCGAGCGGCCCGCCGGGGAACTCGCTCTCTATCACTTCGATCTGTACAGATTCACCGATCCGGCCGAATGGGCCGACGCGGGCTTTCGCGAATATTTCGACAGCAGCGCGGTCTGCCTCGTCGAATGGCCGCAACGCGCGGGACCGCTGCTCGGCGTGCCGGATCTCGTTTTCTCGCTCGGGCTCGTCGGCCACATAGACGCAAACGCGGACGCACGCTTACTCGTCGCACGCGCCTACAGCGAATCAGGAAAGGCATGTCTCGAAAGATGTTAATCAAACCGTTCCACTCGATCGAATCGGCGGCGGGCGCGACGCATAACTGGCGGCGCCGGCAGATCCTGCGCGCCGGCGCCTCGACGCTGGTGCTCGGCCTCGTCGCGCCGCGTCTCGCGTTTGCAAGCTCGGTGCTCGGCGTGCGCGTGTGGCCCGCGCGCGACTACACGCGCGTGACGATCGAATCCGATCAGCCGCTGCAGAACACGCAGCAACTGCTGCAGGGACCGGACCGGCTCGTCGTCGATCTGAACGGCCTCGATCTCGATCAGGCGCTCAAGGAACTGGTGTCGAAGATCACGCCGAACGATCCGCAGATTTCGTCGGTGCGGGTCGGACAGTATCAGCCGCACGTGGTGCGCATGGTGTTCGATCTGAAGGGCTCCGTGAAGCCGCAGGTGTTCGCGCTGCCGCCGGTCGGGGCGTACAAGTACAGGCTCGTGTTCGACCTGTATCCGGCAGTCGCGCCCGATCCGCTGATGGACCTGCTCGCGCAGACCGAGCGCAAGCAGCAGGCGCTCGACGAACAAAATAGCGTGCCGCCCGCGACGCTCGCCGGCCCCGGCACGACGCCGCCCGTCGACAACAGTGAGGCGTTCTTCGAGCACTACGCGCAAAACGGCGCCGCGGGCAGCGCTGCGGGCAACGGCTCGGCGGCGGGCGTCCCG
>ABYL01000137.1 GCA_000173575.1 Burkholderia sp. H160 | reverse complement strand
ACATAAATATTGATAAATTACGTTATGTTAAATGCGATACACCATTCTTAGAGGCGAGCGTCTCGGCTCCCATTTTGGCGGTCGATGCGATCTCAGACAGTCTGGCCCCACCAGTTTCACCAATGCAGAAGTTGGACTTGTGTCGACACCATCAAATAACACTCCCCCTCGATCCATTGCCTGCGCGAGCTGGCCCAAAGACGCCTCCAGGAATGCGAAACTGGCTATTTGAAGGCGCGCGTCGATGCAGTCCCTGATCGAGCAGGCGATAAAGAGTCCGCGGCCGCACCGTGCCGTCCACCGCTTTGAATATCGTCGTCCCCTGAATCTCGTCGCGAACTTACCGACGCGAAGACGACTGATCAGTCGAGCGCCCCTTCTGCGGCTAGCGCAACCAACGTATCGACAACGTGCCGGACTTTTGGCCGGAGATGCGCCACTTTCGGCCATACAACGTGCACGTCGATGAGGTCCTTCGACACCTTGTCGAGCACCGATACGAGTGTTCCACCCTTCAAGCCCGGTCGGAGCAGCGACATCGGCATCTGGCAGATTCCGAGTCCGGACAACGCGGCGTCGATAATGGTATCGCCGTCACTTATCTGATGAGTGGGAGGCGGAGAGATGCGCCGCGATTCCCCATCTGTGTTGACGCGCCATGAAAGCGGCTGCCCTCTGCGATACCCCACAACGCACGAATGGTTCTGCAGATCATCGACCGTCTTCGGAGTGCCCTTCCGTTTGAGATACTCTGGCGCTGCCGCGATGACCATTCGCTGGCTCGTCAAACGGCGCGCGACGAGGCCACTTGAACTTTGCAGCTCTCCAAATCGCACTACGAGGTCGACGCCCTCCTCGATCGGGTCGATGATGTGGTCGGAGAAGGTCATCGTGAACTGGAGATCGGGGTGCTCCCGGCCGATCTTGAGAAGGATCGGAACCAGCACACGTCGACCGAACGCCGCAGGCATATCAATGCGCAGGCGGCCCACCGGTCGTTGCTGTCCTGGCCCGAGGGCGGCTTCGGCCGCCGAAATTTCGTCCAGCGCCGCGGAGCACGCCGCAAAGTAAGCCTCGCCATCGGCGGTCAACGCGATGCTTCGCGTCGTCCGGTGAAAAAGCTTGGCGCCAAGGCGCTCCTCCAGCTTGGCAATGGACTTGCCAACGGCTGACTTGGTCAGCCCGAGCTGGTCCGCAGCGTCCGTAAAGCTGCGCGATTTGGCAGCGGCTACGAAAATCGCAACGCCGCTGAAGGATTCCGGTTGCGCCATGAAATCGCCCTAAATGGAGAGGTACCCTCTCCATTTAGGGCACAGATCGCGCCGTTGTCAACTTTTTTTCAACGGGTGACGCGGACGCCAGCTTCGCCATGCGCCCACGGTCACGGCCTTCAGATCCGGACTGCGCGGCCGCTCTGCGCTGCCTCGAGCGCGCAATTGGCGATGTGAAGCGCCCTGATGCCGTCGCGTGGAGTCGCGGGCATTGCGGTGCCGCTCTGCAATGCGTCGATGAAGGCGTTGAGCTCGACACGATACGAATCCGCGTGCCGCTCCAGAAAGAAGTTGAGTAGCGGATCGCGCGCGTCGGTCGCGCCGCTGGTCCAGCGACGCAGACTCGACGGGCGATGGTTCTCGTTCAGAACCATGCCCTTCGAACCGAACACCTCCACGCGCTGATCGAAGCCGTAGACGGCCTGTCTCGACCCGTTGATGTGACATTGTTTTCCGGATGCCGTGCGCAGTAGCACCATCACGCTGTCGAAGTCGGGAATCTCATCCAGGCCTGGATCGACCAGACGATTACCCATCGCCATGACCTCGACCGGATCCTCGCCCAGCAGCCAGCGCGCGGTATCAAAGTCGTGAATGGTCATATCGCGAAAGATCCCGCCAGAGTGGCGAAGATATTCGCGCGGCGCGAGGCCGGGGTCGCGGCTCGTGATGACGACCTGACGAACGTCACCCACCTCGCCGTCACGTATCGCCTTTTTCAGGGCCATCGCGTCAGGATCGAAGCGCCTGTTGAAAGCGAGCATCACCTTGCCCTGCAGTCGCTCGATCTCCTCCACCGCAGCGAGCGCCCGATCGATATCGAGATCGATCGGTTTCTCGCAGAGAACGGGTTTCCCGAGCCGTACAGCGCGCAGGGTGAGGTCAATATGGGTGTCAGTCGGCGTGCCGATGATGACCGCGTCAACGTCTTCGCGATCGACCGCTGCCTCACAGTCGAGGCTGAAATCACAGCCGAGCGAACTCGCCAGCTCTGCAACCGCAGCCTCGTTGGGATCGGCAACAACGACGAGTTCAAGACGACGGTCTGCTGCAACGTTTGCAGCGTGGATTTTTCCGATGCGGCCCGCACCAAGGACAGCAATTCGCAACATACAAGTCTCCTGTGTCCAACCACGCGCCTGTGCGACGCGCTATTTATTGCAAACGTCAATTTTCAGAGGTAGCAACAGTCGTTCGGCGCGACGGCGAACCTGCACACTTAGGTTGCAGCAATCTCTGAACGTAGGGATGCTCCGGCCTGTTCGGGCCATCCGGTGCAAACTCCCGGCTCAACCGAAGGATATCCACGACACCATATTCCGAGATATCCGGCCCTTGCTCTCCGCGCGCCTCTGCGATTTCGATCGCCAGGCGATGGGCGTAGCTGCGCTCCCTTAGCAGCATGGCAAGCGCCTCCGCGAGAATGCTGCGGTCCTGGGTAGACATTGACGAGCCAGACATATCCTCTCCTGCTACCTTTCGGTTATCCTCATAGGGCGCGGGAACGCACGCCAAGACCGTACCAGCTCTGCGGCTGCGCGCGCCCCCGTCCTCAGATGAGGCTTCGAATGCTGCCGCCATCGACGCCCCACACTGCTGACGTTACAAACGAAGCGAGGTCTGAGGCCAGGAATACGATTACGTTCGCCACCTCTTCAGGCGTACCGAGACGGTTCAATGGGAGCTGTCGCAGGGAGAGTTCATGCTCCACGGCTTCACGCGGCCCCATGCCGTGAAACTTACCCATTGTGTCCGCGAAGCCGCCTTCCTTGGTCCAGAACGGCGTCCATACTGGCCCGGGGGCAACCGCATTGACGCGGATGCGGGGCGCCTCCGCACGCGCCAGCCCCTTGGTCAGGGCTAGTACAGCCGCCTTCGACGCCGAATAATCGATGGGAACCGGCTCCGGCTGTCGAGCCAGGTCCGACGCGTTGTTGATGATCACGGCCCTTTCGCGCGCGCGCAGTGCGGGAAGCAGATGGCGGCATGCACGCACGTAACTCATGAAATTGAGGTTCAGGGTGAAATCCCAGTCCTCGTCCGAGAGTTCCTCGAATGTCCGGACCTTGCCTGCACCGACATTGTTCACGAGGATGTCTACCTGCCCGCCATACGGCCGCAGTACCGAATCAATCCCTTCCGAGACACCGTTGGCTTTCGAAAGGTCGGCCTGCGCGATGTTCACGTTGCTGCCCATCGCCCGAAGTTCCGCCTGGACCTCCTCGAGTGCGCCACCATCGATATCCACCAGGCACAGGCGTGCCCCCTCCTTCGCGAAGGCAACTGCCGTTGAGCGGCCGATGCCTTTCGCAGCGCCAGTCACGAGGACGATCTTTCCATCAAGACCCGTTTGCATCATTGTCTCCTTTCCTATTTATAAGTAATCCTTCAGATGCCAGAAACTCTGGCATCGTTTTGATCCATGCCACCACGCGGCGACCTACGCACACCAGGCCGCCGTCATCCCTCAAGGCATGGCTAACGGTTATCCACGCGCTTGATGAATGGCCGAATATCGATCGACTTCCAGATCTCCGCCTTGTTGAACGGATCGTCCTTGACGAATGCCTCGATGTCAGCGATCCCCTCTGCCTCATAGAGGAAGAAGCTACCGATCATCGTCGTTCCGTCCTCTTTGGTCAGCGGACCGGAGATCAAGGTCTTCACCGGTGAAGTCTGCAGGTAGGCTTTGTGGGCGTCGTAGTGTTCGAGCCGGCGCTCGACGACGCCGTCGTGGTCAAGACAATAGACAGTGAAATGCATACTGCACCTCCAGAGATCCAAACGGCCGATGTGCTCATGCGCGACATCAATGCTGGCGCGGGCTGATGCTGGCCTGTGCCACCCTAGTGCGGGCTAACGCCGTCAAACGCATCCCGCAGCAAGGCGTGGATCGCTTCACGTTCGATCGGCCGCGGATTCCAGTACGGATTCGAGCTGGCGATTTCCGCTGCCTTTTCCACGTCCTCGACCTTCATCCCGATATCCTTCAGCGCGACCGGCGCGCCGTTGGCCTTCGCCAGTTCGTAGACGCCGACTGCTGCATCGTCGGCTCCGATGGCACGCGCAATGCGGGTCATCGCGTCAGGCGCAGCCTGCCTGTTGTATGCAAGCGCGTGCGGCAACACGATGGTATGGGTTTGCGCGTGTGGGAGATTGAAGCTCCCGCCCAGCGTGTGACATAGCTTGTGATGTAGCGCCATTCCTACGCTACCCAGTGTCGTCCCGCACAGCCACGCGCCATACAGGGCCTGCGAACGGGCATCGATGTCCGTGGAATTCGCAACGATGCCTGGCAGCGCACGCGCCAGCGATGCGATGCCCTCTTCCGCCATCAGGCTTATCACCGGGTTCGCATCGCGCGAGTAGAGCGCCTCTGCAGCATGTGCGATGGCGTTGATGCCGCTCGTAACGGAGAGTCCAACCGGCAATGTCACCGTGAGGTCGGGATCGTAGATCACCGTTTTCGGAAGCACCCTGACGTCCGTTCCGGTCTTCTTCAGGCCGCCTTCGGTAATGCCATAGATCGCCGTCATCTCGCTACCAGCGTAGGTCGTGGGAATCGCCAGGATAGGAAGACCGGAATCCATCGCGATCGCCTTGCCGAGGCCGACCGTAGAGCCTCCGCCAACGGCGATCGCGCAATCCGCGTTCAGTTCCCGGGCCAACGCACGTGCTTCGCGAGCGAGTTCAATCGGCACATGCATCACAGCCTTGTCGAAAACGGCTGCCGTGCGGGCACCGAGCCTCGAAGCGACCATTTCGGCAGTCCCGCGTTGCTCCGGCGTGCAGAGCACAAGCGCACGCTGCGCGCCGAGTTCCAGGACTTCGCGCTCGAGGTGCTGCAAGCTACCCGCGCCGAAAACAACGCGGCCCGGTCGTGCCTGATAGAGAAATTCAAGCTTTGGCATGTGCGTGCTCCGCCTCCACCTTACGTGTCGCCGCGGCGTTAATCTCATAGTCGACCTGAAACCGCGCGGTCCGCAGGTCGCCGAGTTCCGTCCGGACACGCAGATGCTCAGGATGAGACGCGTACGCGTCCAACGCTTCACGGGACTCAAACTCCGTCACGAGAACGGCGTCGCATGCGTAATCGACCCCGCTTGAGTCGATGCCGACCTCAAGATGACTCATTCCCGGAATTCGACCGCGCAGCCCTTCGAAACTTGTCTTCACAAGCTCCGACGTTGCCGCACGCTCAGCCTCCGTTTCACCGCGTACTCGCCACATAACGATATGCCGGATCATGCGATTGCCTCCGATGGATTGAGGATGAAATCGTAGTCGAGCGTGTACCACGGTACCTCGAATACCTTGCCGTCCGGTGCGATCCCGGGCTCGTGACGAACCCAGTCTGCGATCAGGGACGAGCGCACACCGAAGACCACGTCGGAATCGAGATACTGGTCGCCATCCCGGAACACGTGAGTGATCAGGGTCTCGTAGCCGGGCGCCTGAAGCATGAAATGCAGGTGGGCGGGGCGCCAGGGGTGGCGTCCGGTCGCGGCGAGCATCCGGCCGACCGGCCCATCGTGGGGAATCGGATAAGCTTCAGCGAGGATCGACCGAAAATGGAAATTCCCCTCGGCATCGGTCTGCAACCGCCCGCGAGCACGATGTTCTGTGGGCCCGTCGCCACTGTGCGTCTGGACGTCGTAAAAGCCGTCTTCGTCCGACTGCCATACATCAAGCCACGCATTCGGCACAACCTCTCCATCCGCGCCTCGTACCTGTCCTTTCACGTAGCATGGCGCGCCATGTGCGCCATTCGAGATGTCGTCGCCGTTCCTGTAGAGCGGCGCCCCCTCAAGGAAAAACGGCCCGAACACCGTTGCCTCGGTGCAATTGGCCGGCTTGCTGTTGTTCTGAGCCGTCACCAGCATGGACAGGCCAAGCGTATCGGAAAGCAGGATGAATTCCTGGCGCCTGTCGTCGGTGATGTGACCGACCTCCGTCAGAAATGAAATAGCCTTGAACCACTCAGCCTCGGTCAGTTTCACCTCTCTCGCAAAAGCGTGAAGGTGCTGCACGAGGCTGGTCATGATGGTTCGCAGGCGAGCGTCTTCGCACTTAGCGAAGGATTCGATCACCGCGAGCGTGATGGTGTCTTCGTTGATATTGCGCATTTCAATTGTCTCCGGTGTGCGCTCTTGCAAGCGTCTTCCCGACAAAGTTAAAGCTTCGTTGCCGGAAATAAAATGCGCTCCGGCGAAATGACATTTCCTGGCGCCGGAAAAATGCCCCTGCGTCGCTTCCACAGATGGCAGCACTTCGCGTGACCCGTTGGCCCTTTTGCAGCAAGACTGTCGACCGCAGGTTGACAATCTGGCGACCTGCAGTGTGTTTATCCACCTCTGAAACTGGGTGATAGTTCCTCTGAACACGCTGAAAAAATCAGCCTTGATTGTTCCAGCACTATCAGATCGAGGAGACGATGGACCGCCTGACCCAGATTCAGTTGTTCGTGCTTACTGCGGACCTTGGCAGCTTGTCCAGGGCCGCTGAGCAACTCGATATGTCTAACGCTGCCGCGAGTCGCACGCTGAGTCTGCTCGAAGAGCAACTCGGCACGCGTCTGATTGAACGCACGACGCGAAGAATGTGGCTCACCGACGCCGGCCGGGAATACCACCGGCGATGCGGGCTGGTGCTTTCCGAGCTGGCAGAGGCGGACTCGATCGCCGCCGATGAGAGCGTAAGTCCCCGAGGGGTACTTCGTGTCACGAGCTCCGTGTCGTTTGCGATGATGCATCTGGCGCCGGCGCTGCCTGACTTCCTGGAGCGCTACCCCAATCTGTCGGTCCAGTTGACTGCAGCGAACCAGTACCACAACTTCATCGAGGCTGGTATCGACATTGCCATCCGCACCAAGGAACACGAGGGAGATTCTGGAATCACTGTTCGACGGCTTGCCGAAACCCGACGTGTGCTCGCCGCGTCGCCTGACTATCTCTCGACGCACGGTCGGCCGCAAACTCCACAGGACCTCGGGCAACACCGGATGCTGATCTACAACCTGTCGGTTGACCCGCATCAGCTCCATCTGGGCCGCGGGGAGGACGAATGCACCGTATCCATCTCGAGCGCGCTCGATTCGAACGAAGGGCAGGTCATCGTGGCTGCCGGGCGGGCGGGTCTGGGCATCGTCATCCAGCCGATGTACATCATTCACGACGACATCGTCGCAGGACGACTCGTCCCCGTCCTGGAAGACTGGCAACTGCCAAAGCTCACGATCAATCTTGCCTACCAGAGCCGCCGATACCAGCCGGCAAAGATCCGGGTCTTCAGCGAATTTCTTGTCGAGCGCGTCAGGTCGCAGCAACTCGAGAAGCGCTGGATGACGTTCGCCCCCTAAACCAGCAGTATCCGCACCATACCTTGGATTCGCAGACTCTCTGACGCGCAAGTCGCTTCCACACCAGAATGCCGACGTACGTTGCAGCACGCCGGCATTCTCACAACCGCCGGTTCGCACTCCGTCAGGCGCTCGCGCCTTTCGCGGAGCGGGCCCGGGCTAGGCGTGCCAACGGATTGGCCAGCACGCTGCCCAGACGGCCGTCGAGCAGCACGACCATCAGAAGAAGCAGACCATTGACCAGCAGGATCTGGGTCGAGGTCGCATTGAGCAGGCCGAGCCCGTTGTTGAGCACCGTGAGGATCAACACGCCAACTGCCACGCCAAGTGGCGACCCGATTCCCCCCTCAAGTGCCACGCCGCCCACAATGGCCGCTGACGCCGCCTGGAGCAAGATATTGCTGCCCATCGTTGCAGTCGCGGTGGCAAGGCTGAGCGACAGCAGACCACCACCGAGCGCGGAAAGGCTGCCAGAGATCGCAAAGCCCACTGTCAGGGCAGCCCCGACTCGCGCGCCGCTCTGGACGGCAGCCTTCCGGTGTCCACCTGCCGCGTAGATGTCCCGACCGAGCGCGGTGAATCGCAAAAACAGCGATACGAACACATAGCAGAAGATGGTAATCAGGCTACGCGGGGAGAAGATGCCGAAGATGTTCTGATCCAGGAAGTCGCTCACATCGAGATTCGCCCAGCTGAGGACGCGCCCGCCCGCTAACCAGTAACCGACGCCCGTGAGGAACATCATCGAACCGACGGTTGTGACAAGCGACGAGACGCCGAGCCAGGGCAAAAGCGCTGCGTTCGCGATACCCACCACGATCCCGAAACAGACGGCATAGACCAGGCCAAGCACCGCACTATCGCCGCCAAACTTCACGGTGATCAGGCCCGCGACCGTCGCAAGCGCCGCCACACTGAGGTCGAACTCACCGGCGACCATCGTCACCGACAAGCCCAGCGCTACGATGCCGAGGAAGGCGAACGTCTGGAAAATCGCGTACAGGTTGGCCGCTGAGAAGAAGTGATCGACGGTCAGGCCGAAGTACACGGGCATGCCGATTAGCAGGACCGAACGAATCACAAGATTCAGAAGACGTTGAGATTGATTCATTTCGCTCTCCGCTTATTTCTTGCTGGGCCCGAGACGGGCGAGCAATGCACCGAACACGACCGCCCCCAGCACCACCATGCCTTTGACGACCAATTGATACTCGTAGCTCACGCCGCTCACGAGCAGGATGTTACTGATCACGGCGAGGAAGATGGCGCCGGTAACCGCGTCCGAGATCTGGCCGCGTCCGCCCCGGATCGAGATGCCACCGACCAGAACTGCGGCAATTGCGTTGAAGTCGAGGTCGACTCCGTATGTGAGATTGCCTTGCGCCGACGACGATGCGATGAGCGACCCGGCAAGCGCCGCCGCCGCACCGGCAAATCCGTAGCAGAACAGGGTGGCCGCCATCAGGCGCAGACCCGCGATGCGAGCAACCTCCGAACGCATGCCAATGAGCCGGATCTCCCGTCCGATACGCGTCTTCTGGAGTATGAAACTCCCGATGATCACGAAAACTGCGAGTACGATGATCTGGGTCGGCAACCAGCCAAAGAGCTTGCCTTGGCCAAGCCAGGTTGCATCGCCATCTCCGATGATGGTAAGGCCGCCGGTATAGAGGACGCCCGCGCCGAGAATGATGGAAGAGGTTGCGATCGTGGTGATGATTGGATTGGCACGGCCTAGCGCGATGACGGCGCCCTGCACTATGCCTATCGCCAGGCCGGCAAGCACCACTGCGAGAACGGTTACGCCGAGTCCCAGGTGGATCAATGCAGCGAACATTACCGTTGAAACCGCAGCCGTCGCGCCCATCGAGAGCATGAACAGATTGCCGCTAAGTGTGACGAGCACCATCCCGACTGCACCGACTCCGACCGCGGCAACCGAGTACATCAGCGACTGGACGTTGCCGAATTCGGTGAAGTGAGGAACGACGCCTGCTGCAACGATGATCAGCAATAGCGTGGCAACACGGATGGAGCCCGCATGAATACTCGTGCTGCCGAACAGGGCCGAAGCCCAGCGCCTATAGAATGTAGGAGAAGCCTGCATAGAGGGTTTAAGGGCGGTTTTATGCATGGCCAGCCTCCACGCGTTGAGTTCTGAACGAGGCGTGGCCACCCGCCGCTTCGCCCCCACCTGCGACGATGTCATGCAGCACCGTATCGCCATCGATCTCGTGTCGCGGCTTGCGACGAACCATCTGACCTCGGAAGATCGTCACGACCGTATCCGCAAGCTCGAGGATTTCCTCAAGGTCGGTCGAGTAGAAAACCACGGCCAAACCGTCGTCCGCCATCTTGCGTAGGGTCGAATAGATTTCGCTGCGGGCCCCGATATCGACACCGCGCGTCGGCTCGTTCAGCAGCAGGAGCTTCGGCGCGAGCGCCGCAGCCTTGGCGAGCGAAACCTTCTGCTGGTTTCCGCCGCTTAGGGTGGAAACTTCGTGCGGCAGTCGCTTCGCGTCTATCGCAAACATCCCGGCGAGACGCCTCGCTTCCGCAGCCTCAGCTGCCCGCTGCATGACGCCGGCGCGGCTGAATTTCGACATTACCGATGCAGTGATGTTGATACCAATCGGAGCGTCAAGAAACACGCCCTTGTCGGCCCGGTCCTCGGCCACGTAACCGACACCGCAACGAAGCGCGCTTCGCACGCTGTCGATCTTTGCGATCTCACCGTCGAGCTTCACAGACCTGGAGACGTCGCCACGCAGTCCGGCAAGCGCCTCGACTACCGTCTCGGCGCCGGATCCAAGCTGCCCGACGACCGCCACGATCTCGCCAGGCGCGACATCGACGCTGAGGCCCTTCAGCTTGTCGTCCACGCTGAGATTTGTGACAGACAGGCGCGGCTGCAGGGATGCGCGTCCTTCAGTGGCCTTGACCGGATGACGTACGAGCTCCCGGCCAATCATCGCCTTCACTACCTCGCCGGTGGTCATATCTGCGGTCTTGCTCGTGATGACGTGCTGACCGTTCCGGAAAACCGTGATCCGGTCGGTCAGGGCAAAGACCTCATCGAGTCGATGGCTGACGAAAATCATCGCCGTCCCCTGGTCCCGCAGACGTCGTGCAACATCAAACACGCGCACGATTTCGGCGTCCGACAGCGTGGCAGTCGGTTCGTCGAGCAGCAGCACCTTTGCCTGGCGAGACATGCCGCGCGCAATCTCGACCAGCTGGCACTCAGCGAGACTCAGTCGCGATGCAGGACTGTCCAGTTTGACGTGGGAAAGTCCAACCGAATCGAGATGCGCTCGAACCGTGTCACGGTAGCGGCCCCGCAGGTAAATCTCGCGCTGGTCCGCGCCGCCCAGGAGAATGTTGTCGAGCACCGAGAGCGTGGGGACAATCGCGAGCTCCTGGTGAACAATCGAGATCAGCTTGGGATCGGTGCGATGGCCGAGCTTGAGCTGCTGACCATCCACGGTAATCGAGCCATCGTCCGGCTCGACAAGTCCGCCGAGGATCTTGATGAACGTGCTCTTGCCTGCGCCGTTCTCGCCACAAAGGGCGTGGATTTCGCCGGGCGCGAGTTCGACGCTCACGCCGGTCAGTGCCTTCACGCCGCCGTAGTGCTTCGTGAGGTTCAGGGCGCTGAGCAAGCTCGGCGTTTCAGCGGCAGCACCGCCGCTGATCGGGTCTTGTAGCATTGTCTTCCTCCAATGGTGGATCGGTCTGTCGCCTCGCCGATCCACCTATCGTCCTGCATCCACTGTATTGCGTCGCAACATCATTCACCGCCGACCACCTTCGGAGCCGTACCGCGTCCAGAGCGGGAGAACATACGTAAGGTCCGAAAGAGATCGCTATTCCCGTGTTGACAGGCCGACGCAACGGGCGCGGTCTGTTGTCGGTAGACGCGGAACCACAGGGAGAAAAGTCAGCGGGATGCGCTGCGCCCAGGTGTGGGCGTGACGTTGTCTCCGTGTTGTGGACCGCTGTCGCGGCTTCGCTGTTGTTGTCGAAAAGGTTATTCCGTCGCCCCCAAAAGAAAAATGCCGGGCGGAAAAATGATATTTCCGCCCGGCGGAAATATCGGCAGCGCTCTTGTGACGGAATTTGGAGTCAAAAAAAAGCGGCCCCGGCGATGTCTCGCGCCGGAAGCCGCTTAAACTGGCCCATCCGTTTTCCGTTCAGATTGCGATCGAACGTCCTTCGCCCGACGACCTGATGGCACAGTCGACGATCCGCTGGATCTCCCACGCCTCCTGGAAGTCCGGGAACGCCCGCCCGCCACGATCAATCGCATCGAGGAATCCCGCCATTTCGATGGTCTTGAGGTCGTTGAACCCGATCTGATGCCCACCTGCAACCGTAAAATTTGCATAGGGCGGATGTGCCGGCCCGGCTTCGATACGGGTAAATCCAGAGGTACGTGGATCGTCACCGCCTCGGTAGAAATGAAGCTCGTTGAAACGCTCCTGGGAGAATACGAGCGCGCCCCTCGTCCCATAGACTTCGAACTCGAGCTGCATCTTGCGCCCGGTCGCAGCCCAGTTTGCTTCGAGCGTGCCCGAGCAGCCTCGCGCAAACGAGACCATCAGCCGGGCAATGTCGTCGACCTTGACCGCCCGCCGCTCGTGCGCGCCAGGTGCGACAGGTCGTGTCTTGTTGACGGTTTCGAGCCGCGCGGTCACGTCGTCAATCGGTCCGAGAAGGAAGCGCGACAGCCCGATGATGTGATTGCCGATCTCCGCGAGCGCACCAGCGCCGTTTTCCGGATCAACTCGCCAGCCGTAGGGAATCTCGGGGTCTGCCATGTAGTCTTCGGCGTGGACCCCACGAAAGCTTGTAATTTCACCGAGCTCGCCATCCGCGATCATTTGGCGCGCGAGCGCGAGCATCGGGTTCTTGATGTAGTTGTACCCGACTTGCGTCACTACCCCCGCCGCCGCAGCAGCGTCGGCCATCGCCAGTGCGTCGGCAGAAGAAGGAGCGATGGGCTTTTCGCAGTGCACGTGCTTGCCGGCCGCAATTGCAGCAAGCGCCATCTCCCGATGGAGACTGCAGGGTGTCGTGATGGAGATGACGTCGATGGCATCGTCAGAGAGCAACGACTTCCAGTCCGAAGTCGCCCGCTCGAAACCGAACTGTTCCTGGGCTTGTCGTGCATCCGCCTCATTGACGTCAGCCACCGCGACAAGCCGCGGCCGCAGGGATTCCGGGAAAGCATTCGGAACAGCCCGATACGCGAGCGCATGTGCCTTCCCCATAAACCCTGTTCCAATAATGCCGATTCCAATCTCTCGTCTCATCCCAAACTCCATGTGTTGATCGCGTCACACCGTGACGCGATCGCCAAAACACGAAAGCATCCAAGGCAGCAGGTTCTGATGCCCTGGCCGTTCGTCACTTCTTCTGGGAATAGCAGACGTTCAGGTCAGCTTTCGTGGCGATAGGATTCGGCAAATACTGAATCGGCTGGGGACTGCCACCGGTCGCGAGCGCCTTTGCCGCCTTGGCTGCGTACGCGCCATCGTCGAAAGGAGACTGCTCGACATCGGCGTATGCCTTGCCGGCGTTAATCAGGTCGACGCCTGACTGGTCGCAGCCGTGGCCGACGAGGACCAGCTTGGAGGGATCCAGTCCCAGGCGCTCAGATGCGGTGACCGTGCCGCGCAACTGGGCGTCGTTCTCGGTATAGACACCCTTGACGTCCTTGTATTGGGTGAAGAGTGCGGAGGCCGCTGCACCGGCCTTGACTGCATCCCAGTCACCCGGCAGTGCGCCGACAACCTGGATGCCGGGAGCGTCCTTCTTCAGTTCGTCGACGAAACCCTGGTAGCGCTGGAGCTGCGGCGGCGTGCCCATCGGCCCATTGATGACGATCACCTTGCCGCTCGCACCATAGCCCTTATCCTTGAAGCCCTGGATCATGGCCTTGGCGGCAGCCTGACCGTTGCTGATATCGTTCGGCCCGGTGAACACCTTCCAGTACCGGGAGTACTTCTGATCCGGCATCGAATTGGAAATCACGAGCGGAATCTTCGCCTGGTCGATTTTGCGAATCGACGGGACCATCGCGCTTGAGTCGACCGGGACGAGCACGATGACGTCCGGCTTTTGTGCGAGGGCTTGCTCGACCTGCGTGGCCTGTTCGTTGGCGTCGTAGTTCGTGACCTTCACATCGAGGTTGATGCCCTGAGCCTGTGCCTCTTTCTTGAAGCCCTTGATGTAGAGCGCCCAGTATTCGACGCTCTGGGTCGGCATGAGCAATGTCACGTGCGGCTGGCTTGCTGCGCTCGCGACGGTGCTCAACGACGTCAACAGCGTTGCGAGGGCGACGCCAGCGAGGATGCGATTGCGGATGATCATGGGTTGCCTCCTTTTGGACCACACCCAAAATTGAGTGTTTGGTTTCTGATGTTTTCGAGGCAACAGTAAGGGGCGCAGGCGGAAAGAAAAATGCGGTCCGACGAAAAGTTATTTTCTTGCAGCGGAAAAATGTGCTGCAGGCGCGTCGATGAGACGCGCGGAGGCGAACAATCGGATTCGAGGCTGCCTATCTCACAGCCACCAGCCTTTGTAGAGCAAATCTCTACATTCAGTGGAACCCGGGTGGGTTTATCCGCCCGGGTTTCTACGCGATAGTGATGTTCATGGTGGCCGGTTCCATCTGGTCAACCCCCTGTTCCCTATCGAGAGAGTCGAAATGTCAAAGTCCAATATTGAGCTCGTCGCAGCCTATTTCACGCTGTCGGGCGACGTCTATCCGTTTGGTCCGACCGAGATCAGTCCGTTCAGCTTCAAGGATCGTGTTGAGGCTGCCGCCAGGGCTGGATGGTCAGGCATCGGGCTCATTCATTCCGACATTTACGCGACCGCCGACAAGATCGGCTTTGCCGAGATGCGACACATCCTCGAGGCCAACGGCATCAAGCATGTCGAGTTCGAGTTCCTCGTCGACTGGTACCAGACCGGCGAACGTCGCCGTACGTCCGACAGCATGCGCTACTACTACCTGAAGGCCGCCGAAGAACTGCGCGCGCGCATCGTCAAGGTAGGCCCCGGCATCGGGGAAGAAACCGCAAATGTCCCGCTCATGGTGGAAGAGTTCGGCAAGCTGGCCGAAGACGCGGAGAAGCGCGGCACGCAAGTCATGCTCGAAATCATGCCGTTCAGCAACGTTCGGACGATCGAGACCGGCAAGGCGATCGTCGAAGGCGCCAACAAGGCGAATGCTGGACTCCTGCTCGACATCTGGCATCTCTCGCGCGGCAACATCGATTTCAAGGAAATCGCCACGATCAAGCCCGAGTTCATCAAGGGCATTGAGCTCGACGATGCGGACCGCTACGCGATCGAGCCTCTGTGGATGGACACCTGCCATAAACGCCGTCTCCCCGGCGACGGCGTGCTCGACGTCAAGGGCTTCATCAAAGCAGTGCAGGCGACTGGCTTCGATGGCCCTTGGGGCGTCGAAATTTTGTCCGAAGTCGAACGCAAGCTTCCGCTGGAAGAGATGGCGACGCGTGCGTACAACGCAACGATTCAGCAGTTTGAGTAGTAGCCGCGATCCGGGGCCGTCGAGCACCCCGTTAGCCCCGGAAACAACTGTGTCCGCGCTGCCCTGCGGATGCAAATATGGTGACACTGCCAGCCGTCGAAGCTTCCAGTGGTCGCCAGAACTGACTGGAGACGCCACCATGCTCTCGCTCTATGTGCGATTCAATCTCGTACCCTGTAGAAAAGATCAATTCCTCCCTCACATCAACGCGCTCATCGACGCAATGTCTGCGGAGCCGGATTTTGTCAGCGCGGTACTCAGTGAGGACGCTGAGAGCCCCGACGTTCTAGTGCTCTTTGAAGTCTGGAACGGCACGGCCGATCAGTGGCTGGAAGTCCAGCCGACTCGAACCTACCGTACCGGCTATACGAACGCGACAAACGATCTGATCGACACAAAGGAAGTCCACTTTCTTACCCCGATTTGCATCAAACAACGCAAGTAAGAGTCCCCAGATGTCGAGTCCCGATCTTCAGGCGCCGTCAATCAACATCGCTCCCCAACCGACGTAACAAGCAAAGCCGCGGCGCACTATGGCGTTATCGCTTCACCAAAGCTCGTTGGCTGCTAACATCAATCGACGGATCCGCTTTAGCAACTGGAGAAACAAAAAGGATGAAGTATCGCGGTGTCGTTTATGACGTAGGTCTGAGGTTTGTATCGGATCGGCCCTATTCGGTCGAGCCGTTCAGCCACGCTCTGGCCGAACATGATATGAATACAATCGCCACCGGTCTCCACGCGAATGCTGTGCGCATCGAGGGCGAAGAGATTCAACGCCTGGTCACTACAGCGCGCATCGCCGATGCTGCTGGCCTAACTGTCTTCTTCAATCCATGGAAGATGAACGTGCCGACTCGCGAGCTTCCTGATTATTTCGCGGAAGCGGCGCGCGCAGCTGAGGAGCTCCGCAGGGACGGTGTTGACATTGTCTTTGTTTGCGGCTGTGAAATCACCCTGTTCAACGACGGGATACTGCCTGGTGCAACATTGATGGAACGCGTTGCCTGGCTTGGTTCCCAGGCTGCAGCCGCAACCGGGCCCAAAGTCCCGACTGTCTTTCAGGAGAAGTCGGCGATGCTCAATGACACTCTCACGGCCATCACAGCCGCAGTGAGAGCAGAATTTAGCGGACTCGTGACCTACTCTTCCGGCACGTGGGAGAACGTCGACTGGCGCCTGTTCGACGTTGTTGGTGTCGACTACTACCGAAATGGGGAGACGGCGAGGGAGTACGTCGCCGGTCTCGATCGCTTCCGCATCGGCAAACCCCTTGTCGTTATGGAGGTCGGCTCGTGCGCTTATGAGGGGGCCGCTGCCCGCGGCGCCGGCGGCTTTATGCTATTGGAGGGGCAAAACCCTGACGGCACGGGAAAGTTCGTCAACAATATTGTTCCCACACGAAGCGAACGAGAACAAGCCGAATATGTGGAAGAACAACTGGAACTCCTGTCTGGCGCAGACGCGGATGGCGTCTTCATCTACGTCTTTTCGTTCCCGAGCTATCGCTTCGGCGAGGGGGCACGAGACCTGGACATGATGAGCTTCTCCCTGGTCAAGACCTTTCCCGACGGCGACCCGAGATCAAACCAAATGCCGCCTTGGGCGCCAAAAGCCGCATTTCACCGCGTTGCTGACTTTTTCCAGCGCTAGGAAGGCCTGCGAAAGTTCTGGCGTTGAAGTTTGATTCGCCGATCCTGGCGGAAGGCGAGTTAAAGGATATCGTCGATGAAGCAGCTCGTTCGTGGTCTGGTCCTTTAAGTTCAATGTCAACCAGAAGAGCCAAACAGCAAGCCACTGATTCCTTAAGAAATTTATTAAGGGCCCCACGACAAGGCCAGACAGTGCCGAGGCGCGTCTAACCGGAAACCTGCACGAAAATCAAAGGCACACCGGCATGCACGCTTCAGTCACGTGAGCAATGCGCAGGCCATCGCCACGTTAGTGTATCTGCACAGCTCGGACCGCCCCCTCCTGCGCGTCCAATTCACGTTCGCCCTCAGTCTCATTCTCCGTTGCGATCAGCGCTTCGATGAAACTGGCTACGGCAGGATCAGTGACAAAGCTCGCCGACGAAGATGCCGCGAGAATGGCAGAAGGGTCTTGCGGACGCCCAATAGCGTACCCTTGCAGATTGGTCGGACGCTGATCACACGCGGTAGCGAAGTCCATCAGACCGCCTTGCTTCTTATAGACCTGGACGGTTTCAAGGAAGTAAACGACTCCCACGGACATGCGGTAGGAGACGAATTGCTGCAGCGTTTTGCCACGGCACTGGCCGGCCGGATGCGCCGCGGTGACACGCTCGCCCGATTGGGCGGAGATGACTTTGTGGTCC
>ABYL01000138.1 GCA_000173575.1 Burkholderia sp. H160 | reverse complement strand
TTCGGCAGCGAAGTGCGCGCGCAGGGCGGCGACGCGGTGGTGGTCGCGCGCGACGGGCGCCTGTCGGGTCCCGAGCTGATCGAGGCGCTGTCCGACGGTCTGCGTGCGGCCGGCGTCGATGTCGTGAACGTGGGCATGGTGCCCACGCCGGTCGGTTACTTCGCGGCGAGCGTACCGTTGAAGCTCGCGGGCGGCGAGCGCCGTGTCGATTCATGCATCGTCGTGACCGGCAGCCATAATCCGCCGGACTACAACGGCTTCAAGATGGTGCTGCGCGGCGCGGCCATTTACGGCGAGCAGATTCTCGCGCTGCATCAGCGCATCGTCGACGAAAACTTCGCGCAGGGCAGCGGCTCGTACACCGAGTACGACATCGCCGACGCGTATCTGGAGCGCATCACGAGCGACGTGAAGCTCGCGCGTCCGATCAAGGTCGTCGTCGATACCGGTAACGGCGTGGCCGGAGCGCTCGCGCCGAAGCTGTTCAGGAAGCTCGGCTGCGAACTCGTCGAACTGTTCACCGAAGTCGACGGCAACTTCCCGAATCACCACCCGGATCCGGCGCACCCGGAGAACCTCCAGGACGTGATTCGCGCGCTGAAGGAAACGGATGCGGAAATCGGCTTCGCGTTCGACGGCGACGGCGACCGCCTCGGCGTCGTCACCAAAGACGGCCAGATCATCTACCCCGACCGTCAGCTGATGCTGTTCGCCGAAGAAGTGCTGTCGCGCAACAAGGGCGCGCAGATCATTTACGACGTGAAGTGCACGCGCAATCTCGCGAAGTGGGTCAAGGACAAGGGCGGCGAGCCGCTGATGTGGAAGACCGGCCACTCGCTCGTGAAGGCGAAGCTGCGCGAAACCGGTGCCCCGCTCGCCGGCGAAATGAGCGGCCACGTGTTCTTCAAGGACCGCTGGTACGGTTTCGACGACGGCCTTTACACCGGCGCGCGTCTGCTTGAAATCCTCACGCGCGTCGCCGACCCGAGCAAGCTGCTGAACTCGCTGCCGAACTCGCACTCCACGCCCGAACTGCAACTGAAGCTCGAAGAAGGCGAGAACTTCGAGCTGATCGCGCGTTTGCAGCAGAACGCGAAGTTCACCGGCGCGGACAACGTCGTGACGATCGACGGTCTGCGCGTCGAGTATCCGGATGGCTTTGGCCTCGCGCGTTCGTCGAACACGACGCCGGTCGTCGTGATGCGTTTCGAAGCCGACGACGACGCGGCGCTCAAACGCATCCAGGAAGACTTCCGCCGCGTGATTCTCGCGGAGAAGGCCGATGCGAAACTGCCGTTCTGACGGCTGATGCGGCGGCGCGCTTCGAAGCTCGTTCAGACGAATCGAAGCGTCGGCGACATCGAACGCGGCGCGGGTTGCCTTACCGCGCCGCGTTTTTCATGCGTTTCACGGATCACGCGCTAGAATTGCGGTCCTCTCAACGCATCTTCGAGCCGGATAGCCGGCTCTCCCACTCTTGAGCGCGCAAAAGATACTGATCGTGAGGGTGTCGTCGCTGGGCGACGTCGTTCACAACATGCCCGTGATCGCCGACATCCGGCGCCGCCACCCCGACGCGCAGATCGACTGGCTCGTCGAGGAAAGCTTCGTCGGGCTGGTGGAACTCGTGACCGGCGTGCGGCGCGCGATCCCCGTGTCGCTGCGGCGCTGGCGCAAGCGCATCCTGTCCGTCGACAACTGGCGCGAGATTGGCGCGTTTCGCCGCGCGCTTGCCGCCGAGCACTACGATCTGGTGATCGACTGCCAGGGGCTCATCAAGACCGCGTGGCTCGCGAGCATGGCGCGCGGACCGCTCGTCGGTCTCGGCAACCGCACCGACGGCGCCGGCTACGAATGGCCGGTGCGCTTTTTCTACGGACGGCGCGTGCCGATCGCGCCGCGCACGCACGTGGTCGAACGCACGCGGCAGCTGGTGGCCGCGGCGCTGAACGATCCGCCGCCGCAACCCACTGACGACATCGACTTCGGTCTCGACACCGGACGTGCCGCGCTCGCGCTGTCGCAAGCAAATCTGAATCTGCCGGTGCCCTACGTGGTGTTCGTGCACGCGACTTCGCGCGCCGACAAGCAGTGGCCCGATGCCGCGTGGATCGAACTCGGGCAGTCGCTGGTGCGGCGCGGCGCGTCGATCGTGTTGCCGTGGGGCAGCGACGCCGAGCGTGCGACCAGCGAGCGGCTCGCGAAGGAGTTCGGGGCGGCCGCGATCGTGCCGCCAAGGCTGTCGCTGCAGGCGGTGGTTGGGCTGATCGACGGCGCGGCCGCGACGGTCGGGGTTGACACAGGTCTGGTTCACATCGCCGCGGCGCTGAAGCGGCCCACGGTCGAGTTGTACAATTTCTCGACCGCATGGCGCACCGGCGGCTACTGGTCGCCGAACGTCGTCAATCTCGGCGCGGCCGGGCAGCCGCCGACGCTGCAGCAGGTCAAGTCGGCGCTGGCCGCATTCGGGCTGCTGTAACGCGGACCGGCAGTCCTCGGCACCTGCTGCAACCCGTCGGTGCGCTTCGCCTTGCGCACCCTCCGTTCCCAAGGGCGATCATGAACGAAACCCAGATCATCGAAGTAGCGAACGCCGACTGGCACGGCTGCAACCTGTCCGTGCCGCGCGAGACGCTGCTCGCCGGCGTCGAGCGTGGCAAGGTGCTGTACTTCCCGAACCTGCGCTTCGCGATCGACGGCGGCGAGCAGGCGCTGCTCGACCCCGCGCTCGCGGATCCGAACCGCAAGAACATCAGCCTGGAACCGAACGGCGGCGCGCTGCATGGCGTGGCCGGCGATGCGGTCACGCAGTCGGCGGTGCGCGCGTTGATCGCGCGTTATCAGGCGAATGCGCGCACGCTCGTCGACGGGCTCTTTCCCGAGTACAACGGCAAGCTGCGTGTCGCGCCGACGAGCCTGCGGCTGCATCAGGTCGAGACCCGCGAAACCTCGTGGCGCAAGGACGATAGCCGTCTGCACGTCGACGCGTTTCCGTCGCGGCCGAATTACGGCGAGCGTATTCTGCGCGTGTTCACTAACGTCAATCCGCATGGCGCGCCGCGCGTGTGGCGTGTCGGCGAGCCGTTCGAGGACATGGCGAAACGCTTCCTGCCACGCATCAAACCGCAGATGCCGGGCTCCGCGTGGCTGCTGAATCTGCTGCATGTGACGAAGTCGCTGCGCAGCGAGTACGACCATCTGATGCTCAATCTGCACGACGGCATGAAGGCCGACCTCGACTATCAGAAGACGAGCCCGCAAGAGACCATGCCGTTTCCGCCGGGCAGCGTGTGGGTGTGTTTCTCCGATCAGACCTCGCACGCGGTGATGTCCGGCCAGTTCATGCTGGAGCAGACTTTCTTCCTGCCGGTGAAGGCAATGGCGCAGCCGGAATGCGCGCCGCTCGGCATTCTCGAGCGCCTGAAGGGCAGGGCGCTGGTTTGAGCGCGGCGGTTGATCCGACGGCCGGGCAGATGCCGGCCTGCATGGCGCGCATGAGCGCCTTGGGCTTGCCGAAGCAGGCGAACCACGCGGGGCGACGATGCTAAGAGCGATCTATCGCGCGCTCTGGTGGCTCATCGCGCCGCTTGCCGTGCTGCGTCTCCTGATCCGTTCGCGTAAGGAGCGCGGTTATCGCGAGCATATCGGCGAGCGCTTCGGTTATTCGCGTGGCCGCTTGCCCGAAGATAGCGCACCGTTGATCTGGGTGCATGCGGTGTCGGTCGGTGAGACGCGCGCCGCGCAGCCGCTCATCGATGCGCTGATGAAGGCACGCCCCGACGCGCGCATTCTGCTTACGCATATGACGCCGAGCGGCCGCGCGACCGGCATCGAGATTTTCGGCGACCGCGTGCTGCGCAGCTATCTGCCCTACGACATGCCGCACGCGGTGCGGCGTTTTTTGCGCGCGTGGCGGCCGACGCTCGGTCTCGTGATGGAAACCGAGGTGTGGCCGACCCTGATCGACGAGTGCCGTCGCGCCGACGTGCCGCTCGTGCTGACCAACGCGCGGATGTCGGCGCGTTCGTATAAGCGTGCGGCGAAGTTCGGTGGCGCGACGAAGGACGTGTTCGGCGGCTTCGCGCGCGTGCTCGCGCAGAGTCCGTCCGATGGCGAGCGCTTGACCGCGCTCGGTGCGCGCAACGTCGCGGTGCTCGGCAACCTGAAGTTCGACATGACTACGCCGCCCGAGCTGGCGGCGCGCGGTCACGCGTGGCGTGCCGCGATCGGCGCGCGGCCCGTGTGGGTCGCCGCGAGCACGCGCGAGGGCGAAGAGGCGCTCGTGCTCGAGGCCTTCGCGGCGCTTGGTGTCGACGATGCGCTGCTGGTTCTGGTGCCGCGTCATCCGCAGCGCTTCAATGAAGTCGCGACGCTCGTCGAGAAGGCGGGGTTGCGGCTCGAACGTCGATCGAACTGGGCGCCCGACGCAAAGATCGCATCGGCCGCGCGAACCGCGAATGACGGCGTGCCGCCGTTACCTCGCGAGGTGAACGTGCTGCTCGGCGATTCGATGGGCGAGCTGGGCGCTTACTATGCGGCGTCGGATCTTGCGTTTATCGGCGGCAGTCTGTTGCCGCTCGGGGGACAGAATCTGATCGAAGCGTGCGCGGTCGGCGTGCCGGTACTGATCGGGCCGCACGTGTTCAACTTCACGCAGGCCACCGCCGATGCGGTCGCGGCCGGTGCCGCCGTGCAGGTGCAGGATCCCGCCGAGCTGGCGCGCGCGCTGCACGAGCTGTTTGGCGACAAGGCGCGGCGGCTTGCGATGGGTGGTGCGGCCGCCGCGTTTGCGGCGCGGCATCGCGGGGCGACGGCAAGGACGGTGGATGTGTTGGCGGCGTTGCTGCCGGAGTAGCGCTGAGCGGGTGCCGTGCAACGCGGCCTACTGCTTCGCGCAGTCTCTACGAGTCCGCCCGGCGCGCCCCCAACCAGTCCAGAAGGTCTTTTTACTGTTCGTCGCGGATCGCTGATCAGTCGACGGCCCTGCGGCATTCCTCTTCACTTTCCAACTTACAAAGAAAGAAATGGAAAGCATGAAGATGAGGCGAGTATTCGGCGTGCATCTATTGGTGTGAAGAATACGCCGACACTGCCGTTAACCCTATACATGAAGCTACTGTCCGATCCGCGGTAGGCCCGGTCTGCCTGTGTGGCCGACTGCAGCCTCCTTGTGGTGAATACGTTTGCGGCGCCGGATTCCTCGACAACGGTTTTGAGGCGGACCTCCGCACTCCTGCCTCTGCCACCTCGGCCAGGGCACAGGGTGCACAAAGTAGACGGCGACCGGCATTGCCGACCATCGGGCGACGCGCGAGCGTTGTTGGATTTTCTTTGTTCCGTTGTTTTTTCAAGTAGACGAAGCGAGTCATGAATATCCGCAATATGAAACTCGGCGCCAAACTAATCAGCGCCTTTATCGTGGTGTCGGCCATCAGTGCCGTCGTCAGCGTGGTTGGTGTCCGCACCATGGGGCAGATCAGCGCAAACGCAGACAAGACCTATCGATTGGATCTCGTGGGACTGAACCTGATCCAGCAGGCGAACGCGGATGTGCTGCGGGTCGGCACTTATCTACGCAACGCCATTCTGGCGCCCACTGCCGAGAAGCGGACTGACTCTCTGGCTCAGGCTGAAAAAGCCCTGGCCTCGGCGCGCGAACACCTCAATCAAGCCGAGCCCCTCGTCTATACCGAGAAAGGGAAGGCCACCTTCGCTGATCTCGATCAGAGCTGGAACCAATACATTCAGGCCTTCGACGAAATGAAAGGCCGGATTAACGCCGCTGGGCCACAGGATCAGGCTAGCCTGACTGACTATCTGTTGAACGACTACCACCACAAGGGATTCAAGACCCTGGTCCTGATGGGCACGCTGGTCGATGTGAAACAGGCCGACGCCCAAACGACCGCCGAATCTAACGATACGGTGTACGACGATGGCCGCAATCTGATGCTGGTTCTGGTGGCCTCGTCTGTATTGATCGGTGTGGGAATCGGCATCTGGATGGCGCGCAGTCTGACACGGCAGCTCGGGACTGAACCGGAGACAGCGGCTGACCTCGCCAGAAGCGTGGCAGCCGGCGATCTCAGCGTTCGCATCGATCTCAGGCCCGGCGATACGAACAGCCTCATGGCATCGCTAAAGGCGATGCGCGATGCGCTGTCGCAGGTCGTGGCGGAAGTCCGCGAGAACGCCGAAGGGGTGGCGACTGCGAGTGCGCAGATCGCGCAAGGGAACCTCGATCTGTCGAGCCGCACAGAGGAGCAGGCCGCATCGCTCGAAGAAACCGCCTCGAGTATCGAAGAACTGACCGCTGCAGTCCGTCACAACACGGACAACGCGAAGCAGGCAGCAACGCTCGCGGGCGCGGCCTCCGGCGTGGCGAGGCAAGGCGGCGAGGTCGTCGGACGGGTCGTCGAGACGATGCGCGAGATCTCTACCAGTTCGACCAAGATGTCTGAGATCATCAGTGTGATCGAGGGTATCGCCTTCCAGACCAACATCCTCGCGCTCAACGCCGCGGTCGAGGCGGCTCGTGCCGGCGAACAGGGGCGGGGATTCGCCGTCGTGGCCGGCGAAGTCCGCGCGCTCGCGCAGCGCAGTGCCAGCGCCGCAAAGGAAATCAAGGACTTGATCGCCGATTCGGTCGACCGGGTGGTGGCGGGCTCGACGCTTGTCGAGCAGGCGGGCGGCACGATCAATGAAATCGTCACGTCGGTGAAGCGTGTCACCGACATCGTGGGTGAAATCTCGTCGGCGTCGCAGGAACAGAGCACCGGCATCGAGCAGGTCAACCGGGCGATCAACCAGATGGACCAGGTCACCCAGCAGAATGCTGCGCTGGTCGAAGAAGCTTCGGCGGCGGCTCAGTCGATGGCGCAACAGGCCCAGGCCCTGCGCGCAGCGGTGGCCTTCTTCAAGGCCGACGACCGGCAACTCGCGGTGTCACGAGCGAATACACGCCGGATAGAACCGCATCAGGCGCTACCGAAAATTCACGCGGCTTCCCCTGCGATGTTGACGAAGCCGATGACGACGCCACTCCTTACATCTGGCGGGAGCGCAGTGGTCGCGACCAGCACCAGCGAGGCTCCCGACTGGCAGGCGTTCTGAACGAGTCAGGGCATCCTGGCTGGACGACGAACTGCAGTGACCAGACCGGGATAGGCGATCCACGCGCGCCGTATGGTCGATAACACGTCGCAGCCGAGAGAGACGACTCACGGATGGAGACACAGGCCCGCACCAGACGGGCTCGATGAAGCAGCACGAGACTCGACTGCGGCCGGTGCGCAGCGTGTCCAAGGCCGTCTCGCCGTCTCCACATGCCGTTGCCGCCGGTTTCGTCACGTTGCCGTTTGAAGTGTCACACGCGACGACCGGACGAGAGATAGCGAGATCCGATTGAAGGTTTCTGCTCGAATCTCACTCGAAAATATGAAATCACACGCTTCATTGAATGTATCGAAAACGGTCGTGAACTCGTTGGAAGTCGCGAATATCGACCACGTCTTTCTCGTGCCGGGGAAGATGATCTACCCGCTGCTGGACGCAATCGACAAGTCGCCGTTGATTCGCGGCATCGTCTGCGCGCATGAGACCAGCTGTGCCTTCATGGCCGACGGTTATGCGCGGGCCAGCCGGAAGTTCGGCGTATGCGTGGGCATTTCCGGGCCAGGCACCATGAATTTCGTGCCCGGTATGGCGGCCGCTCACGCGGACCGGATTCCCATGCTCTATATTGCCGGGGGAGTCTCGTCACGCGCAGAAGGCAAAGGTGCGTTCCAGGACGCTACGCTGAGCGGCATTTTCGAAAGCGGCGTGGTGAGAAGCCTGGTGAGAAATGTCGTCGAACTAAAAAACAAAGACAATCTGCAAGCTGAAATGCGCCGTGCGACCGACGGATTGAACTGGATGCGTCGAGCGCAATCTTTCATCAGCATACCTGTCGACGTTCAACAGCAGGAAGTTCTGCCCGGTCAGGAAGTATCACGGCAGCTGTACGATCATGGTGAGTTCAACGCATCCGAGGTCCCCGCGAACCGCGCGGCGTTGGAGGCTTTGTGCGAACAGTACTTGCTCAAATCGAAGCGGGTCGCTTTTCTGATCGGCAGTCGAGGCAATGACCCGGAGACCGCCAGGCTACTGCTCGAGGTGGCCGAAAGATTTTGCATTCCTGTTGCGACCACGCTATCGGGAAAGGGCGCGTTTCCTGAGCATCACAACCTTTCGCTCGGCATTTATGGATTCTCGGGCCACACCCGGGCCGTTCGCGTGATCAACTCGGACGAACTCGACGCTCTCGTCGTGTTCGGCAGCGACTTGAATCAGCGCGACAGCATGAATTGGACTGACAAGCTGACCGCCCAGAAGGAGCTGATCATTTTCGACGACGGCTTCGATGCGCCCGCGATGGGGCATGTCGCGCGCGGCAGAATTTTTTCCGGAATCGGCGCCACATTCCGCTTGCTGTCCGAGATGGACACGAACCGGATCGCCGGCTTTCACACCGTATTGGAAAGAAGAAAAGCATGGGTCGCCGAGGTCAACCAGACCCCGCTGTACGACCATCAGTTCGAGCAAACCGGTGCGCCGGGTTTCCACGACGATCCGACGCTTCATCCAGCAGACGTCGTCAAACGCTTATGCCAACTCCTGCCGGATGACAGCAACGTTGTCGTGGATTCCGGTGCCCACCGGATCTTCATGGCTCACTACTGGCTCTCGGCAGGCATTGGCAACTATTTTTCGTCGAGCTCGCTCGCGCCGATGGGGTGGGCAATCGCCGCCGGGATCGGTGTCAAGCTTGCGGCCCCGGAGCGCCCGTGTGTCGTAGTGACCGGAGACGGGTGCATGCTGATGCACGGAATGGAGATCCAGACCGCGGCCCGATACGGGGTAAAGATCCTTTTCGTCGTTCTGAATAATTCTGCGCACGGCGCGATCCATATCGACGCGATCAGCAACGGCTCCATTCCAGAGCAATTCAGCGAGCTCCCGCGTCATAACTGGACAGCTTTTGCCGCTTCGCTCGGTGTCACGGCGCGCATGGTCGAGCGCCTCGATGACCTGGAAGATGCGGTGAGTGAGGCATCCCAATCCAACGGTCCATTCCTGATCGAAGTGATGACCGGCGTCTTTCCGGCGCCGAATCGGTACTACGCGGAATGCGCGGCTTGACCGTGAAAACACGCGCTAAGTTCTGCTGAAACAGGGCGGGCTGATTGCGGGCAGACTCAATAGTCGTGAACCTGCTCACACCTTCAACAGCCCCTTCTTTTCAATAAACTTCACTACGTCATCGAGGCCCTCGAGCGCTTTCAGATTGCACATCACAAACGGCCGCTCGCCGCGCATCTTCTTCGCGTCCGATGCCATCACGTCGAGGTTCGCGCCGACCAGCGGCGCGAGATCCGTCTTGTTGATCACGAGCAGGTCCGACTTCGTGATGCCGGGGCCGCCCTTGCGCGGAATCTTCTCGCCGCCCGCGACGTCGATCACATAGATTGTCAGGTCCGATAGTTCGGGACTGAAGGTCGCCGCGAGATTGTCGCCGCCCGATTCGATGAACACGATGTCCGCGTCCGGAAAACGCGTGAGCATGCGGTCGACCGCTTCGAGGTTGATCGACGCGTCCTCGCGGATCGCCGTGTGCGGGCAGCCGCCCGTCTCGACGCCCATGATCCGCTCGGCCGGCAGCGCGCCCGCCACCGTCAGAAGACGCTGATCCTCTTTCGTGTAGATGTCGTTCGTGATCGCGACGAGGTCGTACTTGTCGCGCATCGCCTTGCACAGCATTTCGAGCAGTGTGGTTTTGCCCGAGCCGACCGGGCCGCCGACGCCCACGCGCAGCGGCGGCAGCTTCTTCGTGCGCGCCTGGGTAGGGGAAGCAGGATGATGAGGTGCGTTCATGATGGATTGTGGGAATCGTGCTACGAGCGGAACAGCCGCGAATACTGCGACTCGTGGCGCGCCGACAGAATGCCGAGCTGCGGCGCGAAGGTGTTGAGGTCGTCACGCGAAGTCGCGAGCGCGCGCGCGATGGCCGCGTCGATCGGCTCGCGCAGCGCGACGATGATGCGCTGCCCTGCGAGCTGGCCGAGCGGCACCGCCTTCAACGCGGCGGCGGCCTGGTTCTCGACCCAACTGAACGCATAGGCGGCGAGCGCGGCATCGACGGGAGCATCGTGCGCGTAGGCGGCGAACGCGAAGGCGGTCGGTTGCGCGAGCGGTGTGAGCGACGTGAGCGTCGCGCGCCTTGCCGCGTCGCCCCATTCGAGCGACACACATAGCTGCCGCAGCGACCAGCCCATCTGCTCCGTTTCGCGGCGCAGTTCGGCGGACTCGCGACTCGCGAGAAATTCGGCGTTGGCGTCGGCGAGTTCGACGGCGTCATGTGCGCGCCAGCGCTCGATCTGCTGCGCAAGGAACGGCAACTCGCCGCGCGCGAGCACGTCGGTCAGGCCGTGTTCAATCCATCCGCGCGCGGAGTCGCCGTCGGTGATGAGCTGTGCTTCAATCGCCGCTTCGAGACCCTGCGAATAGCTGAACGCGCCGATCGGCAGCGCCGGCGACGCGAGATGCAGCAGCGCGGTCAGTTCAGCGATGCGCATGATGATGCGGATGGTGCCCATGTCCGCACGATTCGTCGTGCACGTGGTCATGGTCGTGATTGTGCGAGTGCGAGGAACCCTCATGGCCATGCGGATGCTCATGCCCATGATGCTCGTCAAACACCTGTTGCGCGAGCGCATAGTCCTCGGCGAACGTCTCGTCGTGCCCATGCTTGTGCCCGCCGCCGTACGCACCGGCTTCGGGCTGGAACGGCAGCGACACCTGCTCGACCGTCGCGCCGATGCGCCTGAGCATGTCGGCGAGCACCGGATCGTATTCGAGCTTCAGATAATCGGCGCCCACTTCGACCGGTGTATGACGATTGCCGAGGTGGTACGCGGCGCGCGTCAACGTCAACGCATCCGGCGCGCGTACGACAAGCACGGCTTCATGCGCTGCCACCACACGCACGAGCCCGCCATCATCGGCGACGAGCACGTCGCCATCGCGCAGCACGGTGCCGCGCGGCAACAGCAATGCGACTTCCTCGCCGTTATCGAGCGTCGCGGCGAGACGGCTCTTGCGACGTTCATCGAACGCGAGCGTCAACGTCGGCGCGCGCTTGACGAGCACGGGCGCAATCTTCAGATGCGGCGCGAGGAGTTTATTCAGTGTTCGCATGATCAGAACAGGAAATAGCGTTGTGCCATCGGCAGCACGGTGGCCGGGTCGCAGGTCAGCAACTGGCCGTCGGCGATGACCTGGTAAGTTTCCGGATCGACGCTGATGTTCGGGCGCCACGCGTTGTGAACCATGTCGGCCTTCGTCACGTTGCGGCAGTTCCTTACCGCGACGATACGCTTCTCCAAACCATAGCGTTCGGCGACGTTCGCGTCGGCGGCCATCTGCGACACAAAAGTCAGCGACGTGCGGCCCAACGCGCCGCCGCGCGTCGCGAACATCTCGCGATAGTGCACGGGCTGCGGCGTCGGAATCGAGGCGTTCGGATCGCCCATCTGCGCCATCGCGATCATGCCGCCCTTCAGGATCAGTGACGGCTTGATGCCGAAAAACGCCGGCTCCCAGAACACGAGATCGGCCCACTTGCCCGGTTCGATCGACCCGACTTCATGCGCGATCCCGTGCGTGATCGCCGGATTGATCGTGTACTTCGCGACATAGCGTTTCGCGCGGAAATTGTCGTGACGCGCGTTGTCCTCGGGAAGCGCGCCGCGTTGCACCTTCATCTTGTGCGCGGTCTGCCACGTGCGGATGATGACTTCGCCGACGCGTCCCATCGCCTGAGAATCCGAAGACAGCATCGACAGCGCGCCGAGATCGTGCAGGATGTCCTCGGCCGCGATCGTCTCGCGGCGAATCCGCGATTCGGCGAATGCGATGTCTTCGGCAATCGACGGATCGAGGTGATGGCACACCATCAGCATGTCGAGATGCTCGTCGAGCGTGTTGACCGTATAGGGCCGCGTCGGATTCGTCGATGACGGCAGCACGTTCGCTTCGCCGCACACCTTGATGATGTCCGGTGCATGTCCGCCGCCCGCGCCTTCGGTGTGATACGTGTGGATCGTACGGCCCTTGAACGCGGCCACCGTCGCTTCGACGAAGCCCGCTTCGTTGAGCGTATCGGTGTGGATCGCGACCTGCGTATCGGTATCGTCGGCGACGGAAAGACAGTTGTCGATCGCCGCGGGCGTCGTGCCCCAGTCCTCGTGCAGCTTCAGGCCGATCGCGCCCGCGGCGATCTGCTCGGTGAGCGGTGCCGGCTGGCTCACGTTACCTTTGCCGAGAAAGCCGAGGTTCATCGGATAACCATCGGCGGCTTGCAACATGCGTTCGAGATGCCACGGCCCCGGCGTGCAGGTCGTCGCATTCGTGCCGGTCGCGGGACCGGTGCCACCGCCGAGCATCGTCGTCACGCCGCTCGCGAGCGCTTCCTCGATCTGCTGCGGGCTGATGAAGTGGATGTGCGTATCGATGCCGCCCGCGGTCACGATCAGCCCTTCGCCCGCGATGACTTCGGTGGCCGCGCCAATCGCGATCGTCACGTTCGGCTGGATGTCGGGATTGCCGGCCTTGCCGATCGCGGCGATGCGGCCGTCCTTGATGCCGATGTCGGCTTTCACGATGCCCCAGTGATCGAGGATCACCGCGTTCGTGACGACGGTATCGACGACCTCGGCATGCACGCGCTGCGACTGGCCCATGCCGTCGCGAATCACCTTGCCGCCGCCGAACTTGACCTCTTCGCCGTAGGTCGTGAAGTCGCGTTCGATCTCGATCAGAAGCTCGGTGTCGGCGAGACGCACGCGGTCGCCGGTGGTGGGGCCGAACATCTCCGCGTACGCGCGGCGGCCAATGCGTAATGTCATGGTGTGGGTCCGGAATGAGCTACAGGGCGGAGCAAGGCGCTCGAAACGCCAGGGCGCGGGCGTCGCATTACAGCTTGCCCATCACCTTGCCGTTGAAGCCGTAGACGACGCGCTCGCCCGCCAGCGCGACGAGTTCGACCGTGCGCTCCTGGCCGGGCTCGAAACGCACCGCGGTGCCCGCCGCAATGTTCAGGCGAAAGCCGCGCGCCGCCTCGCGATCGAACGACAGCGCGTCATTCACTTCATAGAAATGGTAGTGCGAGCCGATCTGCACGGGACGGTCGCCGGTATTCGACACGACCACCGTGAGCGTCGCGCGACCCGCGTTCAGTTCGTGCTCACCGTCGTCGATGAGGAGTTCGCCGGGAATCATGGAGCCTGCCTTGACGGTGATGAGTTCAGGGAATCGGATGATGGACGGTGACGAGCTTCGTTCCATCGGGGAACGTCGCTTCGACCTGGATGTCGGGGATCATCTCGGGCACGCCCTCCATCACGTCGGCGCGCGTGAGCAGCGTGGTGCCGTAGTGCATGACCTCGGCGACGCTCTTGCCGTCGCGCGCGGCTTCCATCAGCGCGGCGGTGATGAAGGCGACCGCCTCCGGATAATTCAGCTTGAGGCCGCGCGCGCGGCGCCGTTCGGCGAGCAGGGCGGCGGTGAAGATCAGCAGCTTGTCCTTCTCGCGAGGTGTCAGCTTCATCGGGTGTGGGTCTCGGCGTTGATGTGTCGTGGCGGCGTGGTCGTCGCGCCATCAGCCGGTCACGGTATCAAGCCCGGCTAACGGCGCGCTTACAACCGCGCTTGCAGGATTACAGATCGGCAGGCAGCGGCGCGCCGAACCACTTCTTCGACATCGCGCCGAGCGTGCCGTCCTGCTTTGCCTGCGCGATCGCGGCATCGACCTTCTGTTGCAGGCGCGGCTCGTTCTTGTTCATGCCGACGAAGCAGGGCGAGTTCTTGATCACGAACTTCGGCTCCGGACGGCGCGGCGGATTCTTCGCGAGAATCGCGGCCGCGACGATGTTGCCGGCCGCGATCAGCTGCACCTGGCCGGACAGGAACGCGGCGATCGTCGCGTTGTTGTCCTCGAAGCGTTTGATCGTCGCGTTCGGCGCCATCTGCGTGAGGCCGATTTCCTCGAGCGCCCCGCGCGTCGCGCCGACGGTCTTGCCGGTGAGATCGGCCGGACCGCTCACCTTGATGTCGGCCGGACCGAACACGCCCTGGTAGTACGGTGCGTAGGCGGTCGAGAAGTCGATGACCTTCTCGCGCTCAGGCGTTTTGCCGAGCGACGAGATCACGAGGTCGACCTTGCCGGTCTGCAGATACGGAATGCGGTTCGCGCTGTTGACCGGCACGAGTTCGAGCTTCACGCTCATGGCTTTAGCAAGCAGCGTGGCCGTGTCGATGTCATAGCCTTGTGGCTTCATGTCGGGGCCGACCGAGCCGAACGGCGGATAGTCCTCGGGCACGGCGACCTTCAGCACGCCGGCCTTCGTGATGTTGTCGAGCGTGTCGGCGTGAGCGACGCCCGCATGAAACGCGAGGTCGGCGACGATGGGCAGGGCGAGCAATGCGGCCAGCAAGGCGCGGCGCGCGGGGCGGGGGAGCGTGCGGTTCATGGGGCGTGAGCGGTGGTGGTGGTGTCGTTGGTGTCGGGTTGTCGCCGGCTTGTTCGTGGCCGGCCGCGAAGTGGCGAATCCGATGCAAGCTGTGTGCCATCGCGACGCGGTGTGGCTTGTCGGCACGCTGCGCTGGCTCGCGCACATCATTGGGGCCTGCGCATGCGCCGTCGTGGTGCGTGAAGCGTGTGATCAGGACGAAAGGGACGATGGCGCGCTCAGGTCGACCAGATCCGCAACGGCACCGCCGCGACGCCATGCACGACCGGCCGCAATTGCAGCCAGCAGCGCGTAAGCGCGTGCTGCAGCGTTTCCATCGAGCGCGACACCGCGCGCACGAGCAGCACCCCGTTCGTCACGCACGACGCGGCCGCGCGCAACGTATCGTCGAACGGCAACTGCGCGCTCAGCGATTCGGCGAGCGCGTCGTCGCACGCGGCGCCCACGGCCCACAGCGTGCCGTAGGCCGGAAAGCCGGCGAGCCCCTGCGGCGCGTCGCGCAGCGGATCGTCGGCGGCGAGGTTCGCGCGTTCGAACCACAGCAGCTCGCCATTTGCGCCGACGATTCTCGACTGCGTGCGCAAGCTACCCGCCGACCAGCGTTCGCCGGCCGCCTGCCGTCCGAGCTGCGTCGCGTCCCAGCCGATTGCGCTCGCGCCGTCGGCGAGCGTCAGGGAAAAATCGAGTTGCGCATTGGCGTGATCGAACACGATGTTGTTCTGCGGCAGCCAGTCGAGCTTCGCATGCTCGCCGACCTGCAGCGCGATGCGCTGCCGCGTCGCGCGGCCGTTCGACTTGTACCACTTGGTCGCGCCCGGCGTCGTCAGCACCGCGTGGGTGTGCGCGGCGAGCGCGATGTCGATGTCGAGCTGATCGCCACCCGCGACACCGCCCGGCGGATGCACTATCACCGCATGGCAGATCGCCGGGCCTTCCGGATACAGCGGCCGTTGCACGCGCAGCGGTCCCTCGTGGAGCCGGTGCGCGAGCGTCGTGCGCCCGTCGTCGCCGACGAATCCGAGTTCGAGACGCGCGCGCCACGACGTGTGCGCGGTAGCGAGCGTGGCGTGGTTTTCGTGGAGCGACATGCGGATGGTTGGGGGATCGGCGTGGACGAGCGAGGATAGCACGCGTGCCGAAGCCCGCAACCTGCGCGAGATCGACTACGACGCCGTACCTTCAGGCGAAGCCTCAGTCACCGACAGCACCTTGATGCCTTCCCACTGCGGATGCAGCAGCCGCAGCAACGCCACGACTGCGCGGGGAGAGTTCTCCTGGACGGTCAACGATTCGCTGCCTGTCAGGACCGTTCTCTTGCCATGTTGGCAGTACTGATATTCGACGTGAACCGTCACGGACATGCTTTTTTTCTCCATTCTCGATTGATGTTGGGTCGACAACCCTGGTTGTCGTGGTAGTGGCTAGCGTACGGGCGTCGGCTCGGCGTGATCGTCCACACCGCGTTCCGCGCGATTGATGAATCCGCAGTCGAGCAATAGCTGACAGAAGGCTTCCGGCGAACACGACGGACCGGTCATTTCGCCCATTCTCGCGAGCACGTCGGGGAACGACGCAAGCACGTGCCAGCTGTCGTAGTACGCGTGCAACTGGGGCGCGAGTTCGTTGCCGAGCTTTTCCCAGCGCACCGACAGCATGCCGACCGTACCGCCGCTGTCCACGTCGAACGAACCAAAGGTGACCGCCGACACGACGTTCATCACCCTGCAATAGGAGGCTGAGTTCCTGTAGAACTCGCGTCTGACCTGCTTGTTGTCGTCCATGATCTCCACCTGATCGAACCGTTGCGGCGCTGCCTAGCCTGTGTAACGGTTGCGCGGCGGATAACTTGAGCGAGCTTACACAGCAATCAATCCCCTTACACCATCCGCGTCCATGTTCGCTCCTTCGCCACCCGCGATGATTTCGCCGCGGCTCATCACCCAGTAGCGATCGGCGATCGCTTTCGCGAAGTCGTAATACTGCTCGACGAGCAGTACGGTCATGCCCATTTCCTCGACCAGTTGCCGCAGCGTGCGGCCGATGTCCTGAATGATCGACGGCTGGATGCCCTCGGTCGGCTCGTCGAGAATCAGCAGTTGCGGCTCGCTCATCAGCGCGCGGCCGATCGCGAGCTGTTGCTGCTGACCGCCGGACAGATCGCCGCCGCGCCGGTTGCGCATGTCCTTAAGCACTGGGAACAGTTCGTAGATGCGCTCGGGGATTTTCTTCGGCGCCTTTCTGCTCGCGGCGCCCACCAGCAGATTTTCCTCGACAGTCAGCCGCGGGAAAATATCGCGGCCCTGCGGCACGTAGGCGAGCCCCTGGGCGACGCGCGCATAGGTCGGCAGCTTCATCAGCGGTGCGCCACGCCACGCGATTGCACCGCTTTTCGCGGGCACGACGCCCATCAGGCAGCGCAATAGCGTGGTCTTGCCGACGCCGTTGCGCCCGAGCAGCACCGTCAGCTTGCCGTCGGGCACGGTCAGCTTCACGTCGCGCAGAATATGGCTGCCGCCGTAGTATTGGTTCAGTCGGTCTACTTCGAGCATTGTTCAGTCATCCTGTCGGGTTGACGATGCGCTGCTGCGTGCAACAGCAATCAGCGGCCAAGATACGACTCGATCACCGTCTCATCGCGCTTCACATCGTCGAGCGTGCCGTGCGCGAGCACGCGTCCTTCGGCCATCACCGTCACCTTGCCCGTGTCGCCCGCGAGCGCCGCGACGAACTCCATGTCGTGCTCGACGACCATCATCGAGCAGGTGCCACGCAGGTGATTGAGCAACTTCGCCAGTTGCATCGTTTCGTCGTCGGTCATGCCGGCCGCGGGTTCGTCGAGCAGCAGCAGCGCCGGTTGCTGCATCAGCAGCATGCCGATTTCCAGGCGCTGCTTCTGGCCGT
>ABYL01000139.1 GCA_000173575.1 Burkholderia sp. H160 | reverse complement strand
AGCAGCAACACGCCCGCGGCGCCGACGCAAGCCGCTACAGCCCAGTCGCGCATACAGCGGCGCCGCGCGAGTTGCGCATTGCGTTGGCGGTACGGCAGCAGATTGAAGCCGCCAAGCCACGGCCCAGCGGCGCGCGGATCACGCCGATCGGAACCCGCGGCCACGGCGGACGAAAACGACGGAGCGCGGATCATTCCAGCATCCCGCGCAACGCGAGCCCAAAAGCGACCGCGCCGGCCGGCTCGTGCAGCAACGCATCGTCGAGCGGCCGTGCGTGGCTGCCAAGCTGCGCGCATTCGAACGGCAGCACCGAGCAGCCGAGCACGTCGCCGACATCGGCGAGCGAAAAGCCGACGCCGTCGAGCAGAGCGATTTCACCGCCGATCAGCGCGCAGTCGACATCCTCGCCATGCACGAGGTCGCGCAACGCGTCGGCGAGATCGGCATGCTCGGGCGCGGGATAACGCATCGTGTTGGCGTTGTCGCCCTCGACGACGCGCCAGCCGTACACGCCGTCGGTGCCGACCCACACTGCCGCGTACGGCTCGTTCGGGTCGAGCTCGCGGCTCGCCGCGTAGCGCATCGCGCGCAATGCCGCGTGCGGCTCGCCATCGATCGCGCAGAGCGAAATGCCCGCGGTCGCTGCGCATTCGATGCGCGCTTCGAGATGCTGCCGCGCAGTCGCGGCGATCCTCACCGAGCGCACCGGCGACGGTATCTCGTCGACGTACCAGTCGACCGCGAGCGCGTGACGCTCGAGCCCGGCGATGCGCTCCGCCTCGCTCATCACCGCCGGCGCGAGTCCGGCGAGCGCAACGCCGCCGTCCTCCTCCGCACAGTCGCTTTGCGCGGCGAGCCGCGCGAGCGGCACCGTCGTCGTCAGCGTGGCCGACGCGGGCACAGCCATCGCGCAACGCAGCGCGTGCGCCGCGCACACGCGCGGCAAATCGGCGAACGCATCGCGCAACGCGCGAGCGACGGCCTGCCGGTCGACGATCTCGGTGCCCGCCATTGCGCCGGCCGCGAGCGGCACCTTGCTCATATACTCGAGGTGCAGCTCGCCCCATGCGCGCGAGCGCTGACTCAACACAACCAGACGCACGTTTTGCGAACCGACGTCGATGCCGGCGGCGAAACGCCGCCGGCCTTCCCGCACTGCCTGAAGCCACGAATTTTTATAGGCCATCACGCCCTCCCTCTGACTCACGCGACGAACCATTCGAACGCGAGTAACGAGTGATCATTGTCGGCAGACGGACGTCCTAACGACATTCGGCCGAATGGGTAACGCGCATGCGAAGCCGCCCCGAGCGACATCAAAGCGACTACAGTGGGGACTACAGCGAAGTCATTCCCGCGCCTGCCCTGTGCTCGTCTTGCGCCTTGCGCCTGACGCACTTCGATCGCACGCCACCCGTAAGCAAGTCGAAAGCAACAAAGTCAGGCGGCTATAATCGCGGGACTGTTTTTCCGGTACTCCTATGCAAGTCACGTCTCCTCCTTCCCCTCCGCCCGCGCCGAAAAAGCGCAAACGCCCGTTGTGGCTGAAGCTCATCCTCGGCTTTTTCGGGTTGATCGTGGCGGGCATCGTGTGCGTGGCGCTGGTGCTCGGCTATGCGCTCGTCGTCGCGACGCCGAATCTGCCGTCGCTCGACGCCTTGACCGAATACCAGCCCAAGGTGCCGCTGCGCATCTACACGGCCGACCACGTGCTGATCGGCGAATTTGGCGAGGAACGGCGCGACATCGTGCACATCCAGGACGTGCCCGACAGCCTGAAGAAAGCGATCCTCGCGATCGAGGACGCGCGTTTCTATGAGCACGGTGGCGTCGATCTGACCGGCATCGCGCGGGCCGGCTTCGTCGCGCTGACCAACGGCCACGCAACGCAAGGCGCGAGCACGATCACGATGCAGGTCGCGCGCAACTTCTTTCTCTCCAGCGAGAAGACCTATACGCGCAAGATCTACGAGATGCTGCTCGCTTACAAGATCGAGTCGAAGCTGAGCAAGGATCAGATTCTCGAGGTGTACATGAATCAGATCTATCTCGGTCAGCGCGCGTACGGTTTCGCGAGCGCGGCACGTGTGTACTTCGGCAAGGATCTGAAGGACCTGACACTGGCCGAATCGGCGATGCTCGCCGGTCTGCCGAAGGCGCCGTCGGCGTATAACCCGGTCGTCAATCCGAAGCGTGCGAAGGTGCGCCAGGAGTACATCCTGCAGCGCATGTACGAGTTGCACTACATCACCCAGGAGCAGTACGACAAGGCGAGCCGGCAGCCGCTCATCGTGAAGGGCATGGGCAAGGAGTACAGCGTGCACGCTGAATACGTCGCGGAAATGGTGCGGCAGATGATGTACGCGCAGTATCGCGAAGAAGCCTATACGCGCGGCCTCAACGTCGTCACCACGATCGATTCGGCCGATCAGGACGTCGCCTATCGCGCGGTGCGCAAAGGCCTGATGGACTACGAGCGCCGCCACGGCTATCGCGGCCCGGAGGCGTTCATCGATTTGCCGGTAGACGCCGACGAGCGCGAGCAGGCCATCGACGACGCGCTGCTCGAGCATCCCGACAACGGCGAAATCATAGCGGCCGTCGTCACGGCGGCGAGCCCGAAGCAGGTGCAGGCGACGTTTATCGACGGCAATGTCGCGACGATTGAGGGCGACGGCCTGCGCTATGCCCAATTCGCGCTCGGCCCGCGCGCGCAGCCAGGTCAGCGCATCCGGTCCGGCGCAATCGTGCGACTCGTGAAGAATGACGACGGCGACTGGTCGATCACGCAATTGCCGCAGGTGGAAGGCGCGTTCATCTCGGTGGTGCCGCAGGACGGCGCGATCCGTTCGCTGGTCGGCGGCTTCGACTTCAACAAGAACAAGTTCAATCACGTGACGCAGGCTTGGCGTCAGCCGGGCTCGAGCTTCAAGCCGTTCATCTATTCGGCGTCGCTCGAAAAGGGGCTCGGACCGGCCACGATCATCAACGACGCGCCGCTCTTTTTCAGCGCCGCCGAAACCGGCGGCCAGGCGTGGGAGCCGAAAAACTACGGCGGCGGCTTCGACGGTCCGATGACGATGCGCACCGCGCTGCAGAAGTCGAAGAACCTCGTGTCGATCCGCATCCTCAACCAGATCGGCCCGAAGTACGCGCAGCAATACATCACGCACTTCGGCTTCGACGCGGACCGCCACCCCGCCTATCTGCCGATGGCGCTCGGCGCGGGCCTCGTGACACCGCTGCAGATGGCGGGCGCGTTCTCGGTGTTCGCGAACGGCGGCTACCGGATCAATCCTTATCTGATCGCCGAGGTCACTGATCAGCGCGGCATCGTCGTCGCGCACGCGCAGCCGCTCGTGGCCGGGCAAAGCGCGCCGTATGCGATTCAGCCGCGCAACGCGTACGTGATGAACAGTCTGCTGCAAAGCGTCGCGCAGCACGGCACCGGCGCGAAGAGCAACGTGCTCAAGCGCACCGATCTCGCCGGCAAGACCGGCACGACCAACGATTCGCGCGATGCGTGGTTCGCCGGCTATCAGCACACGCTCACCGCGATCGCGTGGATCGGCTACGACAACCCGCGCAGCCTCGGCGACAAGGAAACCGGCGGCGGCCTCGCGCTGCCGGTATGGATCGACTACATGGGACGCGCGCTGAAGGGCGTACCCGAGTACAAGATGGCGCGCCCCGACGATGTCACCGAAATCGGCTCGGAGCTATATTTCGACGGCTTCACGCCAGGGCACGGTTTCATCGCGACGGTCGGCGTCAGTCAGGCGACGCTCGATGCCGAGGCGAGCGCCGCAGCCGCCGCGCCGGAGCAAGTCGGCGAGCAGGAAAAGCAGGACATCATGAATCTGTTCCGCGGGCACTAAGGCCGTGTCGATGTCCCGCCAGAAAAGAAAAACCGCCGCGTTCGATGCGCGGCGGTTCTGTTTTGAGAGCGCTTCGAGCTTCGCGCTTATTGCGCGGTGATCTGTACCGGCTCCCCAGCCTGCTGCGTCGCGTACTGCGACAGCGCTGCGAAAAACTCCGAACCGCTGCGCGTGTCGCGCCATTCACCATCCACAAAGCGGAAGTGGAAACCGCCGGCCTTCGCCGCGATCCAGATCTCACTCATCGGCGGCTGAAGGTTGACGATGATCTTCGTGCGGTTCTCGAATTCGAGCGTCAGAACGTTGCCGCTGCGCTCGAGCTCGATGTCGGCGTCGATGTCGTCGAGCGCGCTCTCGATGGCGGCCAGCACGGCTTCCGCACGGGTCAGGTAATCACTATCGGACATGCTAAACTCCATCGATTATTCATTCAGGGACAGTCATGCGAGTCGTAACTCGGATGCGCGCGGCAGCGCCCGGCCGCGCGATTGTAGCGGTTTTAGCCATTCTCGCAGGTTGTGCGCTCACCGGCTGCGGCCAACGCGGCTCGCTCTATCTGCCGACCGTACCGCCGTTGCCTGCCCCGCCGGCTCACCGCACGCAAACACCGTCGACCGATCAAACTCAACCGGCTAACGGCAGCGGCGCCGACACGGGTTCGATTCCGGACACCTCGGGCACGCCGCTCACGCTTGCCCCCGAAGACCAACTCACGACGCCGCCCGCTTCGGCCGCATCGGCTCCCGTAGTGCCGCTGCCTGCCTCTGCTGTCCCGTCCGTTCAATAAGACTCTCGCATGACTCGACCCGCATTTGACTACGTCGACGGCGTATTGCACGCCGAAGGCGTGTCCGCTGTTTCCCTCGCCGAGCAGTTCGGCACGCCGCTGTACGTCTATTCGCGCGCCGCACTCACCGCAGCGTGGAACGCCTATGCGGGTGCTTGCGCCGGGCGTCGCGCGAGCGCACACGTGGCCGTCAAGGCCAACAGCAATCTCGCGGTGCTGAACGTGTTCGCGCGTCTCGGCGCGGGCTTCGACATCGTGTCGGGCGGCGAGCTTGCGCGCGTGCTCGCCGCCGGCGGCAAAGCGGAAAACACCGTGTTTTCGGGCGTCGGCAAGCAGGCAAGCGAAATGCGCGACGCGCTCGCGGCCGGCGTCAAATGCTTCAACGTCGAATCGATTCCCGAGCTCGACCGCCTCAACGCGGTGGCGGGCGAGATGGGCAAGAAGGCGCCGGTGTCGCTGCGCGTGAATCCCGACGTTGACGCGAAAACGCATCCGTACATTTCCACCGGCCTGAAGTCGAACAAGTTCGGCGTCGCGTTCGATGATGCTCGCGCCACCTACCAGGCGGCCGCGGCGATGGCGAATCTCGAGGTGGTCGGCATCGACTGCCATATCGGCTCGCAGATCACCGAAGTTGCACCCTATCTCGACGCGATCGACAAGGTGCTGGAGCTCGTCGAGCAGATCGAGCAGGACGGCGTAACGATTCGCCATATCGACGTCGGCGGCGGTCTTGGCATCACCTACGACGACGAAACGCCGCCGGAAATCGGCGAGTTCGTGCGCACGGTGCTCGATCGTATCGAAGCGCGCGGCCACGCTCACCGCGAAGTCTATTTCGAGCCGGGCCGCTCGCTGGTCGGCAATGCGGGCGTGCTGCTCACGCGTCTCGAGTTTCTGAAACCGGGCGAGGACAAGAACTTCGCTATCGTCGACGCGGCAATGAACGATCTCGCACGTCCCGCGATGTACGACGCGTATCACGCCATCGAGCCGGTCGTGAAACGCGACGTCCCTGCGCACGTGTACGACGTGGTTGGCCCGGTCTGCGAAAGCGGCGACTGGCTCGGCCGCGAACGGCTGCTCGCGGTCGAACCCGGTGATCTGCTCGCGATCCGTTCGGCCGGCGCGTACGGCTTCGTGATGAGCTCGAACTACAACACGCGTGCGCGCGCCGCCGAGGTCATGGTGGATGGTACACAGGCGCACGTGGTTCGCGCGCGCGAAGAGGTCGAGCAACTGTTTGCGGGTGAAACGATTCTGCCGGCGTAAACGTCGAGACCGACCACAGACTCAACGGTCGAGCGCAACAACGAAAATGGCGATGCCTCGGTGGCATCGCCATTTTTTCTTTGCAGCCATCACCGTCGGCGCGTTCCCATACTCCGCTCACGTATCCACACCACCAATCGCCACCCCAGCAACGCGAACATCACCGCACCATAGATCTTCGGCAGCAGCAGATCGTGCTTGCCCGCCTTCATCCACCAGAAATGCAGAATCGCGAGCGTGCCGATCACGTAGATCGCGCGATGCAGCGTCTGCCAGCGACGCCCTAGCTTGCGCACCATCGCGCGCGGCGACGTGACCGCAAGCGCTATCAGCAGCACGAACGCGGCGAAGCCCACCGTGATGAATGGCCGCTTGCCGATGTCCTTCACGATCTCCGCGACATCGAACCACTTGTCGAACCACAGGTACGTGGTGAAATGCAACGTCGCATAGAAGAACGCGTAGAGCCCGAGCATGCGCCGGAAACGCACGAACGCGGCGACGCCGGTCAGACGGCGCAGCGGCGTCACCGCGAGCGTGATGCACAGGAACACGAGCGTCCACAGGCCCGTCGAGCGCGTGATGAATTCGATCGGGTTCGCGCCGAGCCGGTCGGTCATGCCGAACAGCACGAGGCGCGCAAGCGGGTACAGCGCCGCGATGAAGACCACGACTTTTGCCGGTACGACCCAGCGCGCGCCGCCCGCGGGACGCGGCTTCGCCGCTGACGCCGGTGTCGACGCGACCCGCCGCGCCGCGAGCTCGTTCCGGGTGACAGTTTGCGTATCGGAAGCCATCGCGCTCGCCCTAGAAGTTCTTCTTCAGGTCCATGCCCTGATAGAGCGACGCGACCAGATCGCCATAACCGTTGAACATCAGCGTCTTGCGCTTCGGCGTGAAAAAGCCGTCTTCGCCGATGCGTCGCTCGGTGGCCTGACTCCAGCGCGGATGATCGACATTCGGATTCACGTTCGAATAGAACCCATATTCGTTCGATGCGTACGTATTCCAGCTCGTCGGCGGCTGCTTCTCGACGAAGCGGATTTTCACGAGCGACTTCGCGCTCTTGAAGCCGTACTTCCACGGCACCACGACACGCACCGGCGCGCCGTTCTGATTCGGCAGCACCTGGCCGTAGAGGCCCATCGTCAGCAGGGTCAGCGGATGCATCGCTTCGTCCATGCGCAGGCCTTCGGAATAGGGCCAGTCGAGTATCGGTGCCGAGAGGCCCGGCATCTGCGACGGATCGGCAAGCGTGATGAACTGCACGTACTTCGCATTGCCGGTCGGCTCGACGCGTTTGATCAGTTCCGACAGCGAGACGCCGATCCACGGAACCACGATCGACCAACCTTCGACGCAGCGATGCCGGTACACGCGTTCCTCGAGCGGCGCGAGCTTCAGCAGGTCGTCGATGTCGTACACCTTCGGATTCTTGATCTCGCCTTCGACGCTCACCTTCCACGGATGCGGCCGCAACGTGCCCGCGTTCTGCGAGGGGTCGGATTTGCCGGTGCCGAACTCGTAGAAATTGTTGTAGGTGGTGATGTCCTTGTACGGCGTGATCTTGTCGAGCGAGACGAACCTGGTGTTGGTTTTCGTCGCGAGCTTCTGCGCCTTCGGATCGGGCGACGAGTACGTCGCGAGCGCCTCGCCGCTCACGCCGATCAGGCTGCCGAGCGCCACCGCGCCTGCCGCCTGCAGGATGCGTCGGCGGTTCTCGAACACGTGGCGCGGCGTGATTTCGCTACGCGCGATGTCATCGCCGGCCAGTTGAATTCTGTCGTTTCGCTTGATCCACATCGTGCTGCTCCTTGGCGGCCCGCCGCGTCGCGCGCGTCGCAAAGCCATATTGATGATCGCCCGTTTGGGGGCGTCTGTCATCCCGTGGTACTTAATTAGCAAACACCGGGATGCAATCGATATTCCATCGATCATAAAAAAACCGCCGGTGCAAAGCACACGGCGGTTCTTAGTCGGTTCAGCGCGGCGGATCTTACAGCTTGCCGTAGCTATGCAAGCCCGACAGGAACATATTCACGCCGAGGAACGCGAAGGTCGTGACCAGCAAGCCGGTCAGCGCCCACCATGCGGCGATCGCGCCGCGCAGGCCCTTCATCAGACGCATGTGCAGCCAGGCCGCGTAGTTCAGCCAGACGATCAGCGCCCACGTCTCCTTCGGGTCCCAGCTCCAGTAGCCGCCCCACGCTTCGGCGGCCCACAGCGCGCCGAGAATCGTCGCGATCGTGAAGAACGCGAAGCCGACCGCGATCGACTTGTACATCACGTCGTCCAGCACGTCGAGCGACGGCAGGCGGTCGGCCAGCACGCCGCGTTCCTTCGACAGATACGCGACGCTGACCATCGCCGACAGCGCGAAGCTGCCATAGCCGATGAAGTTCGCCGGCACGTGAATCTTCATCCACCAGCTTTGCAGCGCCGGCACGAGCGGCTGGATCTGCTGTGCGTCGCGCGCGACCGAGTACCACATCAGGAAGCCGACGGCCGCGCTGATCACGAGCAGCACGAACGCGCCGAGCGCGCGCGTGTTGTAGTGCTGCTCGTAGTACAGATAGAACAGCGCGGTGATCAGGCTGAACAGCACGAACACTTCATACAGGTTCGAAATCGGAATATGGCCGACGTCCGCGCCGATCAGGTACGACTCATACCAGCGCACCATCATGCCGACGAAGCCCATCAGCACCGCTGCCCACGTCATCTTCGAGCCGATCGCGGCGCCGGTCGGCGAGCGCGACAGCAGCGCGATCCAGTAAAACACGGTCGCGAACACGAACAGCGCGCTCATCCACAGGATCGCGGACTGGCTCGACAGGAAATACTTGAGGAAAAACGCGCTGTCGGCGCGGCTCAGATCGCCGTTGTAGATCTGGATCGCGAGCAGCGACAACGCGGCGATCCCCACCATCAGAGGACGCACCGGCTTCCAGCGCCAGCCGAGCACCACGAAAACGGGTACCGAGCACACCAGCACCAGTTTGTCGTAGTAGTTCATGAACGGGTAATAGCGCGACAGCGCGAACCCGGCGCCCCCGACGAGCGCGAGCGCGAACAGCCAGTCGACGATACCGAGACGCTTCAGGAACGGCCGCTCGTCGTAGAGCGGGAGTTCGGGCGTGCTGTTCGCAAACGCATTCTCTGCGCGCGAAGCAGACGAAGAAGAGGAGGAAACCTGAGTCAAGTCCATGATCTTACCGGGTCGAATCCTGTGAGCTTGCCGTCGATGCGGCAGCCTGAGCGGCCGGAGTGACATCGGCTGCTTCGATGAGCCTTGTGCCCAGTGCGGCGCTCACGGCGTCGCGCGTCTGGACGAACTCCTTCTCGAAGTCTAGCGTCTTGCGCGCGCTCGACATTGCCATCACGACGCTCGTGCCGTGGTCGGTATCCTTGAGCCAGAACCACAGGCGCCGCTCCCGGACGTAGAACATCGAAAAGATGCCCAATACGAGAAGCAAGCTGCCAAGATACACGACTTTTTTACCCGGTGCGCGCGTCAACTGAAATACCGAAGCTTGCACCTGCTTGAATGAGTCAAGCTGCAAATAGACCGGCGATCCATACAAAAAGCTGTCGGATATTGCATTGAGCGAACTCTGGACGAAGCGGATCGCGTCGGCGTCGGCCGGCGCGGCCGGCTCGCCGAGCTGCTGGCGCGACAGCTGCCACAGATCCCACGTCACGCCCTCGAGCATCCGCAGCAGCAGGCCGGCGGCCTTTTCCTGCTCGCCTTTCGGCACTGAACGGTCGATGAAACTGGCGATTCCCTGGAAGCCGCCGAGCGTTTCGCCATTCGGCATCTTCATGCCGCCTTCAGCGCCCGCAAAAAGGGTCAGCACTCGCAAGGCACTTTCCTCCAGGTGCTGCTTCAACTCCGCATTCGAGCCCGGCACCGAGCGCTGCGCGAACTGATGAGCGGCGATGGCGCGCTGGTTCGGGTCTTCGAGCGTGGCGCGCAGGTTCATCCATTCCTTGAGCGTACCGCCGCTGTCGGCGGGAATCCGCAGGTAGCGGAACGGGTCGTCGGGATTCACGCGCATGCCGGCGAGGAACATCTTCTCGCCGTTCACATCGACCGGCAGCATGTAATTGTTGTACTCGCGCGCCTGGCCGTCTTTGTCGCGAATCTTGTACTGCACCGACGGGCCGACGTTGTGCAGATCGAGCGGCTTCGCGCTCTTCGCGCCCGAGCCGAGGCGTTCGTCGAGCGCCTCCTTCAGCGAGTGTTGCGCGGCGACGCCGCGCGCGTCGTTCTGGCCATTGCCGTTCGAGATGTTTTCGACGTTGATCGCGCGGAAATCTGTGAATTCGACGGTCTGACCGTTGGCGAGGGCCGTGGCCGCGCTCAACGGCGCGCTGCCGCCGATCGTGCCACCGAACGGCGCGGGCTTCGCGCTCGGCCCGGTCATCGGGTAGGCGGTCATCTGCATCTGCGAGCCGCCGTCCTGGAAGCTCGATTGATAGATCGACACGCCGTCGTATTCGAACGGCTTGTTGACCTCGACGCGCGCCGGCACGCGCGCGCCGGTCTTGTGATCGATCACGACGATGTCGCTCGCGAACAGCTTCGGCATGCCGGTCGAGTAGTAATCGACGATGAACTTGTGGAGTTCGATCGAAAACGGCAGGTCCTGAATCAGCGAGCCGTCCGGCTGGTTCAGGATCGCCGTCGACACATGCTGCCCTTCCGGCACCCAGGCATAACCGCGGAACGTCGGGTTCGACTGCGACAGACGATGCTCGGTTGGGATGTCGTTGATGACCGTGTTCGAGCGGATCGGCGACTTGTCGAACAGCCACATTTGCAGCTTGATCGGCAGATTGCTGTCGAGCAGGCCGCCGAGGCAGATCACGACGATCGCGAGGTGCGCGGAGATATAGCCGAACTTCGTCAGCGCGCCGCGCTTCGCGGCGATCAGCGTTGCGCCCTCCGACTCGCGCGTGACGAACTTGTAGCCGAGCTTCGCCGACAGTCTGGCGAGCACCGCCGCGGTCTGCGCGCGCGTGCCGTGAACCGCGAACTCACCCTTGTGATGGAACGCGCGCAGGCTGCCTTCGCGAACCTTGTCCTTCCAGCTCTTCGCGTCCGCGAGCATCTTCGGCGCATTGCGGATCACGCACAGCGATACCGACACCATCAGGAAGCCGAGGATCAGCATGAACCACGACGAGCTGTACACCGTGTAAAGGCTCAGCGCGCGGAAGATATCGGCCCAGAACGGACCGAACTGGTTGACATAGTTGGGATACGGATCGTCCTGCGTGAGGACGGTCCCAATGATGCTGGCGATCGACAGAATCACGAGCAGCGCAATGGCGAAACGCATCGAGCTCACGAGCTCGACGGTGCTGCGCATGACGCGATTGCCCGACTTCGACTGCAGACCCGACGTGGTGACGCTCATTCAAACTCCGACTGAACAGCAAAAAAGGGTGAAGGGCTGTCGGAACCACGACACCCTCACCCTTTTCTTGTTTTTCACCAGCCTCGTCGGGCCGGTTGGATTCGCGCGTGCGAACCGCTTAATGCAGGCCCGCGATGTAGTCGGCAACCGCTTTGATTTCGTTGTCCGACAGACGTGATGCTATCGCATGCATCGCGTCGTTGTTATTGCGAGCGCCTGGACCTTGCGTGAACGCGCTCAACTGCGTCACCGAATACTCGGCCCATTGTCCTGACAGGCGCGGAAACTGGATCGGAATGCCCTGCCCCGCGGGCCCGTGGCAACTCGCGCAGGCCGGTACGCCGCGATCGGCAATCCCACCGCGATAGATCTGTTGACCCAGCGCGACGGTGTTCTTGTTATGCGCATAGCCTGGCTTCGGCGTCTGCGTCGAGAAATAAGCCGCGACGTTGATCATGTCCTGATCGGAAAGCGCGGCGGCCATGCCCGCCATGATCGCATTGTTGCGCGCAGGCTGTTTGGCGCCCGGTTGGATCTTGAAATCTCTGAGCTGCTTGACGAGATACTCAGGATGCTGGCCCGCCAGCTTCGGATATGCGCCGCCGGCACTGTTGCCGTCTGCTCCATGACATGACGCGCATACCTGCACCGCGATTGCCTGCCCCCGATTGATGTCCGGCTTTGCCGGATCTGCTGCTCGTGCCTGAATTGCCAAACCTGAAAGACCTGCCGCTACATGAAGCACCATCAGAGTCTTGCTCAGTCGATTCATTCGCACACCCTGTCTCGTCTTGTGGGATTTTAGAGGTTCTGCAAAGTACGACGACGGCGACCGAATGACCGCAGGGAGCCGCCAAGGCACGTGGGGCGGCCTCCCTAAGGTTTTCAGTAAACCGTCGTATTGTACAATAACTCGCTAACCGCTTAGACGCCAGTCGGGCTTGACCCCGCTCCCGTTGCGGGCTCCGCGGCGTCTCCAATCTGGCTTCCACCATGCCCTTCCTGCTCCACGAATCCCGCTTCTTCACCACCGTCAATCATCTGCGTGACCTGCCGGCCAACGCGCAGCCCGAGATCGCTTTCGCGGGACGCTCGAACGCGGGCAAGTCGACCGCGATCAACGTGCTCTGCAATCAGAAGCGACTTGCGTTCGCGAGTAAGACCCCTGGCCGCACGCAGCACATCAATTATTTTTCGGTCGGCAAGGCAGATGAGCCGACCGCCTATCTGGTCGACCTGCCGGGATACGGTTATGCGGAGGTGCCGGGCGCGGCGAAGGCGCACTGGGAAGCGCTGCTGTCCACGTATCTGCAATCGCGCTCGCAACTGCGCGGCATGATCCTGATGATGGATTCGCGCCGCCCGCTGACGGAACTCGACCGACGGATGATCGAGTGGTTCGCGCCGACCGGCAAGCCGATCCATACGCTGCTCACCAAATGCGACAAATTGACGCGTCAGGAAAGCACGAACGCGTTGCGCACCGCGCAGAAGGGACTGGCCGAATATCGCGCCGCTGGCTATCGCGGTGAGCTGACCGCGCAGCTGTTTTCGGCGCTCAAACGGACGGGGCTCGACGAGGCGCACGAGCTGATCGAGAGCTGGTTGATCCCGGACGCGGCGGGCGACACAGGCGAACCGTCGGCCGCTGGGTGAGCGTCTATCGGTGCGGGAATCCTGCCGCGCGCGTGAAGTGCCGGTAAAGCACGCATCAAAGCACGTTTGTGGCCGCACATAAAAAAACCCGCCGCTAGAACGGCGGGTCAAACAGCCTAATCGAAAAACGACAGGCACCCGCTCAGGGAGGAGAAGCGGGGAGGTCAGCGCCAAGCGCCTTGCTCGATCGGTATGATATACCATTGTCTCGAAAAGTTTCCGGGAGCGGAGCCGGGTGTTATTTGTCCACTCCCCCATCCACGATCTTCGATTCGATATGAGCTTCTACCCGCACCACCGTCCCCGCCGCATGCGCCGTGACGACTTCTCGCGTCGCATGATGCGGGAAAATATCCTCACCACCAACGACCTGATTTACCCCGTATTCATCGTCGAAGGCACCAACGTGCGGCAGGCCGTCCCGTCGATGCCGGGCGTCGAGCGCGTGTCGGTCGATCTGCTGATGGGCGTCGCCGAGCAATGCGTCGAGCTGGGCGTGCCAGTTTTGTCGCTGTTCCCCGCGATCGAGCCCTCGCTGAAAACCCCTGAAGGGCGCGAGGCCGCCAACCCGGCGGGCCTGATTCCGCGCGCGGTGCGTGAGCTGAAGAAGAATTTCCCGGAGCTCGGCGTGCTCACCGACGTCGCGCTCGATCCGTACACGAGCCACGGCCAGGACGGCGTGCTCGACGAGACCGGCTACGTGATCAACGACGAAACCGTCGAGATCCTCGTCGAACAGGCGCGCGCACAGGCGGAAGCCGGCGTCGACATCGTGGCGCCGTCGGACATGATGGACGGCCGCATCGGCGCGATCCGCGAAATGCTCGAGAGCGAGGACCACATTCACACGCGGATCATGGCATACGCAGCGAAGTACGCTTCAGCGTTCTACGGCCCGTTCCGCGACGCCGTCGGTTCCGCGACGAACCTCGGCAAGAGCAACAAGATGACCTACCAGATGGACCCGGCTAATTCGAATGAGGCGCTGCGCGAAGTGCAGGCCGACATCAACGAAGGCGCGGACATGGTGATGGTCAAGCCTGGCATGCCGTATCTGGACATAGTGCGTCGCGTGAAGGACGAGTTCCAGTTCCCGACGTACGTGTACCAGGTGAGCGGCGAATACGCGATGCTGAAAGCCGCCGCGCAGAACGGCTGGCTCGATCACGACAAGGTCATGATGGAATCGCTGCTCGCGTTCAAGCGTGCCGGCGCGGATGGCGTGCTGACGTATTTCGCGCTCGATGCCGCGCGGATTCTGCGTTCGCAGAAGTGAGCCGGTGCGCGGTTTAGCGCGCGCCTGTTGAAACAAAAAACGGAGGAGAACCTCAGGGTTCCGCCTCCGTTTTTTTATGCCGGTCGTTTTCGCCGCCGCGATCTCGCAACACCCGACAGCGTTCGATTACACGCCCGACGCCCTCGCCCGATCCAGCGTACGCAGGAATTTATCCGCCGATTCGTAGCCGACCACTCGCAAGACTTCCTTGCCGCCCTGATCGAAGAAAATAATTCCCGGCGGGCCGAACAGGTTGAAGCGTTTGAGCAGCGCCTGGTCATCGGTATTGTTCGCGGTGACGTCGGCGCGCAGCAGATTCATCTGCTTCAGCTTCGCCTGAACGCGCGGGTCGCTGAACGTGAATTTCTCCATTTCCCTGCAGCTCACACACCAGTCCGCGTAAAAATCGAGCATGGCCGGCTGAGCGGCGGTTTTGACGGCCTGATCGAGCTGATCCGACGAACGTACGGGGGCGAACGTCAGATCGCTTTGTGACACCGTTGCGGCCGAGCTCGAGCCACCATTCGCGACGCTCGCGTGATTGCCGGCGCGCTCCGCGAGCACCGCCAACGGCCGCAGTGGATCCGACGATCCCGCCGCGAGGCCCACTAGAAGCGCGGCAGCCCAAACCGCCATCACGACGCCGACCGCCCGGCCGAGCCGGCGCCAAATCGAGCCGCCTGCAGCCGACTTTGAAAACAGGCCGAGCGCAACCGCGGCGATCAGCAGCCAGAGCGCGCTCAACAGCATCAACGCCGCCCCGCCGAGCACCGGCCAGACGATCCACAGCGCCGCGGCGAGCAGCACGACACCAAAGAACACTTTTACGCTGTCCATCCACTTGCCCGCACGCGGCAGCAGCGTGCCCGCGCCAAGGCCGATGATCAGCAGCGGCACACCGAGTCCAATGCCCATCGAGAACAGCGCCGCACCGCCGAGCACCGCATTGCCCGTATGCGCGATGAACGCGAGGACTGCAAAAAGCGGCGCAGTCATGCAGGCGCCGACCACCAACGCCGACAGCGCGCCCATCACGGCGACCGCGGTAAATTTGCCGCCCGAGCGTCCCGCTGACGCGTTCGACATGCGATCGCGCCAGCGCGGCGACAGTTCGATATCCACACCGGCAATCAGCAAGAGCGCGAATATCGTCAGAAGCCCACCGAATGCGCCGAGCACCCACGGATTTTGCAGCCACGCGCCCAGACTCTGCCCGACGAGCGCCGCCGCCACACCCAGCACCGTGTACACGAGCGCCATCCCGATCACATACGCGAGCGACAGCGCGAATCCACGCCCACGCGTCACGCGCGCGCCCTCACCGATGATGATCGCCGACAGGATCGGGATCATCGGATACGAGCACGGGAGTAGGCTCAGAATCGCGCCCGCGACGAAAAAAAGCCCGACGATTGCGAAGAAGCCACCACGCTGCAGCAGCGACTGCGCGTAGTCGGCGCTGGTCGCGCGTTCGTACCAGGGTTCGTCGTCGGTGGAGGCGGATTGTTGCGCGGTTGGGGCAGCTGCCGCGCTGCCGGCCGGTTGCAGCGCCTCACCGCTTACGTGGTACACGCGTTCCATCGGCGGATAGCAGATGCCGGCGTCGGCGCAACCCTGCGACGTCACCGCGAGATCGAATGGTCCGGCGGGCTGCTTGACCGGAATGCGGATCGTCAATTCGTTGCGGTAGGTCTCGACATTCTTGTTGAAGGTCTGATCGAACTTCACGTGACCCGCGGGGAGTTGCGGCTCGCCAAGCGTCGCCGTGCCGTTGCGGGTCGCAAATGCGAAGCGCTCGCGGTACATGTAGTAGCCGTCCGCAATCTTGTACGTCACGACGACTTCGCCGGGCTGCTCCGTCGCGCTGAATCTGAACGCGACGGCCGGGTCGAGGAAGTCGTCCGCGGCGCGCGCAAGCGTGCCGAATTGCGCGAGGATCACGCAGCCGAGGAGAAAGAATGCGGTGCGCAGTGCCGCGCGCGCGCGCCGGTCGAGACCGTTAAACATGAAGAGGACGTTGGGTTTCAGCAGTGATCCATTGGCCATACGCGGCGGAGGCCGTCGCTTGCCAGGAGAGGATTTCTGGCGTGTCGTAGGGATGATGCGCCTGAATGAATTGCTCGAGCTCGAGCGCGCGAGCAGCACTGGTCTTGAACAGCAGTTGGATTTCCTGCGCTGTTTCGATTGCGCCCTGCCACTGATAGCTCGACTGCGCGGCGCCCAGCTGCGTGACGCACGCACAAAGGCGCGCGGCGAGCGCGTCGGCGGTGAGCTTTTGAGCGACGGCCGCATCCGGCACCGTCGTCAACATCAAGGTCACATTCACACTCACACAAAGCTCCGGTGACGCGGGATTTCGATCCCGATATCGTATCACCTGGCCCTGTCGGCCCGCAGAGCGCCGCGCGGCATTTGGCCACTGCCCGCTCGCGTCGTCGTCGATGAAGAATCTGCTGCTGAATCGGCATAGGGGGCAGCCTAAGGCTGCACCCCTGCCACACCACCCGGCATGCGGGTCCGCACCGGGCGGTTCGGGGAGTTGAGGTTATGAGAGTCGGGGTACACCCAGCTGATCGAAGTATGCGAGGGTCAGCACGCTATTCAGGGCTTGTCGCTATTACGCCACCAGCGACGGCGGTTCGCCGCCACCTGTCGCGCCACAGCGGTCGGAGCTCCCAGCGCACGGAGTTCCCGGTAGATGGTCGGTCCGCGGCACCATTGTTTAAGCTGGATGACACGCAACCGGTGACGCATCCACTGGTCCAGATCCGACCAGACCCGGGGGGTTTGCGCCAACCGGAAGTACGCCGTCCAGCCCTGCACATAAGGCCGCAATCGCTCCACCACGTCCGTCATACTGCGCCCGCCTGAACGCCGGGTAAGTTAACGAATGCGGTGTTTGAACGCCAGCAGCGGTTTGGCCGCCACCTTGCGCTTAATGACACCGCCGGACGCTACCCACAGGCTGTGGCCCAGAAACTTGCGACCGAATACACTGGCCACCGCGCTTTTGGTCTCGTTGACCTTCAACCGCAGTCGCCCATACAGACGACGCAGCAGCGCCATCACCCGCTCGCCAGCACGGCGG
>ABYL01000140.1 GCA_000173575.1 Burkholderia sp. H160 | reverse complement strand
CTGCGACGTCTGCGTGCGCTTGTAGCGGATGTTCTCGACGATGCGCTGGGCGCTGCCGGTCGGAATCTTGTTCGCACACATATAGTCCTGATACAGCGCGGCCTGGTACGCGTTCAGCGCGCCGTTTTCGATGCGCGAAAACTGGTTGGCGACCGTCGTGTCCCACCCGTCGTGATCGGCGTTCAGGCCCGCGTACTGGCGCCATTCATACGTGTCGCAGCGAATGCCTTCGTAATTGACGTTGCGCGCACCGCCCGGGCTCGTGACGACCACCGTGTAACGCACGACCCCGTCGTCCCCGACGCTGACCGACTTCGGGTCGATTGCGAACTGCAGCGGCGTATTACCGGAGACCTCGAACGCCAGCAGGTTCGCATCGGTGGGCAGCGGCGGCAGCGTGTCGACCTTGTTTTCAACCCAGTTGCTCTTGCGATCAAGCAGATAGACGAACGCGCTGTCGTCTTTGTTGGTCGGTTTGCCGGCGCTCGAACAGCCTGCCAGCAGGGCGCCGGTGGCGACGCATGCCACGGCGAGTGCAAATGCTTTCAATATGATTCCCTCGAAAGACGGACGCGGCCCGAAGGCCGCGCCAGAGAGAGGCGGCGTGAGCCGCCGCCTGGAATGGTTAATCGCTCATGCCTCGTCGGACCAACGGGGCGACGGCCTCGTCGGCCTCGGCCGTTTCGCGCTCGTGCTCCGCACGCATATTCGCATCCAGTGAGCCGGAACCGCAATCCGGCACGACCAGCACGCGCGTCGACGTTTCGACGCTGACCGAACTCACGGTTGTGACGGTAGTAACCACCGTGCTTACCGTGGAATCCGGCGGGCTTTGCATCGATGACGCTATCCGGGGATAACGCGACCCATGATGCCCGCCAGGTTTTTCCGCACGCGGCGCAGGCCGGCGCATGAAACGGGACAACTCCGTCAGCGCCAACTGATACACATCCCGCTTGAACTCGATCACACAGTCGAGCGGTACCCAGTACTCGTTCCAACGCCACGCATCGAACTCAGGGTGGTCGGTGGCGCGCAAACAGATGTCGCAGTCGCGTCCTACCATCCGGAGCAAAAACCAGATTTGTTTCTGGCCGCGGTAGTGACCGCGTACCTCGCGCTTGATGAACTTGTCAGGCACCTCGTAACGCAACCAGTCGCGTGTGCGACCGATCACCTTGACGTGCTCAGGAAGCAGCCCGGTCTCTTCGTGTAACTCCCGATACATCGCTTGCACAGGGGTCTCACCATATTTGATGCCCCCTTGCGGAAACTGCCAGGAATGTTCACGGAGCCGCTTGCCCCAAAACACCTCGTTGTGCGCGTTCAAGAGGATGATGCCGACGTTCGGGCGAAAGCCTTCACGATCCAGCATACAACCACCTTCGAATCCTTTAAAATTGCTTTGATTATAAACAGATAACGGACCCTACGCACCGAATCGCATAAGAATGGAGCGTTTCGCCGCAATAGGCCCGTGTTTGCGGTAGCCTGTCGGTTTTCCGTGCCCAATCCCTTGTGAGAGAGGCTTTGCGCGGCGGTTTCGGCGCCGCGCAGGGGCTGCGCGCCGCCGATCGGATGAACCGTGCCGGCTGCGCCGCGGATCTGTGCCGATTTCCCCCATGTTTTCACCTTTTCTGGCGGTCCCACCGGAAGCCGCCGCTTTTGGACACCTTGAATGAAAGCTTCCCGTTTCTTTATCGGCACCCTCAAAGAAGCGCCCGCCGACGCCGAAATCATCAGCCACAAGCTCATGGTGCGCGCGGGCATGATCCGTCGCGTCGCGGGCGGCATCTATAACTACCTGCCGGTCGGCCTGCGTTCGATCCGCAAGGTGGAAGCGATCGTGCGGGAAGAAATGAACCGGGCGGGCGGGATCGAACTGCTGATGCCGGCCGTCCAGCCGGCCGAGCTGTGGCAGGAATCGGGCCGCTGGGAAAAGTACGGTCCCGAGCTGCTGCGCTTCAAGGACCGCAAGCAGGCCGACTTCGTGATGGGCCCGACGCACGAGGAAGTCGTCACCGACATCGCGCGCAACCAGATCAAGAGCTATCGCCAGCTTCCGGTCAACTTCTATCAGATCCAGACCAAGTTCCGCGACGAGATCCGTCCGCGTTTCGGCGTGATGCGCGGCCGCGAATTCATCATGAAAGACTCGTACTCGTTCGACAAGGACGCGGAGGGTCTGCGCGAGTCGTATCGCAAGATGTACGACGCGTACGTGCGCATCTTTACGCGCCTCGGTCTCGAGTTCCGCGCGGTGGCGGCGGACAACGGCTCGATCGGCGGCAGCGGCTCGCATGAATTCCACGTGATCGCGGACATCGGCGAAGACGCGATCGCCTATTGCCCGACTTCCGATTTCGCCGCGAACGTCGAGGCCGCCGACGCCTTGCCGCTGATCGCGCAACGCGCCGCGCCCGCCGAGGACATGAAGAAGACCGCCACGCCGGGCAAGGCGAAGTGCGAGGCCGTCGCCGAATTGCTGAACATTCCGCTCGAGCGCACGATCAAGTCGGTCATTCTCGCCACCGAAAACGAAGGCGCCGAGCCGACCATCTGGCTGCTGATGCTGCGCGGCGACCACGATCTGAACGAGATCAAGGTCGGCAAGCTGCCCGGTCTCGCGGACTTCCGCATGGCGACCGAAGCCGAGATCATCGAGACGTTCGGCACGCCGCCGGGCTACCTGGGTCCGATCAACACGAAAAAGCCGGTCAAGGTGATCGCGGACAGCACGGTCGCGAACATGAGCGACTTCGTGGTCGGCTCGAACGAGGTCGACTATCACACCACCGGTGTGAACTGGGGCCGCGACCTGCCCGAGCCGGTCGTCGCCGACATCCGCAACGTGAAGAAGGGCGATCCGTCGCCGGACGGCAAGGGCGTGCTCGACATCTGCCGCGGCATCGAAGTGGGCCACGTGTTCCAGCTCGGCACCAAGTACTCCGAAGCGATGAATGCGACCTGCCTCGACGAAACCGGCAAGCCGCGGCCGATGGAAATGGGCTGCTACGGCATCGGCATCACGCGTATTCTCGGCGCGGCGATCGAACAGAATTTCGACGAGAAGGGCATCATCTGGCCAGAGTCGATCGCGCCGTTCGAAGTCGTGCTGTGCCCGATGGGCTACGACCGCAGCGACGCGGTGCGTGAGCAGGCCGACAAACTGTACGCGGAACTCGTCGCGGCCGGCATCGACGTGATCCTCGACGATCGCGGCGAGCGTCCGGGCGTGATGTTTGCCGACTGGGAACTGATCGGCGTGCCGCATCGACTGGTGATCGGCGACCGCGGTCTCAAGGACGGCAAGATCGAGTACCAGGGTCGTCGCGACACCGAAGCGACGCTGCTGCCGGTCGAGGACGCAGCGCAGACCGTGATCGACAAAGTGCGCGCGGCACTCGCGAACTAAGCGGAGCGGGCAGTGGAGTACACCTTCCTGTCCGCGACCGTGCTGCTGATCCTGATCACCGATCCGCTCGGCAACATCCCGATCTTCATCAGTTGTCTGCGGGGTGTGGTGCCAGAGCGCCGCACGGTCGTGATCCTGCGCGAGGTCGCGATCGCGTTTGCGATCCTGCTGGTGTTCATGGTGCTCGGGCAGGGCTTTCTGCGCATGATGAGCCTCAGTGACCAGTCGTTGCGGATTGGCGGCGGCATCGTGCTGTTTCTGATCGCGCTGCGCATGGTGTTTCCGCATCCGGACGGTCCGTTCGGCGGCGATGCGCGCGGCGGCGAGCCGTTGATCGTGCCGCTCGCGATTCCGGCGCTGGCGGGTCCGTCGGCGTTGGCGACGGTCATGTTGCTGACGTCGCAGGCGCCGGGCAAGATGTACGAGTGGATCGGTGCGCTGAGCGTCACGATGATGATCTGCGCGATCGTGCTGATGCTCGCCGAGCGTATTCAGGCATGGCTCGGCGAGCGGGTGATGACGGCGTTCGAACGGCTGATGGGACTCGTACTCGTGGCAATTTCAGTCGAAATGATCCTCGGCGGCATTCGCTCTTTCGTGCACAAGCTGTGAAGCGGGAGTCGGTGTGCAAATTGCCGCCGTCGCAGCGATAAAAAAAGCAGCCGTTCAGGCTGCTTTTTTTTTCGCCGGTATGCGGATGCGCCGTTCACGCCCCCTCGGTCAACGCCCGAATCGTCGGCAGGTTGCGCCAGTACCCCTTCGCGTCCATCCCGCAGCCGAACACATAGCGGTCCGGCACTTCGAAGCCGCAGTAATCGGGGCGCAGCGGCTTGGCCTTCGGAATGATCTTCTCGCACAGCACCGCGGACAAAAATCGCTTCGCGCCCATCGCGAGGATGCGGTCTCGGATCGCGGCCATCGTCTCGCCTTCGTCGAGGATGTCGTCGAGCACGAGCACCACGCGATCCTTCACCGACTCGGCCGGCGCGACGCGCCATTGCATCTCGTTGCTGCCCTTGGTCGTGTTGCGGTAGCGCGTCAGGTGGATATAGTCGAACTCGAGCGGGAAATCGAGGTGCGGCAACAGCATGCCAGTGAACACCGCGGCGCCGCCCATCACCGACAGCACGAGCGGAAAGTCCTCGCTCATCTCGTCGCGGATGGCGGCCGCCATGCGAGCGATCGACGCAGTGACGTCCGAGGCCGAAACGATCTCTTCAGAGTGTTGAAAAATATGGAGGGCTTCTTCGCGGTTCATGACGTCTGACGGACGATAACTGTATACATAGTGTGGGTGGGAACATCCCGAGGGACGTTCCTGCGAGGGACGACGCGATGCGTTACAGAATAAACCTGCACGATGCCGAAGTCAGCCGCGCATCGGCGCAAGCGCGCACCGTCCCCATCAAGCTTAGCGCATGCCGGGCATCATGCCCTTCATGCCGCGCATCATCTTCTGCAGGTTGCCGCCCTTCAACTTCTTCATCATCGTGCGCATCTGTTCGTACTGGTTCAGCATGCGGTTGACTTCCTGCACCTGGACGCCCGCGCCCGCGGCGATGCGGCGCTTGCGGGTCGCCTTGATCAGTTCGGGCTTGGCGCGCTCGGCCGGCGTCATCGAGTTGATGATGCCTTCCATGCGGCGCATCTGCTTCTCGGCCTGGCTCATGTCGGCACCGGCCGCGGCTTGCTGGAACTGCGCGGGCAGCTTGTCCATCAGCGACGACAGGCCGCCCATGCCTTTCATTTGCGTGAGCTGCGCGCGGAAATCATTGAGGTCGAAGTCGCCGCCTTTCTTGACCTTGTCGGCGAGCTTCTGCGCGGCCTGCACGTCGACGCCGCGCTGCGCTTCCTCGACGAGCGCGAGAATGTCGCCCATGCCGAGAATCCGGCTCGCCATGCGGTCCGGGTGGAACACTTCGAGGCCGTCGAGCTTTTCTGCGACACCCACGAACTTGACCGGCTTGCCCGTCACGTGACGCACCGACAGCGCCGCGCCACCGCGCGAATCACCGTCGAGCTTGGTGAGCACGACGCCGGTGAGCGGCAGCGCGTCGCTGAACGCTTTCGCGGTGTTGACCGCGTCCTGGCCCAGCATCGCGTCGACGACGAACAGCGTTTCCGCGGGCTTCAGCTCGGCGTGCAGCGCGGCGATTTCCTGCATCATCACTTCGTCGATACCGAGGCGGCCGGCCGTATCGACGAGCAGCACGTCATGGTAATGACGTTTGGCCCAGTCGACCGCGGCGCGTGCGATGTCGACCGGCTTCTGGTTCGGCTCGGACGGGAAGAAGTCCGCGCCGACCTGCTCCGTCACCGTTTTCAACTGCGCGATAGCGGCGGGACGATAGACGTCGCACGAAACCGTCAGCACCTTCTTCTTGTACTTCTCGCGCAGCAGTTTCGCGAGCTTGCCGACCGTGGTCGTCTTGCCGGCGCCCTGCAGACCCGCCATCAGGATGATCGCGGGCGGCGTGACGGCGAGATTGAGTTCGGAGGCCTTGCCTTCGTAATCACCGCCGATCACCGCAGTCAGCTCGCGCTGCACGACGCCGACGAGCGCCTGACCCGGCGACAGGCTGGCGATCACTTCTTCGCCGAGCGCCTTCTCCTTGACCTTGGCGATGAACTCGCGCACGACGGGCAGCGCCACGTCGGCCTCGAGCAGTGCGAGACGCACCTCGCGCAGCATTTCCTGGGTGTTCGCCTCGGTGAGCCGGGCTTCGCCGCGCAGCGTCTTGACGACGCGCGCCATCCGTTGAGTCAGATTGTCGAGCATGGGGAGCGATGAACGGTGGGGCCCGCGCAGCGCACGAAGCGCAAGACGTCGCGGAGTAGGGCCCTAGTGTAAACTTCGAATATGGATATTGTACTGTATGCCCTCACCGCGCTTCTCTACGGCGGCCTCGCCGTGGCCGGCTGGCGCTCGCATCGGCACGCGGCCGTGCGCCCGCTGCTCGAGAGCGTGCCGCCGCTGCCCGATCATGCCGCGAGCGCGGGCGCTTTGGTGGCCACCAGCATGAGCGCGCCGGGCCGCGTGCTGATGTCTGTCGCACTGCTTGCGCACGGTGTGCTGCTGCATACCACGATCTTCCCGCAGAACGCGATGGTGTTCGGCTTCGCATTCGCGCTGTCGGCGATGTTCTGGCTCGGCGCCGGCATTTACTGGATCGAGAGTTTCTTTTTCCCGCTCGACGGCTTGCGGCTGCTGGTGTTGCCGCTCGCGTGCGTCGCGTCGCTGCTGCCGCTCGCGTTCGGCGGCGTGCGCGTGCTGCCGTATGCAGCCGCGCCGATGTTCAAGCTGCACTTCCTGATCGCGAATATCGCGTACGGCCTGTTCGCGATCGCGGCGCTGCACGCGGTGCTGATGCTGGCGGTCGAGCGGCGTCTGCATTCGATGCGCGGCGGTCTCGCGCAGCGGCACGCGGCGGCTGCGGGCAATGGCTGGTGGTCGAGCTGGCTCGACACGCTGCCGCCGCTGCTCACGCTCGAAAAGCTGCTGTTCCGCCTGATCGGCGCCGGCTTCGTGCTGCTCACGCTGACGCTCGTGTCGGGCATCCTGTTCAGCGAGCAACTGATCGACCGTGCGTTGCGGCTCGATCACAAGACCGTGTTCGCGATTCTTTCCTGGGTGATGTTCGGCGCGCTGCTGACCGCGCGCAAGGTGTCCGGCTGGCGCGGCCGTGCGGCATTGCGCTGGGTGCTGGCCTCGTTCGTCGCGCTATTGCTCGCGTACGTCGGCAGCCGTTTTGTTTTCGAGGTGCTGTTGCACCGACCCGTAGTGTGAGCGTGACCCCATGCGACAAATCTTTTTGCTGATTCTGCTGTTCATCGTCGGTCAATGGCTCGTGAAGGCGCTACGCCGCCACGACGCGCAGCGCACCGGTGCCCGTGGCGCTCATGGCGCCGGCGCCGCGAATGGCGGCGCGCGTGCCTCGGATGGACAGCCGCAGCTTGCCGAGCCGATGATTCGCTGCGTCGAGTGCGGCGTGCATGCGCCGCAGAGCGACTCGGTCAGCGTTGCGGGGCAGACGTTTTGCTGCGCCGCGCACGCGCAGCGCCACAGCGCGCGTCCGGCCGGCCGCGACGCGCGATGAGCGGTGCGTACACCGTCGATGCCGACGGTTGGGTTCCCGCCGCACGCAAGCTCCCCTCGCCGAATTTCGAAGCGCGGCCGCAAGGCGCGTTGCCGACGCTGATCGTCGTTCACAACATCAGCCTGCCACCGAACGAGTTCGGCGGCACCGCGATTGCCGAGCTGTTCCAGAACACGCTCGACTGCGACGCTCACCCGTACTACGACACGCATCTGCGCGGCGTGCGCGTGTCCGCGCATTTCGTGATTCATCGCGACGGCGCACTCGAGCAGTTCGTGTCGTGCAACGAGCGCGCGTGGCACGCGGGGCAGTCGAATTTTTTCGGCCGCGAGCGCTGCAATGATTTCTCGATCGGCATCGAGCTAGAAGGCAGCGACACCACCGTCTTTGAAGATGCGCAATACCGCACGCTCGCCGCGCTCGTGAGCGCACTGAAGGCGCGCTATCCGGTCGTCGCGCTCGCCGGTCACGCCGACATCGCACCCGGTCGCAAGACCGATCCCGGTCCACATTTCGAGTGGCCGCGACTGCAACGCGACACGTCACTCGACGGTCGGTATTTCCCCTATCTCAAGTTTTCCAAAACGCAGTAATCCCCCTTCGCACAACCTTGCGTGATTTTCGGAGAACAAGGCGCAGCCTGCTTCTCCGGGAAGCTTATGCGCGCCGCGAAAGCCAAAAGTCAAGACTCGCGCAGCAAATAAAACCGTTTGACCTGTCTCGAATCTCCACTATACTTGGTGCCGAAAGCTGACTTATGCACTATATATTGTGTTGCGCTGTGCATAACCATGTGCATAACCAAGTGAATAAAAGTGGATAAGTTTGCGGCGCCCCGCTCCCCGAGCACGGCGCCGCAAGCATTCCAGGCAGCGAAAAAAATTTCCTGGGGCGGGGCCGGTAGGGGGATCTCCGACCGCATCCAGAAGCATTCAGGAAAGGACCAGCCAGTGATCGCGACCGACCCGATGAAGACCGACGTCAATTCGAATCAGGCTTCCTCGCCGTTGCATCCCGCCAGCCGGCGTAGCCGGCCTTCCTGCACCTCATCGCTCGCGCACGCGGTGGCGCGGCGTTCGATTTAATCCGCGGCACTCGCCGCCATTTCCAAGAGCAGGAGCTTTGCAAATGCAAACCACCGACAACGTGACGACCCGGTACGAGGGCTCACCGACTGGCCAGGCGTTTGGCCAGTCTCAAGGCGCACAGGGTCTCGCGCCGCAAGCGAGCTACGCCGACTACAAGGTGATCCGCCGCAACGGCAGCGTGGTGTCGTTCGAGCCGTCGAAGATCGCGATCGCCGTGACGAAGGCGTTCCTCGCCGTGAACGGTGGTCAGGGCGCGGCGTCGGCGCGCGTGCGCGAACTGGTCGAGCAACTCACGCAGAACGTGGTGCGCGCGCTGGTGCGCAGCCGCCCGAACGGCGGCACGTTCCATATCGAAGACATTCAGGATCAGGTCGAGCTCGCGCTGATGCGCGGCGGCGAACACAACGTCGCGCGTGCTTACGTGCTGTACCGCGAGAAGCGCAACCAGGCGCGCGCGCATGACGAGCATGCGGAAGCCGCAAGCACGCCGGGCCTGAACGTGACCGACAACGGCATCACGCGTCCGCTCGATATGGCCGCGCTGCGCAGCATCATCGAGTCCGCGTGCGCGAACCTCGGCGACGCGGTGAGCGCCGAGCCGATCGTCGCGGAAACGGTGAAGAATCTGTACGACGGCGTGCCGATGAGCCAGGTCTACGACTCGGCCATCCTCGCTGCCCGCACGATGATCGAAAAGGACCCGGCCTACAGCCAGGTCACCGCACGCATCCTGCTGCACACGATCCGCCGCGAGATCCTCGAAGAAGAAGTTACGCAAGCCGAAATGGGCGAGCGCTACGCCGAGTACTTCCCGCAGTTCATCAAGCGCGGCATCGGCGCCGGCTTGCTCGACGACAAGCTGCAGCAGTTCGACCTGAAGCGTCTGGGTGCCGCGCTCGACGCGAACCGCGACCTGCAGTTCGGCTACCTCGGTCTGCAGACGCTGTATGACCGCTACTTCCTGCATCACGACGGCGTGCGCATCGAAATGCCGCAGGCATTCTTTATGCGTGTCGCGATGGGCCTGTCGCTCAACGAGATCGACCGCGAAGCGCGCGCAATCGAGTTCTACAACATCCTGTCGAGCTTCGACTTCATGTCGTCTACGCCGACGCTGTTCAACTCGGGCACGCATCGCTCGCAGCTGTCGTCGTGCTACCTGACCACGGTCGATGACGACCTCGACGGCATCTACGAAGCGCTGAAGGAAAACGCGCTGCTGTCGAAGTTTGCCGGTGGCCTCGGCAACGACTGGACCCGCGTGCGCGCGCTCGGCTCGCACATCAAGGGCACCAACGGCAAGTCGCAAGGTGTCGTGCCGTTCCTGAAGGTCGTCAACGACACGGCGGTCGCCGTGAACCAGGGCGGCAAGCGCAAGGGCGCGGTGTGCGCGTACCTCGAATCGTGGCACCTCGACATCGAGGAATTCCTCGAGCTGCGCAAGAACACAGGCGACGACCGTCGTCGCACGCACGACATGAACACGGCGAACTGGATTCCCGACCTGTTCATGAAGCGTGTGATGGAAGGCGGCGACTGGACGCTGTTCTCGCCGTCCACCTGCCCGGATCTGCACGACAAGTTCGGCGCCGAATTCGAAGCGGCTTACACGGCTTACGAAGACAAGGTCGCGCGCGGCGAGATCAAGCTGTTCAAGAAACTCCCGGCGGCGCAGCTGTGGCGCAAGATGCTCGGCATGCTGTTCGAAACCGGCCATCCGTGGATCACGTTCAAGGATCCGTGCAACGTGCGCTCGCCGCAGCAGCACGTCGGCGTCGTCCACTCGTCGAACCTGTGCACGGAAATCACGCTGAACACGAGCGACGCGGAAATCGCCGTCTGTAACCTCGGCTCGGTGAACCTCGTCGCGCACCTGAAGGAGCAGGCCGACGGCACGCTCGCGCTCGACCACGACAAGCTCAAGCGCACGGTCAGCGTCGCGATGCGCATGCTCGACAACGTGATCGACATCAACTACTACGCGGTCGCCAAGGCGCGTAACTCGAACCTCAAGCACCGTCCGGTCGGCCTCGGCATCATGGGCTTCCAGGACTGCCTGCACATGCTGCGCACGCCGTACGCGTCGCAGGAAGCAGTCGAGTTCGCCGATCGCTCGATGGAAGCGGTTTGTTACTACGCGTACTACGCGTCGACCGAGCTCGCCGAGGAGCGCGGCCGCTACTCGAGCTATCGCGGCTCGCTGTGGGATCGCGGCATCCTCCCGCAGGATTCGGTGGCGCTGCTCGCCGAAGCGCGCGGGGGTTATGTCGAAGTCGATTCGAGCGAGTCGATGGACTGGCCCGCGCTGCGCTCGCGCATCGCGACCTACGGCATGCGCAACTCGAACTGCGTCGCGATCGCGCCGACCGCGACGATCTCGAACATCATCGGCGTGTCGGCGTGCATCGAGCCGACCTATCAGAACCTGTATGTGAAGTCGAACCTGTCGGGCGAATTCACGGTGGTCAACGACTACCTGGTGCGCGACCTGAAGGCGCGCGGCCTGTGGGACGAAGTGATGGTCGCCGACCTGAAGTACTTCGACGGCACGCTGTCGCGCATCGACCGCATCCCGGCCGACCTGCGCGCGATCTACGCGACCGCGTTCGAAGTCGATCCGGTGTGGCTCGTCGAGTCGGCGTCGCGTCGTCAGAAGTGGATCGACCAGGCGCAGTCGCTGAACATCTACATGGCGGGCGCATCGGGCAAGAAGCTCGACGAGATCTACAAGCTCGCATGGCTGCGCGGTCTGAAGACCACCTACTACCTGCGCACGATGGCGGCGACGCACGTCGAGAAGTCGACGGTCGCGCACGGCGCGCTGAACGCGGTGAGCTCGGGTCACGACGGCTCGGGTGGCGCAGGTGGCGCGGCAGGCGGCTTCGGCGTGGGCGGCGGCGCGGCGGGTGGTCTGGGCGGCGGCTTCCAGGCTGCGGCAGCGGCTGCACCGACTGCCGCGGTCGCAGTCGAAGCGGCGCCCGAAGCGGATGGTCCGGTGTGCATGATGCGTCCGGGCGATCCTGGCTTCGACGAGTGCGAGGCTTGCCAGTAAGCAGAGGCAAGCAGCGGGAGCGTTGCTTGCTAACTGCACGCGAGGTAGTCGTAGGTGACGATTCGCAGGCGGCGAGCAACGCGCCTCGACTATGAAGTAGAAGCAGGTCGACGAGCGGTGGGCAGTTTCGAAGTCTCACCGCCCGTCGATGCAGCGAAGCAGCACAGCAGTCGGCAACACCCGACGAAGCGCGCGGCTCGATCAGGATCAACAGCCGCATGCATCGCTCAGTCAACGGACGTCGCGAACGCACTGCGCAATACATATAGATAGAGCAACGAAACGCAGTGTCGAGGCGTTGCTCTTCGAGTTCGCGAAGCACCTCGCAACACCTGTTCAACACGCGTTCAACGCGTGTCACTCGACGCTTCACACACAGCATGTCGAACAAAGTGTTGTATGAACGTAGCAACGCGAATCGAAATCAGGAATTTTCGTGAGTGAACTCTTTTATCGCTCGTGAAAAGATGGTACAAACCGTTCTAAATTGATGGTGACATTTATGCTCAACTGGGATGACGAGATCACTGCCGTAACTCCCTCGAGCGCGACGCAACCGAACGTGTTGCGCAACGCTGCCGGGTCGGCTGTGGGTTCGCAAATCGGAGCGCGTTCGGCTCCGCATGCTCCCTCCGCTCAAGAAGTCTTCGCGAACGACATCGCTGTCGCTCCCGTCGCTCATGCCGGCAACGCGGCGGCTGCTTCCGAAGCGCGCGTCAATGTCGCCGACAAGCGCATCATCAACGGCCAGACTGACGTCAATCAGCTGGTGCCGTTCAAGTACAAGTGGGCCTGGGAAAAGTATCTGGCGGGTTGTGCCAACCACTGGATGCCGCAGGAAGTGAACATGTCGCGCGACATCGCCCTGTGGAAAGACCCGAACGGCCTGACCGAAGACGAGCGTCGCATCGTCAAGCGCAACCTCGGCTTCTTCGTGACGGCCGACTCGCTCGCCGCCAACAACATCGTGCTGGGCACCTACCGCCACATCACGGCGCCCGAATGCCGCCAGTTCCTGCTGCGCCAGGCGTTCGAAGAGGCGATCCACACGCACGCTTACCAGTACATCGTCGAGTCGCTCGGTCTCGACGAGGGCGAAATCTTCAACGCGTATCACGAGGTTCCGTCGATCCGCGCGAAAGACGAATTCCTGATTCCGTACATCCACGTGCTGACCGATCCGGCCTTCAAGACCGGTACGCTCGAAGCAGACCAGACGCTGCTGCGCTCGCTGATCGTGTTCGCCTGTGTGATGGAAGGCCTGTTCTTCTACGTCGGCTTTACACAAATCCTGGCGCTCGGCCGCCAGAACAAGATGACCGGCGCGGCGGAGCAGTACCAGTACATCCTGCGCGACGAGTCGATGCACTGCAACTTCGGCATCGACCTGATCAACCAGATCAAACTCGAAAACCCGCACCTGTGGACGGCTGAGTTCCGCGCCGAAATTCGCGCGATCTTCCAGCAGGCGGTCGAGCTCGAATATCGCTACGCCGAAGACACGATGCCGCGCGGTGTGCTCGGCCTCAACGCGTCGATGTTCAAGAGCTATCTGCGCTTCATCTGCAACCGCCGTTGCCAGCAGATCGGTCTCGATCCGCTGTACCCGAACGAGGAAAACCCGTTCCCGTGGATGAGTGAGATGATCGACCTGAAGAAGGAACGCAATTTCTTCGAGACGCGAGTGATCGAATATCAGACTGGCGGTGCGCTGTCCTGGGAGTAAGCCGGGATTCGTGTCGCGGATGTATTCATTGATGGGGATGCCGCCGCCTGTGGCCGCGGCGCCCCGGGTTAGGAGCAGAACGGCCTGATGCAGAGCGTGCCCGGTGCCTTGACGGCCCACAAACATGACAGGCACTTTGCGGACCCTTCAGTGGGATGGGCAAACTTCCCCCCGGAAAAAGCCGCTGGCGTCGTTGCCGGCGGCCCGATCAAGCCATTGCCGGCGTCGCCTTGCGACGCCGACCAGATCTGGCGCGCGGTGCCTTCGGGCACGGCGCGCCTTACCGCATTCATTAGCGTAAGCGCGTTGCAGCAGCGTACGCCGATGAATAGCCCGCTTCGTAGCGCGCGCCCTGAGAAGCGTCCGCGGGAAGCGGGTTTTGACGAAGGGTGTAGTTTGAACTGATCTCATCTCAAAACCTGAAGGAGAAAATGATGGCAACTGCAAAGAAAGCCGCGGCCAAGAAGCCCGCAGCAAAGAAGACGGCAGCCAAGAAGGCTGCTCCGGCTAAGAAAGCCGCACCGGCCAAGAAGGTCGCCGCCAAGAAGGTCGCAGTGAAGAAGGTCGCAGCGAAGAAGGTTGCAGCCAAGAAGGTCGCAGCGAAGAAGGCAGCACCGGCGAAGAAGGCCGCAGCCAAGAAGGCAGCACCGGCGAAGAAGGTCGCAGCGAAGAAGGCCGTTGCCAAGAAGGCGGCGGCGCCTGCGAAAAAGGCTGCAGCCAAGAAAGCTGCACCTGCCAAGAAGGCTGCTGCGAAGAAGGCCGCTGCACCTGCGAAGACGGCCGCTGCCCCTGCGAAGAAGGCTGCCCCTGCGAAGAAGGCTGTCGCCAAGAAGGCTGCGCCTGCTCCCGCTGCGCCCGCAGTTTCGACCGCACCGGCGGCGACGGTGAAGACCGCGCTGAACCCGGCAGCGGCATGGCCGTTCCCGACGGGCAGCCGTCCGTAAGCAGTAGCAGTAAGTCGACACCTCGCGTGATGTGTCGGATGACCGGGTCGTGCTCGAATTCGTGCGAGCGCCACCCGGTCAATGTCCCGTTACCGGTCTGCCGGTGGCGGGATTTTTTTTTGCCCGGCGTCCTGAAAGAAAAAACACGCATGGACCCGTGAGGGCGCATGCGTGTGGAGTCGTCGTCGCCGCGCGCTGAACGACGCGCGGCCGTGCGAGAGGGGAACTGTGCCTAGTGCGTGACGCGCGTGACGCCGCCGCTCGACAGCAGCCTCACGCGATCGCCGGCGCGGAAGATCTCGCCGGTGGCGGTTTGGGTGATGGCGCGCATGTCGCCGTTGTCGAGTCGCACGGTGATTTCGATACCGTCGCGCATCGCCACGCGGTTTTCGATTGCATTGCCGGCGACCGCACCGCCGATGCCGCCGACGATACCCGTCGCGACCTGGCCACGTCCACCGCCGAACGCAGTGCCGGCCAGCGCGCCGAGCGCCGCGCCACCGAGTGCGCCGACGCCGCTCGGCTGACCTTCGTTCGTGCTGATCCGCACCGCACGCACGCTTTCGACCGTGGCCATGCGAACCGTCTGTTCACGTTGCGCCTGCGAAGCGGTGAAAACGTCGGGAGAACTGCTGTTGACCGCACACCCCGACATGGCCAGCGAACCAGCGATCAAGGTGGCGACGACGAGACGACTCGTTGCTCTCATTCCCAAACTCCCATATCTCGCGATATCAGGGCAGGTCGTATCCGAAGGCCTGCTTGAACCGCTCGTTGATTTCCGCCCGGCTGGGCGCGTAGTTTTGCGGGCCTTGATGCTCGATCTTCAGTGCGCCCATCAGGCTGGCGAGACGGCCGGTCGTGGCCCAGCCGAGGCCCTTCTCGATACCGTAGAGCAAGCCGCCGCGGAATGCGTCGCCGCAGCCGGTGGGATCGAGCACCTGCTTCGCCGTCACAGCCGGAATCTCTTCGATGCCGCCGCCGTGATGGATCTGTGCCCCCTTCTCGCCGAGCGTGATGATCAGCGCGTCGACCTTGCTGGCGATCTGTTCGATCGACCAGCCGGTCTTGTTGCTCACCAGCGCGGCTTCGTAATCGTTGACCGCAACATAAGTAGCAAGTTCAATGATGCGCCGCAGCGTCTCGCCGTCGAACAGCGGCAGACCCTGGCCCGGATCGAAGATGAACGGCACGCCCGCGGCGGCAAGCTGTTCGGAGTGCTGAACCATGCCGTCGTAGCCGTCCGGCGCGACGATGCCGAGCGTCAAGCCTTTCACTTCGTCAGCACGGTTGTGATGCGACTGCATCATCGCGCCCGGATGGAACGCGGTGATCTGGTTGTTCTCGAGGTCGGTCGTGATCATCGCCTGCGCGGAGTAGGTGTCGGGCACGACGAGCACGTTTTCCGTCGACAGGCCGAGCGTCGCGAGCCGGTCCAGATAGAGCTGCGCATCGACGGCGCCGATCGCGCCCATGATGCGCGCGTCGCCGCCGAGCAGATTCAGCGCATAGGCGATGTTGCCCGCGCAGCCGCCGAACTCGCGACGCATGGTCGGCACGAGAAAGCTCACGTTCAGGATGTGGACCTGCTCCGGCAGGATGTGCTCCCGAAAGCGGCCTTCGAAGGTCATGATGTTGTCGTACGCGAGCGAGCCGCAGATGAGCGTAGCCAAGGCGAGCGTTCCTGTATGAAAGCGGTGGGAAGAGACGCGACGCGGCGACAGCGCCGCGCGCGAGGCGCGGCGCTGCCGTTCGCGCGCGGGAGGGCTTACTTCAGCGCGGCGAGTGCTGCGTCGTAGTTCGGCTCGTTCTTGATTTCGCCGACCAGTTCGGCGTGCACAACCTTGTCGTTCTCGTCGATCACGACGACTGCGCGCGCGGTCAGGCCGGTCAGCGGACCGCTCGTGACGTCGACGCCGTACGCTTGCGCGAACTCATGGCCGCGGAACGTCGATGCGGTCACCACGTTCTCGATGCCCTCGGTCGTGCAGAAGCGCGACGCCGCGAACGGCAGGTCGCCCGACACGACGATCACGGCCGTGTTGGTGAGCTTGGCGGCGGCCTCGTTGAACTTGCGGGTCGACGTCGCGCAGGTCGGCGTGTCGAGGCTCGGGACGATGTTGAGCACCTTGCGCTTGCCGGCAAAGTCGGCGAGCGTCAGCGGCTTCAGGTCCTTGCCAACCAGCGAGAACGCGGCGGCCTGCTGGCCGACCGACGGGAACGTGCCGCTTACTTCGATCGGGTTGCCACCCAGCGTGACTTGACTCATGTGTTGTGCTCCAAAAAGTGCGTCAGTGATGACAATAAAGCGCCCGCTCGGAGCGGGCGCGCGAGGGTGCGTTACGGATAAAAAATCTGTACGCGGAAATTGGAGGCGATCGCGGTGCCGGTGTCGAGATGGACGATCATCGTCTGCGTCGCGTGCGCGGGCAGGCCGTTCGCGATCACGGTGCCGGGCGGCACGTAATCCTGCGGCCACAGCACGCGCCGCACGGCGACGTTGTTCTGGTCGTCGAGCAGCGTGAGTTCGATTGCAGGGTAGGCGAGCGCGATGTTCAGCCGGTTGTGCAGCGGCATCTTCAGTTCGAGCTTGTGCGGGCCGTCGATCTGCCGCAGATCGGATGGCTCGACCAGCAATCCTTCGATGTCGTGCGGCGGCGTCAGCTGGCAGCCGAGATACGCGCAGGCCTGCGCATACAGAATCTGCGAGCGCGGCAGGTTGACCATCACGGCCTCGCGTTGCCACCACGCGAGTTGCGCGAGCAGCGCAATGATCAGCAGCGCGGCGAGCACCACGCCGGCCACGAGCCAGGCGACGCGCCCGGCTTCCGCTGGGCGGGTTTCACGCACCACCCGGAACGGATCGGCGCCGTCGCCGACGGGCGGGTTGACCGAGAACGGCTCGCCACTCGACGCGGCCGGCGCAG
>ABYL01000141.1 GCA_000173575.1 Burkholderia sp. H160 | reverse complement strand
TGAGCGACGGGCGGCGGCGGTGCAACGACAGCGGGCGGTGCGGCAGGCGCGGGCGGTGCGACGACGGGCGCGGGAGGTTCGGGGCTCAACAACAACGCGTTGATCGTCCGCGGCTTGGCCGGGCGTTCGATGATCGTGTGGCGCGCGCTCAACGCGATGGCGAGCAGCACCAGATGCGCGACGATGACGGCGCCCAGCACGATTGCCGCGCGACGGTAGCCGGCCGCGGCCTGCGTAGGACTTCCAGAGTTCACCATGGCCACTTGCAGCATCATCGCCACCTCCGGGCTCATTGTCCTACGCTGCCCCTGCTTTTAGAACCCGCGATGGCCGGCGCGCAGCAATTCGGGAAAATCTCCCGCCAGATCCGCGTTGTCAAACAATCGTCCGGTGGGCTACCTTGAAATCATGACGCGAACCATCGCGGCGCCGCGATTTCAACACGGAGTAAAACGATGCTGGAGACACGGAATTCCCCCCGACCACCACGCCGTTCCCTCGCGCTGACTTGCGCGTTCGTGCTGGCCGCGAGCGCCGCGCATGCCGCGGCCGCGCCGCTCGCCTACGTGACGAGCGAGAAGGCCGGCGTCGGCGTGATCGATCTCGATCAGATGACGCTCGCGCAGACCTTTCCGGTCGGCGCGGACGGCCCGCGCGGCCTGAGCCTGAATGCCGACGGCACGCGTTTGCTGGTCGCCAACAAGAACACGAACGACCTTGCGGTGATCGACACCGCCACGGGCCAGGTCGTCAAGCGCGTGAAGATCGGTAAAAACCCGGAATATGTGCGGGTGCGCAACGGCTACGCGTACGTGACGTACGAGCCTGGCGACACGGGTGGAGCGCCGGAAGCCAAACCGGAGGGCAAGCCGGCGGATGGCAAACCGGACGCGAAAGCGGGCGGTAAGCCCGGCGCGGACGACGACGACGCGAACAAGCCGCCGGCCGAAATCGCGATCATCGACATGAAAGACTGGCGCGTGATCCGTTCGGTCACGAGCGGGCACGAAACCGAAGGCATCGAGTTCTCGCGCGACGGTCAGTTGATGCTCGTCACCAACGAAGGCGACGATACGGTGTCGGTCTACCACGCGCGCACCGGCGCGCCGATCCGGACCGTGAAGCTCGCGCCCGGCGGGCGGCCGCGGGGCATCCGGTTGTCGCCCGATGGCAAGCACTATGTGGTTACGCTCGAGTCGCTCAGCAAGCTCGTCGTGCTCGACGCGCACACGTTCGAAGTAGTCAAGACCGTCGACACGAAGCTTGGGCCTTATGGCGTTGCGTATGGTCCTAATGGTGAGCGGCTGTTCGTGGCCGCCGCCCGTGACAAGGTGGTGCAGGTGTTCGACGGTCACACCTATGAACATGTCGCCGATGTGCCGGTTGGCCAGCGCTGCTGGCATTTCAGCTTCACGCCGGACGGGTCGAAGCTGATGGTCGCTTGTGGGCGCTCCGATGCTGTGTACGTACTCGATGCGAAGAGTTATCAGCCGGTCAAGCAGATCGGCGATCTGCCGCTCGCGTGGGGCATCGTTACGTATCCGCATAGCGATGGGTCGATTGAATCGCATTGAGCGTGGAGCCAGTTCTGCTTTCGCGGGTACCCTGCAATCGACGGTGCGTGGGGTGCAAGTCGATGCTGGGTCTGCATTAGGACGGGCCTGCGATATGGCGGCGCCGACTTGTCCCCGGCGTCGACCTTGCCTTGCCGTCAGGCTCAACCTGCGCGCCGGTGGATCTCACTCTCGTCGATTGGATCACACCAGACTCGAGAGCACATGACAGCCACACGTGGTGCGGTGAAGATGACGTGCAATGGGAATACCGGCATCGCACATCGTCTCGTCGCCTTCCTCGATCACGTTTGGACTCACGTCAGGATGCCTTCTGCAGACCACCCGGTCGCCCTTGCGAGCCACAGGCCTGCCGTCGAACTCCATTGTGGCCGATGCGCTGGTCACCTTGCCGCCGTGATTGAGCTCGTCGTCGATGCGGATAAGATTCATCATTTCTCGATCCCTCTCGATCTTATTGTTTGGCGGCCTGCGGAAAAGGGTTCACGAGATCAGATGAGTGGACCCAACCTGTTGTAACCCGACCAGGATTCGCGGCCTCAGCCCTTGCGTCCGCGAAACGCACATAGGAAAACTGATCACATGGTTGGCTATTATCGTGAGATGATGGTTAAATTCAGCAATAATTCGGCCATCACTCAGTTCTATTGATGACGGCTCTGGATTAGCCGCCACTGCTCCAGTGCAAGAAATGAAGCATAGGCCGGCCACGGCAAATGATTTAATGTTGCGTGACATGATCTGCATGACACACCCCGCTGGATTTCCATGGATGCTCGGAATTTTGACCCGCCTTCATCTGAGGATAATTTTCCTTATCCCGGCTATGCAATTTAGTCGCACGCACCCTCGATGATCGCGGGCTTCTTGTCGCACTTCAGCACGTGGTCGAGCGTCGAAATGTCAGAGACTGTGTTCTGGTTATCGAGACACGTCAGCTTCAGGCCTCGCGTCGTTGTGCCTGAGCTCACCAGTAGCGTGCGGGTCGTGAGGGCGTCGTCGTCGCTACCCTCAGTGGTCTCTGATATCTCGTAGCGATAGTTCTCGTAATTGAAGCCCACCACGAACGTGCTCAAATCAGGGCGAGAATATTCGTCGTAGCCGAACTGCGACTGCGAGTTAGTCAAGCTCTTCGGGAATGCAAATTCGACCTTGTTTCGCGAACCATACCGATATTGCAAAAATCCGCTCTTATCTGTCAGATCCTTCGACGAGCATATTGATACGATCTTGTGATTTTCTTTCAGATCGCAGTTGAACACGGTCGTCTCGCTCGAGCGACATAGCCCTTCTGCATGCGCCACATTCAGCATCGAAAGGGCGACGATCAACTCCGCAATTCTGTCTCTCGGCATTCGTTACCTCAATTACCGTGATTGTCGTCAAAGGTGTCGACCCAATACATATGCTCGATAAGAAAGCCTTTCGCAGCGAACGATGTCACCTTTGCGGGCAATCTTCCTGCCATCGAACTTCACCGTTTCTGACGCGATCGTGACCTTGTCACCATTGTTAAGGCTATCGCCAAACGAATAAGATTAATCATTTTACTTTCAGTATTATTTAGTCTCGGGGCTTCGACCATCTGGTTTGAGTTAATTTCTCGCCATCAAATTTATACCACCCATAATATTTCTCGCCGCGAAGCTTTAGCACAACGCCATCCGGAACCCACTTCACAGCATCAATCAGCATCGGTCCGTCTATAGGGATAGCTACCGCGGGTTTCTCTCTAAAGTCATACAGGGAGATTGTTGGAGGCCTGTTGCCGCCATTATTAAAGTCATACATTAACATGCGATCAACCAAGCCGGTAACAAGGGTGTGCTTGATACATGAGCCGGCGAAACCATAAAGCTTATCAAAGGCGATCCCGTTCAGTTTTACTTCATTATACAAACCATCACTTTTCATCCCATCAGCGTCCAGTACACGCAGAGGCCCCGCTACTGTATTAATGTTGCGACAGCCTTCAATATCTGCATCACTCGCGAATGCGCCGGCTACTGAAAGAAACATATTCAATAGAATGGTTGAGATAATTTTTCCCATATTCGTTTTAAAATTTTGGATTGTTTCCACCGACAGCGGCAACCAAATCAAGCAATGGGCGCACTTCCGGGAGCTTGCTTGGATCGCATGCGAAATTTTTGAATTTGATATGGTCGTCAATGAATACACTTAACCAATAACGATGTGCGGCTACATAGTTTCCGCCATGTGCCTTGGCACGACTCGCCGCATCGACAGCTCCGACTTGTGCCTCCAGAAGCGCTTTTGCACCGTAACGATGCACCTTAGGCTTCTGGCCGGGCTTCTCCGGCCAATATGTATTATCGGCAATAATTGTGGCTGCCAGATATCTAGGCGCATCCCCGGGTCCCAAATGGTGGCAAAGGTAAAGGATTTTTGCGCGCTCGCCATCGTTGAGTTCAGAGAACTTATAGCCATTCGAAGCAAGTTTCTCAAAATTATTCGTCCCATAATCGACCGCCGCCTTGATGGCGCATTCCGCATCCATCCTTAGTCCAAGGACATCCGACTTATGGTGCGGCAATACACTAAAATTCCCGCGCGCATTCTTCGCGACCCAACCATTTGCTAGCGCCTTTTGGTTAATAAATGTCCCGTCTCGCTCCGCCTCAGCCAACCACGTACCATCTACAAACTGCGTCATTCCTTTCGCCGTCGAGCGTGGGTTAGAGGAACTCGGATCCCATTCGCCCAAGGACGCCGACAAGCTTTTAGTCACCACCTTACCTTTCAGCTTAAATGTCTTCGTGACAACAGTCTTCTTTTTAGCTGACTCCGTGTTTATCACGGCAGCAATCGCTTGCGGCTTGAATCCACTCTTCGTCGCGGCCTCCAAAATATATTCACGATACTTATAATTTGGTCCCAAGCTTAAATTTTCCTTGTTCGGGCACTCCATTCCTACGTTCATTACAGGATTGCCGGCCTCATCCCGATTATGCTGTGCCTCCCCAGGTTCGAGCCGGACTGGTTCCTTCGGATCGTGATCGGGCGTACCTTCATGCCGACGCAACGGCATTGGCACCTTATGTTTTGGACTGCGGATGATCTGCTGGTGCGAACCGGGAGACGCGCTAAGGACGGCCACCAGCTTGTGGCCGCCCACGACCTTTTCGACATGCACACGGGGCTTGTCGTTGCTGTCCTTCGTCCTCACAGGTGGAATAAAGCCTTGATCGTCGGTCCTGAAGGTGTACGTGCCAGATGCCGTTTCAACGCGGGTTTTCATGTTGCAGATTGGCTGACCGACTGGATCTACGAAACAGATCCACTGTTCGTTATAGAAATCCTCATCATCCGGATACAGATTGGTTGGAATCTTCAGTTGCTGCCCGACATAGATAAGGTTAGGGTCATCGATGCCGTTGATACCCGCAATCAGATCGACGTCCGTATCGTGGCGTTTTGCTATCCCGCCAAGCGTATCGCCCAGCACGACGGTATAGTTGTCAAACTCCATCAGATTTTTTCCTCGTCTACGTTGCAGTTGGTGTCACCAGTAGCGCCGGCTTCGCGCTTGTTATCCGTTTCTGTCAGCGCAGTCCACTCGCCCTGACCAAAGAATGCGATTGTTGCCTCGCTATTGGCTGCGTCGACGATCCTTGCGGACCCGCTTGCATCACTGCTTCCTTGCTTCGTGAGCTTCAATGGCTCTACCTCGTCTGACTTGACGAAAAAGCTATACGGAACCTGCTCAATCGGGGCTCCATCTATATGCGAGCGGAAGGCCAGTTTCTGGCTTAGTGAATCCGGTCCGGAGTAAGGAAGGTCGGACAACGGCACCCGCATCGACGCCGCCCCCGGCTTGTTCCACGATGCACACTTTTCGAGAATCCTTCCAGGCGTGCCGTTCTCAATGCCTTCGCCATTGATTTTTATGTATGAGCCCTGCGCACCGATCCATACCTCTTTCGACGCGGTAATGACGATCCTGCCGTCGGTACTGCTGATGGTGATGTCTTTCAGTGCCGCCAGCGCCATCTGGTCGCTCTGCGCCTGAATCTCCACCTTCCCCTTGGCAGCAAACAGCCTGATCCCCAGTTGCGCCGCAAAGAACGACACCATGCCCCGCACCGATGCGAGCAGCGATCGCCCCGACGCGATGCTCACATCACGGCCCGCCGTCACGACATGATCGCTCTGGCTCGCCAGATGCGTGCTCTCCGCGGCAGTCGTGGCCAGTCCCGCACTGCTCGCCAGCACCAGGTCGGCCCGCGTCATTTCCGGCGACGGGTTCTCGGGCGTTTTCGCCCCACCACGAATCGCGTCATTCTGCGCTTTGATAGATTGCGTCGCGTCGCTCTGGCTTGCCTCGGACATCTGTGCCTTATGCCGCTGCGCGAGCCTCCCCATGTCCTCATGCAGCTCGCGCGCCGAGGCCAACCGCTGCACCGTCTCGCCCATGTCCTTCGCGGGTGCCAGCGCACCCGCACGAGTCTCGGTCGTAATCAGCAGACCCCGGTTGGCGCGAGCCACGCCATGCCCTTCGGTCGCCAGTTCGAAGCCCTCGCCACGTGCCTGCGCGCGGCCCTCCGTGCGTTCGATGCGCGTGTTGTAGCCCAGCACGAGGCGAGACTGCGCATGGTCGCTCGCCACCTGCACCTGCAGCTGGCCCGGCGTGTCGTCGGCGACCACATGATTCGACTGGCCGTTCTCGAGGCTACGGCTGAGCAACCCTGTCAGTGCCTGGTTCTTCGGCAACTGCCACGGCGGCTGGTTGAACTGGTTGACCATGCGGTCCGACACATAGGGCTTGTCCGGATCCCCTTCATGGTAGGAAATCCCCACTTCCTGCCCGATTCGCGGCAGCGCCACGATGCCGTAGCCGGCACCCTGCCACGGCGAGGACACCCGTAACCAGCAGCTCGAATTCTGGTCACGCTTGCCAAGACGGTCCCACACGAACTGGACCTTGATACGGGCATAACCGTCCACCCACATTGGCTGGTTCTCGGGGCCAACGACCACCGCAGTCTCACCGCTGCAGCGCGGCTTCTTTTTCGGCCGGTTCTTGAAGAACACATTCGCGGGTTGCAGTACGAAGTCGGTCACACACTGGTACGGCGCATCGCGATCGGCCGGTTGCGTCGTTTCGGCAACGTTGCGGATATCAAGTCGTGTCGAGACGACCAGGTATTCCGCATTCACCTCGTTTTGCGGATGGTTCTCCAGCCAGAACGTTTTGCCCGTCGTCAGCCCGCGCAGGTTGCCCGTGCCGCGCAGGCGCTGGCTTTTGCAGCGCAGCGCGTCCACACGGACGCGCGCGAGGTATTCAGCTTCTTTGACATAGTCGTTGGGCTCGCCCGACAGCCCGGTCGAGCCTGCGAGCGGCTGGGAGTAATCGCCCCACTGGTAGTGCCCGGCATCGTCGAACGCCATATTGCTGGGCGCGGCCCGGCCAGCCGTGAACCACGCGCGCGAGCGGGTATAGTCGTAGTCGACCAGGTCGACCTTGCCCGCCGTCAGCTTGCGTGAGGCCTTGAGCCTGTGGATGTGTTCCTCGTCAATGCGGGTGTCGTCCGGCGCATGGTAGCGGATCCTGTCGTAGGCATTGCAATGCTGCTGGTGAGCTCCCGGCGAATCGCACAGGACAAGCGTCTCCCCATCGAAGAAGTAGTAAATGCCCCACTCGCGCCAGATCCTCGTGAGAAAGCTAAGGTCGCTTTCCCACATCTGGCGTACATAGTCGCGCTTTGGGTAAGCCCCCTGCAGGCCAAGGGCACCGAGCCGCATTTCGATCGGGAAACGGTAAGCCTGTTTGAGCACCTGCTCGGTGATCTCGACGACACTGAGATTCTGGAAGATGCGGTTCTCGCAGTTCCTCGTGGCGAGCCACAGCCAGGGCCGGACAATGACGCGGTAGTACGCGTGCCGGTCGTCGGACCCCGTGATCTCGACATCCGTCATGAGACCCGTGATCGTGCGGGTGCCGGCGCCGATGTTGCCGCGCAAACCGGGGACAAAGGTTCCCTTGCCCTCGAACTCGATCGCGATGGTGATAGTTTTGCCGATCAGGTTTTCGGGCACCACCAGTTCCTGCGCCTCCCATCTGCGCAACGTCGGCTTGTCAATGCTGGTCAGGTCGACTTCGTAGCGGTACAGCTTGCCCAGCGCTTCGGCGCCAGCCAGACGCGCAGGAGCGAGCACCGGCTCACCGCCCCAAGTCGGCAGTGCATCGGAAGAAACGCTCAGGGTGCGTGCCTGAAGCGGATTGAACATCCTGGCACTCCTTGTTGAAGGGCACGGCGATGCCATGCACTGGATGGAAAGCAGCAAGAACGCTCCCGCTTGAGCGACAGCCTTGTTGAGGCGTGGTGAACGGGAACAACCGATCCGCAGCGATATCGCATGCGTCACCAGGCCGGGTTCGACACGACCTGACAACATTTGATATTTGGCGTTGTCCAAGGGCACATGAGTATCTGAGATTAGCGATGCAGATCATTGGAGACCATGCATGCAACAGCAAACGGCCGCATCCGTTGCTGATCGCGATATCGTGATCGGTCCTGCCGATCAGGTGTTTCCTTCTGCCCTCTTGAGCGATGAACGCTCGCAACTGGTGACACGCCTCAATCCGGTTCCGCGTCCGATGAACATTGCGTTGCAGTTGCAGATCTCGCATATAACGGAGCGTGTAGATGCTGCGCACCAGCTTGTCAAACATCGCGAAGCACTCGGCCTCGTCTTTTTCGCTGAGGCCATGCGCTGCAAGGTCCGTCACAATCTGCCCGGCAGTGAGAAACGGACAAGCTCTCTATGGCGCTGGCGTGACGGAAATGAACTGTTTCAACTCCGGCTTGTATTCAGCCAGCAGGCTTAGAATGGCCGCGCCGAAACGACGCGCGAACTCGTCGTCAATCTTGAAATCGAATTCTTCCAGCGGCACGGGAATATCCAGTTTCCCCTCGCACAAGGGACGTAATACCGCTTCAGCGACAGCATTGCACACCAGCATTTTTTGCTCGCTATCGTAGTGAACGACGATCGAACTGGGGGTTCTTTGCTTGCTCATATTGGCCTCGTGTATCCCATGCAAACGTTATAGTGGTACCGCGCTTTGTCCAGGCACATTCGGATGCCAGGATACCCGCCCATCATTTTCCCGAACAATTGGCAATCCGCCTCATCCTGCTCCCACTGCATCATGCATTCCGCGGCCCGAGCGGGGCCGACAGCGACCTGCTGAACCGTATCGGCCACTTTCTCGATGTACTCGAACGGTTGCGCATCGCCGAGCAGCGTTGAGGCGTCCCCATCGCCGGGCCGTGCGCCGACCGGCGCGAAAGCCCCATCGAGCAGGCCTCCGTCGCTGCTGCCGCCAGACATGGCCACGCGCGTGGCAGTCAACCGGGTTTGCCGGGTCGCCGGACCATACCGGCCCGATAGCATGGGTTCGCCGTCTGCAAGATAGACTGCCCTCGCCGGAAGATGCCTCAGCGGCGCGCCGTGGGGTGGTGGAAACAGGTCAGCACGAGGGCCTTTGATGGCAAGCCGGGCGCCCTTGCGCACATCGTCGAGAAGTGCATTGATGATCCACCAGCCATCGGTGTCGGGGTTCCAGTTTCGCACACCGTGAAACGCCAGCAACCTGCGATCAACGAGACGCCTGACCAGCGGCAGGTCCTCTTCCCAGTGTCTGTGATTCAGTTCGGCAATGCCCAGAAATTCCTGGGTCTCCGCCTTGGCCTTCTGAAGGTCCGCGGCCTTTCCGAGGCACGCCTTGTAGTGCCACTCGTCGCAGATGACATAACAGGCACCCAGCGGCCTCTGACAGAACAACTCCACGGAGTGCATCTCGAATATGGACAAGGACATAGGTATGTCGACGATCTATTTAGAAGTCGCTGCCAAGGTTGCCAGCGATCAGAAAATTACCGTGCGACAGGTTGTCCGTACATGGGCGACGGCCCAAAATCTCCACTGAGTTAGCAACCGTTGCGAAATATGTTAGCCACGCTAGCCACCACTACTGCCACGCATACCTCATCCCCACCCAGAAGCTCCTCGGCGCCCCCGGACCAACGAACTGCTCATTAACCGTGTTCGTTCCATTGAACGTGCCGCCCGGTCCGGTAAAGAAGTTCTCCCCAAGCGCGCCGAAGCTCGCGTAGCGCTTGTCGAGCAGGTTCGACACCGACGCGAACACCTGCAACTGCTTCGTCACCTGATAGCTGGTGTCCATATCGATCAGCAGATAGCCGGAGATCTTGCCGTTCACATCCTGGTTGTTTTCGTCGCCCTGCGCGTAGACGCTGCCGCGCCACGTCAGGTTCGTGCCGATCCGCCATTTCGCGGTGGCCGCGTAGTCGAGTCGCAGCTTGACGGTCGTCGCCGGAATACTCGGAATGTGATCGCCGGGCCGCACGGTGATGTTGCCGTTCGCGTCGGCGCTCGAGTTGCTGGGGCTGTTTTCGACCCACGTCGACTGGTACGTCGCGTCGACGTAGCTATAGCTGCCGGTCACGGTGAACGGACCGTACTTCGTTTGTCCAGCCAGTTCGACGCCTTGCCGGCGCGTGCGCCCCACGTTCTGGAAGAAGCCCCGCGAACTACCCGCGCCGTTGCTGCTGACGAACTGGATGTCGTTGTCGAGCGTCGTGCTGTAGGCGGCGGCGCTCCATGTCGTCGACGCGCCGATCCTGCCGCGCGCGCCGACTTCATAGGTCTTCGAAATCACCGGCTGCAACGACGGATCGGAGATGAAGTCGTTCGGCAGCGAACACGGCGCGTTCGGATCGGCGCAGGCCAGCTCGATCGCGGTCGGCGAGCGCATGCCCTCGTTGTAGGTCGCGTAGGCGGTGAGCGCCGGCGTCGGGTTCCAGTTGATGCCGATCGCCGGGTTGAAGCGCGAGAACGTATGGTGGCCGTCGAGCTGCGGCTGTGTGCCGGTCTCATCGCCGATCGTCGCATCGGCCCAGTTGTAGCGCCCCGACAGCGTCAGCGCCCACTGCGGCGTCAGCGACAGCGTGTCGGTCAGGTAGACACCGTAGTTCGTGTTGTGCGTGTTCGCGTCGGTCTGCTGCTCGAAATTGCCGATGCCGACCGTCGCGCGCGAATCGGTGAACATCGCGTCCTGCGACGACTGCGTGAAGCGTGAATCGGCCGCATCGACGGCCATGCCCGCGATGAACTGGTTCTTCATGCCGCCCAGCTTGCCGAGCAGCGTCAGTTGCAGGCTCGCGCCGTAGCTGTCGGTCGACACGGTCGACCGCACGTTGGTCGCCTGCATCGTGTCGACGGTGCCGTCTGCGTTGATCGCACCGAAGTCGTTGTTGACGTTGCTGCTCGTGTTGCTGTTGCGAAAGTGCCGGTAGTACGCGTTGCCGCTCAGCTCGACGTTATCGTTGAAGTAATGATCGCCCGAGAGCGTCAGGTAGCCGACGCTGTTCTGATTCTGGTCGGGATACGTGTACGGTTGCGCGGGGTTGTTGAGGAACGAGCGCGGAATGGTTTGCGTGCCGTGCAGATCGTTGTCCGCGCCGCCGGCCGACAACGACAGTGTCGTATCGGCGTCGGTATAGCGCAGCTTGCCGAACACTTGGCGGATGCGGCTTTCGTTCTGCTGGGCCCAGCCGTTGTCGTTCGCGGCGTTGGCGGTGAAGTAGTAGTCGAGGTTCTGGCCGATCGTGCCACCCTGTTCGATCTGGGCGGCCTTGCGCCCCCACGAGCCGCCCTGTATTTCGGCTTCGCCTACAGGGTTGTCCTTGCCGTTTTTGGTCGTGATCGACAATGCACCGCCGAGCGTGTTGAAGCCGAAGGTCGGATTGGAGCCGGGAATCAGCTGCATCGTGTCGATCGCCTGTTGCGGAAGCAGGTCCCAGTTCACGACATCGCCGAACGGTTCGTTCACGCGCACGCCGTCGACGAATACCGACAAGCCCTGCGGCGTGCCCAGCAGCGGCGACGCGGTGAAGCCGCGATAGAACAGGCTCATCTGATACGGGTTGCCCTGCGCATCGGAGATCGTGACGCTCGGCAGATTCGCCGCGAGGTAATCGCTAAGCGTCTGGCGGTTCTGCTGTTGGATCTCCGCCGCATGGACCGTCTGCACGTTGGCCGGCACCAGCGTGAGCGGGGTGCCGATGCCGAGCAGCGGCGTGGTGCCGACCACGACGATCGGCGCGAGGGTGGTAGTAGGTGTCGTGTTGCTGTTGGTGTTGCTAACGGCTGCCGCGGAAGAGGCAGAGGCCGGTGCCGATGCCGCGACCGGCGGCTCGGCCTGCGCCCATACGGTCGTGGACAGACCGGCGAGCGCGCCACCCACGCAGAAGCTGATGCCGGCGCGCCGTTGAAGGCGGCGTTTGTGGCGTGCTTGTGATCGCATGCTCATCGTTGTTGTCTCCTGCCGGCTTGTTTAATGCGCGTGTCGCGCGTTGTTTGACGTTGGTGTAAAGCTTCGCATACGCGTCTGTAAGACGCGCGGGAGCTTTTCCCGATCTGTCAGGGAAGCGTTCCCAAATCCACCGCAAAAGCCCACTGTGTGCTCCGGCGCTGAGTAGAATGCAATCGTCATGTCAAGCGAACCGACTCGTTCATCCTCCGCTGGCCGCGCGCCGCCACCATCGACGGTATGGCGCGATCTCGGCTGGGTCGTCGCCGTGACCGTGCTCGCGGCGGTGCTCGGCGCCGCGTTCGATCTCAGCGAGAAGGTCTACCGGTTCACGCGCGGCATGGAGCGCTTCCAGCTCGACGAATTGCCAGGCGCGCTGCTCGCGCTGTCGATTGCGCTGGCGTGGTTTGCGTGGCGCCGCTATCTCGACGCGCGTCGCGAAGCGCGCCATCGCCGCATGCTCGAGGAACAGGCCGAAGGCCTGCTCGCCGACAACCGGCGCCTCGCGAGCCAGGCGCTGCAGGCGCAGGAACTGGAGCGCCGCCATATGGCGCGCGAACTGCACGACGAACTGGGTCAATACCTGAACGCGATCTCGCTCGACGCCGCGCGCATCCGCGATCTATCGAGCGAGCGCGAGCCCGAAATTCATCGCATCGCGCTGGGCCTGATGCAGAGCGCGACGCATGTGTACCGCGAGATCGGCGGCATGATCCGCCGCCTGCGGCCGATCGGTCTCGACGAATTCGGCTTGCCGAGCGCGCTCGAACATTGCGTCGATGGCTGGCGCGAGCGCTTGCCCGAGGCGTCGTTCTCGGTGACGATCGAAGGGGATTTCAGCGGCCTCAGCGATACGCTGACGATCACGCTGTACCGCCTCGTGCAGGAAGGGCTGACGAATGTGTCGAAGTTCGCGCGCCGCTCGCGCGTCGAACTGTTCATGGTGCGCGCGCCGCGTGAAGACAACGGCACGCAGATCGACGAGATCGTCGTCACGATGGCCGACGACGGCCCCGGCACCGATCTGACGCGGCCACGCAGCGGGCTAGGATTGATCGGCATGCGCGAGCGCGTCGAGGCGCTCGGCGGCGAGTTTCATGTCGCGAGCGAGCCGCAGGGCGGTTTTCTGTTCTGCGCGCGGGTGCCCGCTCACGCGGGACTGGCCGAGCCCGTGAACTGAAGTCCGAGGCGGTTCGCCATCTGTGCGAGCTGCACGCCGTTGTCGGCGCCGAACTTCTGGCGGATCACCGATTGATGGTTGGCCACCGTCTTCTGACTCAAGCCGAGCTTCTCGGCGATGCTCGGCAACGTATAGCCCTGCACGAGCAGCCGCAGCACCTCGAACTCGCGCGCAGACAACTGACGCCCCGGCGGCCCTTCGTTGAACGCGGTGCGCAATGCGAGCGCCTGCGAGACGTCCGGACTCAGATAGCCGGCACGCCGGGCAATGCTTCGCACCGCTTCGACCAGCACGTCCGGGGCGCTCGCCTTGGTCACGTAGCCTAGCGCGCCCGCATCGAGCGCGCGGCGCACGAAGATCGATTCCTCATGCACGCTGAAGATCAGCACACGTGCGTCGGGCTCGCGTGCGAGCATGCGCCGCATCGCTTCGATGCCGCTCGCCCCCGGCAGCGAGACGTCCATCACGACCACGTCGGGACGCAGCGCGCAAAACCGCTGGTACGCGTGCGTGGCGTCGCCGGCTTCGCCGCACACCGTGACGTCGGCGCTCAGTTCGAGCAGACGCCGGTAGCCTTCGCGCACCACCGCATGGTCGTCGACGAGCAGAACGGAGATGGTTTCGGCACTCATGGTTGTGCTCCGGGGGATGCTCGGTCATCGCCGCCGGCGCCGGGCTCGCGGGCAGCCGCCGCGAGCTTGCGCGAATTGGCGTCGTTGCGGAACAGGATCGGCTGTTCGCGGGCCGCCGCTGTCGTCTCGGGTGCCGGCGCCTCTGCCGCGCGTCGCACGATCTTGACCACGGTCTCGTGAAACGGCGACTTGTCGCAGACGGGATCGGCGTTGGCTGCGTCGCCGGTCAGCAGGTAGGCCTGGCAGCGGCAACCGCCGAGGTCGAGTTCCTTTTCGTCGCAGCTGCGGCACGGCTCCTTCATCCAGTGCAGACCGCGAAAACCGTTGAACGCGTCGCTGTCGTACCAGATCTCGCGCAACGGCATGTCCTTCACGTTCGGCAACGTTAGGCCGGGCAGGCCGCGCGCCGCATGACACGGCAGCGCGGCGCCGTCGGGCGCGACGCCGAGAAACACCGCGCCCCAGCCGTTCATGCAGCGCTTCGGGCGGCGCTCGAAGTAGTCGGGCACGACGAAGAAGATCTTGCAGCGCTCGCCATGCGTGCGGCGATAGCGCGCGACCACCGCTTCGGCTTCTTCGAGCTGTTCTCGCGTCGGCATCAGTTGCGCCTGATTCTCGCGCGCCCAGCCGTAATACTGCGTGTTCGCGAGTTCCAGATATTCGGCGCCGAGAGCCAGTGCCATCTCGATGATCTTGCCGACGTGCGGCAGGTTGTAGCGATGCAGCACGCAGTTCATCACCATCGGAAAACCGTGCCGTTTGAGCGCAACGGCGACGCGCTGCTTCAGCTCGAACGTGCGCGTGCTGCTCAGGAAGTCGTTCAACTGCTGCGTCGAATCCTGGAACGACAGCTGGATGTGATCGAGCCCGGCGGCCTTCAGATCGCCAAGCCGCTGATCGTTGAGCCCGACGCCCGAGGTGATCAGGTTCGTGTAGAAGCCGAGCCTGTGCGCCTCTTCGACGAGGACTTCAAGGTCGTCGCGCACCAGCGGTTCGCCGCCCGAAAAGCCGAGCTGCACCGCGCCGAGCGCGCGCGCCTCGCGCAGCACGTCGAGCCATTGTTCGGTGCTGAGCTCGCGATTGTGATCGGTGTAGTCGAGCGGGTTGTAGCAGAACGCGCAATGCAGCGGGCAGCGATAGGTCAGCTCCGCGAGCAGCCACAACGGCGGCGGCACCACAGCGGCCGCGTTGCTGTTGGGTTGAGAGCCAGGTTGAGAAAGATCGGTCATCGCGCTACTCCAGCCAGCCGCGCCCATGCGCGTCGGTGACGAAGGCCCGCACCTCGCCACCGATGCCAGTTGCGTTGAACGCCTGTTCCAGCTCGGCGATCAGCGTGTCGAGGTCGCGCGTGCCGTCGCAGCGCTTGAGAATTTCGCCGGCGCTTTGATTGAGCTTCACCATGCCCTCGGGGTACAGCAGCACGTGCGCGTTCTGCGCGGGCTCCCATTGCAGGCGGAATGGCTTCGCAATCGCGAGCGGGGTAGCGGGTTCGCCGCGTGTCGGGCCGTTCATTGCGGAAACGCCTTCTCGATCGCGTCGAGCATGGTCCATAGAATGTCGAGCTTGAACTGCAGGATTTCGAGCGCCCGTTCCTGCTGTTCGCGTCGCGTGAAATATTCGAGTGTGACTTCGAGTCCGTGCTGCACGTCGCGCTGCGCGAGCGAGATGCGCGAGCGGAAATACGCGAGGCCTTCCGCTTCGATCCACGGGTAATGCTCGGGCCAGCTCGCGAGCCGGTCGCGATGTACCTGCGGCGCGAACATCTCGGTCAACGACGAGCACACCGCTTCCTGCCACGGCGCGCGGCGCGCGAAGTTCACGTAGGCATCGACGGCGAAGCACACGCCCGGCGTGACGTGTTCGAGCGACCAGAGTTCGTCGCGCGTGAGGCCGACCGCATCCGCGAGACGCGCCCAGGTTTCGATGCCGCCTTCCGCGTCGCCGTAACCGTCGTGATCGAGAATGCGCTGCACCCAGCGGCGGCGCGTCGCGCGATCGGGACAGTTCGACAGCACGGCCGCATCTTTGAGCGGAATGTTGATCTGATAGTAGAAACGGTTTGCGACCCAGCCGCGAATTTGCTCGCGCGAGCAACCGCCGCTATTCATCTTCACGTTGAACGGGTGGTGGATGTGATAGGCGGTGCCCTTCGCGCGCAACTGCGCCTCGAATTCTTCACGGCTCCAGGCGGGCCTTTCGGTGCCTTCTATTTTTGGGGTACTCACGTTCATGCCGTCTCCGTTTTATCGTCGTGTACTGCCGCGCCTCGTTGCCGCATCTCCGTGCAAAGTTCAAAGCTCGAAACTCATTCCTCGAAACTCATTCCGTCGTAGGCGACCTCGATGCCATGCTCGCCCAGCATGCGCCGCTCGGGACCGTCTTCGATCAGGATCGGATTCGTGTTGTTGATATGGATCAGCACCTTGCGCTTCGCGCCGAGCGAATCGAGCGTTTCGATCATGCCGCCCGCGCCGTTCTGCGGCAGATGGCCCATATCCGCACCGGTCTTCTTCGACAGGCCGAGGCGGATCATTTCGTCGCCGGTCCACAGGGTGCCGTCGACGAGCAGCAGATCGGCCTCGCGCATCGCCGCGAGCACGTGCGGTTCGATCGCGCCGAGCCCCGGCGCGTAGAACACTTTTCGGCCCGATTGCAGGTTGGTCAGCACGAGCCCGATGTTGTCGCCACGCTCTGGTGCATCGCGATGCGGCGAATACGGCGGCGCCTTGCTCGATAACGGCAGCGCATCGATCCGGATGCCGGGCAGCGCATCGACGGCGAGCGGTGCGCCGTCGAGCGCGATGCGGCGATGCTCGACACCGCAGTAGTGCGACAGGATCTGCGCGACCGGGAAGCCGGAGCGCAGGTCCTGCCAGACCGCGTCGGTTGCGTAGAGCGGCAGCGGCGTGTCGCGCTCGCGCAGCATCAGGAGGCCGGTCACGTGGTCGATCTGCGCGTCGATCACGAGCACTGCGGCAATGCCGCTGTCGCGCGCGCGCCGCGCCGGTTGCAACTCGGGATGCGCGGCAATCTGCGCGAGCAGATCGGGCGATGCATTGACGAGCAGCCAGTCCTCGCCGTTCGCGCTGACCGCAATCGACGACTGCGTGCGTCGCGTCGCCTTCAGCGTGCCGCGGCGCACGCCGTCGCAATTGCGGCAATTGCAGTTCCACTGCGGAAAACCGCCGCCCGCAGACGAGCCGAGTACCTTGATTTTCATGCCGCGCGACGCATGCCGCTGCGCCCCTCGTCGACGGTGGGAATGAACATCGCGGCGAGCGCACGGACGACGCGCGCGTGCAGCGCGGGATCGCTCGCCAGATGACCGGCCGCGCTCACGGACTCGACGCGCGCAGCGGGCACCGCGCGCGACAGGCGCCGCAGATTGCCGCGCGGACACACCGGATCGCGCGCGCCATGCACGGCCGCGATCG
>ABYL01000142.1 GCA_000173575.1 Burkholderia sp. H160 | reverse complement strand
CCGCTCGTGGCCGACCTCGAAGGCGCGCCGTGGCCGTTACCCGGCGCTGCGGCGTTTGCCGCCGTCATCGTGATCAACTACCTGCACCGTCCGCTTTTTCCGCAGTTGCTGCGCGCGCTCGCGCCCGGCGGCGTACTGGTTTACGAGACCTTCGCGCAAGGAAACGAAAGCGTCGGCAAACCCTCCAATCCAGCGTTTTTGCTGGCGCCTGGCGAGCTGCTCGACGTGGTGCGCGGCCAGCTGCGGGTGGTCGCATTTCAGGACGGATTTCTCGCCAGGCCGCGTCCGGCCTACGTTCAGCGCATCTGCGCGGTTCGGGAAGCGGCGCGCGCGGATGACCCCGTGCGGGCAACAGCTCCGCCTTGTTACGAGTTGGCTGGGTAATCCGCTACAATCGCGGTTTACGTGATCAAATCCATGGCTTTTCATGACTAACGGCAATCACAGCGGTCACCAGGACGGCGTTCAGATCCGCGGCAGCATTCCTGCCATCATCACCCCGATGCTCGAAGACGGCAGCCTCGATCTGCCGGCGTTTCGCAAGCTGATCGACTGGCACATCGAGGAAGGCACGAATGCGCTCGTCGTGGTCGGCACGAGCGGCGAGTCGGCCACGCTGTCGGTCGAAGAACACGTGCTGATGGTCAAGACCGCGGTCGAGCACACCGCGGGCCGGATTCCGGTCATCGCGGGCGCGGGCGCCAACTCCACCGCTGAGGCGATCGAACTCACGCGGCACGCGAAGGAAGTCGGCGCGGATGCCACGCTGCAGGTCGTGCCGTACTACAACAAGCCGACTCAGGAAGGCATCTACCGCCATTTCACGAAGATCGCCGAAACCGTCGATCTGCCCGTGATCCTGTACAACGTACCTGGCCGTACCGTCGCCGACATGAGCAACGAGACTATCCTGCGCTGCGCGCAGGTGCCGGGCATCGTCGGGGTGAAGGAAGCCACTGGCAACATCGACCGCGCCGCGCATCTGATCAAGTCGGCACCGGCGCACTTCGGCATCTATAGCGGCGACGATCCCACCGCGATCGCGCTGATGCTGCTCGGTGGCCACGGCAATATTTCGGTCACCGCGAACGTCGCGCCGCGCGCAATGAGCGAGCTTTGCAAGGCCGCGCTCGCCGCGGACGTGAAAACCGCGCGCGACATTCATCTGAAACTCCTGTCGCTGCACAAGTACCTGTTTGCCGAAGCGAATCCGATTCCGGCGAAATGGGCGCTGCAGCAACTGGGGCGTGTGCAGGGCGGCATCCGCCTGCCGCTCACGCCGCTCGACGCGCAATACCACGAAGTCGTGCGCGGCGCGCTGCGCGAAGCGGGCCTGCTCGGCTGAGCGGTCCGATCGTCCAGCCGCCCACGCAAGACCGCTACCGGCATTTCATTAACCGACGTCGCTTCAGCCCACGTTCCCGGCAGACCGAACGAGGCATCGCGTTCCAGCATCACGAAGGACCTCATGAAACGTTCCGCACTTTCCCTCCACGCAACCCGCATGGCGGCGCTGGCGCTTGCCCTGTCGACACTCGCCGGCTGTGACACGCTGAACGACTGGTTCGCTTCCGACCGCGTCGACTACAAGGCCACCCCGACAGCGCCGCCGCTCGCCGTGCCGAGCGATCTGAGCACGTCGCCGAACGACCAGCGCTATGTGGCGCCGCCCGCCAATCTGGCGCTCGGCGGCGCGCAGAAGCGCGCCGTCACGGCGGCCGGCAACGCGACCGAAGGCCAGCCGAATGCGCAGGATCCGCTCGGCATGCATATCGAGCGTGACGGCGACCGTCGTTGGCTGGTGGTCGACGGCCGCTCGCCGGAACAGTTGTGGCCGCAGCTGCAGGAGTTCTGGCAGGAGAACGGCTTCGTGCTGAAGACTGACGCGCCGGCCACCGGCATCATGACGACCGACTGGGCGGAAAACCGCGCGAACATTCCGGACGACTGGTTCCGCCGCACGATTGGCAAGGTTATCGACTTCGCCTATTCGTCGGGCACCCGCGACAGTTTCCGCACGCTGGTGTCGCGCGGTCCGGACAGCGCGACCGATATCTCGATCACGCATAGCGCGATGGAAGAAGTGATGACCGGTCAGGACAAGACGTCGTCGCGCTGGGAAGAGCGCCCGCGCGATCCGGCGCTCGAGGCGCAGTTCCTCGCCAAGCTGATGCAGAAGTTCGGCCTGACGGAAGCGCAGTCGAAGCAGCTGCTGACCGACGCGCGTCCGGCCGCCGCGCCGACCACGATCGAACAGAGTGCAGGCGCGTCGACGCTCGATCTGCAGGAGTCGTTCGACCGCGCCTGGCTGCGCGTGGGCCTCGCGCTGGATCGCACCAACTTCACGGTCGACAACCGCGATCGCGAGAAGGGCATCTACTACGTGCGCTACGCGGATTCGATGCAGGAGCTCAAGAAGGAAGGTCTGCTCGGCAAGCTGTTCTACAGCGGCAATACGACGCGCAAGGCGGGCCAGGAATTCCTCGTCAACGTACGCGCGAAGGGTGATGCCGTGACGCAGGTTGCGGTCGTCGACGCGAACGGGCAGATCGACACGTCGTCGGACGCGCAGCGCATCGTGTCGCTGCTGCACGCGCAACTGAACTAGGCGGGTCGTGCGCTTCGCAAGTCTCGGCAGCGGCAGTGAAGGCAACGCGCTGCTGGTGGAAGCGCACAGCGGCGCGAGCACCACGCGCGTGCTGCTCGATTGCGGTTTTTCCGCGCGCGAAGTCGAGCGGCGTCTGACGCGGCTCGGCGCGAGCGCCGAGCACCTCGACGCGATTCTGATCACGCATGAGCATAGCGACCACATCGGCAGCGCGTTGACGCTGGCGCGCAAGTGGTCGATTCCGCTTTACATGAGCTGGGGCACCGCGCGCGCAGTGGGCGCCGACGAAGCTGACGTCGACCTGCAGGTGCTGTGGGGCGACGAGGCGGTGGCGATCGGCGAACTCAGCGTCCTTCCTTATACGGTTCCGCACGACGCCCGCGAACCGCTGCAATACGTGTTTTCGAACGGCGCGAGCCGGCTCGGCGTGCTGACCGACGTCGGGACGTCCACGCCGCACATCAGCGCGGTGCTCAGCGGCTGCGACGCGCTCGTGCTCGAGTGCAATCATGATGTGCAGATGCTCGCGGGCAGTCGTTATCCGCCGTCACTGAAAGCGCGTATCGGCGGCGATCATGGACATCTGAACAATGATGCGGCGGCTGAAATTCTGGCGTCGCTCGACCGCTCACGTCTGCGACATCTGGTCGCCGCGCATCTGAGTCAGCAGAACAATTTGCCGGAACTCGCGCAGGCGGCGTTGGCGGGCGTGCTCGGCGCGGCGCCCACGGAGGTGGTGGTGGCGTCGCAGAGCGAAGGATTCGCGTGGTTGACGCTGTGACTCTGACGCGGAGTTGCCGTCCGGTCGCGCCGCGCGGCGCGCATCAGGCGACAACGCAATGAGAAAAGCCCATAACGAGCAATCGTTATGGGCTTTTACTTTTAGCGTCTAGCGTGGCGTGGGGGTACGCCGCGCGACCAGTCAGACTTAATTGCGGTTGCCGCCGAAAATGCCGAGCAGCGCAAGCAGGTTGACGAACACGTTATACAGATCCAGGTAGATCGCGAGCGTCGCGGTGATGTAGTTCGTCTCGCCGCCGTTCACGACACGCTGCACGTCGAACATGATGTAGGCGGAAAAGATCACGATTGCCATGACCGAAACCGTCAGCATCAGCGCCGGCAATTGCAGGAACACGTTCGCGACCGAAGCGAGCAGGATCACGAGTACGCCCATGAAGAGCCACTTTCCGAGGCCCGAGAAGTCGCGCTTGCTCACGGTAGCGATGGTCGCCATGGCCGCGAAGATCACACCAGTGCCACCAAACGCGAGCATGATCAGCGATGGGCCGTTCGAGAAGCCCAGCACGAACGCAAGGATCCGCGACAGCATGAGCCCCATGAAGAACGTGAAGCCGAGCAGTACGAAGACGCCGACGGCGCTGTCTTTGGTGCGCTGGATTGCAAACATGAAGCCAAAGGCGATCGCAAAGAACGCCAGCATGCTCATGGCGGGGCTGGTGGCGGCGAACAGCGAGAAGCCGGTGGCAAGCCCGACCCACGCGCCGAGCACGGTCGGAATCATGGACAGCGCGAGCAGCCAGTAGGTGTTCCGTAGCACGCGGTTGCGCGTTTCGGCCGTGCTGACCGCGCCGTTGCGGCCAAACATATACGGATGTTCGTTCATGGTCTCTCCTTACCTCGGAAGCGTGTTTCGTGATGGTGATACGACAATTAGCGAAGCGCCGACGGGCGCCGCGTGCAACCGTAAGATTAGCGCGGCGGCACGGAGTTTCAATACCCTCCAGTCGCCCACATGGCCTACGCTACCAGTATTTTGCGCCCTTTGCTTTGATTCTTTCAGTATTGTAAGGGTTCAATCGCAATGATACACGAGAACATGCTACAATTGCGGATTCATTTGAATCTGTAACCTCTTAATTTTTTGGAGTTTTTATGGCGATCGAACGCACCCTGTCGATTATCAAGCCGGACGCAGTGGCCAAGAACGTGATTGGCCAGATCTACACCCGTTTTGAAAACGCTGGTCTGAAGATCGTGGCATCGCGCATGGTTCATCTGTCGCGCGCTGACGCCGAGAAGTTCTACGCTGTGCACGCAGCACGTCCGTTCTTCAAGGACCTCGTCGAATTCATGATCTCGGGTCCGGTGGTCGTGCAAGCTCTGGAAGGCGAAAACGCGATCCTGAAGCACCGCGACCTGATGGGTGCGACCGACCCGAAGAAGGCAGAGAAGGGCACGATCCGCGCCGACTTCGCCGACAGCATCGACGCCAACGCAGTGCACGGCTCCGACGGTCCGGAAACGGCTGCGGTTGAAATCGCGTTCTTCTTCCCCCAAGTCAACGTCTACTCGCGTTGAGCGCCTCGCGCTGAGGTCAGGCACTGACCTCAGCCGCGTATCGCAAGCCGTCTTTCGCGTGGCGTGTTTCGTGCGGTCGAATTGTTTTATCGCATGAATCGCGCGCGTGGCGCGGCAAAGTAGTAAGGTAAAAGCAGCAGGAATGGGCGCGAACGGCATTGCGTTCATGCAGCTTGTTGCATGAACGTAGTCTCGCACTGAAATGGCAGGATTCGATATGACGAGCAGTCCCTCCGTCAACCTTCTCGACCTCGACGCCCAAGGGCTCGTCGCCTATTGCGACAGCCTGGGCGAGAAACCGTTTCGCGCCAAGCAATTGCAGCGCTGGATTCACCAATACAACGCTGCCGACTTCGACGGCATGACCGATCTCGCGAAGTCCTTGCGCGAAAAGCTCAAGGGGCGCGCCACGATCACGATGCCGGGCGTCGTCAGCGACCATATTTCGTCGGACGGCACACGCAAGTGGCTGATCGACGTCGGCAACGGCAACGCCGTCGAAACCGTGTACATCCCCGAAGAAACGCGCGGCACGCTGTGTGTGTCGTCGCAGGCCGGGTGCGCGGTCAACTGCCGGTTCTGCTCGACCGGCAAGCAGGGGTTCTCCCGTAATCTCACCACCGGCGAAATCATCGGCCAGTTGCGCATGGCTGAGTTCGCGCTGCGTGCGTCGCGCGGCGATGCGGGCGGCCGGGCCATGGGCGGCGACGGCAAGGGCGAGCGCGTCGTCACGAACGTCGTGATGATGGGCATGGGCGAGCCGCTGCTCAATTACGACGCGGTCGTGCCGGCCATGCGTCTGATGCTCGACGACAACGCGTACGGCCTGTCGCGCCGGCGCGTCACGCTGTCCACCTCGGGCGTCGTGCCGATGATGGACCGGCTCGGCGCCGATCTGCCGGTGGCGCTCGCGGTGTCGCTGCACGCGCCGAACGACGCGCTGCGCGACGAGTTGGTGCCGCTGAATAAAAAGTATCCGCTGCGCGAACTGATGGCGGCGTGCGAGCGCTATCTGAAAGTCGCGCCGCGCGATTTCATTACTTTCGAATACTGCATGCTCGATGGCGTGAACGACAGCGAGGCGCACGCGCGCCAGTTGCTGGCCGTCACGCGCGACGTGCCGTGCAAGTTCAATCTGATTCCGTTCAATCCGTTCCCCGAATCGGGCCTCATCCGCTCGAAGCAGGAACAGATCAAGCGGTTTGCGCAGGTGTTGATCGACGCGGGCGTCGTCACCACCGTACGCAAGACCCGCGGCGACGATATCGATGCTGCCTGCGGTCAGCTGGCCGGCGCGGTGAAAGACCGCACGCGTCTTGCTGAGCGCACCGGGAAGGCGGCTAAGGTGATCGAGGTTCGCGCCGTGTAATCGCGCAGGACAGCAGGGCGCCGGCGTTCGGCGAAAAGCACCGCGAGCGCAAAAATGCCCCCATGTCACCGCCGGTTGAAAAGAAAGTTTGCAGAATCGATCAGGAGCGGCACACAAAGCCGCACATTTTGTTATAAACGGTCTGCGATTCGGACGTGAGGCTCGAGCCCGTCCGGTCGCACGATTAAAAGAATCGACGCGAAAGGATTTGGGATGAGTGAGCCGCAGCACCCGCAGCCGCACCGCACAGACACGAACGACGGCCATCCGGCACCCGTTGCGCGGGCGGTGGTCCAGCCTGTCGTGCAGCCGGCCCTCGATTCGTTGGCGGCGGTTGGCGCGCGTTTGACCCAGTTGCGCGAGTCGAAGGGCTGGGCGATCGAAGACGTGTCGGCGCGCCTGAAGGTGTCGGTCGTCAAGCTGAGCGCGCTCGAAGCGGGCGACATCAGCCATCTGCCGGACACGACGTTCGCACTCGGTGTCGTGCGCAGCTACGCGAAAATGCTAGGCGCCGATCCGGCGCCGTTTACGGCGGCGCTGCGTCGCGAAAAGGGTGTGCCGGCGCCGAATCTGTCGATGCCGGCGTCATCTGGCAAGGATCTGCCTCGCGGCAAGGTTTCGCTGTCGCTTGGCGACAGCGGACACAAGAGCCGTTCGTGGTTGTGGGGCGTTGCGGCGATCATCGTGGCGGTCATTGCGCTCAGCATGTGGCGCACCAATGGCGGCGATTCGTCTGCATGGCTCGCGCGCCTGAAGGCAAGCGCGAATAGCTCGACGAGCAGCGACACGGCGGCATCGGGCGCGGTCGCGCAAGGTCCGACGACGCCGGAGCCAAGCGGCGCGTCGGCGCCGGAAGTCGCAGCCACGGCTGATAACGCGGCGAACACGGATAATGCGGCTTCTGCGTCGGCAACGCCGACGCCCGCGCCGCTTGCCACCGGCACCGCACCGGGCTCAGCACCGGCGGCGAATACGGCAGCAACGCCGGCAGCAACGCCGGCAGCTGCGCCGAAGGCCGGCTCGCAAGCTCGGGCTCAGGCAGATACGGCAAGCGCAAGTGCGCCGGTGGTCGTGGCGAACGCCTCGGCACCGGCGGTCACGCCAGAGCCCCGCGAGGCCGTCGTTGCGCTGCGCGTGACGCAGGACAGCTGGTTCAGCGTGCGCGACAAGAACGGCAAGGAAGTGTTCTCCGGCCTCGTGCATGCTGGCGACCCGAAGGAAGTGACGGGCGTGGCGCCGTTCAAGGTCACGGTCGGCAACAAGGCCGGTCTCGAGGCGGTGACGCTCGACGGCCAGCCGGTCGATCCGTCGAAATATTCGGCAGCCAAGGGCAACGTGGCGCGCTTCGCGCTGCCTTGATAAATACGGTACGCGCCGCGGCCAACCGGTCCGCGGCGCTTTTTCAATTCAGGCGCTGCGTTTTTGCGTAACGCGTGCGGCGTAAATGGGTTTTTCGATGCAAACCGAAGCTCAATCCCAATCCTGTAGCAAGATCGTTTCAGACGAGCCGGTGTTCGGCGGCCCCGCGATGCGGCGCAAGTCGCATGCGGTGAACGTCCGCTGGGGCGGCCAGCTTGTGACCATCGGTGGCGATGCGCCGGTGCGCGTGCAGTCGATGACCAACACCGACACCGCCGACGCGATCGGCACCGCAATCCAGATCAAGGAACTGGCGCAAGCCGGTTCCGAACTGGTGCGTATCACCGTGAATACGCCGGAAGCGGCGGCAGCCGTGCCGGCGATCCGCGAGCAGCTCGACCGCATGGGCGTGATGGTGCCGCTCGTCGGCGACTTCCATTACAACGGCCATCTGCTGCTGCGCGACTATCCGGGCTGCGCGGAATCGCTGTCGAAGTACCGGATCAACCCGGGCAACGTTGGGCACGGCGCGAAGCGCGACACGCAGTTCGCGCAGATGATCGAGACGGCGGTCAAATACGACAAGCCGGTGCGCATCGGCGTGAACTGGGGCAGTCTCGACCAGGACCTGCTCGCGAAGATGATGGACGAGAACGCGTCGCGCGCTGCACCTTGGGAAGCGCAAAGCGTGATGTACGAAGCGCTGATCCAGTCGGCGATCGGCTCGGCGGAACGCGCGGTCGAACTTGGTCTCGGACGCGACCAGATCATCCTGTCGTGCAAGGTCAGCGGCGTGCAGGATCTGATCGCCGTGTACCGCGAACTCGCGCGCCGTTGCGATTTCGCGCTGCATCTTGGCCTCACCGAAGCGGGCATGGGCTCGAAGGGCATCGTCGCGTCGACCGCGGCGCTGTCGGTTCTGCTGCAGCAGGGCATCGGCGATACGATCCGCATTTCGCTGACGCCGGAGCCGGGCGCCTCGCGCACCGGCGAAGTGATCGTCGGCCAGGAAATCCTGCAGACGATGGGCCTGCGCTCGTTCACGCCGATGGTGATCGCGTGCCCCGGTTGCGGCCGCACCACGAGCACGCTGTTCCAGGAACTCGCGTCCCAGATCCAGACCTACCTACGTCAGCAGATGCCGGTATGGCGCGACCAGTATCCCGGCGTCGAGCAGATGCACGTCGCGGTGATGGGCTGCATCGTCAACGGACCGGGTGAATCGAAGCAGGCTAATATTGGCATCAGCCTGCCGGGCTCGGGCGAGAACCCGGCCGCGCCGGTGTTCATCGACGGCGAGAAGGTGAAGACGCTGCGCGGCGAGAACATCGCGCAAGAATTCCAGCAAATCGTGAGCGACTACGTCGAGCGCCGCTATGGCCGCGCCGACGCGCTCAGCTAAATACCGGCTATCGAAACACAGATGACTGAACAGAAGAAAAAGCTCGAGAAGCTGTCCGGCGTGAAGGGCATGAACGACATCCTTCCGCAGGAAGCCGGGCTCTGGGAATTTTTCGAAACCACCGTCAAATCGATGCTACGGTCGTACGGATATCAGAATATCCGCACGCCGATCGTCGAGCATACGCAGCTGTTCACGCGCGGTATCGGCGAAGTGACCGACATCGTCGAAAAAGAGATGTACAGCTTCACCGACGCGTTGAACGGCGAAAATCTGACGATGCGCCCGGAAAACACGGCGGCGGTGGTGCGCGCATCGATCGAGCACAACATGCTGTACGACGGCCCGAAGCGCCTGTGGTACGTCGGTCCGATGTTCCGTCACGAGCGTCCGCAACGCGGCCGCTATCGCCAGTTCCATCAGGTCGGCGTCGAGGCGCTCGGTTTCGCGGGTCCGGATGCGGACGCGGAAATCATCATGATGTGCCAGCGCCTGTGGGACGACCTCGGCCTGAGCGGCATCAAGCTCGAAATCAACTCGCTGGGCCTCGCTGAAGAGCGCGCCGCGCATCGCGTCGAACTGATCGCGTACCTCGAAAAGCACATGGACGTGCTCGACGAAGACGCGAAGCGCCGTCTGTACACCAACCCGCTGCGCGTGCTCGATACGAAGAACCCAGCGCTGCAGGAAATCGCGCAGAACGCGCCGAAGCTGATTGATTTTCTCGGCGAAGAATCGCGCGCGCACTTCGAAGGCCTGCAACGTCTGCTGAAGGCAAACAACCTTCCGTTCACGATCAACCCGCGTCTCGTGCGCGGTCTCGATTACTACAATCTGACTGTGTTCGAGTGGGTGACCGACAAGCTCGGCGCCCAAGGCACGGTCGCGGCAGGCGGCCGTTACGACCCGCTGATCGAGCAGCTCGGTGGCAAGCCGACGGCTGCGTGTGGCTGGGCGATGGGCATCGAGCGGATTCTCGAACTGCTGAAGGAAGAGCAGCTCGTGCCGGAAGACGAAGGCTGCGACGTGTACGTGGTCCATCAGGGCGACGCCGCGCGCGAGCAGGCGTTCATCATCGCCGAGCGTCTGCGCGACACGGGCCTCGACGTAATCCTGCATTGCAGCGCGGACGGCCAGTCGGCGAGCTTCAAGTCACAGATGAAGCGCGCGGACGCAAGCGGCGCCGCGTTTGCGGTCGTGCTCGGCGAAGACGAGATCGCCAACGGCACGGTCGGCGTGAAACCGTTGCGCGATACGCAAGCCAACGGCGGTAAGAACGAGCAACAGAACGTGCCCGCCGAAGACTTGACCGAATTTCTAATCAATGCGATGGTTGCATCCGCCGAAGACGGCGACGACTGATCGCGATGTCGTCGAGCCGGTTGGCTCGACACACACACGTAGCAAGAAAGAGGAAATCGCCGGGCAATGAGTTACCACGACGAACAAGAATCGATTGAAAGTCTGAAGGCATGGTGGAAGCAGTGGGGCAATGCAACCACATGGATCGTGCTGGTGGCGTTGTTGGCAGGCGCGAGCTGGAATGGCTGGAATTTCTGGCAGCGTCGTCAGGCCACGCAAGCCGCGGTGCTGTATGACCAGGTTCAGCAGGCTGTCGCCGCGGGTGACAAGGCGCAGATCGCGCGCGTCGCGGCCGACATGGAAGACAAGTTCGGCCGCACCGCCTACGCGCAGATGACCGCGCTCGGCGTCGCCAAGGCGCTCTACGCCGCTGGCGACGAAGCCGGCGCGAAAGCGCAACTGCAGTGGACGATCGATCACGCGAAGGACGACGAGTTCAAGCAGATCGCGAAGCTGCGCATGGCGTCGCTGCTGCTCGACGACAAGGCTTACGACCAGGGCCTCGCGCTGCTGGCCGAGCCGCAATCCGATGCCTTCAAGGGCGTCGTGGCAGACCGCCGCGGCGACCTGCTCGCCGCCCAGGGCAAGCGCGACGACGCGCGCGCGGCCTATAAGCTCGCGCTCGACTCGCTGTCGAAGAGCGACACCTCGGCGCGCCAGTTGATCCAGTTCAAGCTGGATGCGCTTGGTGGCTGAGCGTCCCGCGCGGCGCGCCGCGAGCCACGACCGCAAGACGGTCTCCTTTAATCCATTTCCTCAATGCTTCGTCAACCGATGAATCTGCTGAAACGTTACGCTGTGCCCGTTATCTGTGCGATGACCGTTCTCACGCTGGCGGCTTGCTCATCCACGAAAGACGAGCGCCGTGTGCCGACGCCGCTCACCGAGTTCAAACCCGTGCTTGACGTGCAGCAGTCCTGGTCGGCGAGCGTCGGCAAGGCGGGCCGCTACATGTTCTCGCCGGTTGCGGTCGGCAACGCCGTGTACGCCGCCGGCGCGAACGGCACGGTCGCCAAGATCGACGCGCAAACCGGCAAGGACGTGTGGCGCATCAAGCTGCATGACGACCTGTCGGCGGGTGTCGGCAGCGATGGCACGCTGACCGCGGTCGGCGGCCTGAAGGGCGACGTGTACGTGCTCGGCGCGGACGGCAAGCAGCTGTGGACCGCGAAGGCGCCGGGCGAAATCATTACGCCGCCGCTGGTCGGCAACGGCCTCGTGGTCGTGCGCACGATCGACGGTCAGATCGTCGCGTTCAACGCACAAACCGGCGAGCAGAAGTGGAACTTCCGCAACCGCGCAGTGCCGCTGAACCTGCGCGTGTCGTCGGGCATGACGTTCGCGGGCGACGCAGCTGTGCTGGCCGGCTTCCCGGGCGGTTCGTTCGCCGCGATCAACCTGCAGACGGGCGATGCCTACTGGCAGACGCCGGTGTCGTATCCGAAGGGTGTGACCGAGGTCGAACGCATCAATGACGTGACCGGCCCGCCCACGCTGGTCGGTTCGGAGACCTGCGCGGTGACGTTCCAGGGCCAGATTGGCTGTTTCGATGCGAACTCGGGCCGCGCGTTGTGGGGCAAGGCGTTCTCGAGCGCAAGCGGCCTCGCGCAGGATGAGCGCAGCGTGGTCGCCGCCGACGACTGGTCCGTCGTGTCCGCGTTCGACGTGAACAACGGCTCGGTGCTGTGGAAGAACGAGACGCTGAAGAACCGCGACCTGAGCGTGCCGATGCTGCTCGGCCGCGCGGCCGTGTTCGGCGACTACAAGGGCTTCGTCCATTTCCTGTCGACTGTCGACGGCACGCTCGTCGCGCGGGTGAAGACTGACGGCAGCGCGATTACCGCGGCGCCGGTGATGGCCGGAGACACGTTGGTCGTGCAGACGCGCGACGGCGGCCTGTTCGGCTATCGTCCGCGCTGATCGCAGCGTAAGGTGTCTGTCGCGCAGGCCGGCTTCGCCGGCCGCGCGCTTTTTAGTTGAAGTCTGAGTCGGCCTTGACGTGCGGCTCCCGCGTCGGTTTGCCACGCTGCCCGTCGCACGATCGGGCAGGCTCAATCGAAATCATTGCCGGACGGGCTGGTCCGGCAAGTCGTGTCGAAGTGCCGGCCGCCATCCAGGGCAGCGCGTGTGCTTGGTCAGTGGCTTTGCAAACCAGAGACGCGCTCGAACCCGAGCGGGCGAGTCGTCGAACAGCCCGGTCTGAAGCAGACGGCCCCCGGTGGCATCTGCGCAGCCCACTCCCGTCCGCCTGGATGCGCATATCGATCGCGTATCCGGAGCAGGCTGAATTCGTGATAATTTCGTCAAAACGCCGCCGCGTGGCGGCCGCCTGGCGTCGCTACGCGCGCGATCGGTCGCGATCCCGCGTTTCACCGTGAACAACATCAGATGAAACCCGTTATTGCCCTCGTTGGGCGCCCCAATGTGGGGAAATCCACGCTATTCAACCGCCTCACGCGCTCGCGTGACGCGCTGGTTGCCGACCTGCCCGGTCTCACGCGCGATCGCCATTACGGCGAAGGACGCGCCGGCGAGCGGCCGTATCTGGTCGTCGATACCGGCGGCTTCGAACCGGTCGCGAAAGACGGCATCCTGCACGAGATGGCGCGTCAGACGCGCCAGGCGGTCGAGGAGTCGGACGTCGTCGTGTTCATCGTCGACGGCCGCAATGGTCTCGCGCCGCAGGACAAGTCGATCGCCGACTACCTGCGCAAGGTCGGCCGGCCGATCTTCCTCGTCGTCAACAAGGCGGAGGGCATGAAGTACGCCAACGTCGCGGCCGACTTCTACGAACTCGGCCTTGGCGATCCGCGCGCGATTTCGGCCGCGCACGGCGACGGCGTCACCGACATGATCAACGAGGCGCTCGAAGTCGCGTATGCCGGTCAGCCGGAAGAGAGCGAGGAAGACGAGGAAGCGCGCGGCGTGAAGATCGCGATCGTCGGCAGGCCGAACGTCGGCAAGTCGACGCTGATCAATGCGCTGGTCGGCGAAGAGCGCGTGATCGCATTCGACATGCCGGGCACCACGCGCGACTCGATCTACGTCGATTTCGAGCGCAACGGCAAGCCGTACACGCTGATCGACACGGCCGGCCTGCGCCGCCGCGGCAAGGTGTTCGAGGCGATCGAAAAGTTCTCGGTCGTGAAGACGCTGCAGTCGATCTCGGATGCGAACGTGGTGATCCTGTTGCTCGACGCACGCCAGGACATCTCGGATCAGGATGCGCACATCGCCGGCTTCGTCGTCGAGCAGGGCCGCGCGCTGGTGGTCGGCGTGAACAAATGGGACGGTCTCGATCCGCATGTGCGCGAGCGCACCAAAGCCGACCTCGAGCGCAAACTAAAATTTCTCGACTTCGCCAAATTCCATTTCATTTCCGCTGCGGAAAAAACTGGAATCGGGCCGTTGATGCGTTCGGTCGACGACGCGTACACGGCTGCGATGTCGAAGCTGCCGACGCCGAAGCTCACGCGCGCGCTGATCGAGGCAGTCGAGTTCCAGCAGCCGCGCCGTCGTGGTCCGGTGCGCCCGAAGCTGCGCTACGCGCACCAGGGCGGGCAGAATCCGCCGATCATCGTGATTCACGGCAATGCGCTCGACGCGATCACGGATACGTATAAGCGTTACCTCGAAAATCGCTTCCGGGAAACTTTCAAGCTGACGGGGACTCCATTGCGAATAGAGTTCAGATCGTCGACGAACCCTTACGCGGACAAAGGCTGAAGCAGGCTGAAACTGGTCTGAAACCCGCGTGTATGCTGGATTTGGCCGCGGAGCACGGCCCCGCGCGGCGAAATGAAAATCAGCTATAGTGTAGCGGTTGGCGGCGGATCTCTTTTTCTTCGCCGTCAATTCAGTCAACCTGCAAAAAAATACGGAGTTTGCTATGAGCAACAAAGGGCAATTGTTACAAGACCCGTTTTTGAACGCACTGCGTAAAGAGCATGTGCCGGTGTCGATCTACCTGGTCAACGGCATCAAGCTTCAAGGGAACATCGAATCGTTCGACCAGTACGTCGTGTTGCTCCGGAATACGGTCACCCAGATGGTCTACAAGCACGCCATTTCGACGGTCGTGCCTGCCCGTCCGGTGAATTTCCACCCGGATTCCGAACAGTCCTAACCCTCGTCGCGGCCGGCACAGCGTCGCCCGTCGGCGATCACTCCCGGCCGCGTCACTTTGATACCCTCCAATTTGATCAATGCAGCGCTTGTTGGCATCGATTTCGGCAAGATCGATTTCGAAGCCAGTCTCGAAGAACTCAGCCTGCTCGCGCAAAGCGCGGGCGCGAACCCCGTAGTCACCCTCACCGGACGCCGTTCCAGTCCCGACGCGAAGATGTTCGTCGGCAGTGGCAAGGCCGAAGAATTGCGCCTTGCGTGTGAAGCGAACGACATCGAACTCGTCATCTTCAACCACGCTCTGGCACCTGCGCAGCAGCGCAATCTGGAGCGGGCGCTTAATCGGCGCGTGGTCGATCGCACCAGTCTCATCCTCGATATCTTCGCGCAGCGTGCGCGCAGCCACGAAGGCAAGCTGCAGGTCGAGCTCGCACAGCTGCAATACCTGTCGACACGACTGATTCGCGCATGGACCCACCTCGAACGTCAGAAGGGCGGTATCGGTTTGCGCGGTCCAGGTGAAACGCAGCTCGAAACCGACCGCCGGCTGATCGGCGAGCGCATCAAGGCGCTCAAGATCCGCCTCGACAAACTGCGCCGCCAGCATGGCACGCAACGCCGCGCGCGCAATCGCAACCAGACGATGTCGGTGTCGCTGGTCGGCTATACGAACGCGGGCAAGTCGACGCTCTTCAACGCGCTGACCAAGGCGCAGGCGTATGCCGCCGACCAGCTGTTCGCGACCCTGGACACCACTTCGCGGCGCGTGTATCTCGGCGACGAGGCGGGGCAGGTGGTGGTCTCCGATACCGTCGGTTTTATCCGCGAGCTGCCGCACCAGCTCGTCGCCGCGTTTCGGGCGACGCTCGAGGAAACCATTCACGCGGACCTGCTGCTGCACGTCGTTGATGCATCGAGCGCGGTGCGGCTCGACCAGATCGATCAGGTCAACGAGGTGTTGCACGCGATCGGCGCGGACACGATCCGTCAGGTGCTCGTGTTCAACAAGATCGATGCGGTGCCAGAACTGGCGGCCCGTGGCCACGCGGTCGAGCGGGACGAATATGGTAATATTTCGCGCGTCTTTTTGAGCGCGCGCACCGGGCAGGGGCTGGATGCATTGCGCGCTGCCATCGCTGAAATCGCTACTGCCGAACCGCTTTCCGAGATGTCGCTCGATGCGTCGGAACATGACCGCACGGCACAACTGCGCGATGACCACAAGGTTCCAGAACTCGGGCACTGACCCGTTCCAATTGCACTGACCCGCTGTCTACTCTGGTGAACGAACACAGGTGAACGATTACAACGAGCGGAGTATCTGGCTGCGTATGCGCGCCTTGCTTTCACTGAACGATCCGCGTTGGGGCCGGGGTGACGGCAATGGCGACCGGCAACGGCCGAACGATCCGAAGCGTCCGGCGCGCGACGGTGAAGGTCCGCCCGACCTCGACGAAATGTGGCGCGATTTCAATCGCCGTCTCTCGCGGATTTTTGGGCGCAAGGGCGGCGGTGTCGGTGGGGGCCGCCCCGATAACGGACGCGGCGCACGTATCGGCGTGGGTATCGTGATCGGCGTGCTGATCGCAATCTATCTCGGCAGCGGCGTGTTCGTCGTGCAGGATGGCCAGGCGGCCGTTGTGCTGCAGTTCGGCAAGTATCGCTATACCGCGGCGCAGGGCGTGCACTGGCGTCTGCCGTTTCCGTTCGAGTCTCACGAGTTCGTCAACGTGGGGCAGGTCCGTCAGGTCGAGATTGGCCGAAGCAATGTGGTGCGTCTCGCGAGCGTGAAGGATGCGTCGATGCTCACGCACGACGGCGACATCGTCGACGTGCGCTTTGCCGTGCAGTACCAGGTGCGCAAGCCTATCGACTTTCTGTTCCGCGGCGTCGATCCCGACCAGAGCGTGATGCATGCCGCGCAGGCGGCGGTGCGTGGCATCGTCGGTGCGCAAACCACCAGCGCTATCCTCGATCAGGATCACGAAACATTGCGTCAGCAGTTGAGCGTGGCGATCCAGCAGTCGCTCGATCAGTTCCAGTCCGGTCTCGCCGTCACGGGCGTGACGATCCAGAGCGTGCAGGTGCCCGAGCAGGTGCGACCCGCGTTCGAAGACGGCTCGAAGGTGCGCGACGAAAACGAACGCGCAAAGCGCGATGCGCAGGCTTATGCGGCCGACCTTCTGCCGCGTGCGAAAGCCGACGTCGCGCGTCAGATCCAGGAAGCCAATACCTACAGCGAGACCACGGTCGCGCAGGCGCAGGCCGAGGCCGAGCGCTTCAAGCAGGTCTACTCGCAATACGCGAAGGCGCCGGCTCTCGTGCGCTTCCGCCTGTACATGGAAACCATGCAGCAGATCTACGCGAACGCGACCAAGGTGTTCGTCGACGCGAAGAACGGCAACAACGTGCTGTATCTGCCGCTCGACAG
>ABYL01000143.1 GCA_000173575.1 Burkholderia sp. H160 | reverse complement strand
GCTGCTCGACGAGCTCGTCGAGCGCGCGGCGGGCGCAGATCCGGTCGCGACCGCCGCCGGCGCGCTGGCCGCGTTTGCGGCGCCCGCGCGGGCGCAGGAAGATTGGCATCCGTTCGTCAGGCTGATGTCGAGCGTGTACGGGCGGCAAACGCCGTGGCCCGCCGAGTTCGAAATGGTGCGGCGCTGGTACGAGCCGCATCTGGAGCGCAATCACGAAGACGCCGCGATCCGTCACGCGGACCTGCTGCAGATGGAAAGCATCGCCGGCACGTATGCGTCGCGCGAGCGCTTCCTGACCGAGCTGACGCTCGATCCGCCCGACGCCACCAGCGACGAATCGGGCGTGCCGCTGATCGACGAGGACTACCTGATCCTGTCGACGATCCATTCGGCGAAGGGCCAGGAGTGGCGCAACGTGTTCGTGCTGAATGGCGTCGACGGCTGCATTCCGTCCGATCTCGGCACCGGCAGCGACGAGGAAATCGACGAGGAGCGGCGCCTGCTCTACGTGGCGATGACGCGCGCGAAGGAAGACCTGCATATCGTCGTGCCGCAGCGCTTTTACGTGCATAACCAGACGCAACTGGGCGACCGGCATGTGTGGGCGTCGCGCACGCGCTTCATCGCCACGCCGATGTTGCCGCTATTCGACGCCTACGCGTGGCCGCGCGTGCCGGTGGCGAGCGCACCGAGCGCGGCGGGACTTGCCGCGGCCGCGCAGGCGAAGATCGAGATCGGGGCGAAGCTCAGGAAGATGTGGGATTGAGCGGGTAGCCCAGCGTGGCGATTGACGCGCGAGTGCGCGTCAAAAGACGCTCAGCGCGACTGGCGCTGCTGTTGCTGCGCGACCGGAGGCGGCGGGACGAAAAAGTTGCGCAGCCATGCCGCGAGCCGCGAAAACACGTCGTACGGCTCCTCGACGAAAATCTCCGGCTTCAGGAGCCGCAGGTACTCCATGATCTGCTGCGCTTCCTGCTTCTGGAAGGTGCCGTGCGAAATGCCGAGCCGCAACAGCCCGCGCAGTTCGCCGAGCTTCTCGCGCGCGGTGCTGCCCACGCTCGTCTCGCACGCGACCTTCGCTTCGTAGACGCGCTGGCGCAGCGATTCGGCGAGCCGCCACGCCGGCGTCTGCATCACTTCCTCGAGCGCCTGGATGTCCTGCACCGAGTTCTTGATCTGCGCGGCGAGCGGGTCGACCAGCGTCTCGTCGCCTTCCGCTTCCTTGACGATCGCGGCCGCCCACTCGCGGCACTGCTTGGTAAGCTCTTCGGGCGTCCATTCCGAGCGCGCCGCGAAACCGAAGCCGAACTCGTTCGCCTGCCGCATCAGGATCGAGACGACGTCCGGAAACTCCTTGTCGAGCGTGCGCTTGGCCCACGCGTACTGGCCGCCCTGCAGCATCCTCTGCACCGCATGCTCGGTGAGCGGCACCATGTTGTCGAGCAGCTTCGCGCGCAAGAAGTCCTCAAACGACGGCGTCGCGAACTGCGGATCGAGCTTCAGCGAGACCCGCAAAAAGGCCTCGAAGTCCTTGCGCAGCGACGCGACAGTCTCGTCCTTGAGCTTCAGGGTGATTTGACCCATGTGTTATCCCGTTTAATGCGGCCGCGCCCGGCGCGCCGTCGCAAGATCGCCCGGCCACATGCGGACCGAGGCGACGCGACGCCGGCTGCCGACGCGCTTGATTCCATCCTGTTGCCGCGTAACCAGCGGGACGACTCCCGATGAGCGGACCTCGACTGCATATCGGCGGGGTGGAGGGAAACTTGAGGGCGGCCTGGCGACGCGGGGCGCTTTGGAGGGATGCTTCGAGCGCCCGCTTACTTCAGCACGACGCACTGCCAGACGAAGAACACGACGAGGCCGACTGCGATCGTCACCAGCGGCCGGCGCGTCAGCACACTGACGACGATCGCGGCGAGCGCGCCGACCAGTTGCGGATTGTGCCAGGTCAGCTCCGCGTTGTTGCCGTGCGGCGACACGGCCATCGGGACGATGATCGCCGTCAGCACGGTGACCGGCACGAAGCTGAGCGCGGTGCGCAGAAGCGGCGGGAACACGAGGCGGTCGCCGAGCACGAAGACGGCCGCGCGGATCAACCAGGTAATCGCGGCCATGCCGACGATCAGAACGACGTAGCTCATCGCGTGGCCTCCACGGTGCGGCGCGCGCCGCGCAGGTTCAGACGCGGCATCGACAGCAGCACGCCGACCGCGACCCCCGCGAACACCGCGCCGAGCAGGCCGAGCTTGTACGGCCATGCCTGCCAGAAAAACGCCAGCGCGCCGGCGGTGACGGCCGCCGCGATATAGCGGAACGCGACCAGTTGCGGCACGACGATCGCGATGAACGTCGCGACCATCGCGAAGTCGAGACCGAGCGACTGCAGGCCCGGGAAGGCCGCGCCGAACAGCAGGCCGGCGACGGTCCACAATTGCCAGTTCAGATACATCGCGACGCCGGCTCCGAAGAAGTAGTACGGGCCGACCGTGCCCGGCTCGCGATGCCGGTAGTGCTCCCAGGCGACTGCGAAGACTTCGTCGGTGAGCAGCGCGCCGAGCGCCCAGCGCCAGCGCTTCGGCAGATGCGCGACGTGCGGCGCGAGCGTCGCGCTATACAGCACGTGGCGCAGATTGACGACGAGCGTGGTCGCCCAGATCACGGCGAAGCTCGCGTGCCCGGCGATGAGCCCGAGCGCGATGAACTGCGCGGAGCCGGCGAACACGACGAGCGACATCAGCTGCCCGTGCCACGGATGCAGCGGGCCGGACGTCACGAGCGTGCCGAAAATGACGCCAAACGGCGCGGCACCGACCATCATCGGGATGATGTCGCGCGCGCCGGCGGCGAATTCTTTTAGATGGCCGCCCCGGGTGGGTTGGCCTTGGGTGGAATCGGTCAATCTAAGCCTCCTTGATTGCGGAAGCATAGCGGCTGACCGGTGTTCGGACTTGTACGTTCTTGCGGCGGGATTGCCGGTGGATGATGGCAGCGCGGATTGCGGCGGGGCGCTCACAGCGCGCGGTACGGGCGCCGGATGGGGCGTTAAGCGCCGCGGTGCGTTCCTTGCCATTGGCCCGGCGGTACGCCGAACATGCGCCGGAAGTGCCGCGTGAAATGGCTCTGGTCGGTAAAGCCGCTGGCGGCGGCGACCTCGGTTACCGGGACGCCGGCGCGCAATGGCCCGAGCGCGCGCTGCAGGCGCACCTGATTGCGCCACGCGTGCGGGGGCAGGCCAGTCGATTGCGCGAACAGCCGCGCCGCATGGAACGGCGACAGACCCGCCACCTGCGCGACCTCGGCGAGCGTCACCGGTTCGACGAGATCGCCGGTCAGACGCTCCTGCATGAGCGCGACACGAGTGTCGTCGGTGGCGACGCGCGTGGATGCGGGGCGCGTCCGCGCATAGCGGACGAGAAGCGTCGACAGTGCGTCGAGCATCGCCGCTTCGGCGGCGAGCGCGTCGTCGCCGGCTTCGAGCAGACGGTGGGCGTGCGCGAGCCGCGTCGCGAGATCGGCATCGCGGATCACGCCGGGCGCGAACCAAGGCAAGGCTTGCGGCTTGCCGGCGACTTCCTCGGCAAGCGCGCGGATGAACTCGACCGGCGCATACATCACGCGATACCGCCAGCCGGCCTCGACCGCCCTCGAGCCCGTATGCAGCTCGCCCGGATTGATGACCGGCACGCTGCCCGCTTCGGCGACATGGTGCTCGCCGAGATACCGATAGCATTCCGCGCCCGCGACGATCACCGGGATCGTGTAGGCATCGTGCCAATGTGGCGCGAACTCGTGGTCGTGATATTCGGCGGTGAGCAGGTCCGCGCCGGGCAGAAGCGGCGTGCGCCAGTAGCGGGCGGAATCGCGGAAACGAGGGGTGGCGGTCATGACGAAAGTCCGGCTGGACCAGTCAGTTTAACGCGTCGTGGACGGGGACGACGGCGGGCGCGCCTCGCGCGCGGCGCCGGCGCTTGCCCTTACTTGAGCGGAATCGTCGTGCCGGACGGCATCGGCACGGCGCTTACGCTGTTTTTTGCGCTGCCGCTGACCACGCGGTCGCTGTAGGTCAGATAGACCAATGCGTTGCGCTTCGTGTCGACCACGCGCACCACGTGCAGCGACTTGAAGATCAGCGACATGCTGACCGAGAACACGTCGTCCTTCTGCTTGACGGGGCCGGTGAAATTCAGCGGCCCGACCTGGCGACACGCAATCGACGCCTCGGTCGGATCTTCGGCGATGCCGAGCGTGCCTTTGACACCGCCGGTCCGCGCGCGCGACACGTAACAGGTGACGCCTTGCACGACAGGATCGTCGTACGCCTCGACGACCACGCGGTCGGAGCCAGTAACGTGAAAATTCGTATTGACGCTGCCAATTTCTTCGCCGTGCGCTGAAGAGAGCAGCAGTGCGGCGAAGGCCGCGAGAGCGATGCGTAGCGAGGACGATTTCATGAGCTTGTCGGTTCAGTGTCTGGAGTGGGCCGGCGCCAGCGAGGAGTGCAACGTGCGCCGTGAAGCCGCCATCGTATAACGGCGCGGCGCGTGGGTGAGGCTGCGCGGAATCGAACCGGAAAAAACAAAAGGCCCGCACGGATGCGGGCCTTTCAAAATTTTGGCTCCTCGACCTGGGCTCGAACCAGGGACCTACGGATTAACAGTCCGGCGCTCTACCGACTGAGCTATCGAGGAACAGCAGTACAACTTGATCTACATAAAAAAACCCGTCTTGGTTAACGGGCTTTTGAAATTCTTGGCTCCTCGACCTGGGCTCGAACCAGGGACCTACGGATTAACAGTCCGGCGCTCTACCGACTGAGCTATCGAGGAACAGAACAACAACAGCAGAGAAGCGGAATTGTAGAGGCGGCTTAAACGTCTGTCAATACCTCTGCGCTCATCTTGATATTAAATCTGAATCAGCAGGGCAGGCAACGGGTGGCCGCGTTCAGCGCACGAGCAGCGCGAGCTTTTCCTTCACGTCCTTGAATTCCTCGGCTTCCGGCAGCGGCGCCTTGGTTTTCGTGATGCTCGGCCACGCCTTCGCCAGGTCGGCGTTCAGCGCGATGAAGTCCTGCTGGTCGCCCGGCACGTCTTCTTCGGCATAGATGGCGTTCACCGGGCACTCGGCCACGCACACGGCGCAGTCGATGCATTCATCGGGGTCGATCGCGAGGAAGTTGGGACCTTCGCGAAAGCAGTCCACCGGGCACACATCGACGCAGTCGGTATAGCGGCACTTGATGCAGCTTTCGGTCACAACGTGAGTCATTCAGGCAGCTCCTGCATGCGGAATCAGGGAAGGCGCGGACGCCGAAAGGACTATTGTAGCTTAACGTCAAGAGGCGCATGAAGCATCGGCCCGCGCGTCTTATATGTTTTTGTGATTAGTTTATGGGGTGCCGCGAGCACCCGCCGGCGGCCAGCGAAGGTCCGGTGGCACGCTGAATTCGGACGCATTCGGGTAACATGCGTCAGGTTGGCGCGCCGCTCGGCTCAGCGCGTCCGTTGCAAGGGTGCTGTGAGCCCTTTTCGTTTTTTCAGCGGTCCAGTTCGTACCATCATGATTATTACTTCGCTGCTCGATACCGATCTGTACAAGTTCACGATGATGCAGGTGGTGTTGCATCACTTCCCCGCCGCGAACGTGGAGTACCGCTTCCGCTGCCGCACGCCGAATGTCGACCTGGTGCCGTACATCGACGAGATTCGCGACGAAGTGCGCAAGCTCTGCGAACTGCGTTTCACCGACGACGAACTCGACTACCTGCGGCGCATGCGCTTCATCAAGGGCGACTTCATCGAGTTCCTTGCGCTGTTCCATCTGAACGAGAAGTACATTTCGATCACGCCGTCGCCGAAGGGCAATGGCGAAATCGACATCGACATCAAGGGGCCGTGGCTGCATACGATCCTCTTCGAGATTCCGGTGCTCGCGATCGTCAACGAAGTCTATTTCCGCAACACCCAGCAAACGCCCGACTACCACGTCGGCCGCGGCCGCCTGCTCGACAAGATCCAGTTGCTCGGCGCGCGTCCGGAGTTCGCCGATTGCAAGATCGCCGATTACGGCACGCGCCGTCGCTTCTCGAAGCAATGGCACGAGGAGGTGATCCTCACGCTGAAGGACGGCCTCGGCGAGCAGTTCGCCGGCACGAGCAACGTCTTCTACGCAATGAAGCACAGCCTCACGCCGCTCGGCACGATGGCGCACGAGTATCTGCAAGCTTGCCAGGCGCTCGGTCCGCGACTGCGCGACTCGCAGATCTTCGGCTTCGAGATGTGGGCGAAGGAATATCGCGGCGACCTCGGGATTGCGCTTTCGGACGTGTACGGCATGCAGGCGTTCCTGCGCGACTTCGACATGTACTTCTGCAAGCTGTTTGACGGCGCGCGTCACGATTCGGGCGATCCGTTCGACTGGGGCGAGCGCCTGCTGAAGCACTACGAAGCCAATCGCTGCGACCCGCGCACCAAGATCCTCGTGTTCTCCGACGCGCTCGACATCCCGAAGGTGCTGCAGCTATACGAGCGCTTCCGTGGCCGCTGCAAGCTCGCGTTCGGTGTGGGCACGAATCTGACCAACGACCTCGGCTACAACCCGCTGCAGATCGTAATCAAGATGGTTCGCTGCAACGGTCAGCCGGTCGCGAAATTGTCGGACTCGCCGGGCAAGAACATGTGCGAGGACAAGGCGTATCTCGCGTATCTGCGTCAGGTGTTCGGCATCGCGCAGCCGGAAGAAGAGGCGGCGAAGTAGCGCGCTTTGCGGCTTGCTGTTCGGTTCAACGGCTGTTCATGATTTGTTCGCGTTCGGGGTGGTGTGGCGAACAGTGTCGCCGCGCTCCCGACGCCGGGCAATATGCCGTTCGGCCAGGGTGTTTGCGGGAAGGGCCGCCGGTATAATCCTCGCCATATCGCACGGTCGTCGACACGAGGATCTCGCCCATGGACACATCGATTGCCCGCCGCAACATTCTGGCGCGCATCCGCGCCGCGCAAGGGCGTGAGCCCGAACCGAGCGCCGCCGAGCGCGAGGCCGCGGCGGACTATCTCGCGCGTCATCCGGCCGGTCCGCGCCCCGACTTGCCCGCCGATCTGCGCGCGCGCTTCACCGAAGAAGCGCAGAAAATGGCGACCACCGTCGACACCGTTCATACCCTCGCCGAAGTGCCCGTCGCCGCGCATCGCTATCTGACGCAACACGGCTTGCCGTTGCAGGCCATCGCGTGGCAAACGCTGCGCGAGCTGCCGTGGGCCGAAGCCGGCCTCGCCGTCGAATTTCGTAAACCGCAAGACAATGATCTGGTCGGTCTCACCGGCTGCTTCTGCGCGACCGCGGAGACCGGCACGCTCGTGCTGCTGTCTGGGCCCGAGACGTACGCGTCGGCCGGGCTGTTACCGGAAACGCATATCGCGATCGTGCCGGCGTCGCGCATCGTGGCGGGCCATGAAGAGGCGTTCGACCTGATCCGCAAAGAGCGCGGCGAGCTGCCGCGCGCGGTCAATTTCGTGTCGGGACCATCGCGCACCGGCGACATCGAACAGACCATCGTGCTGGGCGCGCACGGCCCTTACCGGGTGCATGCAATCGTCGTACAGGATGCTTGAACGCGTCGCGCGGCGGCGTGGTAACGCATATGCGGCCCACGCGGTTTCTGGCGCGTGTTCGGTTGCAAACCATCGCACGAACTGCATCGGCATGAGTTCGCGGGCCGGCCTCACGGGCCTGTGGCTCGCCGTGGCATCGGTGCTCGCGCTGTGCTCGCCACCCGCGCTGGCAGCGACGCTTGATGGTGCGCGCCTGTCGGCGCTGTGGGGCTTGCCCTTCGCGGGTGTGCTTCTGTCGATCGCGATCTTTCCGCTCGTCGCGCCAGCCTTCTGGCATCACCATTTCGGCAAGATCGCGGCCGCGTGGGCACTCGCGTTCATCGCGCCGTTTGCCGTCAGCTTCGGCGCGAACGCGGCGCTCGGCGCGCTCGCCCATGCGATGCTCGACGAGTACATCCCGTTCATCATCCTGCTGAGCGCGCTCTATGCCGTCGCGGGTGGCATCTGTGTGCGCGGCAATCTGCGTGGCACGCCGCGTCTGAACACCGCGATTCTCGCGCTCGGTACCTTGCTCGCGAGCGTGATGGGTACGACCGGCGCGGCGATGCTGCTGATCCGCCCGTTGCTGCGCGCAAACGACAACCGCCGCCACGTGACCCACGTGATCGTGTTCTTCATCTTCCTCGTTGCGAACGTTGGGGGCGCGCTGTCGCCGCTCGGCGACCCGCCGCTGTTCCTCGGCTTTCTCGAAGGCGTGAGCTTTTTCTGGACCACCACGCATCTCGCGCTGCCGACGCTGTTCGTGAGTGGCATGCTGCTCGCCGCTTTCTATGTGCTCGATTCGTACTACTTTCACCAGCGCGAGGAGGTGCGTTCGGCTTTCCTCGATCCGACGCCCGATGGCGCGCCGTTCCGCATCGACGGCAAGGTCAACTTCGCGCTGCTCGCCGCCGTGATCGCGCTCGTCCTGATGAGCGGGCTGTGGCGCCCGCAAATCGCGTTCGACGTGTTCGGCACGCACGTCGCGTTGCAAAACATCGTGCGCGACGCCGCGCTGATCGTCGTCACGCTGCTGTCGTTCGCGTTGACGCCGCGCGCGGCGCGTGCGGGCAACGACTTCAACTGGGCGCCGATCGAGGAGGTCGCCAAACTGTTCGCTGGCATCTTCGTGACGATCGTGCCGGTCATCATGATGCTGCGCGCGGGAGAGGCCGGCGCGTTCGCGGGCATCGTGCATCTGGTCAACGAGCCGTCCGGCGAGCCGCGCGACATTATGTACTTCTGGGCGACCGGCCTGCTATCGTCGTTTCTCGACAACGCGCCGACCTACCTCGTGTTCTTCAACCTGGCCGGCGGCGATGCGCAGACGTTGATGACCACCGGCGCGACCACGCTCGCGGCGATTTCGGCCGGCGCCGTGTTCATGGGCGCGAACACTTACATAGGCAACGCGCCGAACTTCATGGTGAAGGCGATCGCGCAATCGCGCGGCGTGCGCATGCCGAGCTTTTTCGCGTATCTGGGCTGGTCCGGCGCGGTGTTGCTGCCGTTGTTCGCGCTGACCGGCTGGCTCTTTTTTGGACGCTGACTCTTTAACGCCGAGCCAATCCCTCGACGTGCGATACGGAGACTTGCAATGCAGAAAATCCTCGTTGCCCGATCGATCTTTCCCGACGTGATCGACCGGCTCAAGCAGTACTTCGACGTCGACTGGAACGAGGGTGACGTGTTGCCCGCCGACGAACTGAAGCGCCGTCTCGCGGACAAGGACGGCGCGCTGACGGCCGGCGAGATGATCGACACGGGGGTGCTCGCCGCGGCGCCGCGTCTGCGCGTCGTGTCGAACATGGCGGTCGGCTACAACAACTTCGACATGGCCGCGTTCAACGCGGCGAACGTGCTCGGCACCAATACGCCGGACGTGCTGAACGAATCGACCGCCGACTTCGGTTGGGCGCTGATGATGGCTGCCGCGCGCCGCATCGCCGAATCGGAGCACTGGCTGCGCGCCGGGCATTGGCAGAAGTGGAGCTACGACGGCTTCCTCGGCAGCGACCTGTACGGCTCGACGCTCGGCGTGATCGGCATGGGCCGCATCGGCCAGGCGCTCGCGCGGCGCGCGCAGGGCTTCAACATGCGGGTCATCTATCACAACCGCTCGCGCGTCGCGCCGCAGATCGAGGCTGAGCTGAACGCGGAGTACGTGTCGAAAGAGGATCTGCTGCGGCGCGCCGACCACGTCGTGCTGGTGCTGCCGTACACGAAAGAAAACCACCACACGATCGGCGCGGCCGAACTGGCGCTGATGAAGCCGAGCGCGACGCTCACGAACATCGCGCGCGGCGGCATCGTCGACGATGCGGCGTTGGCCGACGCGCTGCGAGACAGGCGCATCGCGGCGGCCGGTCTCGACGTGTTCGAGGGCGAGCCGAATCTGAATCCGGCGCTGCTCAACGTGCCGAACGTCGTACTGACGCCGCATATCGCGAGCGCGACCGAAGCCACGCGCCGCGCCATGGCGAATCTCGCCGCGGACAACCTGATCGCCGGACTCGGCGAAGGACCGCGCGCCGGTCAGCCGCCGAATCCGATCAACCCCGACGTGATCGGCAAGGCGCGTTCATGACGATGATCCTGGTGGGGGCCGTCGCGGTGCTGGCGGTCGCCCTCGTGATTGCGCTGGTTTTGCTGATGCGCGGTCACGACCGCACGGAACAGCATGAGCAGTTCGAGATGCTGAACGAACGCGTCGATGCCGTCGTCGAGGCTCAGGTGCACACCGCCGAACGGCTCGAGCGGCAACTGCGCAACGACATCGCCGAGACCGCTCGCGTGTCGCGCACCGAGCAAAGCAGCGGCTTCGCGCAGTTTCAGCAGACGCTCGCCGCGCAGTTCAGCAGCATGACCACGGTGCAGGGGGGCAAGATCGACGGCTTCGCGCAGCAGCTCGATGCCGTGCGTCACAGCCTGCAGGCGCAGGCGCAGCAGGCGCGCGACGAGCAGGGCCGCTCGCTCAAGCAGTTCGGCGACACGCTGAGCCTGCAGCTCGGGCAACTGACCGAGGCGAACGACCGGCGCTTCGCCGAAGTGCGCGCGACGATCGAGCAGCGCCTGAAGGACATCGAGGCGAACAACGCGGCGCGGCTCGAGGAGATGCGCCGCACCGTCGACGAAAAACTGCACGCGACGCTCGAGCAGCGACTCGGCGAATCGTTCAAGCTCGTGTCCGACCGGCTCGAGCAGGTACATCGCGGCCTTGGCGAAATGCAGACGCTGGCGGCCGGCGTCGGCGATCTGAAGCGCGTGCTGACCAACGTGAAGACGCGCGGCACATGGGGCGAAGTGCAGCTCGAAGCCTTGCTCGAACAGCTGCTGACCGCCGACCAATACGCGAAAAACGTCGCGACGGTGCCGAAGAGCGCCGATCGGGTTGAGTTCGCGATTCGTTTGCCGGGTCGGCCTGAGCCGGGCGGCACGAATACGCCGGTATGGCTGCCGATCGACGCGAAATTCCCGCGCGAGGACTACGAACGGCTGATCGAAGCGCAGGAGCGCGCCGATCCGGTCGCGGTCGAGGAAGCATCGCGCGCGCTCGAAGCGCGGATCCGCGCGGAGGCGCGCACGATCGCGGAGAAGTACGTGGCGCCGCCGCACACGACCGACTTCGCGCTGCTCTTCCTGCCGACCGAAGGCCTGTACGCGGAAGTGCTGCGCCGGCCGGGGCTCACGGACCTGCTGCAGCGCGACTATCGCGTGACGATCGCGGGGCCGACCACGTTGACCGCGTTGCTCAATAGTCTGCAGATGGGATTTCGCACGCTCGCGATCGAAAAGCGTTCGAGCGAGGTGTGGCAGGTGCTCGGCGCGGTGAAGACGGAGTTCGGCAAATTCGGCGACGTGCTCGCGAAGACCAAGGCGCAGCTCGAAACCGTCACGCGTTCGATCGAGGCCGCGGAAACACGCACGCGCATGATGAACCGCAAGCTGCGCGACGTCGAGGCGTTGCCGGGCGACGAGGCGAGCGGATTGCTCGGCGATGCGCTGTCGGGTGCGGAACCTGATGAGCAATAAAAGGCGAGGCGCCGGAACTCAAGCCCTTTCGCCAGCCGCTTCAGCGCGGATCGTCGCGGGCATTACGCTTCTTCCGGTGCGTCGGCCAGATGGATTTCAATGCCACCGAAGCGCGACGCGACCCAGTTGTAGGCGTGGCACGCGATCCACAACAGCACGAAGCCGAGAATCGCGTTCAGCAGCAGCGCGCTGAAGACCGTGCTCAGTTCCACCGAGCCATAGCGCACGAACGCGACCACGACGCCGAGCAGGACGATCGGCACTGAGAACGTCAGATACACGAGGATCAGCGCTTTGGCCGTCTGTCCTGGTGCGATGAACGAGATCTGTTTTTTCATGTGGTCAAACTCGTGTCTATTAGTAGTGGTAGTGGGTGGAGTGCCGATGAGATGGCTGTGTTGTGCGATCGATGCGCCGCGCGCAACCTCAGATGAGACCGTCGAACAGCATGATCGACACGCGTTCGCCGACGTCGATGTCGCCCTCGTCGTGGCCGAGCACGATGAAGCAGTTCGCTTCACTCATCGAGCTCAGCACGCCCGAGCTTTGCGAACCTGTCGGGCTCACGTGCCAGTGCCCATGCGCGTCCTGTTCGGCGATGCCGCGCTGGAATTCGGTGCGGCCCGCGCGCTTGCCCAGCGCTACGCGGCTCGTCGCGTGAATCACCGGCAACGGCCGCGGTGTTGCGCCGGCCATCAGCAGCAGGGCTTCGCGCACGATCTGATAGAACGTCACCATCACGGCGACCGGATTCCCGGGCAGGCCGAAGAATAGCGCAGGTTTGCCGAGCCCGGGATGTGCGCCGGACCACAGGCGGCCGAACGCGAGCGGCCGGCCGGGACGCATCGCGAGACTCCAGAAGGCGACGTCGCCGAAGGTCTGCACCAGTTGCTTTGTGAAGTCCGCTTCGCCGACCGACACGCCGCCCGAGGTCAGCACCACGTCGGCATTGGCCGCGGCGCTCTGCAGCGCGGCTTCGAGCGCGGCCGGCTCGTCGCGCACGACACCGAGATCGAGCGTGTCCACGTTCAGGCGCCGCAGCATCGCAAACAGCGTGTAGCGGTTGCTGTCGTAGACCGAGCCCGCATCGAGCGGTTCGCCGAGCGAGCGCAGTTCGTCGCCGGTCGAAAGGAACGCGACGCGCAGACGCCGCCGCACGCTCACTTCGCCGATACCGAGCGAGGCGAGCAGACCGAGGTCCGACGCACGCACGATGCGGCTGGCATGCAGCGCGACGTGGCCGCGGGCGAGATCTTCGCCGGCGCGGCGGCAGTTCGCGCCCGCCGTGATCCCGCCGGCGGCGAAACGGATTGTCGTGGACTCCGCGCTGTCGCGCACCACCCGTTCCTGCGGCACGACGGTGTCGCAGCCAGCGGGCATGCAGGCGCCCGTCATCACGCGCACGCACTGATTCGCCGCAACACGGCCCGTGAACGGATGTCCGGCCAGCGCCTTGCCGGTGACCGTCAGATCGACGCTGTCCGCCCCGCCTCGCGTACCGCCCGCGAGCGCCGCGTGGTTGAACGCGTAGCCGTCCATCGCGGAGTTGTCGTGCGCGGGCACGTCGATCGGCGACACGACGTCGGCGGCGAGCACGCGGTCGAGGGCATCGCGCAACGCCACGCGCTCGACAGCCGCGACCGGCGTCGCCCACTGCCGGACAATCGCCTGAGCGGCCGAGACGGGTAGCGCGTGTGGATCGTACTGCGCGATGCAGCGGGAAAAGTCGTTGAGCGTGGTCATGAAGGGCTGGGCGCCGCGACCGGAGACGGGCGCGGCTGTTGCCGTGCGGCCGGAGCGGATGTCAGCCGGGGCCTCGATTACGTTCGAGGTCGGCGAGTTCTTGTAACGAGTTGGCATTGTAGAACGCGCGCTCGTCGGTAAAGACGACTTCGACCGTCGTGTGGCGCGCGTACCACGCGCGGACCTTGCGCTCGCCGGCGGCCAGAAACTCGGCCAGGTCGTCCGCGAGGTCGGTGCGCATGAGCGCGAACACCGGGTGCAACGAGGTTTCGCCGCGCGCGTCGACGGTCGTGACGGTGGCGATGTCGGCGTGGTTCGCTTCGAGCGCGTGCGCGAGGCGCGCGGCGAGGTCGGTGGGCAGCCACGGCGAATCGCAGGGTGCGCTCAGCAGGTATTCGGTGCCAGCGGCGCGCAGTCCGGCGAGCATGCCGGCGAGCGGGCCGGGAAAGTCGGGGAGGCTGTCGGCGACGAGCGTTGCTCGATAGGGCGCGCCGAGAGCCGCATAAGTGTCGGGATGGCGGTTCGCGCTGATCATGAGCGGGCCAGTCTGCGGCGCGAGGCGCCGCAACACGTGAGCGGCGAGCGCTTCGCCGTGGAGCGGTTGGAGCCCCTTGTCGACGCCGCCCATGCGCGTGCCGCGTCCGCCTGCGAGCACGAGGCCGGTGATCTGTTCGCGGGTGATGGACATGCGCCGGCCGCTCAGCCGCCGATGTAGGACATTTCGACGCGACGCGCGGCCGGCTCGCCCGGATCGGCCGGCTGACTGCCTCGCAACTGCGAGTAGCGGTCGCTGCGGCCCTGCCAGATTTCGGCGATGGCGGTGGCGATCCCGGCATCGCTCGCGCCGCCGCGCAGCAACGCGCGCAGATCGTGACCGGTCGATGCGAATAGGCACAGGTACAGCTTGCCCTCGGTCGACAAACGCGCGCGCGTGCAATTGCCGCAGAACGCGCGCGTGACGCTCGAAATGACGCCGATCTCGCCGCCGCCGTCGGCGTAGCCCCAGCGCTGCGCGGTCTCGGCGGCGCTGTGGGCTTCGAGCGGCACCAGCGGGAAATGCTCGGCGATGCGCGAGACGACATCGGCGGAGGGCAGCACTTCGGTCATGTTCCAGCCGTTCGACGTGCCGACGTCCATGTACTCGATAAACCGCAGCACCGCGTCCGTGCCCTTGAAATGACGTGCCATCGCGACGATTTCGCCGTCGTTGGTACCGCGTTTGACGACCATGTTCACTTTGAGCGGCGCGAGCCCGACCGCGTCCGCGGCGGCGATGCCGTCGAGCACGTCGGCGACTGCGAAGTCGGCGTCGTTCATGCGGCGGAACAGGGCGTCGTCGAGCGCGTCGAGGCTGACGGTCACGCGCGTGAGGCCAGCGTCCTTCAGGCTGCGCGCCTTGCGCGCGAGCAGCGAGCCGTTGGTGGTCAGCGTCAGATCGAGCGGACGGCCCGCGGGCGTGGTCAAGCGGGCGAGCCGCTCGATCAGGAATTCGAGGTTCTTGCGCAGCAGCGGCTCGCCGCCGGTCAGGCGAATCTTCTCGACGCCATGCGCGACGAATAGCTGCGCGAGCCGTTCGATCTCCTCGAAGCTCAACAGCGCGCTGTGCGGCAGGAACGCATAGTCCTTGTCGAACACCGCGCGTGGCATGCAGTAGACGCAGCGGAAGTTGCAACGGTCCGTCACCGAGATGCGCAGATCCCGCAGCGGACGCGCGAGCGAATCGTGCAGCGCGCCGCTAGGCGTCTGCGCCGGGCCGGCGATGACCGGCGCCGTGCTGAGATCGGCAACGGGGATGATGCGTCGGGACATGGATTGCTTCGTCGGTTGCTTGAACGGACAGCTGATCATTCATTCTATCGGAAATGCCCGTGGCGTCAGGCCTGCGGCGGGCATTGTCGGGGTATACGGGGAGCGGCATGATACGGCTCGCGACCATAAGCGGTCGCCAAAAGAAAAAGCCCGCCGTTCCCGGCGGGCTTTTTCATTGACAACGACGCGGCTTACTGCGGATGCTTGATCGTTTCGACCTGCTGCATCGGCGTGTTGTCGGCCGGCGGCAACGCCTTGCGCTCACGGATCACGCGCGGCGGCTTGATCGTCTGCGCCGCCGCTTCCTGCGCGGCGCGCAGCTTGTCGGCGTCGGTGTTCACCCAGATCAGGCCAGCCTGTTCGAGAACCGGCTTCAATGCATCGGCCGATGCGGGTGCGGCGCTGCGGGCGGGAGCCTGTTGCGGAGCCACGGCGACGGGTGCCGGTTCGACCGCGGCCGGTTCCGTTGCGATGACCGGTTGCGGCTCGACGATTTCGGCCTGCGGTGCCGGCTCAGCTGCCGGGGCCTCGACGATCGTGGCCGGAGCCGCGGTGTCGAGCGCAGCCGGAGCGGCTTGCGGTTCGCTCGGGACGGTCGGTTGCATTTCCGCGGCCGGCACGACTGCTGGCGCTTCGACATGCGCGACGGGTTCAACCGGCGCAGCCGCTTCGCTCACCGCCGGCGCGGCTTGCTCTGCTGCCGCCGGTGCTTCGACAGCAGGTTCCACCGCCGCCGGTGCGATCGATGCCACCGGAGCCTGTTCGACCGGCACGACCTTTTCGGTCTTCGCGGCATTTTCCGCGGCCAGAGCCGGCGTTTCGGCTGCCGCGTGCAGTTCCGTCACGACGACGCTTTCCGTCGCGACAGCGGCGACCACCACTTCGACCGGCGTCACGTTCTTTGCTTCGCTGGCTTCAGCCGCGTGCTCGAGCGGCTGCTCGGCGCGCACCGGCGCTTCGTCGCTGGCGGCAAGGTTGTCGCCTTCTGCTTCCGCGACGTCCGCTGCGAGGTTGCCGTTCACGTCTTCTTCACGCTCACGACGGCCACCACGACGGCCGCGACGGCGACGACGGCGCTCTTCGCCGTCACGCGCGACCGCTTCCTGATCGAGCGGCGCGCCGTTTTCACCCACTGCGGCGCGGTTGCGCGCCTGTTCGTCGGCGGCATGTGCGTCGGTTTGCGTCAGCGCCGCGGCGGGTTCTGCCTGCGGCTTGCGACGCTCGCCACGTTCGACGCGTTCAGCGCGCTCGCCACGCTCGCGGCGCTCACCGCGGTTCCTGACGCTCGGTGCGTGCCGCGCCTTCGACGGCTTCCGCGCGCTCGCGACCTTCGCGCGGTTCACGTGCTTCACGCGGCTCGCGAGCCTCACGCGGTTCGCGACCTTCACGAGCCTCACGCGGTTCGCGCTGCTCGCGCGGAGCGCGCGGCTCACGACCCTCGCGTGCCTCACGGCCTTCGCGTTCCTCGCGACGCTGCGACGGCTGCTGACCCTGAGCCTGACGGCCGCCGGTCACGCCTTCG
>ABYL01000144.1 GCA_000173575.1 Burkholderia sp. H160 | reverse complement strand
ACGGGTTCGTGCTGACGTGTCAGTGTCATCCGGTGAGTGACAGGGTCGTCGTCAGTTACGACGAACGATAAGCGCCACCGCTTGACACCTCTGCTTTCGAATAAGGCTTTATCTCATGTCCCATCCACTGTTCAACCAACACGAGAAGATCCTGAATCAAGCGTTGGCTGCGATCCGGACTCGCGGCTACTGGAGTCCATTCAGCGAAATGCCGAGCCCGAGGGTGTACGGCGAAACCGCAGCAGCAGACGGTGAGGCCGCTTTCAGGCGTCATCTCGGTCAGACGTTCGAACTCGACCAGCCGAGCAACAATGGCACGGCCGGAAAGGAGAAATCCCCGTTTGGCTTGCCGTTGAACGTGAGGTATCCGAAGCCCGACGCCGATACGCTTTTCGCCGCCGTTGAACGGGCCGAAGCCGAATGGCGAAAGGCGGGACCGAAGGCATGGGTCGGGGTGAGCCTTGAGATCCTCGCACGACTCAACAAGGCAAGCTTCGAGATCGCACACAGCGTGATGCACACCACCGGGCAGGCGTTCATGATGGCCTTTCAGGCGGGCAGCCCGCATGCCCAGGACCGCGCGCTGGAAGCGGTCGCGTATGCATGGGAAGAAATGCGTCAGATTCCTGATCAAGCCTACTGGGAGAAGTCGCAAGGCAAGAACCCGCCGCTCGTGATGGAAAAGCGCTATACGGTCGTGCCGCGCGGCATCGGCCTCGTGATCGGCTGTTGCACGTTCCCGACCTGGAATAGCTACCCGGGGATGTTCGCCAGTCTCGCAACCGGCAACGCAGTGGTCGTCAAGCCTCATCCCGCTGCGATCCTGCCGCTTGCGATCACGGTTCGGATAGCACGCGAGGTGCTGGCGGAGGCCGGCTTTGATCCGAACGTCGTGACACTATTCGCCACCGACCCGGACGACGGTCCCGTTGTTCAGGCACTGGCCACCCGTCCCGAGGTTCGCCTCATCGACTTTACCGGCAGTTCCGCCAACGGCTACTGGCTCGAGCAGCATGCGCGGCAAGCCTTGGTCTTTACGGAAAAGGCGGGGGTCAACCAGATCGTCATCGATTCGGTCGACGACATCGGGCCGGCCGTTCGAAACATCGCGTTCTCACTTGCGCTCTACTCCGGGCAGATGTGCACTGCGCCCCAGAATATTTATGTGCCACGCGACGGCATCACGACGGCGCAAGGCGTCATGTCGTTCGACGACGTTGCCGCGGCGCTCGTCGAGTCGATCAACAAGCTGACATCGGATCCCGCCAGGGCCGTCGAAGTGACGGGAGCCATCCAGAACCCCGGCGTGCTGGCACGCATCGAGCGCGCGCGCCGTGTCGGCAAGTTGCTGCTGGACAGTCGCTCCATCATGCACCCAGTGTGGCCCGAGTCGAAAGTCCGCACGCCGCTGCTCGCGAAAATGGACGCCCGTGAGGATGAGGCCACGTTCGCGGCGGAATGGTTCGGCCCGATCGCGTTTGTCATTGCGACAGACTCAACCGCTCAGTCGGTCGAACTCGCCGGCCGGATTGCAAGGACCCATGGCGCACTGACGCTGTCGGTCTACAGTACCGACGAAGACGTGGTCGAAGCCGCCTACGAGGCAGCACTACGCGGTGGCGTTGCCCTTTCCGTGAATTTGACGGGCGGTGTGTTCGTGAACCAGTCCGCGGCCTTCTCCGATTTTCACGGCACGGGAGCCAATCCGGCTGCCAATGCCTCGCTCACCGACGCAGCTTTCGTCGCCAACCGGTTCCGGGTGGTCCAAAGCCGCCGTCACGTGCCAGCGCGCGAACCCGCACATGTCTGACCGGACTGCACCGCCCTTCTGCGGACGCAAAGCCTGAATCGCTCACTCTCTTTACCTGGAAATACCATGACCGAAGCCTTTATTTGTGATGCCATTCGTACTCCATTTGGACGTTATGCAGGTGTACTGAAGGATGTTCGTGCAGACGACCTGGGCGCAGTGCCGATTCACGCACTGATGCAGCGCAATCCGTCGGTGGACTGGCAGCAGGTTGCAGACGTCCTCTATGGATGCGCAAACCAGGCCGGCGAGGACAATCGCAACGTCGCGCGCATGTCCGCCTTGCTGGCGGGGCTACCGATCGATGTCGCCGGTTCCACGATCAACCGCCTGTGCGGCTCGGGGATGGACGCAGTGGGCAGCGCCGCGCGCGCAATCAGGGCGGGCGATGGCGACCTGTACATCGCAGGCGGCGTGGAGAGCATGACGCGCGCACCTTTTGTGCTTGGCAAGTCGGCGTCGGCGTTCTCGCGCTCAGCCGAAATCCATGACACGACGATCGGCTGGCGCTTCGTCAATTCCCTGATGCGCAGTCAGTATGGTGTCGATTCGATGCCGGAAACGGCCGAGAACGTGGCCGATGATTTCGGCGTGGACCGCGAGTCGCAAGACCGGTTTGCGCTGCGTAGCCAGCAACGCGCCGCGCGGGCTCAGGCGGACGGCACGCTCGCCCAGGAAATCACCGCGGTGCGCATTCCTCAAAAGAAGGGTGAGCCCCTGGTGGTCGATCGCGACGAACATCCGCGCGAGACGTCGCTCGAGGCGCTGGCGAAACTCAAGGGAGTCGTGCGCCCCGATGGAACGGTCACAGCGGGTAATGCTTCGGGAGTCAACGACGGCGCGTGCGCGCTATTGATCGCAGGTGAAGAGGCCGCGAAGCGCAACCATCTGACGCCGCGAGCCCGCATCATCGGCATGGCCACCGCAGGCGTCGAGCCGCGCATCATGGGCATCGGGCCCGCGCCAGCAACCGAGAAGCTTCTGGCGCGCCTCGGCATGACCCTCGACCAGTTCGACGTGATCGAGCTGAACGAGGCCTTCGCCTCGCAAGGTATAGCGGTGCTGCGCCGGCTCGGCGTGGCCGAAGACGATCCCCGGGTCAATCCGAACGGCGGTGCGATCGCGTTGGGTCACCCGCTAGGCGCGTCAGGCGCGCGGCTCGTCACCACCGCCACCTACGAACTCGAGCGCCGCAAGGGACGCTTCGCGCTTTGCACGATGTGCATCGGCGTAGGCCAGGGCATCGCAATTGCGATCGAGCGCGTTTGATCGGAGTCACCAGCATGTCGAACGCATTGAAGACCTCGACTATCGTCGGCATCGTCGGCGCTGGCGCGATGGGCGCCGGCATCGCCCAGGTGGCCGCGCTCGCGGGACACCAGGTGGCCCTGTTCGATCTCGACGCCGCTACGGTCGCAAAGGCCATCAAGGGCATCGCGGCGAATCTTGCGAGGCTCGTCGACAGGGGTCGGCTTGACGCGACGGCTGCCGCGCACGCGAACGAAAGGCTGGTTGCGGTCGACCAGCTGGCCGGCATGCACGACGCGGGGCTCGTCATCGAGGCCGTCGCCGAACGGCTCGAAGTGAAGCGCAAGATTTTCGCCGAACTTGAAGAGCACGTGGCCGACGCTTGCATCCTCGCGACCAACACGTCATCGATCTCCGTCACGGCGATCGGTGCGACGCTGCGGATCCCATCGCGCCTCGTGGGCATGCACTTCTTTAATCCCGCGCCCGTGATGGCGCTGGTCGAAGTCGTCAGTGGCCTGGCCACGTCGGCAGACGTCGCGACCTGCGTGTACGAGACGGCCGCCGCCTGGGGCAAAACGCCCGTCTATGCGCGCTCGACGCCCGGATTCATCGTGAACCGCGTGGCACGTCCGTTTTACGCGGAAGGTCTGCGGCTTCTGAACGAGCAGGCGGCGGATGCCGCGTCGATCGATGAGGTGATGCGCGAGGCAGGCGGCTTCCGTATGGGACCCTTCGAACTGATGGACCTGATCGGACACGACGTCAATTTTGCAGTAACCGAGTCGGTGTTTCGCGCGTTTTTCAACGATCCCCGCTTCACGCCGTCGTTGATCCAGCAGGAGCTGGTGAATGCAGGTTTTCTCGGCCGGAAATCGGGACGCGGCTTCTACGAGTATGGTGCGAACGCCACGCGCCCGAACCCGCGCATTGCACGACCCGCGGATTCTCCGCGAGTCGTCAAATTGTTTCCGCAGTCCGGGGTGATCGAGCGGCTTCAACAAAGGCTGCGGGATGCCGGTCTCGTTACCACGACGATGCCCGAAACGGAACGCTTCGACGGTGTCGTCGCCCAGATCGATGACGCGGTGCTCCGACTGACAGACGGACGCACGGCAACTCAGTGCGCTTACGACACGGATCACGACAACGTGGTTCTAGTCGACCTTGCGCTCGACTATGCCGGCGGCAGCACCGTCGCGCTCACCCGCGCGAGGCAATGCAGTGATTCGGCCTACGCCGCTGTCGTCGGCACGATGCAGGCGGCGGGGTACTCGGTTGTGCCGGTGGCTGATGTGGCCGGCATGATCGTGATGCGCACCGTTGCGATGCTGGTGAACGAGGCCGCCGACGCAGTCAATCAGGGCGTGTGCACGGCGGCGGATCTCGATCTGGCGATGGAAAAAGGCGTCAACTATCCGGTGGGCCCGCTGCAATGGGCGGATGAGGCTGGCGTCACTCTGTTCCATACGGTGCTGAACAACCTCTGCTCCCATTACGGTGAAGACCGGTACCGCGTTTCACCGCTACTTGCGGCACTTTCGTGGTCGCGTTCCTCACGGGACGCCCGCCATGCCATCGACAGCGCTGCCTGACTCGAAACAACCCAATTTTCTGTATCTGGAGACTTCCGTGGTCCGACGCAACCCCCAATCCGACGAACTCGAACCGATCGAACGCGCCAGCCGCGATGAGCTGCAGGCCCTGCAACTGACACGGCTCAAATGGTCGGTTCGCCATGCCTACGACAACGTGCCGCATTACCGGCACGCGTTCGATGCCGCCGGAGTGCATCCCGACGACCTGAAGGAACTCTCCGATCTGGCAAAGTTTCCGACCATGTCGAAGAAGGACCTGCGCGATAACTATCCGTTCGGCCTGTTCGCCGTGCCGCGCGATCAGGTGGTGCGTGTGCATGCGTCGAGCGGGACCACCGGCAAACCGACGGTCGTGGGCTACACGGCACGCGACATCGATACCTGGGCGGACATCGTCGCGCGCTCGATCCGCGCGGCCGGCGGGCGTCGCGGCGACACGCTGCACAACGCGTTCGGCTATGGCCTGTTCACGGGCGGGTTGGGAATTCACTATGGCGCGGAGCGCCTCGGCTGCATGGTGGTGCCGATGTCCGGCGGCCAGACGGAAAAGCAGGTTCAGTTGATCCGCGACTTTGAACCCTCGATCATTCTGGTCACGCCATCCTACATGCTGAACCTCATCGACGAGATGACGCGGCAAGGGATGAATCCGGCCGAATCGTCACTGAAGGTAGGTGTCTTCGGCGGCGAGCCGTGGACCCAGGCCATGCGCAGCGAAATCGAAACGCGCGCGGGAATCGACGCCGTCGACATTTACGGCCTTTCAGAAGTGATGGGCCCGGGCGTCGCGGCCGAGTGCATCGAAAGCAAGGACGGCCCGGTGATCTGGGAAGACCACTTCTACCCGGAAATCATCGACCCTGTTACTGGTCAGGTACTCCCGGATGGAAGCGAGGGCGAACTGGTCTTCACGTCGCTCACGAAGGAAGCCATGCCGGTCATACGCTACCGCACCCGCGATCTGACCTCGCTGTTGCCGCCCACTTCGCGCGCGATGCGCCGGCTGGCCAAGATCACCGGACGCTCGGACGACATGCTGATCATTCGAGGCGTCAACGTGTTTCCGAGCCAGATCGAAGAGCTCATTCTCGCGATACCCAAGCTGAGCGCGCAGTATCAATTGACGGTCAAACGCGACGGACACCTGGATTCGCTGGCGGTATGCGTCGAAACCCGGCCGGAAGTCGGCGAGTCGCTGAGCGACCACGATCGGGCGGCGCTGGCGCGCGAACTGCAGCATCGAATCAAGACGATGGTTGGCGTGTCGACGACGGTGTCGGTGGCGCTTGCCGGACACATTCCAATGACCGGCACCGGAAAGGCGAAACGCGTCGTCGATCTGCGGGGCTCGAATCTGTGAGCGAGGATCAGGGGCGTGGCGCGCCGGACTAGCGCAACGCCTTCTACACCGCTTCGTCTTACCGCCGCTTCTCCGCCAACTTGACCGAGACCTTTGCTGGTTTGGCCGTGCGCTTGCGGCCCGCGGCCGGTGTCGCTTCCCGAAACGACGCGGCGCGCGCTTCGCCTAGCGCGATCAGAGCGTCGGTCAGCTGCGCCATGTGCATTTCCATCGACCGGTTGTCGCCAGATTGAATGGAGACGAAAGCGCCGTCAAAGCCGAGCATGCCGAAATACGCCAGTTCTTCACCGATCGCTGACGCGACTTCATCTCCTTCAGCGCTGAACGCGCTCCGGATCATCTCCCGCATGTAGTCGCGGCCTTCGTCGCGTACCTCGACCACGATCTGCATAGCCTCCGGCTCCGCCGCCTCGTTGCTCATGACCATGACGACCAACAGGCGCAGGAAGTTCTCGCGATGCTCGAACACCTCCCCCGTCTTCTGCAGATACCAGCCCAGACGCTCTCGCGACGTCCCGCCCTCGGGAGGATTCTGGTGAGCCTCGCGCATCGCGGCGAAAAAGCCCCGGGCACCTTGCGCCATCACCTCCGCCAATAGCCCGGCCTTGGAGCCGAAATGGTGATAAATCGCGCTCTTGGGGATTCCGGTGGCCTCGACCAGCGCGGACATCGAAGTACCGGCATAGCCATAGGCCGACATCACGCGGGATGCCGCGTCGAGGATTTCCTGGCGCGATCGCTGGCCGCGTCGATTGCCGATCTGCTGTGCATTTTCCATCCGAAAAGTATACCGCTTCGATATCCTCTTTCCCGTATTGTACCGATCGGTTCATTACTGGTTTGCCCTGGCTACTCACGATTGGACCGATCGGTACACTAATTCCACTGCGGGAGAGAGTTTTCAGAACATAAGGAGAAGCTATGCAAAGCGTGTCGACACTGGGGTATATGGTCCTTGGGGTAAGCGACCTGGCAGCATGGGAGGGGTTCGCCGTCAACGTGCTCGGTTTGCAGGTTGGAAGGCGGGTCGCCGGCGAATCGCTCGGCCTGCGTATGGACGACTATGAGCAGCGAGTCCTGCTGGTAAAGAGCGACATCGACGACTTCCTCGCTGCGGGCTGGGAGTTCGAAACGGATACGCAACTCGAAGCGTTTGTCGATCAGGCGCGCGCTCGTGGAGCCGATGTCGTTGAGGCGGACCGCGAAATCGCCGAGCAGCGCCGTGTAGCCCGCCTCTTCGTATGCGAGGATCCCGACGGAATCAGCCACGAGTTCTACTGCAGTGCGTACCGGGCCCACACGCGCGACGCATTCCGCTCCTCGGCACTGCGCGGAGCATTCAGCACGGGGCGTCTGGGCGCTGGCCACTTCGTCACCGTGCCTAGCCAGAGCGCGCGCGCCAAGGCGTTTTGCCAGGACGTACTCGGGCTGAAGCTCAGCGACACCATCACCGGCGAGGCCGCACCGGGCATGACGCTCGACGTGACGTTCTTTCATGCCCGTAGCGGACGTCACCACTCGCTCGCGGTCGCGAACGTGCCTTTCCCGGTCCCCAAACGTATCCACCACATCATGGTCGAGTGCACTGACGCCAACGACGTCGGCCTCGCCTACGACCGCTGCAAGCAGGCCGGTGTGCCCATCCTCATGGAACTGGGCCATCACCCTAACGACCAGATGTTTTCGTTCTACATGATCTCGCCCTCCGGCTTCGCGATCGAATTCGGCGCAGGCGGCATCGTCGTGGATGACGACACATGGGAAATCAAGCGTTACACCGAACTCAGCGACTGGGGACACAAACTGAATCCGCCACCGGGCGCGCCGGCCCCGAACGCGCATTGAATCCCGTCGCTTTACACAGATTAGCTGTAAGACCCTATCCCTGGAGCCGCAGTATGACCTTGACCGAAGCCAGTACCAGCAAGTTCGTGACGATCAACGAACCGGGACTCGAGAATTTCACCATCCATCTCAACGACGCCGGCCATGGTCCGACCGTCGCCATGCTGCACGGTGGTGGTCCCGGCGCAAGTGGCTGGAGCAACTACTACCGCAATGTCGACGCGCTCGTGAACGCAGGATTTCGTGTGCTGCTCATCGACAGCCCCGGCTTCAATAAATCCGGCGAGATCGTCAGCGACGTGCCGCGCAACCTGCTGAACGCGCGGGCGACCAAAGGCGTGCTCGACGCGCTTGGCATCGACAAAGCGCACCTGGTCGGCAACTCGATGGGCGGCGCCTCGGCACTGAGCTTCGCGCTCGAATTCCCGCAACGCCTCGATCGCATGGTGTTGATGGGACCGGGCGCTCAGGGTCCGAGCATCATCCAGCCTCAGCCGGGTGAAGGCATCAAACGCATGTTCAAGCTCTATGCGGAACCCAGCTATGAGAATTTCGAAGCGATGCTCGAAGTGTTCGTGTACCGGCCCGGTGCAATTACCGACGAGCTGCGTCGCGGACGCTGGAGCAACATCGAGTCGAACCTGAACCACCTGAAGAACTTCATCGCAAGTTCGCAGCTTTGCCCCGTGACGACATGGGACCTGTCTGCCCGCTTTCCGGAAATCGGCCACAAGACGCTGATCACGTGGGGCCGCGACGACCGCTTCGTACCTCTCGATCACGGCCTGCGCATGATCAATACCTTGCAGGATGCGCGACTCCATATCCTGCCGCAATGCGGCCACTGGGCTCAGTGGGAGCACGCTGACGAGTTCAACCGACTCGTCATCGATTTCCTGAGCAACTAAAAAAGCCGCGACGGAGCGCAGTCGAATTCATCCTGCGTTCCGTTTTCGAAAATGAAAAGACGGAGACAAGACATGACCTATGAGTACGACGCCGAGGTTGCCATCGTCGGCTATGGTCCGACCGGCGTGATCGCAGCGCTCACCCTCGCGAAACACGGCATTTCCACCATCGCGTTCGAGCAGCATCGAGATATTTACCAGCGTGCGCGTGCCGTGACCGTCAACGACTGGACGATGCGCATCTTCCAGAACCTGGGCGTCGACGAGCCCGTGCTGAAGCAGATCGATCCGCAACGCGCGCTACGCTGGATGCGCTATGACGGCACCGAGATCATGCGCATCGAGCACCCGCCTTCGACGCTCGGAATCAAGCCGCGCTTTTTCAACATCTATCAGCCGACGATGGAAGCGACGTTGCGCGAATGCGCGGCAAAGCACGGCGAGCAGATCGAGGTGCACTACGGCTTTGAGGTCGTATCGCTAGAGCAGGATGAAAGCGGCGTCACGGTGGCGGCGAGGGATCTCGCAACGGGCGAAACGAAAAAGTCCCGCGTGCGCTATGTGATCGGCGCCGATGGTGGCAGCAGTGCCACGCGCGGCATGCTCGGTGTGAAGCTGCTGGGCGATACGCTCGATGTGCAGTGGATCGTCATCGACTGCCGCGTCAAGCGTTGGTGGCCGGATCGCAACCTGCTGACCTTCTGGTCCGACAAGGAACGGCCCGTGGTGGACATCGCACTGTCCGGTGGCAACCACCGCTGGGAACTGCCACTGAAACCGACCGAGACGGAAGCAGACTTCGCGACGAACGAGGACGTCTGGCCGCTGCTGAAAGCACTCGGCGTCACTGAGGACGATGTCGAAATTCACCAGTATGCGTTCTACCGCCACCACACGCGGATGGCCGACAAGTGGCGCGTCGGGCGTGTGTTCCTCGCGGGCGACGCGGCGCATCTGATGCCGCCCTGGGCTGGCGCGGGCATGCAAACCGGCATGCGCGACGCGTTCGATCTGGGCTGGAAGCTCGCGGGCGTGCTCAACGGCACCCTGCCCGAACCATTCCTCGACACCTACGAGACGGAACGCCGGCCCAATGCGGCCTTCTACACGGGCCTTGCCGTTCAACTCGGTCGCATCATCAAGCAGGAACTCTCCGAAGAAGAACAGGCCGCGCTCAATGCTCCCCCTCTGCCAGACGCGCCGGAACAGCCGCTCATCGCGCCGCCGGTGCTCGAAGCCGGCTGGCTACGCGGTCCGCTCGCCGGCGACAGCATCGTCGGCCGCATGGTGCCGCAACCCGTCGTGGGCGACAACCGCGGGGTGATGGCGCGGCTGGACGACCTGCTCGGCGACGGCTTCGTGCTGCTCGGTGACGATGTCGATCCCGCTACGCTGCTCACGCCCGATGAGAAGGCCGCGTGGGACAAGCTCGGCGCTCGCTACATCGCTCTGCGCCAACAGGATCAGCACACCGAGGGCTGCGACGAATTCATCGATCTCGACGGCGTACTGCGCCCATGGTTACGCAAGTACGGCGCGCGCGCAGTGGCATTGCGACCCGATCGGTTCGTCGCCTCGGCCGACGTAAGCGGCCTTGCCGTACCTGCCTGACCCGTTGCGCTGCTTGATACCCGTCGATGAACGGGCGGCCGCCACGCCGCCCACGACGTCTCAAACCAGGGAGAAACTTGAACATGCTTGATGCCACTGTCGTGAATGCGCTGGCCTCGCGCCTGCGCGACGCCGAAGCGTCGCGCCAAACCATCGCGCCAGTACGCGGCGAGATCGCGATTGACGACATCGCCACCGCCTACGCGGTGCAGCAGGCGAACGTCGATCTGCGTGTCGCGAACGGCGAGCGCATCGTGGGCCGCAAGATCGGCCTGACGTCGCTCGCCGTGCAAAAGCAGCTTGGCGTCGACCAGCCGGACTTCGGCGCGCTGTTCGCCGGTATGGCCTACGGTGACAGCGAACCGATGCCGTTGTCGAAGCTGATCCAGCCGAAGGTCGAGGCCGAAATCGCGCTCGTGCTCGAACGCGACCTCACGCACGAGAAGCACACGTTCGTCGATATCCTGCGCGCCAGTGCATACGCACTGGCCGCGATCGAAGTCGTGGACAGCCGCATCCAGAACTGGGACATCCGCTTCGTCGATACGGTTGCGGACAACGCGTCGAGCGCGCTGTTCGTGCTCGGCAGCCGCCCGGTGCCGCTTTCGCAGATCGACCTCACCGCGTGCGCGATGACGCTCTCACGCGACGGCGAAGTGCTCTCGCGGGGCAGCGGCGCGGCCTGCCTCGGAAATCCGCTGAACGCCGCCGTGTGGCTCGCCGACCGCATGGCGCAACTCGGCACGCCGCTGCGCGCGGGCGATGTCGTGCTCACCGGCGCGCTCGGCCCGATGGTGGCCGTCAAGGAGCCGGGCACGTACGCCGCGCAGATCGAAGGCCTCGGCAGCGTCCGCGCGACCTTTACCGCCTGATTCAGGATTTCATCGATGAAAAAACGCTCCATTGCATTTCTTTTAGCATTCCTGCCTGTTGAATGCGTCTTTGCGCAAAGCAACGTCACCCTGTACGGCCTGATAGACGGCGGCGTCTCCTACGTGTCGAATCAGGGTGGACATTCGGTAACGAAATTCGACGACGGCATCTATACGCCGAACCTGTTCGGCTTGCAGGGAGCCGAAGATATCGGCGGCGGAACGAAGGTCATTTTCAAGCTGGAGAACCAGTTTCAGCTGGGTACGGGCGCGACGGTGCAACCGGGAATCTTCGGGCGAAACGCTTACGTCGGTCTGGATAGTTCCCGCTTCGGCAAGCTGACGCTCGGCAATGTCTTCGATTTCATGACTACCTCGTTGACCGAGGCGGGGAACGCTCCTGCCGTGTTTACCGGGGGCTTGTACAACTTCGCGGCCGGGCCGTTGCAGAAGCTGAACATCCCGCGAAACCCCACCGGCTGGTTTGACTGGAGCCGCACCAGCGGCATCCCGACGGCCAATTCGATCAAGTATCAATCCCCGGTATTTGCGGGGCTGTCCGCTGGCGCACTGTATGCGCTCGGCGGAGTGGCCGGCTCTTTCGGATCGAACTCAGCCATGAGTTTCGGACTGAACTATGGTGCCGGTCCGTTCGGAATCGGGGCCGCTTACACGCTAACGAAATATCCTGGCTCCAGCAACGGCTCACCGCAAATTCCGATTTCGAACTGGGGTGTCGGTGCGCACTATGTGATCGGACCTGTTTACACAGTCGCGGACTTCACGACCGTGCGTAACTCAAATAACGGCGCCGCAGCCTATGCCGCGCAAGTTGGCGCAAACTGGCAGATCACCGCAGCGTGGTCTTTTGGTGCGAACTACATGTACATGAAGGGTAACGAACAACTCGACAACAACCACGCGCATCAGCTTGGCGCAACGCTGAACTACTCGCTCTCGAAGCGGACCATGGTCTATGCGGAGGGTGTGTATCAGAAGGCCAGCGCAGGTGCGCAGGCAGCCATCAATGGCATCATGGATCCAACCGGATCGTCTAGCACTACGTCTCAGGCCATTGCACGAGTCGGCCTTCGCACCTCGTTCTGATACTGCGCTGACCTCGTAGTTTCGTCCGGCCCGGGCCCGCCACGGCAACATGGCGGGCCCGGTATCAACGGCACGCGAAGCCGTTTGCGCCGAATCGGCTAGCTCGCCAGCAAATGCTCCAGACTGGCGCCGCGACGAACGGCGCTACACCGACGAAGCCGTCGAAGCCTCCCGACCCGCACGCCGCCGATACAGTCCAAGCGTCGCGCCAAGTCCGCACAGCGCGGCGAAGCCGAGCCAGTAGCCGGGCGCAGCCTTGTCGTGCGTGGCTTCGATCAGATAGGTCGACACAGCGGGCGTGAAACCGCCGAACACTGCCGTCGCGAGACTGAACGCCAGCGAAAAACCGGCGACGCGTACTTCGGCCGGCATGACCTCGGTGAGCGCGGCGACCATTGCACCGTTGTACATGCCGAAGAAGAACGAGAACCACAGGAGCACGCCCAGCATGCGGCCGAAGCTCGGCGCCGCGGCGAGCCATGACAACGCTGGATACGCCGTGAAGATCGCCAGTACGGAAATGGCGAGCAAGATCGGCTTGCGGCCGATCCGATCCGACAGCGCGCCGCCGATCGGCAGCCAGACGAAGTTCGAGACGCCCACGAGCAGCGTCACCATCAGGCTGTCCGACGTCGACAGTTTGAGGACGGACTTGCCGAAGGTCGGCGTGTACACGGTGATGAGATAAAACGTGGTCGTCGTCATCGCGGTGAGCAGCATGCCTGCGATCACCGTGCGCCAGTTGCTGAGCAGCATCGCGAAGATTTCGCGCGTCTGCGGATGATGCCGACGCGCCTCGAACGCGGCGGTTTCCTGCAGCGAGCGGCGCAGCATGAAAAGGAACGGCACGATCGCGCAGCCGATGAAAAACGGAATGCGCCATCCCCACGCGCCGATCTGCTGCGCGCTCATCCAGTTATGGAGCCCGTAACCGAGCGCCGCCGCCATCACGATAGCGACCTGCTGGCTGGCCGATTGCCAGCTCGTGTAGAAGCCCTTTTTACCAGGCGTCGCCATTTCCGAGAGATAAACGGACACGCCGCCCAGCTCTGCGCCGGCCGAGAAACCCTGCAGGAGCCGTCCAAGCAGAACGAGCGCGGGCGCGAGCAAGCCGATGGTCGCGTAACTGGGCACGCACGCGATCAGTATCGTGCCGCTCGCCATGATCGACAGCGTGACGATGAGGCCGGTACGCCGCCCCACCTTGTCGATGTATGCGCCGAGAAAGATCGCGCCGAGCGGGCGCATCAGAAAGCCCGCGCCGAACACGGCGAAGGTGAGCATCAGCGAGGCGAACTCGCTCGACGCCGGAAAGAAGATCTTCGAGATCGAGGTGGCGTAGAAGCCAAACAGAAAGAAGTCGAACTGTTCGAGGAAGTTGCCGCTCGTCACGCGCAGTACGGTCGCGGCTTTGGAGCGACGCGAGCCGCCCGGCGTGCCGGCGATGAGCTCTATGGGATTCATGGATGGGTCTCCTGTTGTTGGTATGCCGGTAATCGGCGCATCTGGCGCCTAGTCCGAACCAAGCCCCAGCGTATTGGGCTGGCGCTTTTCAATAGACGATTTGAGCAACGCCGCCGAGCGAAAAATACCGTGCGCGAACTTGCCGTACGGAAGCGTCGCGAACAAAGCCATCACGATGCCCAGATGCACCGTCAGCAGCCACGGCATCGCTGCCGTTTCGCGAACCGCCAGCAGTGCGAGGCCCGAGGCGCTCGTGAGCAACAGCAAGGCGATGAAGGCACGGTCCATCGGACGCTGGCGCGCATCGCCCTGTTCCGGATGGCGCTTCAGGTTGAGCCACAGAAGCCCCGCCGGCCCGACGATCAGCCCGATCCCGCCCACCGTACCTAGCAGCACCGGCAAGCTGAACAACGCATACGGCGCTTCCAGGCCGAACACGTAGTGATACAGCGTCGCCACCGTCGTTGCGGCGAAACACAGCATAAACCCATAGAAGGTGAAGTGGTGAAAGCGCCGTCGCGCGAGCGTGAAGGCATCGCTCGATTCGTTGCAGCCGTCGCCATGTCCGCCGTCGAGATACTTGAGCGTCAACGCGTTTTTGGCCGCTTCCGTCACGGCCGGCCCGCTCGCGTTCGCCGTTCCCGGCGACACGTCGCGCCAGAAGCGCGTCACGCCGATGCCGAGCGCCACGATGGCAAACAGGAACACCGCTCCGAACATTGCCGCCAGCAGGTTGTGCGGGAAGATCGCGTAGAAGTTCGCGGGCGCGACATTGCCACTCAAACCGCCATGCAGCGCCGTGCCAAGCATTAGAAAGAGCGCGAGCCCCGCCGCCAGCGCGACCGAGAGCGTCACGCCATTGCGCCTGTACAACACACCTAGCGCCTTGGGCCAAGCGTATTCCGTGTAGGTTTCGAGGCGCACTTTCGCCATCGCCTGCGGCACGTTGACAGCGAATTCGTGCGGCGGCGCATACTGGCACGCGTGGTAGCAGGCGCCGCAGTTATGGCAGAGATTGGCGAGATAGTTGACGTCGGCCTTGCCGAATTCGAGGCGTCGCGTCATCGCCGGAAACACGGCGCAAAAACCTTCGCAATAGCGGCACGCATTGCAGATCTGCATCTGTCGCGCGACTTCGCCTTCGCTTTCGGTCAGCGGCACGATGGGAATAACGCGGGCGCTGCCGCGCGTGCCGTTAGCATCTTGCTTCGATTCGAACGCAGCGGCGCGCGTGCGTTCGGCCGCGAGCGTTTCAGTTTGCTGCACAGGAAGCCTCCGTTGTCTGCAGTGCGGCGCGCGCGGCCTGGGTGCCGGCGATGCGCCCGAACGCCGTGCCGATCGACATGCCGACACCCGCTGTATAGCCCTTGCCGAGCACGTTGCCCGCCATCATCTCGCCCGCGACGAAGAGGTTGTCGCTGGCCTCGCCGCCGAAGTGCACCTGGGCGCGATCGTTGGTCTTGAGGCCGAGATAGGTGAACGTGATGCCCGGGCGCAATGCGTAGCCGTAAAACGGCGGCGTGTCGATGGGACGTGCCCAGTGGGTCTTCGGCGGCGTGACGCTTTCGGTATGGCAGTCGTCGAGCGCGGTGTGATCGAAGGTGCCGACGCGGCATGCGTCGTTGTAGCGCGCGAGCGTTTCCACGAAGCGTGCTTCCGGCAGCTCGAGCTTGCGCGCCAGTTCAGCCAGCGTGTCAGCCTTCACGCCCGGAAAGACGGGTGGCATGAAGCGGCCGATCGCCTTCGAATCGATGATCGAGTAGCCGATCTGCCCCGGCTGATGCGCAACGAGGCGCCCCCAGATCGCATAGCGCTTGGGCCAGAAGTCCTCGCCTTCGTCGTAGAAGCGCTCGGCATCGCGATTGACGACCACGCCCAGCGACACGCAATCGATCCGGGTGCAGATGCCACCGTCATAGAGCGGCGCGCGTGCATCGATGGCCACGCAGTGCGACTGCGACGGATCGCCGATCATGTCCGCGCCGGCGTCCATCATGTGCCGGATCAGCACGCCCTTGTTGAAACGCGTTCCGCGAATCAGGAAGTTGTCGGCGGGCCATTCACCGCGCTCGTTTTGCCCCCAGGCCTCGCGCAGCCATTCGCGGTTGGACTCGAAGCCGCCCGCCGCCAGCACGCAGGCGCGCGCCTCGAAGCGCTGCTTGCCGCTCTTCGCCGCGACGAAACGGCCGCCATCCAGTTCCAGCGCATCGACAGGCGTCTCGTAGCGAATGTCTACGCCTAGCGCCTCCGCACTGCGGTAGTAGGCATTCACGAGCGCCTTGCCGCCACCCATGAAAAACGCGTTGGTGCGCGCCACATGCAGCGCGCCGGACAGCGGCGGCTGAAAGCGCACGCCGTGCCTTTGCATCCAGGGACGGCAGGTGGACGACGCGCGTATCGTCAGCCGCGCGAGATGCTCATTGGTGATGCCGCCCGTGACCTTCAGCAGGTCTTGCCAGAATTCCTCTTCTGGATAGGCATCGACAAGTACGTCCTGCGGCGCGTCGTGCATGCAGCGCAGATTGCGGGTGTGTTGGGAATTGCCGCCGCGCCATTCGCGCGGCGCCGACTCCAGCATCAGAACCGAGGCGCCGGCTTCGCGTGCCATCAATGCCGCGCATAGCGCAGCATTGCCTCCTCCGATCACGAGTACATCGACCATCGTGTTTGTCTCCTTTCGGACGCACTCTAAAGGTCGAGCTCGCCATCCGCCATCAGCGCGCCGTCAATAGGCCTTCACTTTTCGTGAACCCCTATGTAAACAGACCCTAGGCCTCACGCAGGCGCGCGCCGGGCCAGCGGCCTTCGCGCACGAGCTCGCGCGCGACATCGGCGAG
>ABYL01000145.1 GCA_000173575.1 Burkholderia sp. H160 | reverse complement strand
CGCGCGACCGATGGAACGTGCGGCGTCGGCGTCGAGCGTCTTGCCAATGACGCCACGAATGTCATACGCCTTGAAAATGGATTTGGAGATCATGTTGGCTCACTTGCGTGCAATGGAAAATTTTGACCTGCGCATCGACGATAACCGAAAAAACGCGGTAAAAAATCGCATTAAAAACCCGCAGCACTACTCGCGTTAAAAAAGTGTGTTACCACGCCTCGATGCACCCTTGCCGGAAGCGGTCCGGTTCCAACTTATAATTGCGTTCTTCTGACCAGCCTGAGTACCGCCATTCTAATGCTTAGACGCCCTCCTTTTGCAAAGTTGCCGAGGCTGCCGGCCAGGCGGGCGAACGCGCATGGCGCCGCATACATGACCGCACGAGGCGGCTTGACCGACGCGCAGCCGCGAACGGCCAGCGGATGCTGACGCTCAAGCGCTTCGCTAATCCCGACGTCACGCGCGCATTGACGAACATCGTCTGGCTGGGGCTCGAGCGGCTCACGCAGATCGGCGTCGCGATCGTGATCAGCGGGATGCTCGCGCGCTACTTCGGGCCCGATACGTTCGGCAAATGGCAGTATGCGAACACGCTGCTGCTGGTGCTCTCGCCCATCACCTGGGTCTGCGGCGCGGAAATCCTCGTACCGACCATCGTCAACCGGCCGCCCGAACAACTCGGCACCGTGCTCGGCAGCGCGTTCGCCCTGCGCTTTACCGTCTCGGCCGTCGCGCTGCTGCTCACGTGGCTCGGGATTGCGCTGCATCTGTTCGAACCGCTCGTCGGCGCGATGCTCGCGGGCCTCGCGGTGACGATGCTGTTTCGCGAGCCGTTCGTCGGTGTGATCAACGCGTGGCTACAGAGCATGACCTACAGCAAGCCGCAGTTGCTCACGAGCATGAGCACCGCGGTGATCAAGGCCGGCCTTGTCTATCTGCTGGTGCGCGCGATGGCCACGCCCGCGCGCTTCGGCTGGCTGTGGGCGCTCGAATCGGCGGCGATCGGCGCGGTGCTGTTGCTCTACTTCATGCACCGGCATGGCGGCAAGCTCGGCTGGCATCTCGACCGATCGCTCTTCAGGCATTTCGCGAGCGCGGGCACCGTGTTCTGGCTCGGGCTCATCTGTATGTATCTGTTTCTGAAACTGGACCGGCTGATGCTCGAACGCGCAATTTCGTTCGCCGACCTCGGACGCTATTCGGCCGCCCAGCAGTTGAACGAAAACTGGATCACGCTCGCGCTGATGCTCGCGCAAACCATCGCACCGGCCTTCGTCTATCGCGTGCAGGGCATCGCGCAACTGCGCCGCAACATGTGGCGGCTCATCGCGCTGAGCGCCGTACTGATGGTGGGCGGCGCGCTCGTGCTCGATCTGTTCGCGGGCTTCATCATCCGCCGCGTGTTCGGGCCGGATTTCGAAGAAGCGATCGGTATCTTCCGCTGGGCCGTGTGGCTCTCCGTGCCGGCCGGGATCGAGGCGATCGGCAATCTGGTCGTGCTCAAGTATCAGGCCAAGTTCGTGTTGCTCGCGAAGTGGCTGCTCGCGCTCGCCGTCGCATTCGCGGTCAATCTGCTCGCGATCCCGCGACTCGACGCATATGGCGCGCTCGTGGGTCTCGCGGCCGGTTATCTGGCAGCCGCCTCGGTCAATCTTTATTACATCCGTTTCAAATTGCGCCCATGACGAATTCATCCGCCACCGCGCAAACCACGCTCGACGACGTCGCGGTGCTGATGCCCGCCTACAACGGCCAGGCGGACGTCGATGCTACGCTCGCGTCGTTCGAGGAAAGTGCGCGGGTGCACGTACTGATCGTCGATGACGGCAGCACGCCGCCGATCGTCGCGCCCACGCTGCCGAACCTGAAGATCGAAGTGCTGCGCATGGCGCAGAACAGCGGCATCGAGCGCGCACTGCAAACCGGCATCGACGCGCTCGCGCAGCGCGGCTTTCGCTATGCGGCCCGCATCGACGCAGGAGATCGCGCGGTGCCGCGGCGGCTCGCGAAGCAGCGCGCATTCATGGAAGCGCATCCCCACGTGGCGGGCCTCGGCATGTGGACCCAGGTCGTTACGCGCGCGGGCGAACCGCTTTTCATGCTGACACCGCCGGCCGAGCCGAACGCGATCCGGCGCCAGCGCTTTTTCCGCTCATGCCTCGCGCATCCGTCGATGATGCTGCGTATCGATGCCGTGCGCACAGTGGGCAACTATCGCGCCGAGTATCGCTCGGCGGAAGACCTCGATCTGTTCGTCCGTCTGATGGAACGCTACGACTGCGCGAATCTGCCGGAGCTCGGCCTCTATTACGAGCTGAACGAAGGCGGCATCAGCGCGACGAAGCGGCGCCGGCAGATCGGCTCGACGCTGCGTTTGCAGTTGCGCTACTTCAACGTGGCCAATCCCTACGACTGGTTGGGCCTCGCGAAGAATCTGCTGCATCTGATGCTGCCTTATCGCACGTTGCAGCGGGTCAAGCGCGCGCTGCTCGCGCCGCGCGCGAGCCGTTGAGTCGCGCTGCGTGTGAGCGCTGTCGCAGCATTCGAATTCCTGGTCCACACTTCACTCAACGTCCGGCCCTTCTTCGCATGAAGCCCTCTTTCAAGTCGACGCCCGCGCTGCGCATTACACTCGTCTGCAACACGGCCTGGGCAATCTATACGTATCGGCAAGGGCTGATCCGCATGCTGATCGGTCGCGGCGTCGATGTGACGGTGCTCGCGCCGCGCGATCGCACGTTCGAGTTGCTCGCCGCGATGGGCTGCCGCTGCATCGAGCTGCCGGTCGCGTCGAAGGGCACGAGTCCGGGCGAGGATCTGCGTACGCTCGTCGCGCTCTACCGGCAGTACAGGACGATCCGTCCGCACGTCGTGTTTCACTACACGATCAAGCCGAACATCTACGGCTCGATCGCGGCGAAGCTGGCTGGCGTGCAGTCGGTGGCGGTCACGACAGGGCTCGGCTATGTGTTCATCCAGCACAGCCGCGCCGCGCAGATCGCCAAAAGGCTGTATCGTTTCGCGTTCCGCTTTCCGCGTGAAGTGTGGTTTCTGAATCGCGACGATCAGGCCGCGTTCATCGACGGCAAGCTGCTCGTGCATCCCGAGCGCGCGCGGTTGCTGCATGGCGAGGGCGTCGATCTCGAGCAGTTCGCGTTCACGCCGCTGCGCGAGCGCGCGGAGTTTCGCTTCGTGCTGATCGGGCGGCTGCTGTGGGACAAAGGCGTCGGCGAGTACGTCGAGGCCGCGCGGCAGTTGCGCGCGCGCTACCCGCAGGCGCGCTTCCAGTTGCTCGGACCGGTCGGCGTCGACAATCCGAGCGCGATCACGCGCGACGAAGTCGCCGCGTGGGAACAGGAAGGCGTGATCGAATATCTGGGCGAAGCGCACGACGTGCGGCCGTGCATCGCCGACGCGGATTGTGTCGTGCTACCGTCGTATCGCGAAGGCGTGCCGCGCACGCTGATGGAAGCGTCGGCGATGGGCCGGCCGATCGTCGCGACCGACGTGCCTGGCTGCCGCGAAGTGGTGGCCGACGGTGTCAACGGTTTGTTGTGTGAAGCGCGCAATGCGGCGAGCCTCGCCGCGAGCCTCGCGCGTATGCTCGACATGAGCATCGCCGAGCGGCGCGAGATGGCGGAACGCGGCCGACAGAAAGTCGCGACCGAATTCGACGAACGCATGGTCGTCGAAACCTATAAAGACCTGGTGCAAAAAATCACGGGAGTTTTACTTTAACGGAGCAACAGCATGACCACGAAGGGCACGATTCTGGTAACGGGCGGCGCGGGTTTCATCGGCTCGCACACCTGCGTCGAGTTGCTGAACGGCGGCTACGACGTCGTGGTGATCGACAACCTCGTGAACAGCAAGCGCGAATCACTGCGGCGCGTCGAGAAAATCACCGGCCGTGCGGTCACCTTCTACGACAACGACGCGCGCGACGAAGCGGCACTGCAGCGGATTTTCGACGCGCATCCGATCACCGGTGCGATCCACTTCGCGGCGCTGAAGGCGGTTGGCGAATCGGTCGCGAAGCCGATCGAGTACTACGCGAACAACGTCGGCAGCCTGCTGACGCTGCTCGGCGTGATGCGCGATCGCAACGTCAAGCAGTTCGTCTTCAGCTCATCGGCAACGGTATACGGCGTGCCGAAAAGCTCGCCGATCGACGAATCGTTCCCGCTGTCGGCGACCAATCCGTATGGCCAGTCGAAGCTGATCGCCGAGCAGGTCCTGCGCGATCTCGAAGTGTCGGACCCGTCGTGGCGCATCGCGACGCTGCGCTACTTCAATCCGGTCGGCGCGCATGAGAGCGGCCTGATCGGCGAAGATCCGGCCGGCATTCCGAACAACCTGATGCCGTACGTCGCGCAGGTCGCGGTCGGCAAGCTCGACAAGCTGCGCGTGTTCGGCGGCGACTACGAGACGCCCGACGGCACCGGCGTGCGCGACTACATCCACGTGGTCGACCTCGCGCGAGGGCATCTCGCCGCGCTCGATGCGCTCGTCGAGCGCGATGCGAGCTTCGTCGTCAATCTCGGCACGGGCCAGGGCTATAGCGTGCTCGACGTGGTGCGCTCGTTCGAGCAGGCATCGGGCCGGCCGGTGCCGTATGAAATCGTCGCGCGCCGCCCTGGCGACATCGCGCAGTGTTTTGCGGATCCCAGTGCGGCCGAGAAAGTCATCGGCTGGCGTGCGCAGTTCGGCATCGAACGCATGTGCGCGGACCATTGGCGCTGGCAGTCGATGAACCCGCAGGGGTTTGCCTGACGTACGCGACGCGATTTCCGTCGCGCCGGCCCGATTGATTAGTCTGGCGGGCGCCCGGCCCGCGTCACCGCCCTATCGCGCACGCGCCACCAGCGCGTGCGCTCCTTCTTCGCTAAAGCTGTCTACTCGGCGCATCCGCGGATAACGTGCGGGCCCTGGAATGTGCGGTTATCGCGTCAGACGTCGCGAACGGCTTAGTCCGCGGATTCGCGCGGATAAAAATACAAGCCGGAAACGTTCACCGCACCGGTCAATCCTTCCTTCGGCACCGCTGACACCAGAAAATGCCTGTGGGGACCTCGCATTTCGTCAGGCGTGCAGCGCGCCGTTCGAGTGAACACGAGTTGCCAGTTTTGCGCGATGCAAAACGGTACGCTGCCCTGGCGTTTGGCATATGCTTCGATGCCCACCAGGATAGGCCACAGCCGTTCCCAATCCGCAGATCCATCGAGGTCGAAAACAACCACCCCGCCCCCCGCTTCGAAATTGCGGATAGCTGCGTATGCAGCGGGAATTCGAGGATCGTTGTATTCGGAAACGTTTTCAGGCGGCTGATGAATCCGGATCGCAGTGAAAGCCGCCACGGTCACACAAACGATCACGGCAACGGGCAGGGTCGCAACCGTCACGTTGCCGAGGAAACGCTTCGCCAGCAACGTGAGCGCCAGAGCAGGAACGACGTAGTAGAAGATCCCGACATAGGTCAGTGAAAGATCGTCGACTCCGAAAACGGCATAAAAGACAAAGGCGACTGTCGCACTGGCTAGCGCCAACGACAATGCCCGCTCAGGCGCGACGCGGCTTTCGTTGTCGCGCGCGGGATCGTTCGTCACGAGAACCGCACAAGCCGCCGCGCCCAGCAGAATGCCGAAGAGTCCGTTACTCCAGAAAAGACCGGAAAAGCGCGCGGCGTCCACTAAACGATTGGCTTTGTGGGCACGGCTAAAAGCGGCATATTCAGCGAGCGGTCCGGGAAAATGAAGGATCGTCTGGATCGCGAGAGGAGTAAGGAAAAGCACCACGATCGCCAATGCAACAGCGATTGTTCGAAAATTGCCCGAAAGGTAATGCCCGCTTAACACCCAGGTCCCATTGGAACCCGATCTGAAGGAAATCCAGGTATTGGCTATCAGCGCGCACGCCAGCATGATGACCGTCATGCCAAGAAAAGAGGCATGACCGTTCAGAAGAAATCCAAGGCTGACTGCAAGCAGCAGAAGCCCGTCTGCGCGTCCCATGATCAATGCGCCTACGGACACCGTGAACGCCGCAAAAGCAAAGTAGTAAAGATGTGGGAACCAGGGACCCGCAAAGGCCTGATAGTTGATGTAAGCGGTGACGCCAACGAATAAGGCCGTGGTGACGACGGCTGCCGACGTGGCGCCCCTCGTCGCCGGATGCATCCTGATCAAAAGCGTCCCGATGGCCGCGATCCAGAAACCGGAAAGCAGCGCAACCGCAAGGATCTGTCCGGAAAACGGTGACGCGACCGAGTGCGTCAGGTCGAAAAATACGATCTCGCCCGCGGCAAGCGCGTAAAGAAACGCAGGACCCGGATGATTGAACCCCACGCGCGAGTAATTTCCGACGAGCAGCTTGAGATGCTTCGCGTCGGCGATCAGCAACGAGTTCGCCGCAAAGTCTCCGACCTCGTGCAGTTGAACGGACGCAAAGGTCTGACCGAACACGATAATGAACAGCCCGACACAGAGCGCCGTAATAAGAAATGCTGCCAGCCCTTTGAGCATCGAACACCTGTTTTCGATTTATCCAACAAGATGGAAAACAGGATTCTAAGGTACCTGTCGGCGCGCTATGTCATCGACAGCCACGCATTTCTCCGGGCTGGGCTCTAAGCTGCCGCCCCCGACTCTTCAAGCCGAAACACGGCAATGGCCTCCTTCAGGATGATCGCCTGCTCCTCCAGCGACTTCGCCGCGGCCGCCGCCTGCTCGACGAGCGCCGCGTTGTGCTGCGTGACCTCGTCGATCTGCGACACCGCCTTGTTGACCTGCTCGATGCCGTCGCTCTGCTCGAGCGCCGACGCCTCGATCTCGCTCATCACGCCGGTCACGCGCTCAACCGCTTTCATCGCTTCCTGAATCGTCTTCTGCGCATCCGACACCAGCGACGCGCCCTCCTCGACCTTCGCCGCCGATTCGCCGATCAGCTCCTTGATCTCCTTGGCCGCCGCGCCCGAGCGCTGCGCGAGGCTGCGCACTTCCGAGGCGACCACCGCGAAGCCGCGTCCCTGCTCGCCCGCGCGCGCCGCTTCGACGGCCGCGTTCAGCGCGAGGATGTTCGTCTGGAACGCGATCCCCTCGATCATGCCGATGATCTCGGTCACCTTGCGCGACGAATCGCTGATGCCGTCCATCGTCTCCGTCACGCGCGACACCACCTTGCCGCCGCGCGTGACCGTATCGAGCGCGCCGTGCGCGAGGCGATTCGCCTGCTTCGCGTTGTCGGCGTTCTGCTTCACGGTCGCCGACAGCTGCTCCATGCTCGCCGCGGTCTGTTGCAGCGCGGCCGCCTGCTGCTCGGTACGCGCCGACAGATCGGCATTGCCCGAGGCGATCTCGTTCGCGCCCTGCGTTATTGCGCTCGTGCTGCCGCGCACCTTGCCGACCGTTTCGACGAGGCCGTCGCGCATCCGCGTCAGCGCGCCGAGCAGCTGGCCCATTTCGTTGCGCGATTTCACCTTGATCGCGACGCTCAGGTCGCCGGCCGCGATGCGCTCGAAGTGCTTGACTGTCACGTTGACCGGCTTGATCAGCGCCGACGACAACGCGATGCGCGCGCCCACGGCGATCACGAGCGCGATCACGGCGACTGCCCCGAACAGCACCGTCGCGAGCTGGAAGCGTTGCGCGCCGGTCGCGGCCTGCTGATGCTCATTGTCCATCTGCGCTTTTTCCAGCGCGTCGATCGATTTCGAGTAGGCCGCGTAGAGGCTGTTCGCGGTATCGCCCTGGATGTTGCGGAACGTGTTGAAGTCGAAGTCGCTCAGTGCCTTGAATTCCGGTTCGATCGCCTTGTCGACGAGCGCCGTGCGCGCTTCAGCGACGTTCTGCGCGAGCTTGCGCTCGGTGTCGCTCGCGAACGGACCGGCCAGGTAGTTGCGAAAGTCGTTGTTCGAATCGAGCAATACCTTGTGCGCGGCCGGCAGTAGATCGTCGGTCTGTTTGCCGACGCTGAACAGCGCTTGATAGCTGCCCAATCCGAGTTGCGCCTGCAAAAGCTTCTCGGAACTCGCCTTCAGATGAGACAGCGCGGCAGCGCTGCGCTGCGCGTCGTCGAGGCTGCCGTTGGCAAGCTTCAGCGCGCCGTACCCGACAGCGATTACCGTGAGCAGAAAAGCGACGAATACGCTGATCACGAGCGTCAGTCCGCCACGAATTGTGATGTTATTTAGCATGGGATCTCCGGAGCGTCTTTGTTGCGCGCGACTTACACTTCGGCGCATCCTGGTTTACGGTCGCGACGCGCGCGCGCCGCATAGGGGAAATCCATGAGAAGCCAGCGCCCACGGGCCTTTGCGGGCAGCTTCGGTCTCGCTATCTGGGATTTTCGCGGTCGCGCATGAAAGCCTGGGCCCTCTGGCGCGCGCCGGCCGCCGCACGTTTCGTTTGTATAATTCCGCGTCTTCGCTCAGGCCCACTTTCATGCTCAGTTTTGCGCTCGGCTTTCTCGTCTCCCTGCTGATCACGCTGTTGATCGTGCGCTATGCGCATCTGCATGAAAAATTCTCGACCGATAGCGATCTGGCCGGCGTGCAGAAATTCCACGTGCGTCCGGTGCCGCGCATCGGCGGGACCGGGATTCTGCTCGGGCTGATCGTCTCCGCGGTGCAATTGCATCGCGCGTATCCGGCCGTGTCGGGCGGCATTCTCGGGCTGATCGCGTGCGGCATGCCCGCGTTCGGCTCTGGGCTCGTCGAAGATCTCACCAAGCGGGTGTCGCCGCTCGTGCGCCTGGTGTGCACGATGGCGGCCGCCGCGCTCGCCTGGTACTTTCTCGACATCGCGGTCACGCGCATCAGCGTGCCACCGCTGGACTTTCTGCTGTCGTATGCGGCAGTCTCGTTCGTGGTCACGGTGCTCGCGGTCGCGGCGCTCGCCAACGCGATCAATATCATCGACGGCTTCAACGGCCTCGCGTCGATGGTCGCGTTCATGATGTTCGCGTCGCTCGCGTATGTCGCGTTCCAGGTGCACGACCCGGTCGTGCTGTCTGCGTCGTTCATGATGATGGGCGCGGTACTCGGCTTCTTCATCTGGAACTTCCCGGCCGGGCTGATTTTTCTCGGCGACGGCGGCGCTTACTTCGTCGGCTTCATGCTCGCCGAGCTGTCGATCCTGCTCGTGATGCGCAATCGCGACGTGTCCGCGTGGTATCCAGTGCTGCTCTTCATGTACCCGATCTTCGAGACCTGCTTCTCGATCTATCGCAAAAAGTTCATTCGCGGCATGTCGCCGGGCATTCCCGATGGCGTGCATCTGCATATGCTGGTCTACAAGCGGCTGATGCGCTGGGCGGTCGGCGCGCGCACCGCACGCGAGCTGACGCGCCGCAACTCGCTGACGTCGCCGTATCTGTGGCTGCTGTGCCTGATCGCGGTCGTGCCGGCGACGCTGTTCTGGCGGCACACGCTGCATCTGTTCTGCTTCGTCGTCGTGTTCGCGGCGACTTATGTGTGGCTTTACGTGAGCATCGTGCGGTTCAAGTCGCCGAGGTGGATGGTGGTGAGGAAGACGAAGCGGTAGGCGGTGTGGCGGGTGCGAATATCGTCTGCGGCACCCTTGCATTTCATGTCATCGAAGAGGAAATCGCCATGCAGTGGAAAATCTATGTTGCGGCGTTCGGCGCTTTGGCCGCGAGCCTGCCCGCCTTTGCCAATACGGCGTCGGACAATGTTGCCTGGAGCGCGAAGCCGGTCGTCGCCGCGAGCGCGCAACCTGAATGCACGGCTTATTCCGGTCGGCAGATCAACGATGCGAGTCTGAAGCCCTCCGACCCGATCGCAAAGACGCTGAAGGTCGTCGGCATGCTCGCGGCGACGGCGGCGTTGTCGATCGCGGGCCAGACCCGCCCTGTCGCGCAGCCGAATCCTTGCAAGGCGTTCTGATCCGCTTGCCCCGCTCGCCGGGGCTTTCGTCTACTTCGTGCGATACCACCGCCAAAGCTTCATGACCGCCACATAGGCAAGCGTAGTTGCGATCAGGTTCATGGCTACCGTCACCCAGAAAAATAAATCATTGGGGTCACGGATGCCTAACCGGTTAGCGACGTGCAACCATGCGAGCGACTGGCTTTCTGTCCACTCCACGGGGTAGGGATGGACGTATGGCAGCAAAAGACGGAACAGGCCGCAAAACAACACAACCTTGAACAGCCTACGGGCAAGTTTTGCCATACGTGATCACCTTTCTCATGGGCTATCTCGCCATGTTGCTTGTCTGCGCCGACACCACTGCCATAGCTTCATGATCGCCACATACGCCAGCACCGCTACGATCAGTTCGATAGTCACCCACACCACGAAAATTAGATCTCCGGGGTCCCGGATGCCGAGCCAATCCGAAGCACGCCACCAGACGGCTAGATGGCTCTCCGTCATTGGATAGGGATACGGGCGAACATAGCGAACAGAAAGAACGAACAGACACAGAAACAGCACGACCTTGAACACCCTACGGGCAAGTATTGCCATACGTGATGACCTCGATTGTTCCGTACGCGCGAAGCCCCGGACGGCCGGTGAGAATCGTACTGGTATTCAACAGCGAGTTGCGGATGACCAGAAAATCACCACGGCTCGGCAGGGTGATGCAGCCGAGTGAAGCACCTTCACCGCCTGCCGGATGCAACCGGAAATGCCCGCGCTTGACACCATTGACCCATGTAAAGTCATCAATGCTGCCGTCATCCCGATACAGGGCGAACCATTCATTGTGATTCGTTGGGCTGCCCCATGCGGCATTCCACGTATCCTTCGCCAAGGCAAGGGCTTGTGAACCGAGCCCGCCAGTGGGTCGGTCTACGATCCAATACTTACCGGCGGGAATCGGCCCCTTGTTCGGAACCGCCGTGCAGCCGCCCCGATTGCGGTATTGGGCGTTGCCGGAATAAGCGTTGAATGTGCCGATGCCATTGATGGTGAGCGGCGACAGCGGCGCGTTGTTCACGAGAAATTTGCCGAAGTAAGCCATGTTTCACGCCTCCTGATTACGCTGGCTGTAGGTCATTGCGTCCTGCATAGGTGCTTCCCTTTGCTGAAATCTAGACTCTAGGCGCGCGCGGCCCACTGCCGTGCTACAGGACGACTACCGATTTGCCGCCTCTTTTGCCTGGGGAAAAAAAAGCGCGCCTCAGGGGCGCGCAAAACAGTTGCATCATGAGAATGCCAATAGAGCCGCCACCTCAGCGGGAATGACGTACCGGGCGGCGACTGTTCAATGCTAGGTGTATGTGCCGGGCGCAGGCTTCAGCCAACTCCGAAAAGCCAGGTCGTGAGCGATGGTCGTCAACTCTCCTCGGCAAAGATAGCCCCGTCGCCGGGGCTTTCGTCTACCTCGTGCGATACCACCGCCATAGCTTCATGATCGCCACATACGCCAGCACCGCCGCGATCAGTTCGATAGTCAGCCAGACCGCAATGTACAAATCTTCAGGATCGCGAATACCAAGCGCTTGCGATGTGTACAACCATGCGCGCATTTCTGCCTGTGACCATTCATAGTGAAGCGGGCGCACAAAAATGAATGACAGAAGGAACAGGCCTAAGAACAGCACGACCTTAGACCCTTTACGGGCAGGTGTTGCCATACGTGATGACCTCGATTGTTCCATACGCAAGAAGCCCCGGACGGCCGGTGGGAATCGTACTGGTGTTCAACAGTGAGTTGCGGATGACAAGAAAATCACCACGGCTCGGCAGGGTGATGCAGCCAAGTGAAAGACCCTGACCACCCGCCGGATGCAACCTGAAGTTTCCACGCCGCACGCCGTTGATCCATGTGTAATCGTCGATTAGCCCATCATCGCGATACAGCGCGAACCATTCGAAGTGATTGGTCGGATGCGGCGAGTAGAAATTGTACTCATCTTTGAACCACGTTATCACCGCAGAGCCCACGCCGCCAGTCGGGCGCGGGACGATCCAGTATTTACCGGCAGGAAGCGGCCCATTATCCGGAACCGCCGTGCACCCGCCACGATTGCGGTATTGGTCGTTGCCGGAATAAGCGTTGAACGTGCCGATGCCATTGATGGTGAGCGGCGACAGCGGCGCGTTGTTCACGAGAAATTTGCCGAAGTAAGCCATGTTTCACGCCTCCTGATTACGCTGGCTGTAGGTCATTGCGTCCTGCATAGGTGCTTCCTGTTGCTGAAATCTTGACCCTAGGCGCGCGGCCCACTGGCGCGCTACAGGACGACTGCGGATTTGCCGCCTCTCTCGCCTGGGCAAAAAAAGCGCGCCTCAGGGGCGCGCAAAACAGTTGCATCATGAGAATGCCAACAGAGCCGCCACCTCAGCGGGAATGACATACCGGGTGGCGACGGTTCAATGCTAGGTGTATGTGCCGGGCGCAGGCTTCAGCCAACTCCGAAAAGCCAGGTCGTGAGCGATGGTCGTCAACTCTCCTCGGCAAAAATAGCCCCGTCGCCGGGGCTTTCGTCTACTTCGTGCGATACCACCGCCAAAGCTTCATGATCGCCGCATACGCCAACACCGCTACGATCAGTTCGATAGTCACCCACACCACGAAATACAGGTCATCGGGATCGCGGACACCGAGCCAATCCGAAGCAGCAAACCATGCACGCGCTTCGCTTGCTGACCACTCATTCGATAGTGGGATATAACGAACCGAAAGAAGAAACAACCCGATGAACAGGGCGAACTTGAACACCCTACGGGCAAGTGTTGCCATACGTGATGACCTTTCTCATGGGCTATCTTGCCATGTGGCCTTTCTGCTCCGATACCACCGCCATAGCTTCATGATCGCCGCATAGGCCAGCGCGGCCACGATCAGTTCAATCGTCACCCAGACCACGTAGTACAAATCCTCGGGGTCATGGATGCCGAGCCAGTGCGAAGCTCGCGACCATGCGCGCGACTCGCTTTCTGTCCACTCATAGGGGTATGGACGGACATAGAGCAGGGAGAGATAGAACAGGCCGATGAACAGGGCGACCTTGAACACCCTACGGGCAAGTGTTGCCATACGCGATGACCTCGATTGTTCCGTAAGCGCTAAGCCCCGGACGGCCGGTGGGAATCGTACTGGTGTTCAACAGCGCGTTGCGGATGACCAGAAAATCACCACGGCTCGGCAGGGTGATGCAGCCGAGTGAAAGACCCTGCCCACCTGCCGGATGCAACCGGAACTGCCCGCGCTTGACGCCATTAACCCACGTCACGTCATCAATCGCCCCATCATCACGATACAGCGCGAACCATTCACGGTGATTCGATGGGTGACCCCTCATGGCATTCAACTCATCCTTGACCCACGCAGTCGCCTGAGAACGGATGCCGCCCGTCGGACGGTCAACGATCCAATACTTGCCGGCAGGAATGGGGCCGTTATCGGGCACCGCCGTACAGCCGCCCCGATTGCGGTATTGGTTATCACCTGAATACGCGTTGAACGTGCCGATGCCATTAATGGTGAGCGGTGACAGTGGCGCGTTGTTCACGAGAAATTTGCCGGTGTATGTCATGTGTCACGCCTCCTGATTGCGCTGGCTGTAGGTCATTGCGTCCTGCATGGGTTCTTCCCGTTGGTGAAATCTTCTTCATAGGCGAGCGGGCCGCTGGCGCTCTACAGGTCGGTTCCGGATTTGCCGTCTCTTTCGCCTGGACAAAAAAAGCGCGCCACGAGGGCGCGCAAAACAGTTGCATCATGAGAATGCCAACAGAGCCGCCACCTCAGCGGGAATGACATACCGGGTAGCGACGGTTCAATGCTAGGTGTATGTGCCGGGCGCAGGCTTCAGAGAACTTCGAAAAGCCGGGGCATGCACGATGGTCGTCAACTCTGCTGGGCAAAAATAAAAAAGCCCCAGCAGGTCTGCGGGGGCTTCTAACGATAATCATCCGACGGCCAATTTCAACGGGTCGAATGACCTGCCTTCGCGAGTACTGATTCAATGCTCCGACTACTCCGATGACTCGCGGTGGCGGAACGCCTACGACACCCGCGTCGCCGGCGTCACACTACGCAGCGTAGTCGCGCTCGCCGGCAGATATTCCGGCACCCAGCGCCGCAAATCGCGCCGCACTTCATCGTCGGAAGGCACGCGATGCTGCATCAGCCACGGCAGCAGATTGTCGATCAGACTATCCGGCACCTCGCGCGCCTGCGCGATGCGCAGCTTCGGGTGCGGTGTGCGCGTGGTCGTTTCGTCGTCGGCGAGCAGTTCCTCGTAGAGCTTCTCGCCCGGCCGCAGGCCCGTGAACACGACGCGAATCTGCTCTTCGGTAAAGCCGTACAGACGAATCAGATCGCGCGCGAGATCGGCGATGCGCACCGGCTTGCCCATGTCGAGAATGAAGATCTCGCCGCCGCGTCCCATGCTCGACGCCTGCAACACGAGCTGCGACGCCTCCGGAATGGTCATGAAGAAACGCGTGATCTCCGGATGCGTGACAGTAACCGGCCCGCCGCGCGCAATCTGTTCCTGGAACTTCGGAATCACGCTGCCCGCGCTGCCGAGCACGTTGCCGAAGCGCACGGTCTCGAACTGCGTGCGCCGCGCGCCCTGCTGCTGCAGCGCCGAGCACGCCATCTCCGCGAGCCGCTTGCTCGCACCCATCACGTTGGTCGGATTGACGGCCTTGTCGGTCGAGATCAGCACGAAATGCGCGACGTCGTGGCGGATCGCGGCGCGCGCGACGCGGTACGTGCCGAGCACGTTATTGCGCACCGCCTGCCACGTGTTGACCTCTTCCATCAACGGCACGTGCTTGTAGGCCGCCGCATGAAACACGATGTGCGGACAGTAGCGCGCCATCACCTGATCGAGCAGCAGCGAGTCCTTCACGTCGCCGATGATCGGCACCACCGACACTTCCGGATACTTGTCGCGCAGCTCTTCGTTCAGCCGATAGATCGAGAACTCGGAGACGTCGAACGCGACCAGTTGCACCGGGCCGAAGCGCAGGATCTGCCGGCACAGCTCCGAGCCGATCGAGCCGCCCGCGCCCGTCACCATCACGACGCGGTTTTTCAGCAGCGCGGCGACGTGCTCGGTGTCGATCGTCACCGGGTCGCGGCCGAGCAGGTCTTCGAGATCGATTTGCCGCACGCGCGACAGGAACGCCTGGCCTTGCGTGAGCGGCGTGAGCGCGGGCAGTGTCATCGCGCGTACGCCGGCGCGCACGCATAGCGTGGCAATGCGCCGATGCGCCTCCACCGACGCCGACGGCACAGCGATGATCACGTGCTCGACCTTCAGCTCCGTGCAGATTTTCTGCAGATCGCTGATCGCACCCACCACGCGATAGCCGTAGATTTCACGGCCCTGCTTGATCGGATCGTCGTCGAGCAGACCCACGAGACGCCATTGGCCCGAGCGCTTCAGCTCGCGCACGAGGTTCGCGCCGGCGCTGCCCGCGCCGAGCACGAGCACCGGCTTGCCCTGGCCGACGAGACCGCCGTAGCGATAGAACTCCTTGGCCGCGCGATACAGCGCGCGCGAGCCGCCCATCGCCAGGAACAGCAGCATCGGCGACACGATCAGCACCGAGCGCGGCACGACCGGTGCCGGCTGCAACAGCGCCGAGCCGATCACGACGACGAGTGCGCCGACGCCGATCGCCTTCGCGATCCGTACGAGGTCGGGTAGGCTCGCGAACACCCACATGCCGCGATAGAGGCCGTAGCTGCGAAACATCACCGCGTAGATCAGCAGCACCCAGACGAGCGCATGCATCCCGCTCGACCAGAATGGTGCGGGCACCGGCCCATTGAACCGGATCACATAGGCCAGCATCCAGGCCATCGCTACCGCGCACAGGTCGAACGCAAACGCACTGAACGAAAGCCATCTGGCTTTGAAGCTTTTCATTGCGCAGAACCTCAGATTGGCCCGGAACGGGACACATGGCGCCGCCAGCGGCGATCAATACACAACCCCGCGACAACCAGCACGGCAGCCCATGCGACGACAACCAGCCATTGATACAGAAGGGCGAATTGCAGCGCCCAGACAGCAAGCATTATGCCCGCCGCCATGAACAAGTACCAAATCCACGCGGTCGACGCGTGGCCCAAACCCGACTGCACCAGTCTTTGATAGTAGTGTTCACGATGCGCCTGCCAAAATTTTTCACCGCGCAGCAGACGCTTAAGAAGCGTGACCGACGCATCGCCGATGAACGGCGCGAAGCACAGCGCCGGAAACCACACCGGCCACACACCCTCGCGCCAGCCCCAGTAGCCGAGCGCGCCGGCCAGAAAGCCGAGCGGGATCGAGCCGGCGTCACCGAGAAAGATGCGCGCCGGGTGAAAGTTGAACAGCAGAAAGCCCGCCGCCGCGCCCGCGACGATCAGGCTCGCCGTCGCGAGCGCCGGGTCCGGATGCGACGACAACGAGGCGGCCACCGCATAGCCGCCGAAGCCGAACAACGCCATGCCACCCGCAAGACCGTCCGAGCCGTCCATGAAGTTGTAAAGATTGACGAGCCACACGAGTAAAACCGCCATGCATGCGAGCGCCCACCATGGCACCTCGGCCGGATAGACCGCGATCAGCGCCGCCACCGCCGCCGCGTGGCCGCCGAAGCGCACGCGCGCGGGCAGGCCGCGTCGATCGTCGATCTGCGATAGCGCGGCGAGCA
>ABYL01000146.1 GCA_000173575.1 Burkholderia sp. H160 | reverse complement strand
CCTGAGCAGAAGATTGGCCGTCCGCGTCAGCTGTTCATCGGCGAGACGCTGCGCGAAGCGAAACCGATCGCGAAGCGTTAAAGCGCTCTTTCAAGCGCGCGGACCCGCGGCTCACAAGGCCGCGGGTCTTTTCATTTGATCCCTCCGCACGTCCTGTGCCGCCAAAAACGCCGTAACAAAAGCGGCGCAAAAACCGAAACTCCGATGTGATAAGGTCGTCTCACGAGCACAGAGCCTCTACAATCGGATGGCAAATCCCAGGCGAGACCCGAAGTGCAACTGAACGCAGCAGCGAATCCATAGGAGCGACCTTGATACAGCAGCCAGAAGCTCTCGGCGGGCTGACCCACTCGGGCGGCGTCGATTATCGCGAGCACGAGCAGGACGGCATTTTCATCCCGACGGAAAATCTCAACGTCGCGAGCGCTACGCAGCACGTGCTTAAGTCAGGCGACACCTTCATCGTCAACGATCCGCTTGGCGATATCACCGGCCACGAAGATGGCCTGTTCGTCAACGACACGCGCGTGCTGTCGCAACTGCGCCTGACTTTCGGCGGCCGCGCGCCGTCGCTGCTGTCGGGCAGCGTCAGCAGCGACAACGCCACTTTTACCGCGCATCTGACCAACCGCCCGCTGCCGCCGCTCGGCGGCAGCAGCACACCAGAAGGCGTGATCCACGTCCAGCGCGTGCGTGTGCTGTCGGGCACCGTGCTCAACGAGGCCATTGAACTGACGAACTACGGCACGAGCGACGCGACCGTGCCGCTGTCCATTTCGTTTGCCAGCGATTTCCGCGACATGTTCGAAGTGCGCGGCCTGAAGCGCGACAAACAGGGGCGCGTCCAGCCCGCGCGTGTCCAGAATCACGAGGTGCTGCTCGGCTATATCGGTCTCGACGACGTGGCGCGCAACGTGCGGATCGCGTTCTCGCCGCAGCCGGGCAAGCTGTTCGCCGATCGCGCCGACTACACCGTCAAGCTGCCCGCGCAGGCGTGCGTGTCGATCTATCTGTCGGTGGCGGTGCATGTCGTGCCGATGGCCGGCAAGCTGGGTGCCGACGTGTCGCAGCCAGTGCATGCGCTGAGCGAGGCGCATCTGTCGCAGATCGACGCGCAGCGCCCGCGCGTGGGCCGTACGGCGGTACGCGCGGCATCGGTGGATGCGCACCTCGTGATGCGCGCGCGACGCCTCGCGAGCGCACGCTTGCGTTCGAGCAACCCGCTGTTCAATGCGTGGATCGACCGTTCGTTCGCCGACCTCAGCCTGCTGACGACGGATCTCGCGACTGGCCCGTATCCCTACGCGGGCATCCCATGGTTTTCGACCCCGTTCGGCCGCGACGCGGTGATCACATCGCTGCAGACGCTGTGGCTGCAGCCGCATCTCGCGGCCGGCGTGCTGCGCTTTCTCGCCGAGCACCAGGCGCGCGAGAACTCGCCGTTTCGCGACGCCGCGCCGGGCAAGATCATGCACGAGATGCGCAAGGGCGAGATGGCCGCGGCCGGCGAAGTGCCGTTCGCGCTGTACTACGGCGGCGTCGACACCACGCCGCTTTTCATCGTGCTGGCCGGCGCCTACGCGGCCCGCACCGGCGACCTTGCGTTGATCGACGAACTATGGCCCGCGCTCGAACGCGCGGCGCAATGGGTCGCGGGCGTGTGCGACAAGAACCGTTTCGGGCTGCTCGACTATCAGCGCGAATCGGATGGCGGCCTCGCGAATCAGGGCTGGAAGGATAGTCACGACTCGGTGTTCCATGCGGACGGACGCATCCCCGATGGCCCGATCGCGCTCGTCGAAGTGCAGGCCTATGCGAGCGCCGCGTTCGACACGATGGCTCAGTTCGCGAAGCTGCGCGGTCTACGCGACGCGGCTGCGCAGTATGCGCAGCGCGCGAAGAAGATCCGCGGCAGCGTCGAAGAAAAGTACTGGATGGACGAGGTCGGTTTTTACGGCATCGCGCTCGACGGTCACGGCGAACTGTGCCGCGTGATGGCATCGAACGCGGGGCATCTGCTGGCGTTCGGCCTGCCCACGCGCGAGCGCGGCGAAGCGTTGGTGCGCGCGCTCGACTCGACGCTGTTCCATACCGGCTGGGGGGTGCGCACACTGGCCGCGAGCCAGGCGCGTTTCAATCCGATGGCGTATCACAACGGCTCGGTCTGGCCGCACGACAACGCACTATGCGCGCGCGGGCTGTCGCGCTATGGCGGCAAGGCGTCGGCCGTGAAGCTGCTGCAGGCGCTGTTCGAGGCCGCGGTCAATTTCGACATGCGCTTGCCGGAACTGTTCTGCGGCTTCCCGCGACGCCGCGGCGAGCCGCCCACGGCCTATCCGGTCGCGTGTTTGCCACAGGCGTGGGCGGCGGGCTCGCCTTTCATGATGCTCGAGGCGTGCCTGGGCCTCACGCTCGATGCCGAGCGCCGCGAAGTGCTGATCGAACAGCCGATGCTGCCCGAAGGTATCGACTGGCTCGAGGTCAGCGATCTGCGGGTCGGTGATGCGTCGGTGTCGATTACGTTCCGGCGGATCGGCGGGAAGGTGGTGGCGTCGGCGGAGCAGGGGGATATCAGGGTGGTGGCGTTGCTTTGACGCCGCCGACGGTAGCGGGAATCGATGTTGGCGGTGACCGGAAGGGAAACCATCTGGTCATCCTGCGCGGCACCGAGCTGGTGTGCAATTCCAGCAAGACGTCACCCGAACGGATGCTCGACCAGTGTCGTGCATTCGGGGTGGCGGCGGTGGGCATCGATGCGCCTTGCCGATGGCGAACGGGCGTTGCGGGACGGCTAGCCGAAAGGGCCCTCGCGCAGCAACGAATTTTCTCGTTCGCCACACCGGCCCGCGAACTGGCGATGGCCAGCCAAAGCGGATTCTATCGGTGGATGTTCAACGGCGAGCGCGTCTACGACGTATTCGCCGCACACTTTCCGCTTTTCAGCGGCGGTGAAAAAATCACTGGCAGCGTGTGCTTCGAAACCTTCCCTCACGCGATAACCTGCGCTTTTCTCGGGACGAACGTCGCTTCCGCGAAACAGAAGGCCACTCAGCGCCGGGCCATCCTTGAACGGGAAGGAATCGAAACTGCACCGCTGAGATCGATCGACGATGTCGACGCGGCGCTATGCGCGCTCGCGGCACATTATCTTGTCGAAGGCAGAGTCGATACATACGGCGACGAATCAGGCGGATTCATCGTGGTGCCTAAACTTTGACACTCACATTCTGGGAGGACGGGTGCATCCAGCAGGACGATTTGGGGTATTGCTGCTAGCCGTGGCGGCGTTCGGTTCGAGCGAAGCATGGGCGACCGACATTCAGTGCGCAACGACGCAGCAACCGGCTGAACGCGTCATTTGCGATCACGCGATCCTGAACAACGAGTACGACGATATCTTTGCGCAGCAACAGGCGCTGCTGAAGAGCGGGAGACTCTCGTCCGCGCAGTTGGCTCAGTGGCGGCACGCGCGAAACGCCTGTGTCGATGTGCACTGCGTGGATGGGGTATTTGCTCAGTGGAAGGCGATGGCCCGGTCTGTCGAAACCGCTCCTCGGGCGCCCGCGCCTGTCGTGGCGGCGCCGGAAACGGCCATGGCGCCTGTCGGACCCAATCCGGGCGCGCCTCCCGTTGCGTCCGCGCCTGAAGAGGCGCAGGCGTCCCAGGCCTTGCCGACATCGGAGGCTTCTCTGGTACGTCATGGCAGCGCTGCCGGCGTGGCGCTTCCGCAGCCGGTCGCGCCGGAAGCCTCGGCACCTGTGGCTGCCTTGGCGACTTCCGGTGTGAGCGAATCCCGTAGCATGAGCGGCGTGGGCGGCGGTCTGATCGCAGCCCTGCTCATCGCGATCGGAGCCGGTGTGATGTTTGCGCGTCGGAACAGCCGGGCAGGGCCCGCGAAGAAGAGGCAAGACAAGGACGAGCGATGAAAAGCGTTATCGGCGATGAAGCCATCTTTGCATTTCAGCGCCATGTCGTGGAACGCCTCACTCGCGCCAGACTGGCATGAGCAACCGGAAGGAGACTTGAATGAAACGCAAGACGCTCAATGCTTCGCAGCTACAGCAGGAGGTCAATCGGCGCATCCATCGACTGCAGGAAATCGTCGAGGATGGCGTGAAGATTCGTGTGCCGCGGCCGCAGTTGCAAGAGCCTGACAAGACAGGCTGCAACTGGAACATGACGCACTTCGGCAACGCGATCGGCTTCGAGCGCGACATCGAGGGTGTGCTCAAAGCCATGCGTGCGGAATACAACCTCAATACCGAAGTGAAAGACATCGGCAACCCGTTCGGGGACTAACGGCGAAAGCCAGCCGGTCGAGTAGTTGTCCGCGTGCTCGTTCCGTTGAAACGCGCCTACCCAGTGGTAACATTTGTTGTCAAACTCCACCCCGGCGCCGCCCTACCTCAACATGCCAGACAGCTTCGATCAGCTCGTCGCCCTGATCCGGGCTCGCTTCCCCGAACTGAGCCCGCAGTTCCAGATGGGAGCGGCCTTCCTGCTCGATCATCCCGACGAGGTCGCGGTGTCGTCGATGCGCAAAGTGGCCGAGCGCGCGCAGGTGCAGCCCGCGTCGCTCGTGCGGCTGTCGCAGCAACTGGGTTTTCCCGGCTGGAACGAATTGCGCGATCTGTTCGTCGCGCGCGTGCGCACGCGGCCCGAGCCGTTGACGAGCCGGGCGCGCTCGATGGTGAAATCGAAAGATGCGCTCGCAAACGATCTGCTCGTTGCGCAGCAGCACAATCTCGAAGCGACCGCCGCGCATAGCGGCCGCGTGGTCGTCGAGGCCGCGCGGGTGTTGCGGCGGGCGCCGCATGTGCACGTGGCGGGCTTCCGCTCGTGTTACCCGGTCGCGTTCGGTCTCGTGTATGGCTACCGGCTGTTTCGTCCGTCGGTGTCGCTGCTCGACGGCGAGGCTGGCACGCTCGAAATGCAACTGCGCACGATCGAGCGCGACAGCGCGACCATCGTCATCAGCTTCGCGCCGTATTCGGTCGAAGCCGCGCGCGTCGCCGAGGCCGCGCTCGAAAAAGGCAGCAAGCTGATCGCAATCACCGACAGCGCGGTGTCGCCGATCGCGCTGAACGCCGACAAGGTGCTGATCTTCTCGCACGAAAGCCCGTCGTTCTTTCCGTCGCTGGTAGCCGCCACCGCGATCGCCGAGGCGCTGGTCGCGCATCTGCTCGCGCTCGAAGGCGCGGACGCGGTCGAGCAGCTCGCGCTCGCCGAACAATCGTTGCATACGAAGGGCGCGTACGTGCCTTAAGCGGTTGCTGAAGCCAGTGCGCTCCATCTGGTGGCGCTCAACATTATTTGACAACAAATGTTGTGTGGGCGTATAAATGCGTACCGATTGTTGATTTTGGGTGCGACCCGGCCCGCGTTTCAGCGCGCGCCGCCATCACCAGGAGCTGACCACCATGTCCACCGTTTTCCATCGTTCTCCGAAGCAAACCTTGCCGGTGGCCGTCGCGGGCGACGGCATCGAAATCATCGATTCCACGGGCAAGCGCTATATCGACGCGTCGGGCGGCGCCGCCGTGTCGTGCCTCGGGCACAGCAACCAGCGCGTGATCGACGCGATCAAGCGGCAGGCGCAGCAACTGCCGTATGCGCACACGTCGTTCTTCACGACGGAGCCGGCCGAGCAACTGGCCGACTGGCTCGTCGCGAGCGCGCCGGCGGGACTCGAGCACGTGTACTTCGTGTCGGGTGGCTCGGAAGCGATCGAGGCGGCGCTGAAGCTCGCGCGCCAGTACTTTGTCGAAAAGGGCGAGACGCAGCGGCGTCATTTCATCGCGCGCCGGCAGAGCTATCACGGCAACACGCTTGGGGCGCTCGCGATCGGCGGCAATGCATGGCGCCGCGAGCCGTTTCTGCCGATCCTGATCGAAGCGCATCACGTGAGCCCGTGCTACGCGTATCGCGAGCAACGCGCGGATGAAACGGAGGAAGCATTCGCTCAGCGTCTCGCCGATGAACTCGAGCAGAAGATTCTCGAACTCGGCGCGGACACGGTCGCGGCGTTCGTCGCGGAGACGGTGGTCGGCGCGACGGCCGGCGCGGTGCCGCCGGTGCGCGAGTACTTCCGCAAGATTCGCGCGGTCTGCGATCGCTATGGCGTCCTGCTGATACTCGACGAGATCATGTCGGGAATGGGCCGCACCGGCCATCTGTTCGCGTGCGAGGAAGACGGTGTGGCGCCCGATCTGCTGACCATCGCGAAGGGTCTTGGAGCGGGTTATCAGCCGATCGGCGCGACGCTGGTCAGCGATCGCATCTATCAGACGATCGTCGGCGGCTCGGGCTTCTTCCAGCATGGCCATACCTATATCGGCCATGCAACCGCGTGCGCGGCGGCGCTCGAAGTGCAGCGCGTGATCGCGGAAGACAAACTGCTGCCGAATGTGCTGGCGCGCGGCGAGCAGTTGCGTGGGCGGCTGCGTGAGCACTATGCGCAGCATCCGCATATCGGCGACGTGCGCGGGCGAGGGCTGTTCGTTGGTGTCGAACTCGTGAAGGATCGCGCGACCAAAGAACCGTTCGACGCCAGACTGAAACTGCACGCGGCGATCAAGCGCGAAGCCTTCGCGCGCGGCCTGATGGTGTATCCGATGGGCGGCACCGTCGATGGCAAGAGCGGCGATCATGTGCTGCTCGCGCCGCCGTTCATCTGCACGGAGCGCGACATCGACGAGGTCGTCAGCCGTCTGAGCGATGCGATCGGCGCGTCGCTCGCTGCGCTCTAATATCCGAACCACCGTCTTTGCGAGAACGATGATGACCGAGCGCTTGCCTCAATTCGACATGTCCACCGCCACGCCCGAACAGAAGACGGTGCTCGACGAAATCCTGTCTGGCCCGCGCGGCAACCTGAACGGGCCGTTCCTTGGCTGGATCCATAGCCCGGAACTCGCGCAGAACGCACAGCGCCTCGGCGCGTTTTGCCGCTACCAGACCGGCCTGCCGCTGCGTCTGTCGGAACTCGCGATTCTGGTGACCGCTTCGCGCTGGCAGGCGCAGGCGGAGTGGTACATCCACTATCCGATCGCGTTGCAGGCGGGCGTTGCCGAAGCGGACGCCGATACGATCCGCCAGGGGCGGCGCCCCGATTTCGCCGATGCCGACGACGCGCTGATTTACGACTTCGCGAGCGAACTATACGAGACGAAGCGGGTGTCGGACGCGACGTATGCGCAGGCGGTCGAGCGTTTCGGGCATCAGGTCGTGATCAACCTGGTCGGCCTGCTCGGCTACTATGCGCTGGTCGCGATGACGCTGAACGTGTTCGACATGCGCGCGGTCGGACAGCAGAGCCTGCCGTTTCCCGAATAGCGTTTTTGGCAACGCGCGGCTGTGTCGCCGCGGTCGTAGGCGCCAACAAAAAGCCCCGGTTGCCAAACTGCGCAACCGGGGCTTTTTTACTTCGTGCTGCTATCGATGCCAGCGGGCTTAGTTACCGCGATACGTCGAGAAGATGCGTTGCTGCACCGTCGTCGGCGCACCAGCGTCCGACGCAGAGGCCTTGACGCCGCCGACATCCTGCGAACCTTCCTCGGAAGCCATGACGGTCGTCGAGCCTGCGGGCACGGTCTTCGGATAATTGGTGTCGTTCTGGTTCAGGAGGCCCGCTTTTTGCGCGGCTACCAGTTCGGCGCGCACCTGAGCGCGCGTGATCGGAGCGTTTGCCTGCTGCGCGAACGACACTGCCGGAACGATAAGGGCCGCTGCGACGACCACTGCGGAAAGAAGCGATTTCATGATGACCTCCGATTTGATTGTGGACTGGATCGGTGTGAATGCCGTTTCCCGATCTATTGAATGCAGTCTATTTCTTGAGGAGTCAGCGAAAAAGCCGCTTTTTTATGAAAGATTGTTACCCAATTTGATATTGTTGGGCGGGCGCTTTCCCGCGCCTGCACCCGGAAGCGCCTATGATGAAATCCGGTCCACGCCCGCGCCTGCAAGCCGCGCGGCACCGGCGACCGATGCCCTGGCGCGGAGACATCCGGGCAGACCGCCGCGGCGGGCATCATTTTCGGTCGATCGGCGTGCGCGGCAAGGCACCAACAGGAGAGAGCAATGAAGCGCAAGGCATCGGCAGTCTGGCAAGGCGGCCTGCAGAACGGCAAGGGCTCGATTTCCACCGACAGCGGCGTCCTCAAGGACACCCAGTACTCGTTCGCGACGCGCTTCGCGGACGGCATCGGCACGAATCCGGAAGAGCTGATCGCGGCTGCGCATGCGGGGTGTTTCTCGATGGCGTTGTCGGCGGAACTGGGCAAGGCCAATATCACGCCGGAGCGGATTGGGACTACGGCTACCGTGACGCTTGATAAGGATGGTGGCGGGTTCTCGATTACGGCGGTGCATCTTGATGTGAGCGTGAAGATTCCGGGTGGAGATAAGGCTGCGTTCGATAAGGCCACTGCGGATGCGAAGGCTGGGTGTCCGGTGTCGAAGGTGCTGAACGCGACGATTACGATGGATGCGAAGCTTGAGACTTGAGCGTCTGCGGCTGGGATCACTCAACGAAGCCGGCGGCGGGCCATGCCCGCCGTCGGCATTTTCATGGCGATGGTCGAATGAAGGCATAACCCTAAGTGAAGTAGGCCTACGGAAAGCGATCCTTGATTTATTGAACACCCAGTCATAATATCAACCCAAGGAAGCAACAAGGTCATCGCAATTGAGCCATCCAAAGCAACCCGCGAAAAAAGCCGGCGATGTATGTCAGCGCGGCCGTCCGCGCGAGTTCGACACGGACACCGTGCTGGCGAACGCAAGCCAGGTGTTCTGGGATCACGGCTACCACGCGACGTCGATCGACGATCTGTGCAAGGCCACCGGTCTGCTGCGCGGCAGCCTGTACGGCGTGTTCGGCGACAAGCACGGCATCATGCTTGCCGCGCTCGATCATTACTCGGAAGGCGCGGTCGCGCGGCTCGCGCAGCGCTTGAGCGCGCCCGTCGAGCCCGAGCAGGCGCTGCGCGACGCGCTGCTGCACTACGCGCGGGTCGCGTGCGCGCTAAGCGGCCGGCGCAGCTGCTTCATTACGAATACGACGCTGGAAATGCAGCCTGACGACGAAGTGCTGCGCGCGCGCGTCGCCGCGATACAGCGGCGCATGGCGACCTTGCTCGCGGCGACGGTGATTCGCGGTCAGGCGAGCGGCGCGTTCGATTCGACGCTCGACGAAAAGGCCGTCGGCGATTTCCTGCTCTGCGTGATGCAGGGCTTGCGGGTGATGGGGCGGGTCGCGCATCAGGAAGATGCGCTGACCGGTATCGTCGATGTGGCGATGCGTGCGCTGGTGTAGCGCCTCGTCTGCGCACACTCGCGCAAAATTTTTTAACTAATTCTTGAACGATCGGTCATGAAAAGCGAAGCGATCAAGTCCGCTCCGGCGGCATTTGGTGGATCCGCCAGCTGCGCCGCGAGCGCAGCTGGCGCCGTGACCGGTCCCGGCCCGGCGATGGCAGGCATGGCGGTCGCCGCAAAAGTAGCGCCGTCGGGCTTCCAGCGCCAGGCGCTCGCGCTTGCCGTGCTGTTCGTCGGCGCCTTTCTCGCGCCGCTCGATTACTTCATCGTCAATCTCGCGCTGCCGTCGATTCATACGGGCCTCGACGCGAGCAACGCGCAATTGCAGCTCGTCGTGTCAGCGTACGCGTCGGCCTACGCGGTGCTGCTGATCACGGGCGGCCGCCTCGGCGATCTGTTCGGCCGGCGTCGCATGTTCATGACGGGCATGGCGGCGTTCGTGGTGGCGTCGGCGCTGTGCGGCTTCGCGACGAGCGGCCACATGCTCGTGATCTCGCGCATCGTGCAAGGCATCGCGGCCGCGGTGATGGCGCCGCAGGTGCTCGCGACGATCCGCGCGGTTGTGCCGCTGCATCAGCAGACACGCGTGATGAGTCTGTATGGCTTCGTGTTCGGCTTGTCGTCGATCGTCGGGCAACTCGGCGGCGGCGCGCTGATCACGTATCACCCGTTCGGGCTCGACTGGCGCGTGATCTTTCTGATCAACATCCCGATCGGCATCGCGGCCTTTATCGGCACGTGGAAGTTCGTGCCCGAGAACCAGCCGGCCACGCATACGGGTGTCGATCTGAAGGGCGTCGCGCTGCTGTCGGCGGTGTTGCTGCTCGTCATCTATCCAATGACGCATGGCCGCGAAGCCGGCTGGCCCGCGTGGACCTTCGCGATGTTCGCGCTCGCGGTGCCGGTGTTCGCGCTGTTCGTCGCGACCGAGCGGCGCGTCGAGCGCGGCGGCGGCCATCCGCTCGTCGATCTGCAACTGTTCCGCAATCGCGCGTTCGCGCTGGGTCTCGTGCTTGCGTTCCTGTTCTACTGCAATAGTGCGTTCTTCCTGACCTACGGCATCTTCCTGCAAACCGGCCTGCACTGGACGCCGCTCGCGTCGGGCATCGCGATCATGCCGTTCGCGCTCGGCTTCGTGATCGGACCGCTGACGTCGCCGGCCGTGGTCAAGCGCATCGGCGCGCATGTGCTGACTCTCGGCTTCTCGATGATGACGCTCGGCTTCGCCGTGACCGGCTGGTCCGCGACCCGGGCCTCGACGCCCGATCTGCTGTTCTCTTGCGGGCTGGTCTGCGCAGGCGTCGGACATGGTCTGCTGTTGCCGTCGATCATGCGCATCGTGCTGCAGGAGGTGGTGCCCGAAAAGGCCGGGCTTGCCTCGGGCGTGGTGTCGTCGACGTTGCAGATCGGCTCCGCCTTCGGTACCGCGGCGATCAGCGGCGCTTTCTTCGGGGCGCTCGGCGGCAGCGCGGCGCCTGGGTCTTATGCGCAGGCGTTCCAGCTGAGCCTCGGTATCAATGCCGTGCTGATGTTCGTGTGTATCGGTCTAAGCGTGCTGCTCGTGCGTCATCAGCAAGGCGTGCGGCGCTCACTCGCGCAAGCGGTTTGAAACTAACTCGCTGGTAATCGTTTTCATTTGTTGGCCCGCCTGAAAAAATCGTTCAATTTGAACGGAGCGGTATAACGAAATACACGGTATTTATCGGCGATTGGCTCGTTCACAGGTAATTCTGATTTGGATCAAACCCGTCGATCCGGAATAACATCTATGCGGCGTTGCGTCACGTTTTCTAATCAGACGAATACGGTCTCGCATTTTGTACCGGCCCGCAAACGGCCAGCAGTAAGTGTTGCGTTTGTGCGGTAGCGCACATAGGGTTAGCCGCAGGTTGTGTCGGCATTTTCCCGGAGAGTCGGGAACTTTAGCCGTCGAGCATAAATCCCATAACGGTGAAAACGGTATCGATAAAAAGCGCTTGCGGCGATTAAATTCAATTGTTAATCTCTGTCAACTTTTAGAGTGTTGATTCAAAAGGTCGAAGTCGATAAAACCGGCGCAATGACTTAAAACGCTCAACATAGAGGGCCGAATATGCTGACCGCTACCATTGACGCAATGCAGACGACACCCGCCACCTTCAGCGCGGGCGACGTCGTCAAGTTAAAGAAAGGGGGCTCGCGCATGACGGTGACGTACGCAGGTCCGGTGGCGCTCAATCCCGGCGACTGGCTGATCTGCGAGTGGTTCGACGAACACGGCGAACTGCGCCACGAAATGTTTGCACCGCAAGACGTGCGTGCGGAGCCGCGCTCGATTCCGGCGGGCTCGGTACAGTGGCATCGCGTCGGGCGCGCGGCCTGAGTGACGCGAATCGACCACCCCGTTATTTATTGTTTGCTGATTGCTCGTATGGCTCGAGCCACCCGAATCGATTCAGCGCTCGGGCCGGTCGCGCGCGGCCTCGCGTCGCCGCACACGCACCATCAGCGCCGACGAAAACGCGCTCAGGCTCAACGCTTTGCGTTTCTCGACGACGTCGGTCGCGAGGTTCTCCGGCGGATTCGGCTGTAGCGCCCAATACATCGCCAGCAGCCAGCCGAGCACGGTCCAGCCGAGGCAGGCGTTGAAGAGCGCGAGCGTCAGCACGTCGCGGCGCTTGCGCCGGTCCGCGATGATCGCCGGCAGAAAATACAGCGCCAGCGCGAACGCCGCTGCGATGACCTGAACGGCCACGTTCCCACCCATAAAATGCTCCTGATGCGCGATGCATGTAAGGATTGTCGCGCGAATGGCGGCAGCGCGCCTGACACCCCGCGCGGCAAGGGGTTCAGCCCGGCACGCATCGGGACTATCATGATCGTTTCGACCGAACCGAACCGTACTCCACGGACCCGATCATGATCACTGACGATACGACCCAGCACGCTCAACTCAACCCGAACACGCTACGAGAATTCGTCGAGCGCAAGTGGAACGACGAGATCGTGCCCGCGCTGACCGACTACATCGCGGTGCCGGCCAAGAGCCCGGCGTTCGATCCCGACTGGGCGAAGCACGGCTATCTGGAGCGCGTGATCACTGACGCCGCGCAATGGGCCGAGCAGCAACCGGTGCGCGGCCTGAAGCTCGAGGTGATCCGCCTGCCGGGCCGCACGCCCGTGATCTTCTTCGAAACGGCCGCGACGCGCTCGGGCAGTGACGAAACCATCGTGCTCTACGGCCACCTCGACAAGCAGCCCGAGTTCGACGGCTGGCGCAGCGACCTGGGTCCGTGGACGCCTAAGCTCGAAGACGGCAAGCTCTACGGCCGCGGCGGCGCGGACGACGGCTACGCGATCTACGCGAGCCTGACGGCGCTCGCGGCGCTCGATGCGCAGGGTGTCGAGCGTCCGCGCTGCGTCGGGCTGATCGAAACCTGCGAGGAGTCGGGTAGCTACGATCTGCTGCCTTACGTCGATGCGCTGCGCGAGCGGCTCGGCAACGTCGGGCTCGTCGTGTGTCTCGATTCGGGCGCGGGCAATTACGATCAACTATGGCTGACCACGTCGCTGCGCGGCCTAGTCGCCGGCGATCTCGAAGTGCAGGTGCTCGACGAAGGGATTCACTCGGGCGTCTACGGCGGCATTGTGCCGTCGAGCTTCCGCATCATGCGGCAACTGTTCGACCGTCTCGAAGATGCCGCGAACGGCACGTTGCTGCCAAAGGGCTTCCACTGCCCGGTGCCGGCCGATCGTCTGCTCGAAGCGGAGGCCGCCGCAAAGATTCTCGGCGACGACGTCTGGAAGAAGATGCCGTGGGCGTGCGGCCAGGACGGTCGTCAGGTGCTGCCCACCACGACCGATCCGCGCGAGGCGTTGCTCAATTCGACGTGGCGTCCGTCGCTGTCGGTGACGGGCGCGGCCGGCTTGCCCGCGCTCGCCGACGCCGGCAACGTGCTGCGGCCGCGCACGGCGTTCAAGCTGTCGCTGCGTCTGCCGCCGACCATCGAAGCGGAAAAGGCGGTCGCCGAACTGAAGGCGCTGCTCGAATTCGATCCGCCGTACAACGCGAAGGTCACGTTCAAGCCGGATGCGGGCGCGGCGAGCGGCTGGAACGCACCGGAGGTTGCGCCGTGGCTCGCCACCGCGCTCAACGACGCATCGCGTCAGCACTTCGGCGCCGACGCTGCCTACATGGGCCTCGGCGGCACGATCCCGCTGATGAACGTGCTGAAGGCAGGCTTCCCGAAGTCGCAGTTCATGGTGTGCGGCGTGCTAGGGCCGAAGTCGAACGCGCATGGGCCGAACGAGTTCCTGCACGTGCCGTTCGGCAAGAAGCTGACGGCCGCGGTTGCCGAGGTGATCGCCGCGGCGCCTTGATGGGTGAAGATGAAGTGGCAGGTTGCTCCGCGCGCCTGCGCTGAAGCGTGCGGCAGGCAGGCTCAGGCGATCAGCCTGAGCTTGCGCCTGTCGAGCAGCCAGCGCTCGAATTCGGTGGCGGGCATCGGCTTGGCGTAGAGGAAGCCCTGCACGTAATCGACGCCGAGTCTCTTCATGAAGGCTTCTTCCGCTTCGGTTTCGATCCCTTCGGCGACCACCTGGAAATCGAGTTCCTGTGCGACCGCAACCATTGAGCGCACCAGCGCCTGAGCCTTCATGTCCGCTTCGATCGAGCGCACGAAGCTGCGGTCGAGCTTGATCATGTCGAGCGGAATACGGCCGAGTTGCGACAGCGACGAATAGCCTGTGCCGAAGTCGTCCAGATGCACCTGTGCGCCGAGTTGGCGGAACTGCTTGATCAGTTCGATCGCGGCCGCTTCGTTTTCGATCAGGCAACTTTCGGTCAGTTCGAGGTCGACGAGGCAAGGATCGAGGCCCGCGTGCTGCAGCGCCTCGGTGAAGTGGCGGACTACGGCCGTATCCGTTAGCTGCCGCGCCGACAGGTTGATCGCGACGCGCAGGCCGTAGCCAGCCGCTTTCCAGCGGGCCGCCTGTTTCGCGGCGGTTTCCATCACCCAGCGGCCGAGCACGCCGATCAGTCCGGATTCCTCTGCATAACGGATGAATTCCGCCGGCATGATCTGGCCGCGCTCCGGCGAATTCCAGCGCACCAGCGCTTCCGCGCCTTGCACGGCGCCGGTGGCAAGGTTCAGTTTCGGCTGATAGTGCAGCGCGAACTGGCCTTCCTCGAGTCCGCGCCGCAGATTCGTGTCGAGCCACATGAACTCGGCGACGCGGCGGTTCATGTCCGGCGAGAACACGCGATGCGTGCGCTTGCCTTCGTCCTTCGCGACGTACATCGCGGTGTCGGCAGAACGGATCAGCGATTCGAGACTGTCGCCATGCTCTGGCCAACGCGCGATGCCGATCGAGCAGCCGGTATAGACCTCGACGAGCCCGACCGCGAATGGCATCCGCATGCGGTCGAGAATGCGCTGCGCGGTGTTTTCGAGCGCGTCCGCGGAGCCCTTCGTCGCGAGCACGATGAATTCGTCGCCGCCGAGCCGCGCGAGGGAGTCGCCCGGATTCAGGCAGTTGCGGATCGCGTCCGACACGTCGCAGATCAGCCGGTCGCCAAACACGTGGCCGTAGTGATCGTTGACCGTCTTGAAGTTGTCGAGATCGAGAAACAGCACGCCGACGGTTTCGCCCGGCGCGGCCTGTTCGATCGCGATCTGGATGCGCTCCTGGATCGCGTTGCGATTGGCGAGGCCAGTGAGCGGGTCGGTGGTGGCCTGCTCGATCAGGCGGTCCTGGGCGAGCCGTTGCTCCGTGATGTCGGTTCCCGAGCAGATCAGGAACTGGTCTTCGATGCCGTTGCCGCTGCGCACGAACTTGTTGCGAAACAGGAACAGGCGTTCGCCGTGGACTGTCTTGATGCGTCGTTCGATCTCGTACGGTTCGCCGCGATTGAAGAAGTCCGCGCTGACCTGGTTCGAGACCGCGTCACCGTTGGACGACATGAACAGCGTCCGGACGCTGCGGCCGATGATGTCCTCTTCCCTGAGCCCGGTCAGTTCCTCGGCGAGCCGGTTGAAGCGCTGTATCCGGCCGTGCCGGTCGACGATCACGACCACCGAGTTCACTTCGGAGACCACCTGCTCGGCGAACGACAGACCGTGCAGCAATGCGCGCGCAACCGATTCGGTGTCGGCGTGAGCCGACGCGGTGCCGCCCCAGCGGTGACCATCGCGCTTCTTGCCGACCAGATGCAGACGCAGCGGTGCGCCGTCCAGCAGCACATCGACGACCACGTGCGAGGTCACGCCGCTCAGCGCGCGGACCTGGGTGGCTTGAGAAGGAGTAAGGGGTATCGCGACGCTGGGAGCCGCGCGGCCGTGCGCCGACTCGAGTTCCAGCGTGTCGCTGGCCGCCGATAGACGCCAGCCAGGGCTGCTCGTGCCGAAACGCGCGTGAAGCATCTGGTCGTGTAGCTCTTCGCTCATGAAGTCCCCGGGGGCTGCCGGCGATCCCGATCAAGGCGGGCGGCGGCAGACAGTCTTTGTCATACTAATGTGAAACCGCCTCATTGTATCGAAGCGTGACAATTCGGGCGAAGAATCATTAGCGTTTTGCTAACAATGGGCGCGGCTCGGCACGGCCGCGCGCGGCGGCGTCATTCCGCGACAAAGCGGCGCCACCCTGACGCCGCTAGAAGCGGCGCGCCAGCAACGCCCGGGCGCGTTCGCGCTCGGGCGGGTGGGCGTCGAGGGCCGCGTCGAACCAGAACTTGCCGGCCACCAGCGTGGCCGCCACCACGCCGTCCCGATACAGCACACGGTTGCCGGCGACGGCCGGCACCTTGTCGCCGACCAGCAACGTGCCTGCGAGATTCAGCGGGTCGGTTCCGGCGACGCAGATAAGCGCACCGTCGTTGGGCTGCCGTCGCACTTCGCGCAGCAGCGCAATCGCCTCGGGCAGCGCGAACTGCTCGCCAGCAAGCCCGTTGACGAATCGCCCGCCGCGAATCACGCCGCGCGCTTCGAGCCGTTGCAACACGCGCAGCAGATCGCGCCACGGCGGCAGCCACTCCGCCTCGCGCTCGAGCACGCGCCAGAACACGACGCCGTAGCGCCGCAGCAACGTCATCGCGACGTGTTCGAGCACCTCGGGCGGCAACTGGCGGCGCCGCTCGGTCGGATTCTCCGGCGCGGCGGCCGAGGGGCGGCTGACGAGCGCCCA
>ABYL01000147.1 GCA_000173575.1 Burkholderia sp. H160 | reverse complement strand
AGCAGGTCGCCGCGCTCGACGCGAGCGGCTTCTTCGGCCGTCTTGCCGACGCGTTGCCCGACAGCCCGCCGACTCCGGAAGATCCGCACGCGCTCAAATTCCTCGCCGATCTCGGCGTCACGCCGGGCGAGCCGGTGAAGCTGCCGCAGGCGTCCGACGCACTTTCGGCCGGTCTCGCCGACGGTCGAGATCGGGTTGCGACACCGCCGACGAATCTGCTGAGCGTGAACGGCTGGAGCTGGTTCGGCGACGCCGTCGGCAACTACGGTCCCGACTATGGGCTGCGCGCGTATGCGGCAAGCACGCAGTTGGGCATCGGTACGAAGGACGACGAAGTGCGCGCGGTCGTCACGCAGGACAGCGACGGCCACGCGCTGAACGGCGCGAATCGCTACGTGATCCACTTCGCGGCGAACCAGTTGCCGCCGGTGCGCGGCTTCTGGACGATCACCGCGTACACGAAAGATGGCGCGCTGAGCGAGAACGCACCGGCGCGGCTCGCGGTCGGCGATCGCAATGGCGCGCGCCGCAATCGTGATGGGTCGATCGACGTGGTCGTGTCGTCGGTGCGCAGCCGGACCGGCAACTGGCTGCCGGCGCCGCGCTCGGACATGCAGCTGGTGCTGCGCCTGTATGCGCCGAAGCCGCAAGCCACCGACGGCAGCTGGCAGCCGCCAGCGGTCGTGCGGCAATGATGTAAACGGCGCGCGGGCAAACCGCGCGCCGACCGGCTTCGTTATCTAACGCAAACGAAAATCTCCGGCGCTGGAAAGCCAATCGGTCAGCAGCACGAATCGTCAGACCGGTCTTGACACTCCTGTCTAACCATTGATTCACGACTTATACTGCCGCTTGCAGGATCTCTGTTTTGCGCGGCGGGCTTGCCGCCGCATTCACCCAGATCGAGCATGGCAAGCCTCAATAAAGCATCGTTAGCCTCCTCCATGAAGACCGTGCGCGAAGTCGCGCAGTCGCACCGCACGCGACGGATTCTCGTCGGTCTGCTGATCTTCCTCGTCGTATTCGGCCTGCTCGGCTTTTTCGCGGCGCCGCCACTGATTCGTCACATCGCGAGCCAACAGCTGAGCAAGCAGCTCGACCGGCCGGCGTCGATCGGCCGAGTCGCCCTCAATCCGTACACACTGAGCTTCGAGGCCGACAACGTGCATATCGGCGAGCGCGGCGGCGCGGGCGACTTCGTCGATATTTCGCGGCTCATCGTGCAGCCGTCGTGGAGTTCACTGTTTCGCGGCGCGCCGATCGTCAACGAAGTGCACGTCGATTCGCCGCGCTTTCATATCGTTCGCTACGATGCGCAGCACTTCAATTTCAGCGACCTGATCGAGAAATTCGCGAATCAGCCGGCAAAACCGAACAGCAAGCCGACGCAGTTCTCCGTGTCGAACATTCGCGTCGAAAACGGCCAGATTACCTTCGACGACCGGCTGCTCGGCACCAGCCACGTGATCGATCAATTCAAGCTCGGCATTCCGTTTATCGCGACGCTGCCGTCGAAGACCGATATTTTCGTCGAGCCACTGCTGCGCGCGCGCATCGACGGCGACAGTCAGCTCGCGATCGACGGCAGGACCAAGCCGTTCGCGGCATCGCGCGAATCGGAAGTGTCGCTGCGCTTCGACGACCTCGACGTGCCGAAGCTGGTGTCCTATGCGCCGACGAAACTGCCGGTGATCGTGCAGTCGGGCAAGCTGTCCACCGACCTGAAGCTGAACTTCGTGATGGCGAACGACACGCCGTCGCTGCGCGTCGCCGGCACGGTGGACCTGAACGATGTCGACACGCAGGATCAGGGCAAGGCGCCGTTCTTCGCGGCGCGCGCGGTGCATGTGGCGGCGGCATCGCTCGAGCCGCTGAAGAGCATCTATCACTTCGACGAGATCCGTATCGACGCGCCGAGCGCGAGTCTCGCGCGCGACAAGGACGGAGTACTGAGCGTCGAGCATATGTTCGCGACCGCGCCGGCAAAAGCGGCGCCGAAGGAAAGCGCGGACGCGAATGCCAATGCCAGAACCGCCGCCGCCGAAAAAGCGGCCCCGCCTTTCGACGTCGCGATCAAACGCTTCACACTCAACGACGGCACGGTCAACCTGCGCGACGAAGCCGCGGCGCGTCCGGTCAAGACCGGTCTGCAAAACCTCGCGTTCACGCTGACCGATTTCTCGACGCTCGCGTCAACACCCGCGCACTACACGCTGAACACAAATGTGAAGGACGGCGGCGGTTCGCTCGCCGCCGACGGCACGGTCGCCCTCGCGGCGAAGACGGCGAGCGCGAAGCTCGATCTGAAGTCGCTGAAGCTGCCGACCTGGCAGCCGTATATCGACACCGCGACGTCCGCGCAGGTGCTCGACGGCGCGCTGTCCACGACGACGAATATCGACGCGAACTGGTCGAAGTCGCCGATGGCGCTGACGGTCGCGGACACGCAACTGGGCATGCAGGCGCTGAAGCTCGCGGCCCGCGGCGACAAGACGCCGGTGATCTCGCTCGCGCAGGGCAACGTGGTCGTCAAGCAGGTGGATGTCGCGGCGCGTACGGCCGACGTGACGAGCGTCGACGTAATGGGTCTCGCGGTCGACGCACAGCGTCTGAAGGACGGCAGCATCAATCTGAACGCGCTCGCGGGTGCGCATCAGGAGGCGACACAGCGCACCGCCATTCACGCGGCGAAGAAAGCGCAGGCCGAGGGCCCTGCGTGGCGCTACACGATCGGTGAATTGACGCTCAAAGACGCGAGCGCCGATTTCACCGACAACACGACGCCGCAGCCGGTCAAACTGAGCTTTGCGCCGGTGCAGCTGAAGGTGCGGCAAATCAGCGACGACCTGAGCCGTCCGCTGCCGGTCGATCTGCAAGCGACGTTGAACAAAAAGGGCACGCTCGGGGTGAAGGGCGACGTGACCGCGACGCCGCTGAAGATGGCCGTCAAGATCAACGCGAACCGGCTCGACGCGGCCGCGTTCGAGCCGTACTTCGGCAGCCAGCTGAATGCGTCGCTCGCGAGCGCGCTGCTCAATGCGAACGGCGATCTCGCGGTCATCCAGGCGAAGTCGCTGAAGGCGAACTTTCGCGGCGACATGGCGCTCGTCGCCGTGCGCATGATCGACAAGGCGACGTCGGCCCCGTTCGCGGGCTGGGGCTCGTTCGCGCTGACGAACCTGAAGGCTGATTACGACGAGCACGGCACCGTGGTCGACGCGGGCCGCGTGACATTCTCGAATTTCTATGGACGCGTGCTGCTCGACGCGCAAGGCAAGCTGAACCTGAAGGATGTGGTCGCGCGCGAGAGCGGGACATCGCAGTCGCTGACGCACGACAAAAGCGGCTCGCACCCGATCCCGCCGATTCCGTTGACGCCCGAGGCGGTATCCGAAGCAGTCGCGGCGTCGCCTGCAACGCCGGACAAGGCTGCCGCCAAACCCGTCGCCCCCGCCACGGCCACGGCCGCCACGCCGCCGAAAAGCCCGGTCAAGATGCACTTCGGACAACTGGTGTTGCAGCAGGGCCGCGTGACCTACACCGACAACTTCATCAAGCCGAACTACACGGCGAATCTCGTCGACATTCAGGGCACTATCGGCGCGTTCGGCACGGAATCGACCACGCCCGCACCGGTCGACGTCGCCGCGAGGCTCGCGGCCAACGGTCCGCTGACGATCCGCGGCACCGTCAACCCGCTGATCGCAAAACCGGCGCTCGATCTGACCGCGACCGCGCACGACATCGAGCTGACCAACCTGACACCGTATTCGGCGAAATACGCCGGCTATCCGATCACGAAGGGCAAGCTCAATGTCGATCTGCATTACCAGCTGGCAAACGATCAGCTGAACGCGAACAATCACCTGTTCATCGATCAGCTGACGTTCGGCGATCACATCGACAACGACACCGCGACCAAGCTGCCGGTGCGTTTCGCGATCTCGCTGCTGAAGAACTCGCGTGGCGAGATCGACGTGAACCTGCCGGTGTCGGGCTCGCTGTCGAACCCCGAGTTCAGCATCGGCGGGCTGATCTGGCATGCGGTGCTCAATCTGCTCGAAAAGGCGGTGACCGCGCCGTTCACGCTGATCGCGCATGCGTTCGGCGGCAGTGGCGAGGAACTCGGCTACGTCGAATTCGAGGCAGGCTCGCCCACGCTTACCGACGCCGACAAGCAGAAGCTCGACACGATCGTCAAGGCGCTCGCGGACAAGCCGTCGATCCGCATCGACCTGATCGGCCGCGTCGATCCGAAGGTCGACGAGCCGGCGCTGCGCACGCGGTACGTCGATCAGATGGTCAAGCGGCAGAAGATCAAGGACACGGTGGGTAATGGCGAGAGCGTCGATCCGTCGACGGTCACGGTCGATCAGCAGGACTACGACAAATACCTGACCAAGGCCTACAAGTCCTCCGACTTCAAGAAGCCGCGCAACTTCATCGGCATGACGAAGACGCTGCCCGACGACGACATGAAGGGCGCGCTCGCGGCCAACGCGCCGATCGACGACGCGAGTCTGCGGCAACTCGCGCAGCAGCGCGCACAGAGCGTGCAACAGTACCTGGAAGGGAAGATCGACAGCAGCCGCGTGTTCATCGTCGCGCCGAAGATGAATGCCGATGACATCAAGGACAAGGGTGCGACGACGCGGGTCGATTTCGGGCTGAAGTGATGGCGGCGCGCGAGCTGTGAGATGAGGTTGCATGAGTGTCGCAGCAACACAGACGACGCTGACCAATCTGTTGCTTGTTACCCCACAGATCTTGCTGTGGCGTAGCGAGCAAGCGCGGACACATGGCAGTGGGAAACCGCTCTCGTTCGGGGCGGAGACGGTATCCCAGGCACCTTTCCGCCTCAATGGCATAAGCCTTGCGGGTTGTCCGGTCACTCCCATCCAGACACGAGGACCCTTGCCATGACGACTCTTACCATCCACGATCTGCCGCGTGTCGGTCTGCTTGACCGAAAAGGCATGCACGCCATTCGAGGCGGTTTGGCGTTCTCCACCCTGCTAGCTCCCACAGATCCATGTCGATTGGCCATTCCGACTGATCCCTGCCGGTCCTTCATTCCCACCGAACCCTGCACGTCCCTCGTGGGCTAGGTGCGGTACCAGAAAAAAATAAAGCGCCGGACATTGCGTACCGGCGCGTTTCCTACAAGACACGTTAGGTGTGTCTGATCAGGACTGTTCAGTCCTGCGGGATGCTCGCTGGCCCTTACCGAAGCCACGCGAGCGGCTTACACAGCATTGGTCAGAGTCAGTATTCAGCGGCAGCCCTCCAAGGAGAATTTCAGCAGCCTGCGCTGCCAATCACGTCTTCAGGGAGAAGACGCACCGGGCGGCTTCCCGAAGGTATTCCAAGCCGCTCAAGAACGACTGTAGAGCCTTTTCCCCGCGGGAGAAACCAGGCAGGTTGTCGCGCGGCACGTTGTCGTCATGCCGAACTAAAAAAAAAGCCCGACCTGAGGTCGGGCTTCAAAGTCGGCTGCGCCCTCCACAGGACGCAGCCCCTGCAAAACAGCTATGCCGTTTGCGTTGCCGCCAGGCTTAAGCAGCCAGCAGCGAGCGCAGCACGAACGGCAGAATCCCGCCGTGCTTGTAGTAGTCGACTTCGATCGGCGTGTCGATACGCAGCAGCACCGGAACGCGCTTGTCGCCGTCCTTGCCGTGGATCACGAGCGTGACTTCCTGTTGCGGCTTGAAGTCGTCGCCGAGGCCTTCGATGTCGTACGTTTCTTCGCCGGTGATGCCGAGCGACTGCACGCTATCCGAGCCCTTGAACTGCAGCGGCAGAACGCCCATGCCGACGAGGTTCGAACGGTGGATCCGCTCGAAGCTGCGCGCGACCACGGCCTTCACGCCCAGCAGTTGCGTACCCTTCGCCGCCCAGTCGCGCGACGAGCCCGTGCCGTACTCTTCGCCCGCGAACACGACGGTCGGCGTGTCGGCGTCGATGTACTTCATCGCCGCGTCGTAGATCGACATCTGTTCGCCGCTCGGCTGGTGAATCGTCAGACCGCCTTCGACGCGCGTGCCATCCGCCTTCGCCGGGATCATGAGGTTCTTGATACGGACGTTCGCGAACGTACCGCGCATCATCACGTCGTGGTTACCGCGGCGCGAGCCGTAGCTGTTGAAGTCGGCCTTCTGCACGCCGTTTTCCTTCAGCCAGCGGCCTGCCGGCGAGTCTTCCTTGATCGAGCCTGCCGGGCTGATGTGGTCGGTCGTGACCGAGTCACCGAAGATGCCCAGTGCGCGCGCGCCCTTGACCGGCGCGATGCTGGAAGCCGGCGTCATCGAGAAGTCCTTGCCGAAGAACGGCGGCTCGGCGATGTAGGTCGACTTCGGCCAGTCGTAGACCTGACCTTCTTCGCCCTCGATCTTGCTCCACAGGTCGCCCTTCTTCGTGAGCTGCGAGTAGTTCTTGCGGAACGCGTCGGCGTCGAGCGCGTACTTGAGCAGCGCGTTGACTTCTTCGCTGGTCGGCCAGATGTCGCCGAGATAGATGTCCTTGCCGCCCTTGCCCTTGCCAACCGGCTCGGTCATCAGGTCGCGCGTGATGTTGCCGGCGATCGCGTACGCGACGACGAGCGGCGGCGACGCGAGGAAGTTCGCACGGATGTTCGGGTGGATACGCGCTTCGAAGTTACGGTTGCCCGACAGCACGGCTGCCGCGACGATGTCGTTCTTCGTGATCGCTTCGTTCAGTTCCGGCGTCAGGTCGCCCGCGTTACCGATACAGGTCGTGCAGCCGTAAGCGGCGAGCGTGAAGCCGAGCTTGTCGAGGTACTTCAGCAGGTCGGTCTTCGTCAGGTACTCGGTGACGATACGCGATCCCGGCGCCAGCGACGTCTTGATGTGCGGAGCGACCGTCAGGCCAGCTTCGACAGCCTTCTTGGCGAGGAGACCCGCGGCCAGCAATACGCTTGGGTTCGACGTGTTCGTGCACGACGTGATCGCGGCGATCAGCACGTCGCCGTTCTTCACCTCGACGCCGTTGCTCGTCGTGTACTTTGCGTCGAGATCGGCGCCTTTCTTCGCGAAGCCGTTTTCAGCGACCGGCTTCGAGAACAGGTCGCTGAAGGTCGACTTCACGTGGCCGATTTCGATGCGGTCCTGCGGACGCTTCGGGCCTGCCAGCGACGGCGCGACCGTGCCGAGATCCAGCGTGACGACCTTCGTGAAGTCGATGTCGCCTTCGCTCGGAATGCCGAACAGATTCTGCGCCTTGAAGTAGTTTTCGAACGCGGAAATTTCCGCGTCGGTGCGGCCCGTGCCCTTGAAGTAGTCGATGGTCTTTTCGTCGACCGGGAAGAAGCCCATCGTCGCGCCGTATTCCGGCGCCATGTTGCCGATCGTTGCGCGGTCCGGCAGCGACAGCGAGCGCGTACCTTCGCCGAAGAACTCGACGAACTTGCCGACGACCTTCTCTTTACGCAGCAGTTCGGTGATCGTCAGCACGAGGTCGGTTGCGGTCACGCCTTCGCGCAGCTTGCCCTTCAGGTTCACACCGACGACGTCCGGTGTCAGGAAGTACACCGGCTGGCCGAGCATGCCCGCTTCGGCTTCGATACCGCCCACGCCCCAACCGACCACGCCGATGCCGTTGATCATCGTCGTGTGGCTGTCCGTGCCGACCAGCGAATCGGGGTAGTACACGGTGTCCTCGCCGTCGCCCTTCTTGTGCACGCCGCGTGCGAGGTACTCGAGGTTGACCTGGTGAACGATGCCGACGCCCGGCGGCACGACCTTGAACGTGTCGAACGCCTGCATGCCCCACTTCATGAACTGGTAGCGCTCGTTGTTGCGCTGGAATTCCAGCTTCATGTTCAGGTCGAGCGCATTCTTCTCGCGGAAGTGGTCGATCTGCACCGAGTGGTCGACGACGAGATCGACCGGCACGAGCGGCTCGATCGACTTCGGGTTCTTGCCGACGGCCTTCGCGACGCCGCGCATTGCAGCGATGTCGGCGAGCAGCGGCACGCCGGTGAAGTCCTGCAGCACGACGCGCGACACGACGAACGGGATTTCGTCGACGCGCGTCGCATTCGGCTTCCAGTTTGCGAGTTGCGTGATGTGTTCTTCGGCGATTTTCTTGCCGTCGTAGTTGCGCAGCACCGATTCCAGCACGATACGGATCGAGACCGGCAGGCGGTCGATCTTGAGGTTCAGTGCCTTGCCGAGCTGCGGCAGGGAGTAGAACTTGCCTTTGCCGGAACCGCTGTCGAATTCCTTCAGCGTTTTGTGGAGGTTGTGGGCCATGGTGTTTTCCTTGGTTTGGATCGCGGAACTACAGTACTTAGCCTAGATGACGTAGAGATCGACGTATTCATTGACCGGCGTCGCTTCGAGCTTGCCCTGATCGAGCGATACGCCGAGAATCGCCAGTTGCTGCTTGACCGGAAAGCGCCGCGCGAGGTTGGTCCTGAACTTCTCGACCAGCAACGGAATACCGTCTTCGCGACGACGCTTATGACCGATCGGGTATTCGACTACGACTTCACCAAACTTCGACCCGTCATTGAATTCGATCGTCAGTGCATTGGCGATCGAACGCTTCTCCGGGTCGTGATAATCCTTTGTGAACTGCGCGTCCTCGACGCATTCCATCTTCGCGCGCAACGCATCGATACGCGCATCCTGCGCAATCGTATCTTCGTAATCGGCTGCTGCGAGACGGCCGAAAATCAGCGGCACCGCGATCATGTACTGGATGCAATGATCGCGGTCGGCCGGATTGTTCAGGGGGCCTTTTTTATCGATGATGCGAATCGCCGCTTCGTGCGTGCGAATCGTGATCCGGCGAATGTCTTCGACGCGCCGGCCCTGTGCGGCAAGCTGCGCATGCAGCGCGAGCGCGGCTTCCACGGCGGTTTGCGCGTGGAACTCGGCCGGAAACGAAATCTTGAACAGCACGTTTTCCATCACGTACGAGCCGTACGGACGCTGGAACCGGAACGCGTGGCCGTTGAACAGCACGTCGTAGAAGCCCCACGTTTTCGCGCTGAGCACCGACGGATAGCCCATCTCGCCAGTCTTCGATATCAGCGCGAGGCGCACCGCGCGCGAGGTCGCGTCGCCGGCGGCCCACGATTTGCGCGAACCCGTGTTCGGCGCATGGCGGTAGGTGCGCAGCGCCTGCCCATCGACGAGCGCCTGCGATACTGCGTTGATCAGCTCGTCGCGCGTGAGGCCGATCAGCTGGCCGACCACCGCGGTCGACGCGAGCTTGACGAGCAGCACATGATCGAGCCCGACCTTGTTGAACGAGTTCTCGAGCGCGATGCAGCCTTGAATTTCGTGCGCCTTGATCATTGCGATCAGGACGTCTTTCATCGTCAGTGGCGCTTTGCCCGCTGCGATGGCAGTGCGCGAGAGCCAGTCGGCCGTCGCGAGAATGCCGCCGAGATTATCCGATGGATGACCCCATTCGGCGGCAAGCCAGGTGTCGTTGAAATCGAGCCAACGGATCATCGCGCCGATATTGAAGGCGGCCTGAACCGGGTCCAGCTGGAACGACGTGCCCGGCACCTTCGCGCCGTTGGGGACGATCGTGCCAGGCACGATTGGTCCCATCAGCTTGGTGCAGGCCGGGTAGGTGAGCGCCTCGAGTCCGCAACCGAGCGTGTCGATCAGGCAATGACGCGCGGTTTCCAGCGCCAGCGCGCTGTCGATCTGGTAGTCCAGCACGTAGTCGACGATATCGACCAGGACGGCGTCCGGGGCGGGTCGTACGTTGGAGATCGGGGCGGACATCGGAGGGCCTTCCCAAGTGGCAAAAATTAGTTGCCGGTCTTGTTGATCGCGTTCGATTGCGTTGCCGCCGGTGCGCCCTGTTCCATGGCGACCGTCTTGCACTCGTCGGCGAGACGCGAGCTGTCCTTGTCCTGGAACAGCATGGCCTTCGTCGGGATCACGACGAGGTCCATACCGGTTGCTGCATCGTGGAAGCGGTCGGCGCCCGTCGTGGTCGCTTCGCGCGGCAGGTTGTAGTTCTTGTTCGCCCAGTGAACCGTGACGATCTGGTCACGCTTCATATCACCTTTCATTTCGAAAGCAAGGCCGTCCTTGCACGACCACTTTTCAGCGCCTTCCGGGATCGGATCGACCTTCGCTTCCTTCACCGGATTTGCCTTGCGCTTGACCAGGCGCTTCGGCTCCGGGCGCTTGGCGACAGCCTTCTTCGTCGTGGTGGTGGCCGTGTCCGCAGCAGCGGCGTCAGTCGCGACGGTCAGCATCGTCGTGGACAGGGCACCAATCATGGCGGCGATCATCAGCTTTTTCATGGGGAAAACCTTTCTATCTAGAATCAATTAAACAGTGCGCGGACGACCGGTCCGGCGGCCGCGCGGGTTGATCTGCACGCGCTGTGGAGCGCACAGCGACCGCTATTTTCTCCTATTTAGCGGCACGTACTTTAAATTCTCGGGTCCGGTGTAATTCGCGCTCGGCCGAATGATCTTGTTATCGACGCGCTGCTCGATGATGTGCGCGCTCCAGCCGGAGGTGCGCGAGATCACGAACAGCGGCGTGAACATCGCGGTCGGCACGCCCATCATGTGATACGACACGGCGCTGAACCAGTCCAGGTTCGGGAACATCTTCTTCGCGTCCCACATCACCGATTCGAGTCGCTCGGCGATCGAGAACAGCTTCGTGTTGCCCGCTTCCTTCGACAGCTTCTTCGCGACTTCCTTGATCACCTTGTTGCGCGGGTCCGAGATCGTGTACACCGGATGGCCGAAGCCGATCACGACTTCCTTGTTCTCGACGCGGCGGCGTATGTCGGCTTCGGCTTCGTCAGGCGTCTGGTAGCGTGACTGGATTTCGAACGCGGCTTCATTGGCACCGCCGTGCTTCGGCCCGCGCAGCGCGCCGATCGCGCCGGTGATCGCCGAGTAGATGTCCGAGCCGGTGCCCGCGATCACGCGGCCAGTGAACGTCGATGCGTTGAACTCATGCTCCGCGTACAGGTTCAGCGATACGTGCATCGCCTCGACCCACGCCTTCGACGGCTCGACCCCATGCAGCAGATGCAGGAAATGACCGCCGATCGAATCGTCGTCGGTTTCGACCTCGATGCGCTTGCCGTTGTGCGAGTAGTGGTACCAGTACAGCAGCATAGAGCCGAGCGAGGCCATCAGCTTGTCGGCGATGTCGCGCGCGCCGGGCAGGTTGTGATCGTCCTTCTCGGGCAGCACGGTGCCGAGCACCGACACGCCGGTGCGCATCACGTCCATCGGATGCGCAGCGGCGGGAATCCATTCAAGCGCAGCCTTCACGTTCGCGGGCAGACCGCGCATCGATTTCAGCCTGGTCTTATAAGCGGTCAGCTCAGTCTGGGTCGGCAGCTTGCCGTGGACCAGCAGATAAGCGATCTCTTCGAATTCGCACGCCTCGGCGATATCGAGAATGTCGTAGCCGCGATAGTGCAGATCGTTGCCGGTCTTGCCGACCGTGCACAGCGCGGTATTGCCCGCGGTCACGCCGGACAGCGCGACGGATTTTTTCGGCTTGAAGCCGCCTGGCGTTTCGTTGCCGCCTGTTGTGCCAGCGGCTTGCGTTGTCTCGCTCATCTTCGGCCTTCTCCTGTGTGCCGGCTGATTGCTGCCGTTCAAACCACGTCGCTCAAGCCGCCGACTGTCCGTTAGCGCCCACTTTCGCGAAAAGCGGCGCCGCTTCCTGGGCAACGGCGCGGCCGGTGGTTTGCGCGCGGCGCAGCACCGACCAGTAATAGCGGTAGCTCGCACGGTCGTGCAGCGTATCGCCGTGACGCGTCGGGCCCCAATGCGCGGACTGCGCGGCCAGCAGGATTTCGGTGGCAGTAGCGATTTCTTCGTCGCGCGGCGCGAACGCGGCGACGATCGCCTCGATCTGCGCCGGATGGATGCTCCACATGCGCGTGTAGCCGAACTCGTTGCGGGCACGCTGCGCGTCGTTCGCGACCACGCTCATGTCGCGGACTTCGGTGCTGACGTTGTGCGACGGCACCTTGCCGTACGCGTGACAGGCCGCCGAAATCTCGAGCTTCGCGCGCCGCACGAGCGGATGGTCGAACTGGCCCGGCGAGCGCATCGCGGTATCGGGGATCGCGCCGTCACACGCGGAGACGAAGTCCATCAGGCCGAAGCTCAGTGCCTCGACGCCCGGCAGCGCGGCCAGCTCGAACACGCGGGTGAGCGCGCCGTGCGTTTCGACCAGCAGTTGCACCGGCACCGGTTGTGCAATATTGAGTTCGCGCCGGGTCGCCTCGATGAACGCGATCATTTCGGCGGCATCGTGGACGTTGCGGATTTTCGGCAGCGTGATGTAAGCAGGTGCTCGCTTCGCGGCGCGCAGAATCAGGCGCACGTCGTCGCGCCAGTGCGCGTGAGCAAAGTCGTGGATGCGCACGCCGACGCGGCCGAAGCGGTCATGCTCGCTGCCGAGCAGCGATGCGACTAGTTCCGCGTGCTCGGCCTCGCGGCCGACCTGCGCGCCGTCTTCGCAATCGAGCGTGACATCGAACACCGGGCCGAGTTGCTGCTGCAACGCGAGCGACTTCAGCATCAGCTTTTCGCTGCCCGCGTAGTGATCGCAGGCAGGGAGCACGGCGGGCGGTGCTTCGCCCTCAAACAGCACTTCGGCGGGTGTGAGAACGCGCATCTTCGGCGTGTAGGGCGTGGTGAGGATCAGGTGGAATCGGATTCGGGCGTGCTCTGCGCGAGTACCGTCGGGCCATGGCAAAGCACGTTCGAATCAGAGGCGAATAGCTATGCTTGCATGGCCATTCGCACGAAAAAAACCGGAACCCGCCGCGCTAACGCTTCGGAGTTCCGGTTCATCCGCATCAGGTGCTTAGCCGAGCAGGTGCTGAACGCCGTCGCGCTCTTCCAGCAGTTCCTGCAGCGTGCCGTCCATCTTTTCGCGCGAGAACGCGTCGATTGCCAGACCTTCGACGCGCTTGTACTCGCCGTTTTCGCAGGTCACCGGCACGCCGTAGATGATGTCTTCAGGGATGCCGTACGAGCCGTCCGACGGAATGCCCATCGTGACCCACTTGCCGTTCGTGCCGAGCACCCAGTCGCGCACGTGGTCGATTGCAGCGTTAGCCGCCGATGCCGCCGACGACAGGCCGCGCGCTTCGATGATCGCCGCGCCGCGCTTGCCGACGGTCGGGATGAACGTGTTGCGGTTCCACTCTTCGTCGTTGATCAGCTTGGTCAGGTCCTGACCTTCTGCCGTTGCGACGCGGAAGTCCGGGTACATGGTCGGCGAGTGGTTGCCCCACACTGCGAGCTTTTCGATCGACGCGACCGGCTTGCCCGACTTGGCAGCCAGTTGCGACAGCGCGCGGTTATGGTCCAGACGCAGCATCGCGGTGAAGTTCTTCTTCGGCAGATCCGGCGCCGACTTCATGGCGATGTACGCGTTCGTGTTGGCCGGGTTGCCGACCACCAGCACCTTCACGTCGCGGCTGGCGACGTCGTTCAGCGCCTTGCCTTGAACCGTGAAGATCTCGGCGTTGGCCGACAGCAGATCCTTACGCTCCATGCCCTTCGAACGCGGACGCGCGCCGACGAGCAAGGCGACGTCGGCGTCCTTGAACGCGACCTTCGGGTCGTCCGTGATCACGACGCCCGACAGCAGCGGGAATGCGCAATCATCCAGTTCCATCACGACGCCTTTGACGGCGGCTTGCGCTTGCGGCAGATCGAGCAGTTGCAGGATCACCGGCTGGTCCTTGCCGAGCAGATCGCCATTGGCGATGCGGAACAGCAGGGAGTAAGCGATTTGACCTGCGGCGCCGGTGACGGCAACGCGCTTTGCGGGCTTAGCCATTGAGAAATCTCCAGGACGATGCGTTAGACGCTAGGGAAAACGCCATTCTATATGCGCGTTCAGCGAAGCGTTATGAAACACGGCGGAATTCACTGTTCGCGTGCGGGCTCGGAATGTGCCGAGACCGGGCGGCGCGCTGCGACGAGACCGCCGTGCCGGAAACCTGTACTGCCGAGCGGGACCGGATGGCCCAAGAATCACGCCGGGCCGGGGCCGCAACTGCACGGTGCGGGCTCCTGCGAACAGCGCGTTTCGGCAAGCGTCTGGCCAGCGGGTGCAACACGGATACAACGCGCGAATGCAACGGGTGGCGGCGAATCGAAACCTGAACTGCGTAGGGGGCGGCATGGTGCAGAGTGGCGGCCGGAGCGTCGCGGCGCTGCATCAAACAGCCGCCGCAAAAACCCCGCAAACCCTTGCTCGACAAGGAGTGTAGGAGTCGAAACCGACAAAGTCAACAGTATCTTATGTCTTATATAAGACATATCTATCGCGGGAAAAGCCTAGACGTGCCCCAGCCCTTTATGATGAAATGCGCGCATGAATTCGAACCCGGCGAATCCTGTGAACCCGAATGGCCAGGGGGCCGCGGGCGAAGGTGTATCCGCTGTCGTTCCTGCTGCGTCGCCTACTTTCAGCCCTTTGTATCAGCAGATCAAGGGCTTGATTACGCAGAGCCTCGAAAGCGGCGAATGGAAGCCTGGCGAGATCATACCTAGTGAAGTCGAACTGGCCGCGCGTTTCAAGGTGAGCCAAGGCACCGTGCGCAAGGCGATCGACGAACTGGCCGCCGACAACCTGCTGGTGCGCCGCCAGGGCAAGGGCACTTTCGTTGCAACGCACAACGAAGAGCGCGCGCAGTTCCGCTTCCTGAGACTGCTCGCCGACGACGGCGCCGAGCATCCGCACGTGAGCCGCCTGCTCGAATGCCGGCGGCTGCGCGCGTCGGCGGAAATCGCCCGGCAGCTCGATCTGAAGCCCGCCGATCCGGTCGTACTGATCAAGCGTCTGCTGCAGTTCGACGGCGAAGTCACGGTGCTCGACGAGATCTGGCTGCCCGGTGCCGTGTTCCGCGGACTCACGCTCGAGCGGCTGTCGGACTACAAGGGGCCCCTCTACGCGATGTTCGAGACGGAATTCGGCACCCGCATGATTCGCGCCACGGAAAAAATCCGTGCGGTCGCGGCGGAACCTTCCGTGGCGGACCTGCTGCAGGTGCCGGCGGGTTTTCCGTTATTGTCGGTCGAGCGCGTGTCCTATACCTATGGGGATCGGCCGGTCGAAGTCCGGCGCGGTTGGTATGTCACAACCGGGTATTACTATCAGAACGACCTGAGCTGAATCAGGTTGGATCGAGGCGCCGCGTCCCACACGCGTGCCGATCGGAAGGCGCTTTTATTGCGCGCGCGGTAAAGGACCCATGGTGGTTTTCGCTGCAGCGCGATATGAAAAGGCGCTAAAATTGCGGATTAGTGTGACTACATAGTAGGGGTCTAGCATGGCAGAAGCCGTAAAAAAACCGAGGCCGGAATTCCGGAACATCGGTATCGGGCAAATATTGACGGCATACCGTCTCCCGCTGGCGGGGCGCGTGTCGATTCTGCACCGCGTGAGCGGCGCATTGTTGTTTCTCTTTCTTCCGTTCCTGCTGTTCCTCTTCGATCAGAGCCTGACTTCCGAGCTGAGCTTCGAAGTCTTCAAGGGCTTCCTCTCCAACATTCTTGTCAAACTGATCACGCTCGTTCTGGCGTGGGCTTTCCTGTTCCACTTTTGCGCCGGCGTCCGTCACCTCGTGATGGATACGAATCACGATGCCGTGTCGAAGGAAAAGGGCAAGTCGACCTCCGTCGTGGTGATCGTCGTGTCGTCGCTGCTTACCATTGCATTCGCGGCAAAACTGTTCGGAGCATTCTAAAAAATGTCAGCCAATAACCGAATCGGTTCGAAGCGTCTCGTCGTCGGCGCGCATTACGGTCTGCGCGACTGGCTTGCGCAACGCGTCACCGCCTGTGTGATGGCGGTCTACACGGTGATTCTGCTCGCGTGGTTCTTCCTCGCGCGCGACTTCTCGTACGACGGCTGGGCGTCGATCTTCGCGACGCAGTGGATGAAGCTCGCCACGTTCGTCACGCTTCTCTCGCTGTTCTACCACGCGTGGGTTGGTATCCGTGACATCTGGATGGATTACGTGAAGCCGGTTGGCGCGCGTCTCTTCCTGCAGGCGTTGACGATCCTCTGGCTGCTCGCAAGTGCGGGCTACGCTGCGCAGATTCTCTGGAGAGTATAAAAGCATGGTTGCAATCAAGAATTCTCTGCCGCGTCGCCGCTTCGACGTGGTCATCGTCGGCGCGGGCGGCTCGGGGATGCGCGCGTCGCTGCAACTGGCGCGTGCCGGTCTGTCGGTCTGCGTGCTGTCCAAGGTGTTCCCGACGCGTTCGCACACGGTCGCTGCCCAGGGCGGCATCGGCGCTTCGCTCGGCAACATGAGCGAAGACAACTGGCACTACCACTTCTACGACACGATCAAGGGCTCCGACTGGCTCGGCGACCAGGACGCGATCGAGTTCATGTGCCGTGAAGCACCGAACGCCGTCTACGAACTC
>ABYL01000148.1 GCA_000173575.1 Burkholderia sp. H160 | reverse complement strand
AACGCGGGCGCGGCGCTCGGCGCGTCGCTCGCGACCACCGACGCCGCGAGCTGGCAGCGCGATATCCATCTGAATCTGAACGGCACGTATCACACGGTCGAGGCGGTGCGCGCGTCGATGATCGAACGGCAGCACGGCGCGCTCGTGCTGATCGGCTCGGTGAACGGTCTCGCCGCGCTCGGTCATCCCGCGTATAGCGCGGCGAAGGCGGGCCTGATCAGCTATACGAAGGCGCTCGCGGTCGAGCTGGGCCGCTACGGCATTCGCGCGAACATCGTGTGTCCGGGCACCGTGAAGACGCAGGCTTGGCAGGCGCGCGTCGACAAGAATCCGCAGGTGTTCGAGGAACTGAAGAAGTGGTACCCGTTGCGCAACTTCGCGACGCCTGGCGACATCGCCGACGCGGTGCTGTTTCTCGCGTCGCCGCAAGCGCGCGTGATCACCGGCGTCGCGTTGCCGGTCGACGGCGGCTTGATGGCGGGCAACCGCTTGATGGCGCAGGAGCTGACGCTCGAGTCGTTCTGAGCCGCGCGGCGCGTGCGAAACGACATCCGCAATTCAACTCTCGGCAAGACAATGAGGACAGCATGGCAGCAGTGCAACTGAGCGGCATCTTCAAACGCTACGGCGACACCCAGGTCGTGCACGGCATCGATCTGCACATCGACGACGGCGAGTTCGTCGTGCTGGTCGGTCCGTCGGGCTGCGGCAAGAGCACGCTGATGCGGATGGTGGCCGGGCTCGAGGAAATCAGCGGCGGCGATCTGATGATCGGCGGCACGCGCGCGAATACGCTCGCGCCGCAACAGCGCAATATCTCGATGGTGTTCCAGAGCTACGCGCTGTATCCGCATCTGTCGGTGTACGACAACATCGCGTTCGGTCCGCGGATTCGCAAGGAGTCCTCGGAAAAGTTCAAGCCGCGCATCGACGCTGCCGCGAAGATGCTCAACCTCAGCGGCTATCTGGACCGCTTGCCGCGCGCGCTGTCGGGCGGCCAGCGGCAACGCGTCGCGATGGGGCGCGCGGTGGTGCGCGAGCCGTCGCTGTTCCTGTTCGACGAACCGCTGTCGAATCTCGACGCGAAGCTGCGCGTGCAGATGCGTACCGAAATCAAGGCGCTGCACCAGCGTCTGAAGAACACGGTGATCTACGTCACGCACGATCAGATCGAAGCGATGACGATGGCCGATCGCATCGTCGTGATGAACGCGGGGCGTATCGAGCAGATCGGCCGGCCGCTCGAACTGTACGATCGTCCGGCGAATCTGTTCGTCGCGAGCTTCCTCGGCTCGCCGTCGATGAATTTCGTCGAGGGCGTGATCGTCAATCGCACTCAGGGGCAGGGGCTCGCGTTGAAACTCGCGGACGGCAGCGAGGTCGTGCTCGAAAGCGCGCCCGCGTCGGCGGTGCCCGGCGCGAAGGTCACGCTGGGCGTGCGGCCGGAGCACATCGAGATCTCGACGCAGATGCCGGATGCCGCGCTCGACGTCGAAGTGATCGAGCCGACTGGCGCGGAGACGCACTTGTACGGGAAAATAGGCGGCTCCGCGTGGTGCGTGACCACACGCGAGCGCTCGAAGATCGAGCCCGGTCAGCAAGTCGCGCTGCGACTGCCGGCCGAACACATTCATCTGTTCGATACGGAGAGTGGACGCAGGCTGGTCTGAACCGCGCGCGGCCTGAACGTGAATCAAGCCGATTCAAGCCGGGGACGCTGCGAGCGACGCGGATCCACATGTAAACAGACCCTAAGGAACACCGGGTGTCCGCACCGAACTTGATTCCCCACATCCGCAACGTACTCGCAGGTCTGCGGCCCGCCGAGCGCAAGGTCGCCGACATGGTGCTCGCCGACGTCGACTTCGCGATGCGCGCGAGCATCACCGAACTCGCGCAGCGCGCCGACGTGTCCGAGCCGTCCGTCACGCGTTTTTGCCGCGCGATCGGTGCGCACGGTCTGCGCGACTTCAAGATGCAGCTCGCGCAGAGCGTCGCGGGCGGGCTGCCGTATGCGTCGGCCGCGGTCGCGCGCGGCGACGACGTGCAGACCTTGATGGACAAGGTCGGCGAAGCGGCGATCGACGGCATCACGCATGCGCGTGGCGCGCTCGATCCGGCCGTGGTCGAGAGTGCGATCGCGGCGCTTTCGAGCGCCCGGCGCGTGTTTTTCTTCGGCGTGGGTTCGGGCTCGGGGCTCGTTGCGCAGGACGCGGCGCTGCGCTTTTTGCGCATCGACATCGCGGCGGCCGCGTTCACCGACGGTCATTTGCAGCGTCTTTACGCGGGCCTGATGGAGCCCGGCGACGTCGCGTTTGCGATCTCGCATTCGGGACGTAGCGTCGAAGTAAACGAGAGCATCCAGATCGCGAAGGAGCGCGGTGCGACGACGATCGCGCTGACCAACGTCGGCTCGCGGCTCGCATGGCTTGTCGATATTCCGCTGCTGCTGCGCGTGGCGAGCCCGATCGATCCGAACACGCCGGGCGTGTCGCGGCTCGTGCATCTGTGCATCATGGACGCGCTCGCGATCGGCGTCGCGCTGAAGGCCGGGCCCGAGACGCTGGAAAAGATGAGGCACGCGAAGGCGCGGCTCGTGCCGCATCAGCCGGAAGGGGCGGGCGGGTAGAGCGCGGAGGTTCCCTGACTTTCGCAGGCCGGCCGTAGCCACGTGCGAACCACGCTTGGTGTCGGTTATAGCCTGACCAGGCCGCGGCTGATTCTGCAAAGCGCAAGCTGAAGCGCGCAGAGCCCGTTATGAATTGTTGCGCGTGCCGGCTGAGCGTCTGCCCTGGAAGACCGGCAGCCGCCAGCCGTAGCGCAGCGACGCGAGCCGCACCAACACGCACGCGAGCGTTGCGAACCAGGGCGTCCACCAGTCCGTCCAGCCCGCATACGAAAAGCCCACTTGCACCGCCGCGCCTAACAGCGCGGCCGATGCATAGATCTCGCGCTCGAGAATCGCGGGTACGCGCGAGAGCACGACGTCGCGCATCACACCGCCGCCCACCGCACTAACGATGCCGAGCAGAATCGCGAGCTCGGCATTGTGGCCATACGCGAGCGCTTTTTGCGCGCCCGACACCGCGAACAGACCCAGTCCGATCGCATCGAAGAACAGCACCGGCTGACGTAGCCGGCGCACCTGCGGATAAGCGAGAACCGTCACCGCCGACGCGGCGAGCGCGGTGGCCAGATAGTGCCAATTCGACAGCCCCGCGGGCGGGATCGCACCGATGCACACGTCGCGCACGATGCCGCCACCGCATGCGACCATGAAGGCGATCACGACGATGCCGAACAGGTCGAGCCGTCGCTGACGCGCGGCCACGGCGCCGCTGATCGCGAACACGAAGGTTCCAATCAGATCGAGAATGGTATAGACGGCGTGTGAATTCACTGGGTGGTTTCTTGTTGGTCGAGCCAGGCGCCGGCTGCGCACGGCCTTGCTTCGAGTTCTGGCAGCAGCGCGTCGATCGCGGTCGGCATCGGTTCGATCCGTCATACCCCGTGCGGGTACGCAGGCATTATAGGCAAGTAGTTGAAGTGCTCAACTGCTTGCATGGAACGCACTTCCTGTTCAGTCAAAGCTGTTTGCAATAGAAGGTCGTCCCGCAGAACGCGCCGTCGGGCATCAACGCGTAGTTCGGCACGCTGCCCACGCGTTGCCAGCCGGCGCGCTGATAGAGTCGCTCGGCATCGCCGCCGGTCACGGTGTCGAGCACCAGAACCGATTTTTTCTCTGCCCGCGCGATCCGATCGACCTCGCTCATCAACGCATGACCGACACCGCGCCGGCGAGATTTTCCATGCACGAGCATCTTCGCGACGTCCGCGCGATGCGGCTGATTTTCTGGCTGCGCGGTAATCAACTGCACGGTGCCGACGATATCGCCATTACAATCTTCCGCGATCAGCAATGCGCGCTCGCCGCGCGCCACGCTTTGCGCGATGTCGCTCCAGAACGCGAGCGCGGTGTCGCGCGAGATCGGCAGCATGAAGCTGACCGACGCCCCGCCTTCCACGCAGTCGATCAGCACGTCGGCGAGCGCCTCGACGCAGGCCGCTGCTTCATTCGGGCCGACGCGCCGTATGGTCACGTTATCGCTCATCCGTTTCTCCGTTCGTTGATTGGTGACGTGCTCAGCGCGACGAGATAACGCGCGCGTTTGCGAGTGGGGTTGCTGAATACGATCGGGCTATCGAGCCGCATCGCCAGGCAGTCGCCTGTCTTGAGTCGCCAACTGGTGTCGCCGACCGTGATTTCCATCGAGCCGTCGAGCATCCACACCTGTTGATGAATCTCCGCGTCACGTGCGCCGGTTTCGTAACTGACGCGCTGACCCGCGGGGAAATTGACCTCGACCAACTGGATCGCCGAGCGCGCGGTCGGCGACAGATGACGCCGAACATAACCGGAGCTCGGATCGGTCCACACCGCCTGCTCGGCCGCGCGACTGACGGGTGACGGTTCGGCAGCCGGCGCGCCATCCTGCTCGAATAGCGACGCGAGCGGCACGTTCAACGCGGTTGCGAGTTTGTCGAGCACGGTCGCGGTGGGACTGCTTTGCCCACGTTCGATCAGCGAGATATTCGAGCGGCTGACCTTGCTGCGTTCGGCCAGTGCATCCAGCGACCAGGCCTGCGCGTCGCGCAGTTCCCGGATGCGGCGCGCGATCAAGGTGTTGATGTCCATGCTTTCTAGTTTAAGAGATGGAATGTCCAGTAAACTAGAGGTCGATTTTTTTGTTGTCAATACCAAGGAACGAGGCCCGCGCGGCACGGGTCTTCGTCAACGGCCTATATAAAGGCACGCATGATTGCGTGCCTCAAACCAGCGAGCCCTGCCGCCTTGGAAGGCGATTCGGTATGACTTCAGCAATCGACGCCATCCTGACCTTCGGAGTATCGACGGGCAACGCCGCGAGTTGTTCGCGCAGGGGGGCTGTCATGCCGTCGAACGCGATCCGCTGACTGGGCGTCAGCGGCGAAGCGCCGGTTCGGCTTGTCAACGTGAGCGGATCGAGCGGTTGATTACGCTCACGCACCTCAAAATGCAGATGGGGTCCCGTGGCCGTGCCTGTGCTGCCTACCGCGCCGAGCGATTGTCCCCCAGTCACCGGCGCACCGACGCGCAAATCGCGGGCAAAGGCCGACAGGTGCGCGTAGTGCGTCGTATAGCCTCGTGGATGACTGAGTTCGACGATGTTGCCGTAGCCGTGTTTGAAGCCGACGAACCGCACGGTTCCTGAAGCGGCCGCGAGGACAGGCGTCCCCTTCGGTGCGGCAAAGTCCACACCTGTGTGCATGTGATACTTGCCCTTGACCGGATGGGTTCGGTAACCGAATGGCGAACTGACCCGAGCGTAGTTGAGAGGCATCGCAAACGGCTTGGTGGCAAGCCGCTGTCCGCCGAATGAATAGTAGTCTCCGTTGGTGTGTCCCGGCGCAATAAACCACACGGCCTGGTAGACCTCGCCGCCTGACCGAAGCTCGACGGCCGTTAGACGCTTGCGCGGTGTCGTCGTATCGTTGCGTGCGTAGAGAACCTGGTAGGTGTCGCCCTTCTGCGCGGGCGCGGCGAGGTCGAGCCGAGGGGCAAAAATACGCGCGATTTGCTCCTGTACATCCGCCGGCACGCTGGCGCGCACCAGCGTGTCGCGCAACGTGCCTTCGATCCGCCCCGCGTATGAACCACTGTCGGCCTCCGGCATGACAAGCGACGCAGCGCCAGATAGCCGACTATCTCTGGTCTCGCTAACAGACCCGTCAACAGCCGGCACGGTCACTTCCAGGGCCAGCGACGATTGGGGTGCGCTCAACCTGTTCACGGGACTGGCGATCTTCGATTCCACAACCCAATCCGACATGCACAGCAATGCGACGCCGCCGCATAGCAATATGGCACGCGCTGAAGTCTTGAATCGGCCATGCGCCAAATGCCCGACTTTGGTGGCAATGGCGTGAGCGCTGGAGCGGGCATGACGTAGATAGGGCAAGCGCATCATTGCAAAACCTCGCAGTCGGAATAAAGGGGCTGCAGGCATGAATGACATTGCTTGAAACACAGCAGAAACCCAGTCAACAGAGGGTTACTCGTTCGCGCTACACAACCCGGTAAGAGGAGCCTTTAGTCTATGAACCGCGGCTAGCCCCGCGTATCGGGAGAATCCGATTTTTGAGATGAGATCGGGGCTCGGCTAACAGCGAATGCACATCGCTCATTGCCGTACATTTTTCCGCGTTCATGAAATACGGATAAAACTCGAATAAAAATTGCCGATCGCTTATTCGATTTGATTCAAGAGCTTTCAATCAGCCTGTGTAAGAAATGCCTTGCGCCCCATTACGCATAAAATCACAAATATTAGTAAAAACACTGATGCTGTAGTCAGACTACATTCCTACATTACTCACCACGGAGAGTCGCTACAGCCCATCCAGTTGCGGCGATTCTTCTTCCAGCAGGCAAACGTTTGCAGTCATCGCTGCATGCCTGTTTTCGCGTCCGCCTTCCACCCACCCGACGCGCTCCGCTGTCCCCAGAAAAGCACAATTTCGGAGAGACACTTATGCAGAAGAAACTTTGGCCGGCCGTCGCGATAGCGGCGGCCGTGAGCGCTGCTGCGCACGCGGAAATCCCCACTGCCGGGTTCGACTTCGCGCCCATGTCGACGGTGCCGAACGCGTTCGCGTCGGCGGCGGCGCATCGGCGCGCGGAAGCGCTCGTCAGCAAGATGACGATCGACGAAAAGCTGCAGTTCATTCATTCGGAGTACGCGATGTGGGCCGTGCCGGGGGGCGGCGCGGGCTACATTCAGGGCGTGCCGCGCCTCGGCATTCCGGACCTGAACATGGTCGACTCCGCAACGGGTTCGGGCAGCACCTCGCAAGCATCGACGACCTTCCCGGCGACGCTCGCGGTGGCGGCTAGCTGGGACCGGGCGCTGTCGTGGAACTTCGGCAAGCAGATCGCGATCCAGTTGCGTCAGCAGGGCTTCGGCATGGGGCTCGGCGGCGGCACGAATCTCGCGCGTGAGCCACGCGGCGGCCGGCTCTTCGAGTATCTCGGCGAGGATCCCGTGCTAGCTGGCGAAATGCTCGCCGAGCGCACCGACGGCACGCAAAGCCAGAAGGTCATCGCGACGATCAAGCACTACATGGGCAACGAGCAGGAACATAACCGCTTCGGCGGCAACAGCCAGATCGACGAGCGCACGATGCGCGAACTCTATCTGCTGCCGTTCGAAATCGCCGCGCGCCGCGCGCAGCCCGGCAGCGTGATGTGCAGCTACAACGAGGTAAACGGCACCCAGGCCTGCGAGAACTCGCATATTCTCAACGACGTGCTGAAGAACGAGTGGCACTTCGAAGGTCAGGCGCAGTCGGACTGGGGTGCGACGCATAGCACGGCGCCAGCGATCAATGCCGGTCTCGACGAGGAAGAAGATGTCGGGACGACCGTCTATCTGACGCCGACGCTGGTTAAGCAGGCGGTCGCGAACGGCTCGGTGTCGACCGCGCGCCTCGACGACATGGTCGAGCGCAAGCTGTATGTGATGATCCGCACGGGCGTGATGGACGATCCGCCGAAGGGCGGCGGAACCATCGACTTCTCCGCCGCGAGAGCATTCGCGCAGTCGGTCGAAGAGCAGTCGATGGTACTACTGAAGAACGCCAGCAATCAGTTGCCGCTCGCCGCCGGTTCGCTGTCGCGCATCGCGGTGATCGGCGGCCACGCCGACGCGGCGGTGCTGACGGGCGGCGGCTCGGGCAACACACGCGATCCGGTGACGGGTTCCTTCGCCGGTTGCGGCGGCTTGACCTTCGGCACGTCGACGGGCTGCAGCTGGTGGACCAACCCGTGGCTGAAGCTGCCCACGCCGATCGTATCGGCGATTCAGGCACTCGCGCCGCAGGCCACGGTGACCTTCGCTGGTAACAGCGACCAGCAATCGCCGTTTGCCGCCTACACGCAGCAGCAGATCAGCGCGGCGGCGACGCTGGCGGCCAACTCCGACGTCGCAATCGTCGTGGTCGCACAGCCAGCCGGTGAGGACTTCGGCGAACAGTCGAGCCTCGGCCTCGCGAATCCGACCAATCAGGATGCACTCGTCGAAGCGGTCGCGGCGGCCAATCCGCACACGATCGTCGTCGTCGAAAGCGGCAACCCGGTGCTGATGCCGTGGAAGGATAGCGTGTCGGCGATCGTCGAAGCGTGGTACCCGGGCGAAGGCGGAGGCAACGCAATCGCGAACGTGCTGTTCGGCAAGGTCAATCCTTCCGGCAAGCTGCCTGTCACCTTCCCGGTGCGGGACCAGGACACGCCGACGTGGGGTACGAATGGCGCGTTTGCGGTGAACCCGGTCTACTCCGAGAAGCTCGACATGGGCTACCGCTGGTACGACTCGCAGAACATCACGCCGATGTTCGAGTTCGGCTACGGCCTGTCGTACACGCACTTCGCGTACTCGGGGCTGTCGGTTCAGCATCTGCCGGGCGGTCTGATCGACGTGTCGTTCAACGTGCGTAACGATGGCCGCGTCGCCGGTGCGGAAGTGCCGCAGGTATACCTCGGCGTGCCGTATCAGGGTGAACCGCCGCGGCGTCTCGTCGGCTGGGGCAAGGTTGGTCTGAATCCCGGCGAATCGCGTCGTGTGCACGTGGTCGTGACACAGCGCATGCAGAGCGTGTGGGATACGACCAACAACCGTTGGCTCTACGTGCCGGGCAGCTCGGTGTACGTCGGTGCATCGTCGCGCGACATCCGTCTGCAGGGGAACAGCTAGTCAGGTTGACGACGTAGCGAATGCGGGCGCGCCGAGGTTGCGCGCCCGCATGCATGGCTCATTACGCTTTTAGCGTGTTCTTGTAGAACTTCCCATCCTTCATCACGATTCGCAGATTCTGCTCCGGGTTCGCCATCAGGTCGAGGTTCTCGAGCGGATTGCCATCGACGAGCAGCAGATCGGCGTACGCGCCTTCCTCGAGTACGCCGAGCTTGCGCGGATACGGATTGCGGTGACCGGACAGTGCGAGCAGTTGGCCATTGGTGCCCGTTGCCATGGCCAATGATTCGGCTGCGCTATACCAACGCTTCATATTCGTGAGCATCCTGCCTTGCCCAGCGGCGACGGCCTGCGAAAAGATCAGATCTGTGCCGAACGCGACCTTGATGCCATGCTTGCGCGCGAGTTTGAAAGCGTTATCGGTGCCTGCGATCACTTCAAGAAATTTTTCGCGACTCTGTGGGGCGAGGGGGCCTACGTCCGTTTCGTTGACGAACGGCTGCGTGCTCAACCAGGTGCCGTTCTTCGCCATCAACGCCGCAGTCCTGTCGTCCATCAGATGACCGTGCTCGATGCATTGCACGCCCGCCGAAATGGAGCGCTGAACCGCTTCGGGCGTGTACACATGCGAGAGGACATAGGTGCCCCAGTCGGCCGCAGTTTCGACCGCTGCGCGCAACTGCCTTTCGGTAAACGTGAGCATGTCGAGCGGACTGCGTGGGGTCGACACGCCACCGGATCCGACCATCTTGATCTGCGTCGCGCCCTGGATGAACTGCTCGCGTACGCGCAAACGGACTTCGTCTTCGGTGTCGGCGATCGCGAAGCCACCGTCCCGTTCCGCTTGAGTGACCTGGCTGCTGGTGCGCGGCAGATCGCTCAGCGCGCGAAAATCGCCGTGGCCGCCGGTGGTCGTGATGAACGCGCCGGACGGATAGATGCGCGGTCCGGAAATCATGCCGCTATCGATTGCCTGCTTCAGCGCGAATGACGGGCCGCCCGCGTCGCGTATCGTCGTGAAACCGCGCAACAGCGTGCGTTCGGCTTCGGCGCTTGCCGCAAGATGGACGAATGAAATGTCGGATTGAAGGATGACCTGAATCGGCACCGCCGCGAGCAGCGCATGCCAGTGCATGTCGATCATGCCGGGCATCATCACCTTGCCGCCACAATCGACGAGCGTTTTGCCCTCGATCGAAGCCGGTTGCCCTCGACCCAACTGGCTGATGCTGTCACCCTCGACAACCACATAGAGGCCGTCGCGCAAGGTGGACGATTTGCCATCGAACAAACGGAAGTTCGTGAACAGCACCGGCTTCGCGGGCGGCGCTGGCGGCTGGATGGTTTGAGCATTGCCAAGACCGGGCAGTACCAGACTCAGCATCGAGGCGGCGAGACCAGTGACAAAACCGCGGCGCGACAGGTCAGCACTGATGCGGCGGTTTGCGTATTGCACTTGAGACTTGTCACAAAGACATGAAGAAGATGGACTGACTGTTCTATTGCCAAGGTACTTTCCTGAAGGCATAGCTCACCCCGTTACGTGGATCACTGTGCGACGAAAGCCGCCGTGTGACTACAGTTCACAATTGGCGACGAGAAAGTCAAGCCAGCACAGAGTATCGCCTGCGGCCGAGGATGGCAAATTCGAGTGGCTTGATACAAGCATTGAAAATGCATCATCCGCAAAAACGCAAGCCCCCTGCGCCCGATTGCAGGGGCGCAGGGGGTTTTTCCCTTCTATGAGTCAGCAACCAAGACGTCAATTCTTCTGCGCGAGCAGCGCCTGAATCTTCGCCTCGGTCTGCGCATAGTCGCCTTCTCCGAAGTGCGAGTAGACGATCTGGCCTTTCTTGTCGATCAGATAGAACGCGGGCCAGTACTGGTTGTTATAGGCATTCCAGGTCGCGTACTGGTTGTCCTGGGCAACCGGATAGCTGATGCCGAGCCGCTTGAGCGCGGTCTTCACGTTGCCGGTGTCGCGTTCGAACGGATACTCGGGCGTATGCACGCCGATCACCGTAAGCCCCTGATCCTTGTACTTCTGATTCCAGCTTTTCACGTAAGGCAGCGTATTTGCGCAATTGATGCAGCTGTAGGTCCAGAAGTCGACGAGCACCACCTTGCCGCGCAATTGCTGCAATTTGAGCGGCTCGCTATTGAGCCATTGCGTAATGCCGGTGAACTCGGGCGCGGGCGGACCACTGTCCTGCGGCGCGGCGATGGCGGCCGTACTCGTCACGATCAGCGCGCAGGCGGCGAACGCGGCGGACAGTGTGAAGGATTTCAGTCGGGTAGTCATGTCAAAGTCCTTTGAGTGAGGGGAAAAGGCCGGCGAGCCGCGCGTACAGCAGCACGTCGTATTGCAGATAGATGGCGAGCGCGGTCAGCATCACCAGTACGCCGAATACCTGTTGCAGGCGTTCAGCATGACGCGCGACGACGCGTACATGGCGCGTCACGTAATGACCGCCGTAGATGATCGCGAGCATCGGAATCGCCGCGCCGATCGCATAGAGCGTGAGCAGCAGTGCCGACCAGCCGAGATCCTGTGCCTTCACGACGAGCACGAGGATCGAAGCGAGCACGGGGCCGGCGCAGGGTGTCCATACCGCACCGAGCGACATGCCGAGCACGAAGCCGCCCGCGTTGCCGCTGCCGGGCTGTGTGCCCGGTGCAATAACCGCCCCGATGCGATCAAGCGGACCCTGCAGTTGCGCGACGAGCCAGTCGTAGGGACGCGGCCAGATACGCAGGAGTCCGGACAGTGCGAGCAACGCAATGCCTGTATTGCGCAATACCTGTTGCGCGACATGCACCGTGCTCGACACCGCGCCCAATAGCAGCGCGAATGACGCGAAAGTCAGGATGAAGCCGGCGATGATAAAGAGTGGCCGCGTGCGGCTCGGTTGTTCGACCGAAGTGCCGAGCAGGATCGGCATCACCGGCAGCACGCAGGGGGAGGCGATCGTCAGCAGCCCGGCGAGCAGGGCGAGCGGGGTTTCGAGCGTACTGTGCATGATGGGCGTTCCGTTGGCTGGGATGGCCGTATTGGAACGCCCGCACGTATCTGGTTTATGTCGGCATTCAGGCGGGCTTGCAATATTGTGTGTCTGCGTACGGCGCAGATACATTGCGACACAAATCGCCTGACGTGCCGATTTGCGAGGTGGCCGATGTCGCGGTATCCGGACGCTGGACTAGCGCGTCTTGCGTTTGCGTGCAGCGGCTCCCGCTGCACTCGCGTCTCGATTTGCCGTGGACGTGGAGAACATCGGCATGCGCTCCTGAATCCAGCGCAGCAATTCGAGCGGTCCCGGCGCGAGCGGGCGGCCGGTCTTGACGAGCACACGCGCCTGCGCGCCCGAAAACAGCGGATGCGCGATGGGTACCGTCGTCAGTTCGCCGCTCGCGATTTCGCGGTACGCGGCGAATTCGCCGATTAGCGTCATGAAGTTGTCGACCGTGACGAATCGCTTCAATGCACTCAGTGAGTTGGTGGTCAGCGTTGCATGAATCGACACGTTTTCTGCCAACTCGGTCATCTTGACGACATGACCGATTCCAAATGTCGGCGGCATCAGTGCCAGCGGCCACGCGCGCAGATCGTCGAGCGTCGCCGGTCTCTTGCGCTTCGCGAGCGGATGATCGCTTCGCAACAACAACACGACAGGCTGTAGCGAACTCGCGCGAGATTCGACCCGGGCATGAGGCGGCGGATTGTACGCGAGCCCGATATGTGCCCGACTTTCCGCGACCTCCTCCTGGATCGCATCGACGGCGAGCATATCCAGGCCGATCTCGAGTTCCGGATATTGGGCACAGAATGGCGCGAGCACATCGTCGACCAGCGTATCGACGAAGCCTTCGCTGACCGCGAGCCGGATCTGCCCGCGCTGCAGGCCTTTTAACGCATGTAACTGATCTTCGAGCTTCTCCTGCTGCGAACGATAGCCGCGCCAGAATTCGAGCAGGTGCGTGGCTGCCTCGGTTGGCTTGACTCCGCGCGGCTGCCGCTCGAACAGCACGGCGCCGAGTTCGTCTTCGAGCAGCTTGATCTGCCGCGTGATCACGGAGGGCGACGTATTGATGCTCTCGGCGGCGCCACGGATGGTGCCGTGTGTGAGCACCTCGTTGAAATAGCGAAGGCGTTGCTGGTTGATCTCTCGCATGTTATTGACTCGACTGCAGTTAATGTGTTGCCTACAAAGCAACGAAGTGTGAACTTAGTTGCTATTGCTCATGACGGCTTGCACTGCCACTATTCATCTCAAGCGTTGCGACAGCGGTAAACCGGTGGTTCAGTCATCAGGGCATCCCTGTTTCAGATTCGATCACGTTCGTATCACAGCCTGACAAAAGGAGAATAACCATGTCGGATCAGATCAATAGCCGTCGCCGTCGCTTTCTCGGAACGGCCGTTGCGGGTATCAGCCTGCTCGAATTGGGACTGAGCGGCCTCGCGCATGCTCAATCGGCCAACACGGCTGGCAATGCGAAAGCGGGTACGCGCATCGCGTCGTTCGAGAACGTCCGCTCGATCAATGCCGGCACGCTGAGCGTTACCTACGCGGAAGCGGGTCCGCAGAACGGACCGGTTGTCCTGCTCCTGCATGGCTGGCCTTATGACATCAACGCCTTCGCCGAAGTGACGCCGTTGCTCACGGCGGCCGGTTATCGCGTGATCGTGCCTTATCTGCGCGGCTACGGCGGCACCCGTTTCCTGTCGGCGGATACGCCGCGCAACGGTCAACAGGCGGTGGTCGCGGTCGACATCATCAACCTGATGGACGCGCTGAAAATCGACAAGGCCGTGCTCGGCGGCTTCGACTGGGGCGCGCGCACGGTGAATATCATCGCCGCGCTGTGGCCGCAACGCGTGAAGGCGATGGTGTCGGTGAGCGGCTATCTGATCGGCAGTCAGGAAGCGAACCGCGCGCCGTTGCCGCCGAACGCCGAGCTTGCGTGGTGGTATCAGTTCTATTTCGCCACCGAGCGTGGCCGCGCGGGTTATGAAGCGAACCGTCATGACTTCAACAAGCTGATCTGGCATACCGCCTCGCCGAAATGGAATTTCGACGACGCCACGTTCGAGCGCTCCGCCGAATCGTTCAATAACCCGGACCATGTTGCCGTGGTGATTCACAACTACCGCTGGCGTCTGGGGCTCGCTCAGGGCGAGCCGCAATACGACGAACTCGAAAAGCGCCTCGCCACCGGACCGACGATCGCGGTGCCGACCATCACGCTCGAAGGTGATGCAAACGGCGCCGCGCATCCCGAGCCCGCAGCATACGCGAAGAAGTTTACCGGCAAGTATCAGCACCGCAACATCAGCGGCGGCATCGGCCACAACTTGCCGCAGGAAGCGCCGAAAGCCTTCACGGATGCGATTCTCGACGTCACGCGCCTTTGATTGAGCCGGCGCGCGCCGGATTCAGTTTCCGATCGAAACCCCAGCAGTCGAACCTCGGCTGCTGGGGTTTTTTCATGGGCAGACGAAACGCGTCACACGCGATGGTCGAAATGCCTCGAAGCGCATTCTGTATCGCAATGTATCAACACCGTACTCAGACAAACGCGCTTGCAGAAATGGGGGGTGACGAAAACATTGCAGATACGTTGGCGAGTTCAAATGTCTTCACGCAAGGTTGATTCGCAACGTTGCGTGTGAATCAGGCGGGACGTGAACGTGTATCTGCGTTGATGGCTTCGCGTCCCGCCCAATCCTTTGATCCCTGATGGTGTGATAACCGGAGAAGACTCATGAAACTCGTTCAATCGCTGATCGTCGCCGCACTCGTTGCCGCTCCCGTCGTTTCGTTCGCGCAATCGCAACCGCAACAGGCTCTCACGCGTGCTGAAGTCCGCGCGGAGCTGATCCAATTGGAAAAGGCCGGCTACAACCCCGGCAGCGACAACACGCAATACCCGCAGAACATCGAGGCAGCAGAGGCGCGTATCAGCGCGGGCCACGACGCGGCCGCCTACGGTAGCGCTGCCCACGGCAGTTCGGCCTCGGGTTCGCGCGTGCCGATGAAGCATGCGGCCACGAATGGCGCGAACGACGGCTCCAACGTGGTCGGCCTCGGTTCAATCTACGCGCATTCGTGATCGGTGCAAATCTGCAGGCCGTCCGCGTGCAATGACTCGCATCGAAGCGCGGACGGCCCATTCAAACTTGTTCCCCAACCCGAGGCGATCATCGCCGCATCGCGGGCTGCGCATTAGGGCGCGAGCAATCAGACTGCAATCGACGGAATGCTCTTCATGCAGCGCAGCGCGAACATCGAGCGGCTATGGCGAATTCCTGCGATCTTGTAGAGCTTTTCGCGCAGGAAGCGCTCGTAGCCCGCGGTGCCGTCTACCGCGACCTTGACGAGATAGTCGTAATCGCCGGACACCAGATACGCTTCGAGCACTTCGCTGAGCGTCGCGAGTTCGGCGCCGAAGCGCGCGAGCGCGTCTTCGTCGTGCCGGTTCAACGTAACTTCGAGCAACACCACGTCCGCGAAGCCGAGCTTCTGCTGATCGAGCAACGCGACATAGCCGCGGATATACCCTTCGTTTTCGAGCTGCCGCGTGCGATTCCAGCACGCGGTGGTCGACATGCCGACCAGTTCGGCAAGCTCCGCGTTGCTGAGCCGGGCGTTCTTCTGCAGCTCGCGCATGATCTTGCGATCGAGGGTGTCGAGCGGGCGGTTTCGGGCGGTCATAGGCGGAGTCGGAAGAATATTCTGTACGGATGGATTATAGGCGAAGCTTCTCCCGAAGCAGCGATTTAACCAGATGCGTTTAAGAAGCCTATCCAGCAGGGCACCTGGTATATTTTCAGCGTGTATTCATGCCCGGGACAACCGTCCGGACCGCAGGCCTTACGACCGGCGATCCTACGCGGCCACAAGCCGCCCATCGGGGTCTCACCGCCTTCACGGGAAGGCGGCACGCGGGCGAATTCCTGCGTTACCCGCGCCGGAAGGCGCGCTCGCCGGGCATGGATGCATGTTGCCGAATGCCTAGATCGCACCGCTGCTTTGCCCGCTGATTCGCCGGTCAATTAAAACGGCACCCGTCGCAAACATCACATGAGCAGGGTGCCGCTTTTCCAATTGCGGACACGTCGCGCGTCCTATAGATAAGTTCCGCTGATGCGGCCTTCGAAGATCGCGGTATTGATGTCCCAATCGTCGACGGCACCGCTGCCGCCGCGCAGCGTATGGCGAATTCAGGAGTGCGAGACGCAAACGGAAGCGCAAACAGAAACGGCACGCGCTTTGTGCGCGTGCCGTCATGGTTAAACGCACCGGCAAGCGGTGCTAGCGGCGCTGTCGTTTGCGCGGCGAGGCTGCTTCGGCGATACGCTGGTGCGCGGCCGGAAAGCCCGGCGGGTACTCGACGACCCGCGTCGCGGCAGGC
>ABYL01000149.1 GCA_000173575.1 Burkholderia sp. H160 | reverse complement strand
GCTGGCCGTTGCAGGATGTCGAGACCGTGTCGCTGGTCGGCCGGCCGCTCGCCGCGCTCAATGCGCATCTGCATGACGGCGCGCGCCTGTTCGTGCTGAGCGCCGACGGGCGCACGCCCGCGGCGCTGGCCGCATCGCTCGCGGCGCGCGGTTTCGGCTCAACTTGCATCACCGTGCTCGAACATCTGGGGGGCGAGCTCGAACGGCGTGTCGATGGCCGCGCGGATCAATGGCCGGCCGGCGAGATGGCGGCGCTCAATCTGATCGCGCTCGACTGCCGCGCGTCAGCGCAAGCGCCGCGTCTGCCGCTGACCTGCGGCTTGCCAGATGATGCCTTCATCCACGACGGCCAGCTGACCAAACGCGATGTCCGCGCGATCACGCTCGCGCGTCTCGCGCCCGCGCCCGGCGAATTGCTATGGGACGTCGGCGCGGGTAGTGGATCGATCGGCATCGAATGGATGCGCGCGCATCCCACATGTCGCGCGATCGCGATCGAAGCGCACGAAGCGCGGCAGCGCTTCATCGAACAGAATCGCGATGCGTTGGGCGTGCCCGGGCTGCAACTCGTGGCGGGCCGCGCGCCCGACGCGTTGCGGGGGCTGCCGGCGCCGCATGCGGTGTTTATCGGCGGTGGAGTCACGGAGCCCGGCGTGCTCGATACCTGTTGGTCACAGTTGCGCGACGGCGGCCGGCTCGTCGCGAACGCGGTGACGCTGCAAGGCGAGGCCGTGCTCGCCGCGTGGCGCGAGCGGCATGGCGGCACGCTAACGCGCATCGCGCTCGCGCAAGCGCAACCACTCGGCGGCTTCGATACGTGGCGCCAGGCATTGCCGATCACGCTGCTCGACGTGACGAAACCCGCAAAGCCGTCGCCCGAGTCGTGATGCGTGACGAGACCCCCGAACAACCGGCGCCGCTGCGCAGCGGTTATACAACCGGCAGCTGCGCGACCGCGACGTCGCTGGCGGCCGCGCGTCTGCTGCTGGCAGGCGAGGTCAGCGAGGTCGCGGAGATCATGTTGCCGAAGGGCCAGCATGTGCCGATGCGGCTCGAGTTCTGCCGCCTCACGACCGCGGACGGCGAACGGATCGCCGAGGCCGGCACGATCAAGGATGCCGGCGACGATCCCGACGTGACGCACGGCGCGCTCGTGTTCGCGCGCGTGCGTCTCGTACCCGAGCCCGGTGTGATGTTTCGCGCGGGGCCGGGCGTCGGCACCGTCACGCGCGCGGGGCTGACGCTGCCGGTCGGCGAGCCCGCGATCAATCCGGTCCCGCGCCAGATGATGACGCAACACCTCGGCGAACTGGCCGTGCGCCACGCGTATCGAGGCGGCTTCGAGGTGACGATCGGCGTCGAAGGCGGCGAAGCGCTCGCGCTGAAAACGATGAACCCGCGTCTGGGCATCGTCGGTGGACTGTCGATACTCGGCACGACCGGCATCGTGCGGCCGTTTTCGTGCTCGGCGTATATCGCGTCGATCCATCAAGGCATCGACGTCGCGCGAGCGAACGGTTATACGCATCTTGCCGCCTGCACCGGCAACGCCAGTGAGGATGCAATGCGCGCGCACTATGGCCTGCCCGATATCGCGCTGATCGAAATGGGCGATTTCGCGGGCGCAGTGCTCAAGCATTTGAAGCGCGCGCCGGTCGCGCGTGTGAGCATGTGTGGCGGCTTCGGCAAGCTCAGCAAGCTCGCGGCCGGCCATCTCGATCTGCACAGCCGCAATTCGAGCATCGACCTCGAACAGCTCGCCGCATGGGCCGCCGAGCATGGCGCCGACGCCGCGCTGCAAGCGGCGATGCGCGCGGCCAACACGAGCCAGCAGGCACTCGCGCTCGCGCACGCGCAGCACGTGCCGCTCGGCGATGTCGTCTGCGCACATGCGTTGGCCGTCGCGCGCGAGATCGTGCCGCCGACGGTCAGCGTCGAAATGTTCGCGATCGACCGGCAGGGCAACATCGTCGGAGTCGCGCGATGATGCGCGCGCTGCTGCTCGGCGGCACCGGCGACGCGCTGAAGATCGCGCGCCAACTCGGTCCCGCGCACGTATACAGCCTCGCGGGACTCGGCAAGGTGCCCGACGACCTGAAGTGCGCGGTGCGCGTCGGCGGTTTCGGCGGCAGCGAGGGTCTGGCGCGTTACCTCGCCAGCGAGCGGATCGGCCTCGTGATCGACGCGACGCATCCGTATGCGGCGCAAATCAGCGCGAACGCCGTAGAGGCGTGCCGGGCGGCGCATGTGCCCTGCTGGGCGCTGCGTCGTCCGGCGTGGCAACCGCAAGCCGGCGACGACTGGCGCATGGTCGGCGACTGGCACGAACTGATCGACGCGCTGGCGCCGTTCAGGCGGCCGCTTTTCACGCTCGGACGCGAACCGCTCGCGCATCTCGACGAGATTCCACCGCATCAGTTCTGGACCGTGCGCGTGCTCGATGCGCATCCTGACACCGCGCGCTCGCGCGTGCTCGCGGCGCGCGGACCGTTCACGCTCGACGGCGAACGCGCGCTGTTTGCGCTGCAGGCGTTCGATGTCGTCGTCAGCAAGAACAGCGGCGGTGGCGCGACGGAGGCGAAGCTCGAGGTCGCGCGCGAACGGGGCTTGCCGGTGATCATGCTGCGCCGGCCGGTGTTGCCCGGTGTCGATCGCGAATTCGCCACCGTTGCCGATCTTCTCGATGCGTTGCCCGCGCAGGTGGCTGCGGATTCAGCAAATTGAGCCAATATTGGAGTACTGAATGACAGTGTTTTTTATCGGCGCCGGTCCAGGCGACCCGGAGCTGATCACGGTAAAAGGGCAACGCCTCGTGCGCAGTTGTCCGGTGATCCTGTATGCGGGGTCGCTGGTGCCGGCCGCGGTGCTCGAAGGCCACAGCGCCGAACAGGTGGTCAACACCGCGGAGCTCGATCTCGACCAGATCGTCGCGCTGCTTGCGGCCGCGCACGCGAAAGGTCAGCACGTCGCGCGCGTGCATTCGGGCGATCCGTCGCTGTACGGTGCGATCGGCGAGCAGATCCGCCGTTTGCGCGAGCTGGGCATTCCGTATGAAATCGTGCCCGGTGTGACCGCGACGGCCGCGTGCGCGGCGGCGCTCGGCTGCGAGCTGACGCTGCCGGGCGTGTCACAAACGCTGATCCTTACGCGCTATGCGAGCAAAACGTCGATGCCCGAAGGCGAGCAGTTGGCCGATCTCGCGCGGCATCGCGCGACGCTGGCGATCCACCTCGGCGTGCGGCATCTCGCACGCATCGTCGATGAATTGCGGCCGCATTATGGCGGCGCCTGTCCGATCGCGGTGATCTATCGGGCAAGCTGGCCCGACGAGGAGAAAATCACCGGCACGCTCGACGATATCGTCGCGAAAGTGCAGGGCAGCGCGATCGAGCGGACCGCGCTGATTCTGGTCGGGCAGGTGCTGGACGCGGAAGGTTTCGCCGATTCGACGCTGTACGCGAAGGGCAGTTGACGGCACAGGGCGAGCCCGAGCGCCGGTTGCCCGGCAAAACGCGAAGCTGCGCAAACGCGAAAATCAGCAAGTTCTGCACCGCCGCGCGGCGCGCGGACCGATATCGTGGCGCCATGATGAAGCCCAGAACCGAACGTGATTACCGTCGACGGATCGCTCGCGTGGTCGAGGCCATTCTGGTCGAGCCAGGTGCGCGTCACACGCTCGATAGCCTCGCGGCCATCGCGCATATGTCGCCGTATCACTTCCACCGGATTTATCGCGCGGTGATGGGCGAGAGCGTCGTCGACACCGTCAAGCGTCTGCGACTCGCCGAGGCGGCGCAAAGACTGACCGACGCCGCGCAGATCACCGCGGTCGCGCACGACGCCGGCTACGACAGTCCGCAAGCGTTCGCGCGCGCGTTTCGCGATTTCACCGGCGTGTCGCCGAGCGAGTTCAGGACGCGGCAGCGGCATCTGGTTGTGAATCCGGCGGCGTCCGAGGCTTCGGTGGGCCGGCGGCGAACGGCGCAAGCGTGTGCCGCGCAACGGGGCGATGGCGACGAAAGCGAACAGGTACCCGCGTTGCCGTCCGTCGAAGTCGTCGAGCTCGCGCCGCTCGACGTGCTGTGCCAGCGCCATGACGGCCCGGTCGGGACGATCGCCCAGACCTTCCGCACGCTGATGACGACGCTGCGCTGCAACCAGAATCCGCAGTTGCAACAGCGCGTCGGTATCTGCGGGCGCGATGCGACGGTGGCCAGCGGGTTTCGCTATCACGCGGGAATCATCGCCGCCTCGCAGACTGCGTTCAGCCGCGCGATAGAGCGGCTCGATGAGAGCGCGCAACAGTCATGTGTTACCGAGCCGCCGCCGGGCGTCGTGCCACTGCGGCTCGAAGGCGGCCTGTACGCGGTGCACCGCCTCGTCGGCCCTTATGAGCTGATCTCGCCGACGTTCAGGGCGCTCTACAGCGGCTGGCTGCCGCGCAGCGGCTACCGGCGCGATCAGCGGCCGGGGCTCGAACTGTATCGGAGCCTGCCCGATCGCGGCGCGCTGCAACCCTGCATTACCGATCTGCTGATCCCCATCTGCGAGGACTAACCATGATGCGTCGAGGCTGTGCCGCGCTGTCGAGCGCGGTGGTGGTGTCGTTAACTGTGGCGTTTGCGGGGGCCCTGTCCGGCGCGATAGGGGCTTCGTTGCCGGCGCACGCCGCCGCTCAATCCGCCCCCGCCGGCTGGCACGTCGGCGAAACGCTCCGAGTGTTTCATCCCGCGGTGGCCCGCAACTGGCGCGGCGCGCAAACCGAGGCGCTGATCACGCGGATCTGGTATCCGGCCGATCGGACGCAGCCCGAGACGCCTCACGATATCGGCGCACCGGGCCATCCGATCTTTCTCGGCCACGCCGCCGCCGACGATGCGCCGCTGTCCGCGGCGCAGCCCGCATACCCGTTGCTGCTGCTGTCGCATGGCACCGGCGGCAGCGCGGACAGTCTCGACTGGCTCGCGGCGTCGCTGGCCGCGCAGGGCTATATCGTCGCGGGCGTCAATCATCCGGGCAACAACGCGCTGGAGCCGCGCACGCGCGACGGCTTCATACTCTGGTGGGAGCGCGCGACCGATCTCAGCGAAGTGCTCGACGGCATGCTCGCGGACCCGCGTTTCGGTCCGCGCGTCGACACCGCGCGGATCGGCGCGGTGGGCTTTTCGCTCGGCGGCTACACGGTGCTCGAACTCGCGGGCGCGCGTACCGATCAGGCCGCGTTCGAGCGCTTCTGCAGGTCGCCCGAAGCCGATGCGATCTGCACGCCGCCCGAAGCCGCAAGTCTCGCCCACGCGCTGACCGTTGCGGGGTTATCGGCGGAAGCGCAGGCGTCGCGTGCGCGTTCGGGCGACTCGTATCGCGATCCGCGCATCAAGGCCGCGTTCGCGATCGCGCCCGCGCTCGGTGAGGCGTTCAACCGTTCATCGTTCAAGGAAGTGACGATTCCGGTCGCGCTGCTCGCGGGCGAGGCCGACACCATCGCGCCCGTCAACACCAACATTCACCGCATCGCGGGCTTCATGCCGCAAGCGAAGGTGACGATGGTGCCGGGCGCGTCGCACGATACATTCCTGGATGTGTGCGAGCCCGAGGTGATGGAGCGTCTGGCTGAGATCTGCAAGGACGGACCGGGTGTCGACCGCGCCGCGATTCATGCGCGAACCGCCGCTCAGGTACGCGATTTCTTCGCGGCGACGCTGCCGGCGGGCGGTTCGTAGGCGGTTGCGCACGCGAGTGAATAGTGACGGCTGCGTGACATGAAGAGCGTACTATCGATATGTTGAGTGCGTCGACGGCCCGGAGGAGGCCTTGCTGCGACGCATCGGCGCGGCAGCGTGGGGCGGCCGGACAGGAGTATGCACCTTGCGGAGAATGCGTGTTCGCGCCTGAGCGGTTTGGGCGCGAGCGTTGCGCATCCAATTTCCCTTTGACACATGGAGGACGATCATGAGAATCGAATTCACCGGACGCCGGGAAGTGGTAGCTGCTGCGCGCGTCGCCTACGAGGCCAATGTGGACGGGAAGGACGTATGGTGCAGCGTGTCGCTCGATGCGCTCAATGACCATTTCGGCAATGGCAGCCTCGGCAACGGCGCCCCGTCGGCTCATGATCTGGTGGGAGCGTTCGAGGCGAATCGCGCGCGCATTGAAAATGCGACGCGGCGGGTGCTCGAACGCAACGGCGGGCGGTCGGTGGAGCTCGAAACGCGTGACTTCGATTGAGTGACCTGCCTGATTGCATCGGTTCAGGCAATTTCGGCCGCGGAGGAAAGGACTCTTCCACCGCGGCGTGTGTCATTTTGCTGGCAATTCGCCGCAGACGCGCACGACGATTAGCACGGTGATTCGCGCGACGATTGAAGGGCTGCGGTATAGTCGCGGCAATTTATAAATCCGTCTCTGCGTTTCTCTGGAGAATATCGTGCAGGAAATCATCGAAGGATTGATCCGCTTTCAACGCGAGGTCTTTCCACAGCAAAGCGCGCTGTTCAAGCGTTTGTCGACCGAGCAGAACCCCAGCACGCTTTTCGTGACCTGTTCGGACAGCCGCGTGGTGCCGGAACTGCTGACGCAGACCGAGCCGGGCTCGCTGTTCGTGATCCGCAACGCGGGCAACATCGTGCCGTCGTACGGCCCGGAGCCGGGCGGCGTGTCGGCGACCGTCGAATATGCGATAGCCGTGCTCGGCGTGAGCGACATCGTGATCTGCGGCCATTCGAACTGCGGTGCCATGACGGCGATCTCTAGCTGCACGAATCTCGAGCACATGCCGGCGGTCGCGAGCTGGCTGCGTCATGCGGATGCGGCGAAGGCGATCAACGCGTCGCGCCACTACTGCTCCGATGCGGAGCGTCTCGAGGCGCTGGTCAAGGACAACGTGATCGCGCAGCTCAGCAATATCCGCACGCATCCGTCGGTGGCGGTCGGGCTCGTGAACAAGACACTGCGGCTGCATGGGTGGATCTTCAATATCGAAAGCGGCGAGATGCTCGCGCTCGATGGTAAGAGCGGTAAGTTCTTGTCGCTTACGGAGAATCGAGACATTTGTGCGGGTTGAGGCGGGATTAACGCGGTTTCTAAAACGAACGCGGCGCAGCGGATTTTCCGGTGCGCCGCGTTTTTTAAAATATGCAAATTGCGAGTCGCGGTGGAAGCTCGCTGTAAGCGCGGGGCACGCACGAGGGCACGCGCAGGCATAATCCCTGTTCCCCATCCACCGCGCCCACAGAACCTTCCATGCCGCCCGTCGCCGTCGTCCGTCCGAGCGCCGTCCCGTTGCGCAGCGTCGCGCTGATTCTCGCGTCGATGTTCTGCTTCGCGCTCGTCGACGCTCTGGCGAAGTCGCTCGCGCTCGCCTATCCGGCCAACGAGATCACGTTCTTCCGCATGCTGTTCGGCCTGTTTCCGGCCGTCGCGATGTGCATGCGCGGCAAGCCGCTCGCCACGCGTCTGCGGCAACTCGACGTGCGCGGGCAGACCGTGCGCGCGCTGGCGCTACTTGGCTCATCGGGACTATTCTTCGCGGGGCTGCCGTTCATGCCGCTCAGCGAGGCGGTCGCGATCGTCTATTCCGAGACCTTGCTCGTGATCGTGCTGGCGCCGCTGCTGTTGCACGAAACGCTGAAGCCGCGCGATGCGCTGGCCGCGGCGTTCGGATTCGCCGGCATGCTGCTGGTGGTGCGGCCGGAAGGCTCGCATTCGAGCTGGCTCGGTCCCGCGCTGCTGATCGCGAGCGCGTTGTGCGGCGCGCTGTCGATCATCCAGATCAAGCGCATCAGGGCCAGCGACGATTCGGGCACGACCGTGCTGTACTTCACGCTGGTCGGCACGCTGGTGATGGGCGCGTCGCTGCTCTTAGCATGGCGCACACCGTCGTTCGACGCGCTCGCGATCATGGCCCTGCTCGGCGCGCTCGCGACGGCGGGACAGTTGCTGATGACGATGGCGTTCAGGGACGCCGACGCCGGCGCGCTCGCGCCGTACAATTACACAAGCATCGTGTGGGCCGCGCTGTTCGGCTATCTGGTGTGGGGCGAGACGATCGGCGCGATATCGCTGCTCGGCATCGCGCTGATCGTCGGCAGTTCGATCGCCGTCGCGATGCGTCGCAAGTCCGAGGAAGGGCCGCTCGTCTAAGCCGGGTTTGGGCCGTTAAAAACAGAAGAATACCCGTCGGTTTCGGACACATGCCCGACAAGATCCGCCGAATCTTCGGTTCTCAGGTCTAATAGAAAAACACTGTCATCCGGATCGCTCACACTTTAAGAACTGGGTGGATCGGTTGCGCGTGTGTCGACTTCGCCGGTCGATCTGCTGGAAGGGGGTGCGTGCCGTGTATAGCGAACCGAGAATGATCGTGTTGACGGGCCTCGTCTTCGGCGCGGTGACGATTGGGGCCTATGTGTCGCAACTCGATAACGACTGGTCGTCCGGCCAGAATGCGAGCCTCGCCGCTGACGGCGAGCGTGGCGTCAGCGCGACGGGCGTGGTGGTGGGGCGGATCGAAGGCCCGACCGACGCAGCGGCGATCGCGCAGACAACGCCCCGCAGAGCGCTGCGCGACGACGTGTCAACTTTGCGGGCTCAGCCGGACGAGTCGATCGGGGCACAGGCGGGCGACGCTCTGGCCATCGCGGCGCTGCAGTATGCGCGGGAAAAGAACCAGCAACAGACTTACCCGCCGCAGCAGATCAACCAGCCGCAGCCGACGAACACGCCGTGGCAGCCCGCGGTAAATTCGGACCGGACGCAAACATCGCCGGCGGCAAAGACCGAGCACGCACGCCATAGCCGCGGTGCGCATGGCGAGCATGCGCGAGGCCCGTCCAGCGGCACGAAGAAGCCGCGCTCAGCGCAAAGCGCTGCGACGGCATCGGGCACGAGCCATGCGCGGGGCGGCAATCACAGGAACAGTTCTACCGCCGAGCGGTCCGCGAAGAATGCGGCGAGCGTTGCGCCCGAGGCGTGGCCGTCGTCGCCAGTGTCGACACCGCGCGAGGGACTGACCACGCCAGCCGAGACCCAGGCAATCGCCAGCAACGCCCCCAAGACCCGCGCCGAGGTGCGCGCCGAACTCGAGCACGCGCGTGAGAACGGTACTCTGCCGGCGTTCGGCAATCCCGAGCCAACGGGACCGCGCCCCTGACAAGCTTCAGCGCAACGACGCGGCGAGCCGCGCGAAGGTGGCTTCGTCGGTGCGATCGAAGGCGAGCGGCGTAACCGACACGCGACCCGCCGCGATCGCCGCCGTTTCGCTGTCGGCATCGTTCGCGCGCGGCCCGCGGTCAAAACGCAGCCAGTGATACGCGATGCCGCGCGGGTCGACTTCCGGCAGCACCTCGATGTCCTTGACGAGCCCGACACCCTGGCGTGTCGGCGTCAGCGGACCGGCGTCGGCTGCGTCGACGTCGGGGAAGTTGATGTTCAGACAGGTGGGCGCCGCATGCTCGATCGCGAGCAACTGACGGATCACGCCTGGTGCGAGCGTGCGCGCGGTGTCCCAGCGTACGCGCTCGCGATCGCTGTACACCTGGCTCAGCGCGAACGACGGCAGCCCGAGCAGCAGACCCGTCATCGCCGCGCCGACCGTGCCCGAGAACATCGTTTCGATGCCGAGGTTGCTGCCACGATTGACGCCGGACAGCACGAGCGACGGCGGCGCCTCGCGCATCAGGTGACGCACGCCCATCACGACGCAATCGCCGGGCGTGCCCGTCACGCCGAAACGGCGTTCGCCCTGGCGGCTCACGCGCAGCGGCGAATGCAGGCTGATCGAATGCGACGTACCGCTCTGGTCGTGCTCGGGCGCGACCACCCAGACTTCGTGCGCGAGCTCGGCGGCGACGGCTTCGAGCACGGCGAGGCCGGGCGCGTCGATACCGTCGTCGTTCGTCAGCAGCACTCGCGGCACCTTGGATTCGTAAGCGGACATCGTGTCAATCTCCTGTGGGTCGGTGAATCAATCGCGCGGAAAGGAGGCCCATTATCCGGCTTTCGTCCGAGTCGCGTACGATGACGATGAACCGCCAACGGATGCAGGACGACCCGCCATGCAGATCGACCCGTTTGAGATTGCGATCCCCGATCAGGACATCGTCGATCTGCGCTTCCGCGTCCGCGCCACCCGCTGGGCGCCCGCGACGTCCTCACCGGCATGGCAGCAGGGCGCCGACCCGACATGGCTGCGCGAACTCGCGACCTATTGGGCCGGGCATTTCGACTGGCGTGCGGCCGAACGCAGGCTGAACCAACTGCCGCAATTTCTCGCCGACGTGAACGGGCAGACCGTGCACTTCGCACATCGGCGCGCGGCCAGCGTGGCGCCCGGCTTCAAGGCTTATCCGCTCGTGATCACGCACGGCTGGCCCGGCTCGTTCTTCGAGTTTCACGCGCTGCTCGATCAGTTGTGCGATCCGGCCGCGTTCGGCGCAGATCCCGCCGATGCATTCGACGTCGTTACGCCGTCACTACCGGGCTTCGCGTTTTCGCCCGCGCCGAGGCAGGCCGGCACGTCCGCGTTCCAGGTCGCGGACCTGTGGGTGTCGCTGATGCGCCGGCTCGGCTACGAGCGCTTCGGCGCGCAGGGCGGCGATCTCGGCGCGGGCGTGTCGATCGCGCTGGCCACCCGTCATCCACGAGCAGTCGACGGCATTCATCTGAACTTCCTGCCGACATCCTACGAGCCCGCGATCGGCGCGGCGCAGCAGCCGTTGACGCCATCCGAGCAGGACTATCTGCGCGAGAAGAACGACTGGTTTGCGCTCGAAGGCGGCTACGCGCATTTGCACAGCACGAAGCCGCTGACCGTCGCCGCGTCGCTGAATGATTCGCCGATGGGACTCGCCGCGTGGATCGGCGAGAAGTTTCGCGCGTGGAGCGATTGCGGCGGCGAGGTGGAAAGCGTGTTCTCGAAAGACGATCTGCTGACGAATATTTCGCTGTACTGGTTCACGCAGTGCATCGGCCCAGCAATGCAGATGTATTGGGAAAACCGCCTGCAGCCGTTCCGTTTCTCCGAGGGCCAGCGTATCGAGACGCCAGTCGGCTTCGCGCTGTTTCCGAAGGAGATCAATCATCCGCCGCGCAGCTGGCTCGAAAGAACCTTCAACGTCGTGCAGTGGAGTGAAATGCAAAGCGGCGGGCATTTCGCGGCGATGGAAAAACCGGCGTTGCTCGCAGCCGAGATTCGAAAGTTCTTCAGACCGTTGCGAAGCAGAATTCAACACGCGAGACCGACAGCATGAGCGAACCCGTCACGCTGCTTCTGTTCGACCTGGAAGGTGTCCTGTCGCACTACGACCGCGCCGCGCGCGTCGAGCGTCTCGCGGCGATTGCGGGCTGCACCAGGGAGACCGTGCGTGATGCGATCTGGGGCTCGGGACTCGAGGCGCGCGCCGACGGCGGCGAAATCAGCGACGACGAATATCTGCGCGAACTCGGCGCGTTGCTGAATTATCCGGTCAGCCGCGCCGAATGGCTCGACGCGCGGCTCGCGTCGATCACACCGAACGATCCAGCGCTCGCGCTCGCGTCCCGCGCGGCGCAGCGCTGCCGCATCGCGATACTGACGAACAACTGCCACCTGCTGACCGATCACATCGGTTATCTGAATCCGCCCGTTGCGAGGCTGTTCGGGCCGCACGTCTATTCGTCGGCGGCGTTCGGCGCGGCGAAGCCTGCTACGCAAACCTATTTGCGTTGCGTCGAACGCCTTGGCGCGGCCGCAGCCGACACGCTGTTCATCGACGATAGCCAGGCCAACGTGGACGGCGCGCTCGCTGCGGGGTTGCAGGGCTACCGGTTCGTCGATGCGGCGGGCTTGTCGGATGAACTCGCGCGGCGGGGTGTGTTTTAGCCGTTGCGAGGACGTGCGAACTTCCGTGTGCGAGGGCACCTCACGTTATGACTCTTGCGTCGAACCATGATCACCGCCGCCGTTTTCTGCGCGCGGCACTCGGGCTGCCGGCAACGCTCGCCTTGTCGCACGTCACGGCCGCGCAAACCGGTACCGCTTTACCGCGCATGAGCCGCCGCGCAATCCCGTCCACCGGCGAAGCGCTGCCGGTGATCGGCTGCGGCACGTGGCGCACGTTCGACGTCGGCGAAGATCCCGCCGCGCGCGCGCAACTGGCCGACGTGCTGCGCATTCTGTTCGAAGCCGGCGGCTCGGTGATCGATTCTTCGCCGATGTACGGCTCGTCGGAAGCGGTCGCGGGCGCGCTGCTCACGCAACTCGACGCGCATAGGAAAGCCTTCGTCGCGACCAAGGTATGGACCGAGGGACGCGAAGCCGGCATCGCGCAGATGGAGGAATCGCTGCGGCGTTTTCAGCAGCCGCGTGTCGATCTGATGCAGATCCACAATCTACTCGACTGGCGCACGCAACTCGCGACGTTGCGCGACTGGAAAGCGCACGGCCGGATTCGCTATCTCGGCATCACGCATTACACGTCGAGCGCATTCGATGACGTGGCCGCGGTGATGCGCAGCGAGAAGCCCGATTTCGTGCAGATCAACTACGCCGCCGACGATCGCGCGGCCGAGCAGCGTATCCTGCCGCTCGCGGCCGATCTCGGCATCGGCGTCGTGATCAATCAGCCGTTCGGCGGCGGCGGCCTGCTTGCGCGCGTGATGAAGACGCCGTTGCCGGCATGGGCCGCGGACATCGGCTGCGCGAGCTGGGCACAGATTCTGTTGAAGTTCGTGCTCTCGCAGCCGGCGGTGACGGTCGTGATTCCGGGCACCGGGCGGCCGCAATACATGGCGGACAACGTGCGCGCGGGATCGGGGCCGCTGCCCGATAACGCGATGCGCGCGAAGATCATCGCGGCGGTAAGCGGCTGAGGTGGTGCGCAAGTCAGTGCGCAATTCGGTTAGCAATCCGTCGCGGCGATGACTTTCTGCTTTCGATCCGCATACACGCATCACCCCCCACATTCTCCGCACGACGCGGGAATAAAACCCGCAACACACTAGTCATGCCTCACGAACCTGGTTCGGTTCCGCGAATCCTTATTGTGAGGTCAACATGTCGTCACATCATTCATTCGATCCGGCGCGCCGAGGCGCGCTGAAGTGTCTTGCATACGGTGGCCTCGGCACCGTGTTCATGCTGTCCGGCGGCGTGCTGACGCCGGTCGAGCTCGCGCTCGCGGCCGACACGAACACCGGGAAGTCCGCGGGCGGCGTGCCGCTTTTCCTGCAGATCAGCGACACGCATATCGGCTTCAACAAGGAAGCGAATCCCGACGTCGCGGGCACGCTGAAACAGACGATCGAATACGTCAACGCGATGCCGGCGAGGCCGCCGCTCGCGATCCACACCGGCGACATCACGCATCTGTCGAAACCGTCGGAGTTCGATCTCGCCGCGCAACTGATGTCGGGCCTGAAGATCACCGAGATACATACGGTGCCCGGCGAGCATGACGTCACCGACGGACCCGGCACCGAGTTCTTCAACCGCTTCGGCAAGCCGTCGGATAACCGCGGCTATTACAGCTTCGATCACCAGGGCGTGCATTTCGTCGCCCTCGTCAACGTGATGAATTTCAAGCCGAACGGGCTCGGCGGGCTCGGCAACGAGCAGCTCGAGTGGCTCGAAAACGATCTGAAGGGGCGCTCGTCTAGCACACCGGTCGTCGTGTTCGCGCACATGCCGATGTGGACGATCTACGCGCCGTGGGGCTGGGGCACCGGCGATGCGGAGCAGGCGATGGGCTATCTGAAGCGCTTCGGTTCGGTAACGGTGCTGAACGGTCACATTCATCAGATCGTCACGAAGGTCGAGGGCAACGTGACGTTCCACACCGCGCGCTCGACCGCCTATCCGCAGCCGACCGCCGGCATCGGCGAGGGCCCGGGGCCGCTGAAGGTCGCGAGCGACCAGTTGCCGAAGATGCTCGGCGTGACGAGCGTCAGCATTGCGCGTAATCCGCTGAAGGCAACGGTCGCTGACACGACGCTCGCCTGACGGCACGCACCCTTTAACGCTTGAGGAGATCAGAGATGCTGATCAAGACGATGGGCCGTGCGCTCGTGATTCTGCCCGCCAGTCTCGCGATTCTGGCGGCAACGGCGGGGCCCGGTTTCGCGCAAATGAACATGCCGATGCAAATGCCAATGAAGCCGCAGCAACAGACCGTCGCGTTGGCCCCCAACTCGATGTTCATGAAGAGCTTCGCGTTCACGCCGACGGAGCTGACCGTCAAGGCGGGCACTACAGTCACATGGAAAAATCTCGACGGCGAGCCGCATACCGTGGTCAGTGATGCGGGCTTGTTCCGCTCGTCCGCGCTCGATCAGAATGACACCTTTCAGTTCAAGTTCGATAAACCCGGTGTGTACAAGATCTTTTGCGGCATTCATCCGAACATGAGGGCGACCATTACCGTGGAGTGAGCGTGCAACGAGCCGCGCCGCTCATGCGGTATGCAGCTCACTCAACCGGCACAGCAGAATCCCGTAGCCGGTCAGATGCCCGAGGTACACGCTCGTAAACACGTTCGACGCGGGCAGGTCCTCGGTCAACTGGCGCAGGTCCTCCATCTGCAGCGGCGGCGTGGCGAGCGGCGGGCGCTCGACCCGCAGGTCCGCCGCCTCGGCCAGTTGCCTGTGCGCGTCCACGAGCCTCGCGAGCCGCGCGTGAAACGCTTCGCGCCACCCGGCGTCGAGCGCGGCGAACTGGTCGTGAAACGTGTCCATCGTTTCGAGAAAATTGACCAGCGAATCGAAGGTCTCCTGATAGCACGCGAACACCGGCAGCCGCACCGCGTTGCGCTTCAGATGCCGCGACACCCACGCCTGTTCGAGGTCGGTCTTCAGCAGTTGATGGGCCTGCTTCAGGTTCGTGCTCAGCGTGCGCAGCTTCGAGGCTGCCGGCTTGATCCGCGCTTTATCGAGCTGACCCGCGGCCAGTTGCGCGACCGCGTCGATGGCCAGTTCGTTGCCGTCGTTGACGAGCGTGTTCGCCCAGTAGCCGTGATCGGGCGGAAACGCAATCTGCTGGATGATGAAACCGAGGAACATGCCGAGCACCACGCCGATCAGGCGCAGTTCGAGCAGCGGAATATGTTCGCCGGTATAGAGCACGAGTGTGATCGGCACCGTGATGCTGGTCATCTGGAACAGCGACGGCCGCAGCGCGACGATGCTGAAAATCACGACCGGCAGCAGCGCCGCGCCGAGCCACAAATCGGGCGCGGTCAGCCAGATCAGCAGCGTGGCGATCGGCATCGCCACCACATTCGAAAATACCCGCTTGTAGAAGTAGCTTCTGGCCGCCGAAATCGAGCTTCCGAGCGCCAGCGTCAGCATCGTCGAGCCGGCGAGCGGCACGGCTGCGTCGGGGTAGCCGAGCAGGTACGGAATGCCGAAACCGATCCACAGGCCGAGCGTCAGCTTCGCGTATTTGGCCGTTTCAGAAAGAGAAAAGCGCGCAAGCGCCCGGCGAAAAGGTGTGAGTGGCTTGTGCTGATACAGGTTGGACATGATTTTTATGCTGACCAGTGACGTTGGACACGACGCCGCGTTCGCGACACGCGCGGATTTGACCTTACCATTGCGCGAGCCAGCCGCCAGGCCCGGTTGTTGCGTGCGAGACAGCGACCGCGCTGGCGCGTTTCGCAGAACCCACGTCGCATCGAGCGGAGCGGCCGACGATTGACGCACGGCTGCCTGTCGGCTTGCAATCCGGTTGCAGCTTTTACCAGATTTGCATGCTTTTTTGCCGGCTGAGGCGGCACCGGGAGCGTCGTTCAAGGCACGATGGAGGCGCGGCGGAAACGCAACGCCGATGTGTTGTCGACCGTTCGCGACAGGATTACATTCATCGGACAGTGCTTGCGGACGCAGCGCGCGCGCCGTTTGCCGGCCTGCTCGTGAGCGCGTCAGCTCGCAAGTTTGACATCCAGAAGTGGCACTACCCGGAGCGTATTGCGATGGCTACCGATCCCGACGATACCGACTTGCGTCAATTCGCAGCGGACGGCCGGTACTCCGGCTTCGATCGTGAAGGCACGGACGAATCAGGGGCGCCGCCGCCGCGCTTCGGCCGCCTCGCGCTGTGCCTCGCGGCGGCGGGCGCGCTGACCTTCGGCGTGATGGGCACCGTCGCGTACGGCGTCTGGTTCAACGAGGATCAGCAGACGTATG